>NZ_JAWUEB010000020.1:0-271360 GCF_036663535.1 Pantoea sp. T14
CGTATTACCGCGGCTGCTGGCACGGAGTTAGCCGGTGCTTCTTCTGCGGGTAACGTCAATCGACGCGGTTATTAACCGCATCGCCTTCCTCCCCGCTGAAAGTACTTTACAACCCGAAGGCCTTCTTCATACACGCGGCATGGCTGCATCAGGCTTGCGCCCATTGTGCAATATTCCCCACTGCTGCCTCCCGTAGGAGTCTGGACCGTGTCTCAGTTCCAGTGTGGCTGGTCATCCTCTCAGACCAGCTAGGGATCGTCGCCTAGGTGGGCCATTACCCCGCCTACTAGCTAATCCCATCTGGGCACATCCGATGGTGTGAGGCCCGAAGGTCCCCCACTTTGGTCTTGCGACGTTATGCGGTATTAGCTACCGTTTCCAGTAGTTATCCCCCTCCATCGGGCAGTTTCCCAGACATTACTCACCCGTCCGCCACTCGTCACCCGGAGAGCAAGCTCTCCTGTGCTACCGTCCGACTTGCATGTGTTAGGCCTGCCGCCAGCGTTCAATCTGAGCCATGATCAAACTCTTCAATTTAAGTTTGATTTGCTTAAACAAGTTAAGCGGTGCTCATCTGTAAAACGTCATAATGAATTTCATTATGTGTTCACTCGTGAGGCTTGATATTTTTTACGTCCGGAGACGCTGATATCCATCCTGCGAGTGCCCACACAGATTGTCTGATAAATTGTTAAAGAGCAGTGCGAACAGCGGCTTAGCCGGTCTGTCGCGAGGTGGCGTATATTACGCTTCTCTCCTTCAGAGTCAACCCCTTTTTCAGAAGTTTTCTCCGGCGACCCAGTTTCCTGTGTCTCCTGAACCGCCATCCCGTTGCCGGTTTGCCGTGTCAGTGGAGGCGCATTATAGGGATCCAATTTCTTAGCACAAGCCTTTTTCTGGATCTTTTTTCTAAGTGGCGAGAAAACATTCATATTGATGAGATCGTCATCGATCTCAGGCAGAATCCCCTTGCCTGACGCTCAAAATCACACCAGGCTGCAAAGAAACTAAGTAAAGGAGAGCTTTTATGTCATCAGCCTTACGTCCTTACAAACGCCTTTATCCACAGCTGGGCCAGCGCGTAATGATAGATCCGACCAGCGTTGTCGTTGGGGATGTCATCATGTCGGATGATGTTAGTATTTGGCCCTTGGTTGCTATTCGTGGAGATGTGAATCAAGTGCGTATTGGTGCCCGTACTAACATACAGGACGGCAGCGTTCTGCACGTCACTCATAAATCAGCATCAAATCCCGAAGGTTACCCTCTAATAATTGGTGAAGATGTCACGGTTGGGCATAAAGCAATGCTGCATGGCTGCACTATAGGTAATCGTGTTTTGGTTGGGATGGGGTCTATTTTGTTGGATGCGGTCGTTGTAGAAGATGATGTGATGATTGGTGCAGGAAGCTTGGTGCCTCCAGGTAAACGTCTCGAAAGCGGTTATCTATATTTAGGAAGTCCGGTAAAACAGATTCGACCGCTTAACAAAAAGGAAATTGAAGGGCTGCTGTATTCGGCTAATAATTATGTCGGATGGAAAGATGACTATTTGACAGAAAGCCAAACCCAACCCTGAACATCAACTTCATCTCGACGAATACAGCGTTCGGCTTCTTCTTCCAGATCCCAGCGGTGGTTGCTAAAAAGCGTCATCGCTTCCTCGTCGCCAAACCGTTGATGTAACGCCTCTGTATAGATGGCACAGGTCAGCCCCATGCCATTAACTAATACAGGAAAACAAATAGCGTTTAAATTCGGATCGAGATGCTCTCGATCGGGAAATTGAATCGCCTGATTCATAGCTCTAGCTCTCTTTTCAAAGATTCAATTACTGGCGCGGTATCAGGCATAACGCCATGCCATAAATGAAAGGCATGTGCCGCTTGTCCCACCAGCATGCCCAGACCGTCGGCTAAATGAAGTGCACCAAACTGTTGGCACCAATATAAGAACGGCGTTTGCCCAGACTGATAAAACATGTCATAGCAGCGTAAGCTGGGATGCACTAACGAAACAGGTAAGGGTGGAGTTTGCCCATCAACGCCACTAGACGTAGCATTAATGATGAGTTCGAACGCTTTGCCTTCTAATTCATCAAAGCTACAAGTATTGATTGCACCGCTGTGTTTAAAGAGATTTGCTAATTCATCTGCTCGCGAGCGCGTACGATTAGTCACGGTTAATGCAATGCCCAAAGAAAGTAAGGGTAGAATTACGCCACGTGCAGCGCCGCCTGCCCCGACCAGAAGAACTCTGTCTCCCGGCTTAATCATCGAGAGACGTTCGAGATCGCTCAATAAACCAATACCATCAGTATTGTCGCCGAGGATAGTGCCATCTTTGCGCTTCTTTAATGTATTCACTGCGCCGGAAAGGGCTGCCCGCTCGCTAAGCTCGTCTGCCAATTTCCACGCCTGCTGCTTAAAAGGCAGGGTGACATTTGCCCCTACGCCTTCTTGAGCAAAGAACTCAGCGATTTCCTGCGGAAATCCATCTAGCGGAGCACAAATACGGCCGTAGCGATGCTCTATGCCCGTCTGTTGGGCAAAGGCTTGGTGAATGAATGGCGACTTACTGTGGCTAACAGGGTTACCAAAAACAGCATAGTTATTCATAAATTATCCCTGTCGTATGAGATCACCGGTGATGACGTCGCGAATTTCGGAAGGATTTTGCCTCCCACCGGTTAATCCCGGGAGGACAGGAAAGTCATTACCAAACTGCAATTTTACTTCTTCTATTGTGCGGCAAGGCGGTTGCCCCGAAAGATTAGCGCTGGTTGAAACTAAAGGTTTACCAAATGCGCGGCATAATGCTTGTACATCAGGATGATCACTGACTCGTATCGCCAATGTATCAAATTTTCCCGTTAACCAACGGGGAGTATGCGGCGGAGCCGGCACAACAAATGTTACTGGTCCAGGCCAGCAGGCAAACATCCGCTCTCGCTGGATGACTGAAAGCTCTCGATCGGACACATAGGGTTCTAATTGCGCATATTCAGAAGCAATCAGGATCAACCCTTTTTCGACGGGTCTTTGTTTAAGAGCTAATAACGCCATTACTGCACTTTCATGATCCGGATCGCACCCCAGCCCAAAAACAGCTTCAGTAGGATAGGCGATTACGGCGTGACGTTTAAGGTGACCTACGCAATCATTTAACGAAGTAGAAAGATCTTGGTTATGCATGTTGAACTCTTAATTCTCTTGAGCGATAGCTTTGCCGCAACTTTTACTGGCACAGAACAGCTTTACGCCCTGCGCAGTTTTTTTCTCAACTAATAAAGGAAACTGGCAATATGGACACACGCCTGCAATTGGGGTGAGATTTACTGCAAATTGACAGGCCGGATAACGATCGCAGGCATGAAACGTTTTGCCGAAGCGCGATCGGCGCTGTACAAGCTTGCCTTTCTGACACTGAGGACAATCAATCGTAGTCTCATCTGGTTTGTCGATGGTTTCCGTATAAGCGCATTCGGGATAATGGCTGCAACCGATAAACATACCGTAGCGCCCTTGGCGCAGCACTTTATCTGCTCCACAATCCGGGCAAGCATGCCCCTCCAACACTTTAACGATATGGCCATCAGCCTGATTTTTCAGTGGGCGGATATAATCGCAAGCAGGATAATTTGCGCAGCCAAGAAAAGGTCCATGTTTGCCAGAACGAATAACAAGTTCTGCCCCGCAAGCGGGGCAGGGATCCTGTTTTCGCACAGCGAAGAGTGCAGTTTTACTCATAACGATAGAGATGTATGAAAAGGAATTTAATGCAGCATACCTTCATTGACGTCGAATAGCAGTTCTTCCATCTGCTGATAAGCGTTTTCACATCCAGGTATATTAAATAAAACCATTAATATTACCCACTTAAGGTCCTCAAGATCGAAGTCTGGAGTATCAAGCGCCATGACACGTTCAATGACCATTTCACGTGTTTCCAAATTCAAAACTTGAATTTGTTCCAAAAATAATAGGAAACCACGGCTTTCAGCATCTAAACGTTTGCTCTCTTCATCTGTATAGATACGCATGGAGAGCGGATCATTTGTCAGTAAAATTGGCGCAACCAGCCCTTCTTGATAGTCCGCCAACTTCTCTAACCAGTTCAACGCATTATAAATATCTTCACGATGAAAACCGGCATCCGTCAAGTCATCTGTCAATCTGTCCTGATCAACACCCATTTCTGCTTCGTTGTGGATATATGTCTCAAACAAGTACATGAGTACGTCGAACATGGCATGCCCTCCTCAATCGGACATAGCCGCCGGGTACAGCTGCGATCCATCCTGCTAACTCCAGTTCCAGCAACTGAGCTGAGATAACTGGCACAGGTTGGCCGGCACGTTCAGCGACAACGTCAACAGGTGTAACCTCATCACCTACGTTAGCCAACACATCGGCAAATGGCAATGGAGCATGAACATTGTCATCACAATATATTTCATCTGATTTTGTAACAGGTAACCAGTTAAGCGCACTGCCCAAATCTTCGAGAATATTATTGGGGTGCGCCACTAACATTGCGCCTTGTTGGATTAGCCAATTTGTACCTTCGCTGCTGGGATTACCCAATGACCCGGGCAAAGCATAGACGTTACGATTTTGCTCAAGGGCATAACGTGCGGTAACAAGTGAACCGCTCTTGAGTGAGGCTTCAACCACTAACACACCTTGGCTCAGGCCACTGATAATACGATTACGTCGAGGGAAATGGGTGGCGTTAGGTGGTGCATTTAGCGGGAATTCTGAGATAATCGCCCCACCTTTTTCTACGATTTCTTCAGCGAGTGCGAAATGAGATTTCGGATAGAGGTGCTTCAAACCGCTACCCAATACTGCCACCGTTTTGCCTTCGACATTAAGTGCAGCATGATGTGCAACGCCATCAATGCCACGGGCTAACCCACTCGTTATAGTCAAACCACTTAACGCCAATTGTTGAGTAAACCATTCGCACCAGTGTCGTCCATAATGTGAGCAATTACGGCTCCCGACCACAGCCAACTGCGGTGTATTTAGAGCTGCAGGATCGCCCTTGATATAAATAAGCGGCGGGAAGCGATCAGTCTCAGTAAGCAAAGCGGGGTAATGGTCATCAAGCGCCGTAAGGAGATGGTGTTTGCGATGACTGGCGAGCCATGCCTGTAGCTCTTTGAAATTAGCCTGCTGGAAACTATTGAATTGTTGTCGTTGGCGCTCATCAAATTTAAGCTGAGACAAATGTTTAGCGACATCACCCCCGCTTAAAAGCAGGTTTGCGGCTTCAAGCCAACGCTTACCAACCATTCCGCTAACAGCGGCTAATTGTAGACATAACGCCATCTTTTCCATTTTTTAGCATCCATTTTCGCTGAGGCTTCCTGCGGTGGAATGCTGTCAATCATGCCCCAAAAAGTCTACAATATGAGGTAGTAATCTTTACTTAACCGAATACAGATCTGGAAATTTATGTCAGTTTTGCAGGTATTACATTTCCCTGACGAGCGTCTGCGCAAAATCGCCGCGCCAGTTAAAGAAGTTAACGCAGATATTCAGCGTATCGTGGATGATATGTTTGAAACGATGTACGCCGAAGAAGGCATTGGGCTGGCCGCTACGCAAGTCGATATTCATCAACGCATCATAGTGATTGATGTTTCTGAAAGCCGTGAAGAACGCTTGGTGCTGATTAATCCCGAGTTGCTGGAAAAAAGTGGCGAAACGGGAATTGAAGAAGGTTGTCTCTCTATACCCGATCAACGCGCTTTCGTACCGCGTGCTGAGCGTGTAAAAATTCGTGCGCTCGATCGCGATGGTAATAGCTTTGAGCTGGAAACCGGTGATTTGTTGGCAATCTGTATCCAGCATGAAATTGATCACCTGGACGGCAAACTTTTTATTGATTATCTGTCGCCGTTGAAGCGTCAGCGAATCAAAATGAAATTAGAGAAGCTGGCGCGTCAAAACACGCGAGAATCTTAAGCTCTTTAGAAGGGATAAATGTGTCTGCCCCATTAAAAATAATCTTCGCTGGCACACCTGACTTTGCAGCGCGTCATCTTGACGCGCTGCTCGCTTCTGAGCATCAGGTAGTGGCTGTATTTACACAGCCCGATCGCCCTGCAGGCCGCGGTAATAAATTGACGCCTAGTCCGGTAAAGGTTTTGGCTCAGTCAAACGACATTCCAGTCTTCCAACCTAAATCATTACGCCCTGAAGAGAGTCAGCAGTTGGTTGCCAATCTTCAGGCAGATATTATGGTTGTCGTTGCCTATGGTTTGATCCTGCCAAAAGCGGTTCTTGATATGCCACGATTAGGATGCATTAACGTGCACGGCTCGCTACTCCCTCGCTGGCGTGGTGCAGCACCCATTCAGCGTGCGCTGTGGGCTGGAGATAACGAAACGGGTGTCACTATCATGCAGATGGATGTCGGCCTGGATACCGGCGATATGCTGTATAAGCTTGCCTGCCCTGTCACCGCTGAAGATACCAGTGCAACGCTTTATAACAAACTTGCACAGCTTGGGCCGCAAGGATTACTGGATACGCTGTCGCAGCTTGCTGATGGCCGTGCGCATCCAGAAAAGCAGGATGAAGCATTAGCCAATTATGCAGAGAAATTGAGTAAAGAAGAGGCGCGTCTTAACTGGCAGCTCCCCGCGATGCAACTTGAGCGCTGCATTCGCGCTTTCAATCCATGGCCAATGAGTTTTTTCAACATTGATGATCAGCCAATTAAAGTCTGGCAAGCAAGCGTGCTTCCGCATGCTGATAAGCAACCCGGTGAAATCATCCAGGCTGATAAGCAAGGTATACAAATAGCAACAGCAGAGGGCGTGCTCAATTTGCTCCAGCTTCAACCTGCTGGGAAAAAGCCAATGTCTGCACAAGATCTTCTCAACTCGCGCCGTGAATGGTTTGAACCTGGAACTATTCTGGCCTGACCCTTTAGCCCGGTAATCACCGGGCTTTTTGTTTGATGACAAAAACCTATGAACAAAAATACCAATCTACGTAGCCTTTCAGCCCAGCTTATCGAACGTGTTGTCGACAAAGGTGAATCACTCAATACCGTATTGCCTCAGGCACAAAAAAAACTGTCCGATAAAGACAGCGCACTAGTGCAAGAAATTTGCTTCGGTGTACTACGCACTTTGCCACAGCTTGAAGCCTTGATTGGTAAATTAATGGAACGCCCCCTGACGGGTAAACAACGCGTTTTACATTATTTGATCATGGTTGGATTGTATCAATTACTCTACACACGCATACCTGCTCACGCTGTTTTGGCAGAAACTGTTGCGGGTGCAGAAGTTTTAAAACGCGGTAGCTTGAAAGGCTTATTAAATGGCGTGCTTCGCCAGTTTCAGCGACAGCAGGATGCATTGCTTGCCAGTATAAAAGAGGGTCCACAGCGCTACCTCCATCCTGGATGGCTACTGAAGCGTTTGCAAATTGCCTGGCCTACACAATGGCAACAAATTGTTGAAGCAAACAACGTTCGTCCGCCAATGTGGCTACGCGTAAACCAGCAACATCATTCTCGTGATAGCTGGCTTGCTTTATTAGCTGAAACTCAAAAAACAGCCTTTATAGATGCTGAAGTGCCTGAGGCTTTGCGACTCGAATCCCCTACGTCTGTGACCCAACTGCCAGGCTTCGATCAAGGCTGGGTAACAGTTCAAGATGTTTCAGCTCAACGCTGCGCTTTATTGCTTGAGCCTAAAAATGATGAATACATTCTCGATCTCTGTGCAGCACCGGGTGGAAAAACCACTCATATTTTAGAAATCGCACCTGAAGCTCGGGTGCTTGCAGTGGATATTGATGCACAGCGTCTGGTGCGCGTGCATGAAAATTTACAACGGCTAGGGATGAAGGCTGAAGTGAAGCAAGGCGATGGTCGCTCTCCCCAAGATTGGTGTGGCGATGAACTGTTTGATCGCATTTTACTTGATGCGCCTTGTTCAGCGACTGGTGTCATTCGTCGACATCCAGATATTAAGTGGCTGCGCCGCGAACGCGATATTGCCGAACTAGCCAAACTTCAATCTGAGATCATTGAAGCTATTTGGCCCCAGCTCAAACCCGGCGGAACGCTATTGTATGCGACATGTTCCATACTCCCGGATGAAAATCAGCTGCAGATAAGCGCATTTCTGGAACGCCATAATGATGCTGTCGCGTGCTCACTTTTTGGTGCGCCTGAAACAGGCTTGCAAGTATTTCCAACTGTCGATGGTGGCGATGGTTTCTTCTACGCTAAGCTTGTGAAGAAACCTGAGGTAAATTGAAATGAGCATTCTTAATCGATGAAAATCATTATTCTTGGTGCCGGTCAGGTAGGTGGCACACTGGCAGAGAACCTGGTCGGCGAAAATAACGACATAACGGTAGTTGATACCGATTCAACGCGTCTACGTCAGTTACAAGATAAGTTTGATCTGCGTGTTGTTCAGGGCCATGGTTCTCATCCGCGTATTTTGCGCGAAGCCGGTGCCGAGGATGCTGACATGTTGGTTGCTGTCACTAACTCTGACGAGACCAATATGGTTGCCTGCCAAATCGCCTATTCACTTTTCAATACGCCTAACCGTATTGCCCGTATCCGTGCTGCTGATTATTTGCGTGATGCGGATAAATTATTTATTCCAGAAGCCGTGCCCATTGACCACCTTATCTCTCCAGAGCAATTAGTGATCGATAATATTTATCGATTAATTCAGTATCCTGGCGCACTGCAAGTCGTTAATTTTGCTGAAGGGAAAGTGAGTCTTGCCGTAGTAAAAGCTTACTATGGTGGGCCTTTAGTCGGGAATCCACTTTCTATCCTACGCGAACATATGCCGCACATTGATACGCGTGTCGCCGCCATTTTTCGTCAGGATCGCCCTATCCGCCCGCAAGGTTCAACCATTGTAGAAGCGGGCGATGAAGTGTTTTTTATAGCGGCCAGTCAAAATATTCGTGCTGTTATGAGCGAAATGCAGCGGCTCGAAAAGCCTTATAAACGCATCATGCTTGTTGGTGGTGGAAACATTGGTTTTGGTTTAGCCCAAAGACTTGAGAAAAATTACAGCGTCAAATTAATAGAGCGCAATCCACAACGCGCTGCAGAACTGGCAGAGCGTCTTGAGGATACGATCGTGTTTTATGGTGATGCTTCTGACCAAGAGTTGCTGGCAGAAGAACATGTTGAACAAGTTGACTTGTTTATCGCTGTTACCAATGACGATGAAGCTAATATCATGTCTGCGATGCTCGCGAAAAAGATGGGCGCGAAGAAAGTCATGGTGTTGATACAACGTCGTGCTTATGTCGATTTAGTGCAAGGAAGCGTTATTGATATTGCGATATCACCACAGCAAGCAACTATATCTGCCCTGCTGGGCCATGTGCGCAAAGCTGATATCGTAGGCGTTTCATCTTTACGCCGTGGTATTGCCGAGGCAATAGAAGCCATAGCCCACGGTGATGAAACAACATCACGTGTCGTTGGGCGTCCAATTGATGATATTAAACTGCCACCTGGTACTATTATTGGTGCCATAGTACGTGGCGATGATGTCATGATTGCTAATGACAATCTGCGTATAGAACAAGGCGATCATGTCATCATGTTTTTGACAGATAAAAAGTTTGTTCCTGATGTTGAACGGCTATTCCAGCCTAGCCCTTTCTTTTTATAGAAGAAATGAACGTTAAAATACTAACTCAAGATAATTCTGCTAATTGCGCATCGATGATGGCAAATACAGGAAGCTTTGTTAGACTTTAGGTCATTGGCCAGGGCAAGGAGAGAAGAATGAGTTTATTCAAAGAGTTTCGTGATTTTGCAATGCGTGGAAACGTGGTTGATCTCGCGGTAGGTGTGATCATCGGTGCAGCATTCGGCAAAATCGTTTCATCTTTAGTCGCAAACATAATTATGCCACCACTAGGATTGCTGATTGGTGGCGTTGATTTTAAATCATTTAGCTGGGTGCTCAAACCTGCAGAAGGAGAGACGCCGGCAGTAATAATGCAGTACGGTATTTTCATTCAGACAGTTTTTGATTTCATTATTGTTGCCTTCGCGATTTTTATGGCTATTAAATTGATGAACAAACTGCACAAGAAAAAAGAAGTTGAAAAACCAGCTGCAAAACCGAGTAATGAAGAGGTTCTGCTCACTGAGATTCGTGATTTGCTTAAACAGCAAAATACAAAAATCTAAAATAGGCCGCCAACGAGGCGGCTTTTTTATAGTTTAAAGAAGGGCAGTGATAAATTTTGGATTTATCACTGCCCTCCCAAATATTTTCCTTATTCGATTTTTCTTTGCGCTTAAAGCTGCCTTTCCCTTTACGCTGTTGCACAATACGTTGACGGTACAGCGGATCGTGAAGCAATGCTTCAATAGCATTGTCTCTAATTATCCCTTTGGTATGTTTATAACCACTCATATATTCTCCTGTAATGTATTCCTGTTTTGTATCTCGCAATGTAACACAGCCTAACTTTCATTCAACACTGGACCACGTTCTAACGCTTCCAGAATTGAGCAGGCAACACTTGTATGACTATCACCGCAACATGCTTCTGATAAATGAAGGAGCGATTGCTGCATTACTTTTAACTCAGCCATCATTTTATTAACTTCATTAAGCCTTTTTTCAACTATGGCTTTTGATTCCTGGCAGGTGTGTTTAGCAGGTTCGACTCGAATAGAAAGCAACTCTCTGATTGATTCGAGGCTAAAACCTAATTGGCGGCCATAGCGAATAAATTTTAAACGTTGAAGATCGCTACTGCTATAAAGTCTAAAACCACCCTCCGTTCGAATCTCATGATCCATCATATGTTGCTTCTCGTAAAAGCGAATCGTATCTGGCGTAACATCCGCTAGCTTTGCAAGCTGACCGATACGGTACATTTAATTTTCCCCCAAGCGTTGGCGAATGGATTTTCCATATTCGCTATGAAGAAAGTCTGTATTCATTCCCGCTTGATGAAGTTTAAATTCTAGCAACATTAGGTGTTTACAATGATTTGAATATTGAGGATCTTCAGGATCGAGTTGCTGGAGAAGATCGTTGATTTCTATAGCCTGACGGCGTATTTCAAGTTCTGGCGGTAAAAAGCCTGAATTTTTAAGCAGCCGATAGCCCGCTCGGAGTTCTGAAGGTACGTGACTGTCATCATCGAGCTTGAGAGGTTTACCCTCCCCGGGAAGATGACTAAGTTCACCTTTATCCTGTGCTGCTTTTATATGCTGCTCAGCAAGTTGATCGAGTAACCACATAAGTGCCTCCAAAATCGCATGATGATCAGAATAGTTAATTTGCTTAACGATAGGCAATAAAAAACCCGCCGAAGCGGGTTCTTTACGTTGCTACAGATTACTCTGCAACAGCTTCTGCTTGAGCTTCTGGACGATCAACCAGCTCGATGTATGCCATCGGAGCGTTGTCACCAGCGCGGAAGCCACACTTCAGAATACGAGTGTAACCACCGGCACGGCTCGCGAAACGCGGGCCCAGTTCATTAAACAGTTTTGCCACGATCTCGTTATCACGAGTACGGGCGAATGCCAGACGACGATTAGCTACGTTGTCGGTCTTGGCAAGAGTAATCAGCGGCTCAACTACGCGGCGCAACTCTTTGGCTTTCGGCAGAGTCGTCTTGATGATCTCATGACGAACCAAAGAGCCAGCCATGTTGCGAAACATAGCCTGACGATGGCTGCTGTTGCGGTTCAGTTGACGACCACTCTTACGATGGCGCATGACCTTATCCTTCTCAGTGAAACCTTAACCTGTGATCCGGTTATTCATCAGCAATGCTTGCCGGCGGCCAATTCTCGAGGCGCATGCCCAAAGAAAGACCACGTGAGGCGAGCACATCTTTAATCTCAGTAAGAGATTTTTTACCCAGGTTAGGCGTTTTAAGCAGCTCAACCTCAGTACGCTGTACCAGATCACCGATGTAGTGGATAGCTTCTGCCTTAAGGCAGTTAGCAGAGCGGACAGTCAATTCCAAATCATCAACTGGGCGCAGCAAGATCGGATCGAATTCTGGTTTCTCTTCTTTAACTTCTGGCTGACGTACATCACGTAAGTCAACAAAAGCTTCAAGTTGTTCAGCCAGGATGGTAGCTGCACGACGAATCGCCTCTTCAGGATCGATTGTGCCGTTAGTCTCCATTTCGATGACCAGCTTATCCAAATCAGTACGTTGTTCTACACGCGCTGCTTCAACATTGTAGGCGATACGGTCTACAGGGCTATAGCATGCGTCAACCAACAGACGGCCGATTGGGCGCTCATCTTCTTCCGAATGAATTCGGGCAGAAGCCGGCACATAACCACGTCCACGCTGAACTTTGATACGCATGCTAATAGATGCGTTCTCATCGGTCAGATGACAGATTACATGCTGAGGCTTGACGATTTCGACATCACCATCATGGGTGATGTCGGCTGCAGTCACAGGGCCAATGCCAGATTTATTCAGCGTTAAGATAACTTCATCTTTCCCCTGAACTCTTACCGCCAGCCCTTTCAGGTTGAGCAGGATTTCCAGGATATCTTCCTGTACGCCCTCTTTGGTGCTGTACTCATGCAGTACACCATCAATTTCAACCTCGGTCACCGCGCAACCCGGCATGGAAGAAAGCAGAATACGGCGCAGTGCGTTACCAAGAGTATGGCCAAAGCCACGCTCTAACGGCTCAAGGGTCACCTTGGCGTGCGTCGAACTCACTTGCTCGATATCTACCAGGCGCGGTTTTAGAAACTCTGTCACAGAACCCTGCATTGTGTCCTCTCTTTGGTACTAAGCTTTACTTGGAGTAAAGCTCGACGATCAGGTGTTCGTTAATGTCCGCAGACAGATCAGTACGCTCAGGAATACGCTTGAACACACCTTCCATCTTAGTCGCATCAACTTCCAGCCAGGTTGGCTTTTCACGCTGCTCAGCCAGCTCCAGAGCGGCCTTCACGCGAGATTGCTTTTTGGCTTTCTCACGGATGCTAACAACATCATTCGGAGATACCTGATAAGAAGCGATGTTAACAACGCGGCCATTTACCAAAATAGACTTGTGGCTTACCAACTGACGTGATTCTGCACGCGTTGCACCAAAGCCCATACGATAAACTACGTTGTCCAGACGGCCTTCCAGCAGAGCCAACAGGTTTTCACCGGTGTTGCCTTTCAGACGTGCTGCTTCTTTATAGTAGTTACGGAACTGACGCTCAAGAACACCGTAGATACGACGAACTTTTTGCTTTTCACGTAACTGACCGCCGTAGTCAGACAGACGCGGTTTACGCGCACCATGCTGGCCAGGGGCTTGTTCAATTTTACACTTGGTGTCAATCGCGCGAACGCCAGACTTAAGGAATAAGTCAGTGCCCTCACGACGGCTCAGCTTGAGCTTAGGACCCAAATATCTTGCCATTTTCTTTCTCCAACTATCCTAAAAAACGAGGGCGTTATACGCGACGTTTTTTCGGCGGACGACAACCGTTATGAGGGATAGGAGTCACATCAGTAATATTAGTGATGCGGAAACCAGCGGCGTTCAGAGCACGAATAGTTGATTCGCGACCCGGACCCGGACCCTTAACCATAACTTCCAGGTTCTTAATACCGTAATCTTTTACCGCTTCTGCACAGCGCTCTGCAGCGACCTGAGCAGCAAACGGAGTAGATTTACGTGAACCGCGGAAACCGGAACCACCGGCGGTTGCCCAACCCAATGCGTTACCCTGACGATCAGTAATAGTAACGATGGTGTTGTTAAAAGAAGCATGGACATGAGCCACGCCATCTGAGACTTGTTTTCTTACACGCTTGCGTGCACGAACTGGTGCCTTTGCCATTATTTACTCACCCCGATTATTTCTTGATCGGTTTACGCGGACCCTTACGGGTACGTGCGTTGGTCTTAGTACGCTGACCGCGAACCGGCAGACCACGACGATGGCGCAAACCACGATAGCAACCAAGGTCCATAAGACGCTTGATGCTCAGGGTGATTTCACGGCGCAGATCACCTTCTACAACGAATTTAGCAACTGCATCACGCAGCTGATCAATTTGTTCTTCAGACAGCTCACTGATCTTAACATTTTCAGCAATACCCGTTGAAGCGCAGATGGCTTTTGAACGAGTCTTACCGATACCGAAGATCGAAGTTAATGCGATAACGGTATGTTTTTGATCAGGAATGTTAATGCCTGCTATACGGGCCACTATGCACTCCTATTATTAAATAAGCACGTCCCATGCTGAAAAGCCCGTTTTCAGGATACTCAAATGGCAACGTACTGACATACAAAAGATTGGCTGGCTAATCTAGCCAGCTCAACCCGACTTTGCAAGAAAAATATGTGACAATATCAGCCTTGGCGCTGTTTATGCTTTGGCTCGGCACTGCAGATCACACGAACGACACCGTCGCGACGAATGATTTTGCAGTTACGACATAATTTCTTGACGGAAGCACGAACTTTCATTTTTACTCTCCGTAACTTCTCAACCACCTGAATTAACGGCCATAGCCCTTCAGGTTAGCTTTCTTCAGTGCAGACTCGTACTGACTTGACATCATTAAAGTTTGCACTTGAGCCATAAAGTCCATGATGACGACCACTACGATGAGCAGTGACGTACCGCCAAAGTAGAAGGGGACCTTCATCGCATCACGCATGAACTCCGGGATAAGGCAGATAAAAGTAATATACAGAGCGCCAATTAAGGTCAAACGTGTCATTACTTTATCGATGTACTTCGCCGTTTGCTCTCCCGGACGAATTCCCGGTACGAATGCACCAGACTTCTTCAGGTTATCTGCTGTTTCACGTGGGTTGAAAACCAACGCCGTGTAGAAGAAACAGAAGAAGATGATTGCAGTCGCATAGAGTAGCACATAAAGCGGCTGTCCTGGTTGCAAATACAGCGAAATAGTTGTCAGCCAGTTCCAACCGGTCCCGCCCCCAAACCACGATGCAATCGTTGCCGGGAACAGAATAATGCTGGAAGCAAAAATAGCTGGGATTACGCCCGCCATATTCACTTTCAACGGTAAATGTGTGCTCTGTGCAGCGTATACACGACGACCTTGTTGACGTTTTGCATAGTTCACCACAATGCGGCGTTGACCACGCTCAACGAAAATAACAAAGAAGGTCACTGCAAATACAAGAACTGCAACCAACAGCAACAGAAGGAAGTGCAGGTCACCTTGCCGCGCTTGCTCGATGGTATGGCCAATGGCCGGCGGTAAACCCGCAACAATACCTGCGAAGATAATGATCGAAATACCGTTACCGATACCCCGTTCAGTAATCTGTTCGCCTAGCCACATCAAGAACATCGTTCCTGAGACCAGACTCACAACAGCGGTAAAATAGAAGGCAAAGCCCGGATTCATCACCAGGCCCTGCATTCCAGGCATATTCGGCAAACCGGTAGCAATACCAATCGACTGAAATATGGCTAATACCAACGTACCGTAACGAGTGTACTGACTAATCTTACGACGGCCAGCCTCCCCTTCCTTCTTAATTTCCGCTAACGCTGGATGAACCACCGTCAATAACTGGATGATTATCGATGCCGAAATATACGGCATGATACCCAGTGCGAAAATAGAAGCACGGCTAAGAGCACCACCAGAGAACATGTTAAACATTTCAATGATGGTGCCACGCTGTTGTTCAAGCAGTTTGGCAAGTACAGTGGCATCAATACCGGGGATTGGAATAAAAGAGCCAATACGGAAGACAATCAGTGCACCGATAACAAACAAAAGTCTGCGTTTCAGTTCACCAAAGCCGCCTTTGGCGCTTTGAAAATCTAATCCCGGTTGTTTAGCCATCTGCTACTTATTCCTCAATTTTACCGCCAGCAGCTTCGATTGCAGCACGAGCACCTTTAGTGACACGTAAACCGCGAATCGTTACCGGTGTAGAAACTTCACCAGACAGAATTACTTTTACGAATTCAATCTGCACACCGACAATGTTGGCCGCTTTCAGCGTGTTCAGGTCTACGATACCGCCTTCAACTTTCGCCAGATCAGACAGACGAATCTCTGTGGTGATCATTGATTTGCGAGAGGTGAAGCCGAATTTCGGCAGACGACGGTACAGAGGCATCTGACCGCCTTCAAAACCGCGACGTACGCCACCGCCAGAACGTGAGTTCTGACCTTTGTGACCACGACCACCGGTTTTACCGAGGCCAGAACCAATACCACGACCTAAACGCTTAGGTGCGTGCTTAGACCCGTCGGCCGGAGACAGAGTATTTAAACGCATCTCTTACTCCTCCACTTTAACCATATAGGAAACCGCGTTAACCATACCGCGTACAGCAGGCGTATCTTCACGCTCAACGGTGTGGCCAATACGACGCAGACCCAGGCCAACCAGTGTGGCTTTATGCTTAGGCAAACGGCCAATTGCACTGCGGGTTTGAGTGATTTTAATAGTGTTAGCCATCGTGATTACCCCAGAATTTCTTCAACGGATTTACCACGCTTGGCAGCGACCATTTCCGGAGAATTCATATTGCCCAGGCCATCAATCGTTGCACGAACCACGTTAATCGGGTTGGTGGAACCATATGCTTTAGCCAGAACGTTATGTACTCCAGCGACTTCCAGGACGGCGCGCATTGCACCACCGGCGATGATACCGGTACCTTGAGAAGCCGGCTGCATGAACACGCGGGAACCCGTGTGAGCACCTTTAACAGGGTGCTGCAGAGTGCCGTTGGTCAGCGCGACGTTAATCATATTGCGACGGGCTTTCTCCATCGCTTTCTGGATCGCTGCTGGAACTTCACGCGCTTTACCGTAACCAAAACCAACGCGGCCGTTACCATCACCCACTACAGTCAGTGCGGTGAAGGAAAAAATACGACCACCTTTTACAGTTTTAGAAACACGGTTTACCGCGATCAGTTTTTCCTGCAGTTCGCCAGCTTGTTTCTCGATGTGTGCCATCTTAGACCTCTACCTTAGAACTGAAGGCCAGCTTCACGAGCAGCATCTGCCAGTGCCTGGACGCGACCATGATATTGGAAACCGGAACGGTCGAAAGAAACACCAGTGATGCCTTTTTCGATTGCGCGTTCTGCAATAGCTTTACCTACAGCAGCTGCGGCTTCTTTATTACCGGTATACTTCAGTTGTTCAGTGATAGCTTTTTCTACAGTAGAAGCAGCGACCAGAACTTCGGAACCGTTCGGGGCGATTACCTGTGCGTAAATGTGACGCGGGGTACGATGTACCACCAGGCGAGTAGCACCCAGCTCTTTGAGCTTGCGACGTGCACGGGTCGCACGACGGATACGAGCAGATTTCTTATCCATAGTGTTACCTTACTTCTTCTTAGCCTCTTTGGTACGCACGACTTCGTCGGCGTAACGGACACCCTTGCCTTTATAAGGCTCAGGACGACGGTAGGCGCGCAAGTCAGCTGCAACCTGGCCGATCAACTGTTTATCTGCACCTTTCAGTACGATTTCAGTCTGAGTCGGACACTCTGCAGTGATACCCGCGGGCAGCTGGTGATCTACTGGATGAGAAAAACCCAGAGACAGGTTAACTACGTTGCCTTTAATGGCAGCACGATAACCTACACCAACCAGCTGCAGCTTCTTAGTGAAGCCTTCGGTAACACCGATAACCATTCCGTTAAGCAGCGCGCGAGAAGTACCCGCTTGCGCCCAGCCATCAACGAAACCTTCGCGTGGAGCGAAAGTAAGAGCGTTGTCAGCATGCTTAACTTCAACAGCATCATTGATAGTACGAGTCAGCTCGCCGTTTTTACCTTTAATCGAAATTACCTGACCGTTGAGTTTTACCTCTACGCCGGCAGGAACAACGACAGGTGCTTTAGCAACACGAGACATAGTATCCTCCGATTACGCTACGTAGCAGATAATTTCGCCACCAAGACCAGCTTGGCGCGCTGCACGATCAGTCATGACACCTTTAGATGTAGAAACTACAGCGATGCCCATACCAGCCATTACCTTTGGCAGCTCATCTTTTTTCTTATAGATGCGCAGACCAGGACGGCTTACTCGCTGAATGCTTTCTACAACAGCTTTTCCCTGGAAATACTTAAGAGTAAGTTCCAGTTCCTGCTTGATGTCGCCTTCGATTTTAAAATCTTCAATATAGCCTTCTTCTTTCAGCACGTTGGCAATTGCCAATTTCAGCTTGGAAGAGGGCATGATGACCGCAACTTTGTTTGCGGCCTGACCGTTACGGATACGGGTCAGCATATCCGCGATCGGATCTTGCATGCTCATCTGTGTTACTCCCGTGATTCAATTGGTGACAATTACCAGCTAGCCTTTTTAAGACCCGGGATTTCACCGCGCATTGCGGCTTCACGGACCTTGATACGGCTCAACCCAAACTTCCGCAGGAAACCGTGCGGACGACCTGTTTGACGGCAGCGGTTACGCTGACGTGAAGGGCTGGAATCACGCGGCAGACTCTGCAGCTTCAGAACAGCATCCCAACGATCTTCGTCGGAAGCGTTCACATCAGAAATGATCGCTTTCAGTTCAGCGCGTTTTGCGAAGAATTTGTCTGCTAAATTCGCACGCTTAACTTCGCGTGCTTTCATAGATTGCTTAGCCATTAAGTAACCCTACCTTACTTACGGAACGGGAAGTCAAAGGCAGCCAGCAGAGCACGGCCTTCATCATCAGATTTCGCAGTAGTGGTAATGGTGATATCCAAACCACGAACGCGATCGACTTTGTCGTAGTCGATTTCTGGGAAGATGATCTGCTCACGTACACCCATGCTGTAGTTGCCACGACCATCGAATGACTTAGCGGACAGGCCACGGAAGTCACGGATACGTGGAACAGCAATGGTGACCAGACGCTCAAAGAACTCCCACATGCGTTCGCCACGCAGAGTTACTTTACAGCCGATCGGATAGCCCTGACGGATTTTGAAGCCTGCAACTGATTTGCGTGCTTTGGTGACTAACGGCTTTTGGCCGGAGATTGCTGCCAAGTCAGCTGCTGCGTTATCCAGCAGTTTCTTGTCAGCGATCGCTTCACCTACACCCATGTTCAGGGTGATCTTCTCGACCCGAGGGACTTGCATGACAGAATTGTAGCCAAACTCTGTCATGAGTTTCTGGACTACTTCGTCTTTGTAGTAATCATGCAGTTTCGCCATCGTACTACTCCAAATTACTTGATAGTTTCGCTATTAGATTTAAAGAAACGGACTTTTTTGCCGTCTTCGAATCTAAAGCCTACACGGTCTGCCTTGCCAGTTGCCGTATTGAACAGTGCAACGTTAGAAACCTGCACTGCAGCTTCCTTTTCAACGATGCCACCTGGTTGGTTCAGAGCCGGAACCGGCTTCTGATGTTTCTTCACCAGGTTGATACCTTCAATAATGACCTTGCCAGAAGACAGGACATTCTTAACTTTACCGCGCTTACCTTTATCTTTACCGGTTAACACGATAACTTCGTCGTTACGACGGATTTTAGCTGCCATTGTTCGCTCCTTAGAGTACTTCTGGTGCCAGAGAGATAATTTTCATGAACTTTTCAGTACGAAGTTCACGAGTTACCGGCCCAAAAATACGCGTACCGATAGGCTGCTCACTGTTATTGTTTAAAATAACGCATGCATTACCATCGAAGCGAATGACAGAACCGTCCGGGCGACGAACACCCTTCCTGGTGCGCACCACTACCGCCTTCAGGACATCACCTTTTTTCACCTTACCACGCGGAATTGCTTCCTTGATGGTAACTTTGATGATATCGCCGACGCCTGCGTAGCGACGGTGCGAGCCACCCAGAACCTTGATACACATTACGCGACGTGCACCGGAGTTGTCGGCGACGTTCAGCATAGTCTGTTCTTGGATCATTTTAGTGCTCCGCTAATGTCAACTACTACTTCGGGACCTAGACCTCAGGTCGTTAGAAAGCCCCATAATTGAGGGCGCGGCATTATAACACCGGTTCTCGCAGATGGGTAGAAAAAATGAACGGCTCTTGCGAGCCGTTCATCAGATTTTTAAAGAGGGCGAATTCTATTACAGAATCGCTTTCTCTACAACGCGAACCAGCGTCCAAGACTTAGTCTTAGACAGTGGACGGCATTCGCGGATTTCAACCACGTCACCGATACCACATTCGTTGTTCTCGTCATGGATGTGCAGCTTGGTCGTACGCTTAATGAATTTACCGTAAATTGGGTGCTTCACGAAACGTTCGATAGCGACAACTGCAGATTTCTGCATTTTGTCACTGATCACACGACCTTGCAGAGTACGGATTTTATCGGTCATTACGAACCCGCCTTCTCAGTCAGTAAAGTCTTAACGCGTGCAACATCACGGCGAACTTGCTTCAGCAGATGGGTCTGCTGCAGCTGGCCAGATGCTGCCTGCATGCGCAGGTTAAATTGCTCACGCAGCAGATTAAGCAGCTCAGTGTTCAGCTCTTCAACGCTTTTTTCACGCAGCTCAGTTGCTTTCATTACATCACCGTCTTAGTTACAAAGGTGGTTTTGATAGGCAGTTTTGCTGCTGCCAGCTTGAATGCTTCACGGGCCAGCTCTTCTGGTACGCCGTCCATTTCATACAGGACTTTACCAGGCTGGATCAGGGCAACCCAATACTCAACGTTACCCTTACCTTTACCCATACGCACTTCCAGCGGCTTCTCGGTGATCGGTTTGTCCGGGAATACACGGATCCAGATCTTACCTTGACGCTTAACTGCACGGGTCATAGCACGACGTGCTGCTTCGATCTGACGAGCAGTCAGACGACCACGGCCAACAGCTTTCAGACCGAAAGTACCGAAGCTGACATCCGTACCGGCAGCCAGACCGCGGTTACGGCCTTTGTGCACTTTACGGAATTTCGTACGCTTTGGTTGTAACATCAGCGACTCTCCTTACTTACGGCCTTTACGCTGCTGCTTTTTAGGTTGAGCAGCCGGTTCCGGTTGTTCAACAGCAGCCATACCACCCAGGATCTCACCTTTGAAGATCCATACCTTAACGCCGATTACACCATAAGTGGTGTGCGCTTCTGAGGTGTTGTAGTCGATGTCAGCACGCAGAGTGTGCAACGGCACGCGACCTTCACGGTACCATTCGGTACGTGCGATCTCGGCGCCGCCCAGACGGCCGCTAACTTCAACTTTAATACCTTTCGCGCCCAGACGCATGGCGTTCTGAACAGCACGCTTCATCGCACGACGGAACATCACACGACGCTCCAGCTGTGAAGTGATGCTGTCAGCTACCAGTTTCGCGTCCAGTTCCGGTTTACGGACTTCGGCGATGTTGATCTGTGCAGGAACGCCAGCGAGTTTCGCGACGACCGTGCGCAGTTTTTCAACGTCTTCACCTTTCTTACCGATAACGATGCCCGGACGAGCAGTGTGAATAGTCACACGGATGCTCTTCGCTGGACGCTCGATAACGATACGAGATACAGACGCTTTAGCCAGTTCTTTAGTCAGGAACTGACGTACTTTAAAATCGCTGTCCAGGTTGTCAGCGAATTCTTTGGTGTTCGCAAACCAAGTAGAGTTCCATGGTTTTACAATACCCAGGCGAATACCATTAGGATGTACTTTCTGACCCATTGCTAGTCTCCAGAGTCTCAGCGATCGGACACAACCACAGTGATGTGGCTGGTGCGCTTCAGGATGCGATCTGCACGACCTTTGGCACGCGGCATAATGCGTTTCATGGTCGGACCTTCATCAACGAAAATTTTCGTGATTTTCAGATCGTCGATATCAGCGCCATCGTTGTGTTCAGCGTTAGCAATGGCAGATTCCAAGACTTTTTTGACCAATACAGCAGCTTTCTTATTGGTGTAGGTCAAAATATCCAGAGCCTGCGACACTTTCTTACCGCGAATCAGGTCAGCCACCAGGCGTACCTTCTGAGCAGAAGAACGAGCATGGCGATGTTGAGCAATAGTTTCCATCTCTTCCTCCTACTTATTTCTTCTTGGCTTTTTTATCAGCCGCGTGACCGCGATAAGTACGTGTCGGCGCGAATTCACCCAATTTGTGACCAACCATTTCGTCGGAAACAAAGACAGGAACGTGCTGACGACCATTATGGACAGCGATGGTCAAACCGATCATGTTAGGAAAGATCGTTGAACGACGGGACCAAGTGCGCAAAGGCTTCTTGTCACCGCTTTCCACCGCTTTCTCTACCTTCTTCAGCAAGTGCAGGTCAATAAAAGGACCTTTCTTGAGAGAACGTGGCATGGCTTATCCTCTAATATTATTTGCTACGGCGACGTACGATAAATTTATCGGTACGCTTGTTGCTACGGGTCTTCTTACCTTTGGTCTGAACGCCCCACGGAGTTACCGGGTGCTTACCAAAGTTACGACCTTCACCACCACCGTGCGGGTGATCAACTGGGTTCATCGCGGTACCACGAACGGTCGGACGAATACCACGCCAACGGGTTGCACCGGCTTTACCCAGAACGCGCAGCATATGCTCAGCGTTACCGACTTCGCCCAGAGTTGCGCGGCAGTCAGATTCGACTTTACGCATTTCACCTGAACGCAGACGCAGGGTCACGTAGGAACCTTCACGCGCAACGATCTGCACGTAAGCACCAGCAGAGCGAGCAATCTGACCGCCTTTGCCTGGTTTCATTTCTACGTTATGAACGGTAGAACCTACTGGGATGTTACGCATCGGCAGGGTATTACCTGCTTTGATCGCAGCATCAACGCCAGATTGAATCTGGTCGCCAGCTTTCAGGCCTTTAGGGGCCAGGATATAACGGCGCTCGCCGTCTTTGTACAGAACCAGTGCGATGTTCGCAGAGCGGTTCGGATCGTACTCAAGACGTTCAACAACTGCCGGGATACCATCTTTGTTGCGTTTGAAGTCAACCAGACGGTATGCCTGCTTATGACCACCACCGATGTGACGGGTAGTGATACGACCGTTGTTGTTGCGGCCACCGGATTTGCTGTTTTTTTCCAGCAACGGGGCAAACGGCTTGCCCTTGTGCAGCTCTGGGTTCACCACTTTAACAACGTGACGACGACCCGGAGATGTCGGTTTACATTTAACAACTGCCATTGTCTTTCTCCTCCGACTTACTCAGCGCCGCCGACGAAGTCCAGATTCTGGCCTTCCTTCAGGGTGACGTAAGCTTTTTTCCAGTCGCTACGACGACCGATACGCTGTCCGTGACGCTTAACTTTACCTTTAACAACTAAGGTGTTTACGTCTTTAACTTCTACTTCGAACAGTTTCTCAACAGCAGCAAAAATCTCTGCTTTAGTCGCGTCTTTAGCTACTTTGAGTACGATGGTATTGGTTTTTTCCATCGCGCTAGATGCTTTTTCAGATACATGCGGCGCGCGCAGTACTTTCAGCAGACGTTCTTCACGGATCATGCCAGCATCTCCTCAACTTGCTTAACTGCATCAGCAGTCATAACGACTTTGTCGAAGGCGATCAGGCTAACTGGATCGATACCTGCTGCATCACGCACGTCAACCTTGTACAGGTTACGCGCAGCCAGGAACAGATTCTCATCCAGTTCACCGGTGATGATCAACACGTCTTCCAGCGCCATGTCTTTCAGTTTCTGTACCAGCAGCTTGGTTTTCGGTGCTTCTACAGCAAATGATTCGACAACGATCAGACGATCTTGACGTACCAGTTCGGACAGGATGCTTTTCAGCGCGCCGCGGTACATCTTTTTATTAACTTTTTGACTGTGATCCTGCGGCTTCGCAGCGAAAGTCACACCACCTGAACGCCAGATTGGGCTCTTAACAGAACCTGCACGAGCACGGCCGGTGCCTTTCTGACGCCAAGGCTTTTTGCCTGAACCGGTTACTTCTGCGCGAGTTTTCTGCGCGCGAGTACCCTGGCGGGCGCCTGATGCGTAAGCAACAACAACCTGGTGAACCAGCGCTTCGTTAAAATCACGACCGAAGGTAGTTTCGGAAACAGTCAGCGCGCTCTGCGCGTCTTTCAATACTAATTCCATTGCTATCCCCTTACGCCTTCACAGCTGGTTTAACAATCAGGTCGCTACCGGTCGCACCGGGAACTGCACCTTTAACCAGCAGCAGGTTGCGCTCAGCGTCAACACGTACTACATCCAGGCTCTGAACGGTTACGCGCTCGTTACCCAGCTGACCTGCCATCTTCTTGCCTTTGAACACTTTGCCCGGAGTCTGGTTCTGACCGATTGAACCCGGAACGCGGTGTGACAAGGAGTTACCGTGAGTAGCGTCCTGGGTACGGAAGTTCCAGCGCTTAACGGTACCAGCGAAACCTTTACCTTTAGAGGTGCCAGTTACGTCAACTTTTTTAACTTCAGCGAAAATCTCAACGCTGATGCTCTGACCTACAGAAAACTCTTCACCTTCAGCGGTGCGGAATTCCCACAGGCCACGGCCAGCTTCTACGCCAGCTTTAGCAAAATGACCAGCTTCAGGTTTGTTCACACGGTTTGCTTTTTTAGCACCGGTGGTAACCTGAATTGCCTGGTAACCATCGTTCTGCAGGGCTTTAACCTGAGTAACGCGGTTCGCTTCAACTTCGATTACGGTGACGGGGATAGATACGCCATCTTCAGTGAAGATGCGGGTCATGCCCACTTTTTTACCGACTAAACCAATCATTGTTTCAACCTCTCAATCGCTCGATGACCTGATTAACCCAGGCTGATCTGCACGTCAACACCGGCAGCCAGATCCAGACGCATCAGAGCATCAACGGTTTTTTCAGTTGGCTCAACGATGTCTACCAGACGCTTGTGAGTGCGAATTTCGTACTGATCACGCGCATCTTTGTTAACGTGCGGAGAGATCAGAACGGTAAAACGCTCTTTGCGGGTTGGCAGCGGGATCGGACCACGAACCTGCGCACCAGTGCGCTTGGCGGTCTCAACGATTTCCGCGGTTGATTGATCGATCAGACGATGATCAAACGCTTTAAGACGGATACGGATTCTTTGGTTCTGCATGAGACCAGAGCTCCAAACTTTTTATAGACGAAAAAAATTACTACTCGAACCCATTACGATTGATGGGAGAGTGTAATCGTTCAGCATATAACTCCCCAATTGGGAGTATTGTCAGACGGCCCAAAATTCTGCCGTCTACGATTCTGCTCGAATCGCGCCTACCAATGTCGGCAGGCCCGCGCATTATACGTAAATCTGTTCAGGAAGCAACCCGCGTTCTTGTTATAACCCCCATTCTCACGAAAATATTATCCGCTCACTCCTCCCTTTTGCATGGCTGGTAACATAAGAAGGGGTGATTTGATGGGTAGCTTAAGGTGAATTTCTCTATACCTGTTCTGATGCAGCTGCGTGCTGCAGCGAAAATATGCAGAGATTTTAATGAGGAATTTTTTGGCAGGCTAAAAAGATTAACCACTTAACAAGCCCGCGATTTCGTATCTTCAATGATTCGCGGGCTTGGCGTAGTGTTGGTTTGAGTCAGATTCATTCGTCTTTTATTTGTGCCAGTAGGTAATTTTGAATACCCAATTTTTGTATCAGATCGAGTTCCGTCTCTAGCCAGTCAATGTGATGTTCTTCTTCAGCTAAAATTTCAATCATCATATCGCGGCTAACGTAATCATGGATTTTATCTGCGTAGGTAATGGCTTCACGCAAATCCTTCGCTCCCTCAAGTTCAAGAGCCAAATCTGAGCTCAACATTTCAGGAACATCTTCGCCAATTCGAAGTCTGCCTAGATCTTGTAAGTTGGGTATACCTTCAAGGAACAAAATTCGCTCAATGTACTTGTCCGCATGTTTCATCTCATCTATTGATTCATGATATTCAACATCATTGAGGCGTATCAGGCCCCAATTTTTAAACATACGCGCATGAAGAAAATACTGATTGATAGCAACCAATTCATTTCCCAGCAATTTATTGAGATGACTTATGATTTTGACGTCGCCCTTCATTTTGCTTCCTCCGCTTCCAGTTATCTTGAGCGTAGATGCGTATAAAAAGAAGTCAAAAAAACGCGACAAATATTGTGGGTATTTAGCAGGAATTTAAAACAGCAATTTAAATAGCTTCTTTATACAGCGGTACAAGCTGCATCTCTTCGTCCATTATTTCACGTGTGGCACGAATACACTTCCCGCATTGCTTCCCCACGGGAACAATTTGGCGCAGTTGCTGGATAGATTTTGGCTGGTAGCGGCGAACCGCTTCACGGATAGTTTTATCGCTGATGGCATTGCACAGGCAGACGTACATTTACTCTTCACTCTGGTACATTTTCTATACGTAGTGTAAATGCGAATAGTTTTTATTTCAAACCCAGGCTTTGTGGGGTAATTAGAAAAAGAGCAAAAAAAAGAGCACCGAAGTGCTCTTTCTGCATAGTGGCTGCAATACACAGCCACTTAAGCAATCACAATTAAGCGATAACTTTAGCAACAACGCCCGCACCAACGGTACGGCCGCCTTCACGGATTGCGAAGCGCAGACCGTCGTCCATTGCGATTGGGTGAATCAGGGTAACAACCATTTTGATGTTGTCGCCCGGCATTACCATCTCAACGCCTTCTGGCAGCTCTACTGAGCCAGTCACGTCAGTTGTACGGAAGTAGAACTGTGGACGGTAGCCTTTGAAGAACGGAGTATGACGGCCGCCTTCGTCTTTCGACAGAATATAAACTTCTGATTCGAACTGGGTGTGTGGCTTGATTGAGCCTGGCTTAGCCAGAACCTGTCCACGCTGGATGTCTTCACGCTTGATACCGCGCAGCAGAACACCACAGTTTTCGCCAGCCTGACCCTGATCCAGCAATTTGCGGAACATTTCAACGCCGGTACAGGTTGATTTCACGGTATCTTTGATACCAACGATTTCAACTTCGTCGCCGACTTTAACGATGCCGCGCTCAACACGACCGGTAACAACAGTACCACGGCCAGAGATTGAGAATACGTCTTCGATTGGCAGCAGGAACGGCTTGTCAATTGCACGCTCTGGCTCTGGGATGTAGGTATCCAGGAATCCAGCCAGTTCGATGATTTTCTCTTCCCACTCAGCTTCGCCTTGCAGCGCTTTCAGAGCAGAACCACGAACGATTGGAGTATCGTCGCCTGGGAAATCATACTGAGTCAGCAGATCACGGACTTCCATCTCAACCAGTTCCAGCAGCTCTTCATCATCAACCATGTCGCACTTGTTCAGGAACACGATGATGTAAGGAACGCCAACCTGACGACCCAGCAGGATGTGCTCACGGGTCTGAGGCATTGGGCCGTCAGTCGCAGCAACAACCAGGATCGCGCCGTCCATCTGCGCAGCACCGGTGATCATGTTTTTCACATAGTCGGCGTGGCCTGGGCAGTCAACGTGTGCGTAGTGACGAGTCGGGGTTTCATACTCAACGTGAGAAGTGTTGATGGTGATACCACGAGCCTTCTCTTCTGGCGCGTTATCGATCTGATCAAACGCGCGAGCCTGGCCGCCGTAAGTTTTAGACAGAACGGTAGTGATTGCTGCAGTCAGAGTGGTTTTACCGTGGTCGACGTGACCGATGGTGCCCACGTTTACGTGCAGTTTGTTACGCTGAAATTGCTCTTTCGCCATGGCGATAATTCCTTACGTTATGCCTTCATCATTTGGATGAAGGCATCAGTTCAAATTTAAACCGTAGCCTTATTTGCTACGAGCTTCAATAACGGCCTGCGCTACGTTGTTCGGCGCATCGTCATACTTCAAGAACTCCATGGAGTAAGAAGCACGACCTTTGGTCAGAGAACGCAGCTGAGTTGCGTATCCGAACATCTCAGACAACGGAACTTCAGCGTGAATCTGAACGCCAGTAGCGTTAGATTCCTGCCCTTTGAGCATACCACGACGACGGCTAAGGTCACCGATGACATCACCCGTGTTCTCTTCTGGCGTTTCAACTTCAACCTTCATGATAGGTTCAAGCAGAACAGGTGTCGCTTGTTTAAAGCCTTGTTTGAAGGCAATAGACGCGGCCAGTTTAAACGCCAGCTCTGAGGAGTCGACATCGTGGTAAGAACCGAAGTGCAGACGCACGCCCAGATCCACAACCGGGTAACCAGCCAGAGGGCCTGATTTCAGCTGCTCCTGGATACCTTTGTCAACCGCAGGGATGTATTCACCAGGAATCACACCACCTTTGATGTCGTTGACAAATTCGTAGCCTTTCGGGTTCGAACCTGGCTCCAGTGGGTACATGTCGATAACAACATGACCATACTGACCACGACCACCAGACTGCTTGGCGTGTTTACCTTCAACATCGGTAACTTTGTTGCGAATCGCTTCACGGTAAGCAACCTGTGGTTTACCCACGTTTGCTTCAACGTTGAACTCACGCTTCATACGGTCAACGATGATGTCGAGGTGCAATTCACCCATACCGGCGATGATGGTCTGGTTAGATTCTTCATCAGTCCATACGCGGAATGATGGGTCTTCTTTTGCCAGACGGCCCAGAGCCAGACCCATTTTTTCCTGGTCAGCTTTGGTTTTTGGCTCAACGGCGATAGAGATTACCGGCTCCGGGAACTCCATGCGCTCAAGGATGATGACGTTATCTGGGTCACACAGGGTGTCACCAGTGGTCACATCTTTCAGGCCGATCGCAGCTGCGATATCACCCGCACGAACTTCTTTAATCTCTTCACGCTTGTTAGCGTGCATCTGAACGATACGGCCCAGACGCTCACGGTTTGACTTAACCGGGTTGAACACGGTGTCACCCGTGTTAACAACACCAGAGTAAACGCGGAAGAAGGTTAAGTTACCCACGAACGGGTCGGTAGCGATTTTGAACGCCAGTGCAGCAAACGGCTCGTTGTCATCAGAGTGACGAACAGCCGGCGTGTCTTTACCGTCGTCCAGCATACCGTTGATCGCGGTAACGTCAGTCGGTGCTGGCAGATATTCAACAACTGCATCCAGCATCGCCTGAACACCTTTGTTCTTAAATGCAGAACCACAGGTTACCAGGATAATTTCGTTGTTCAGAACACGCTTACGCAGAGATGTTTTGATCTCTTCTTCAGTCAGTTCTTCACCACCGAAGAATTTCTCCATCAGCTCATCAGAGCCTTCAGCAGCGGCTTCAACCAGTTTCGCATGCCATTCTTCAGCCAGTTCCTGCATATCAGCTGGAATATCTTCGTAGTCGAAGGTTACACCCTGGTCTGCGTCGTTCCAGTTGATTGCTTTCATTTTCACCAGGTCAACAACACCGGTGAATTTCTCTTCTGCGCCGATAGCCAGCTGCAGAGGAACTGGAGTTGCGCCCAGACGAACTTCCATCTGCTTAACAACTTTCAGGAAGTTAGCACCCATGCGGTCCATTTTGTTAACGAACGCAATGCGTGGAACTTTATATTTGTTAGCCTGACGCCATACGGTCTCAGACTGTGGCTGAACGCCACCAACTGCACAGTAAACCATTACCGCGCCATCAAGCACACGCATAGAACGTTCAACTTCGATGGTGAAGTCAACGTGTCCTGGGGTGTCGATGATGTTGATGTGGTGTGGTTCAAACTGCTTGGCCATACCAGACCAGTAACAGGTGGTCGCAGCGGAAGTGATGGTAATACCACGTTCCTGTTCCTGCTCCATCCAGTCCATGGTTGCTGCGCCGTCATGTACTTCACCGATTTTGTGGTTTACACCGGTGTAGAACAGAACGCGTTCGGTAGTGGTAGTCTTACCGGCGTCGATGTGCGCACTGATACCGATATTACGGTAGCGAGCAATGGGTGTTTTACGAGCCATTTGATTCCTCTGATTCTCGGACGTTCAAAGTAAGTTGAACCCAGCGGGTTAGCTTTTTGAGCGCCCGCTGGTTTAACAACAACTACGTGGCTATTACCAGCGGTAGTGAGCGAACGCCTTGTTGGCTTCTGCCATGCGGTGAACGTCTTCACGTTTCTTAACTGCAGTACCTTTGTTCTCTGCAGCATCAGAAAGTTCGTTCGCCAGGCGGAGAGCCATAGATTTATCACCGCGTTTACGAGCAGCATCTACGATCCAACGCATTGCCAGAGCATTACGACGAACCGGACGGACTTCTACTGGTACTTGGTAAGTAGAACCACCAACGCGACGTGACTTAACTTCGACAGTCGGACGCACGTTTTCGAGGGCTACTTCAAAAGCTTCCAGGGAGTTTTTACCAGAACGTTGAGCCAGGGTCTCAAGAGCGGTATAAACGATTGTTTCTGCAGTAGATTTTTTACCATCTACCATCAGGATATTTACAAATTTGGCCAGCAGCTCTGATCCGAACTTAGGATCTGGCAGAATTTTACGCTGACCAATGACGCGACGACGTGGCATGGAAATACTCCGTTGTTAATTCAGGATTGTCCAAAACTCTATGAGTTTATTTTGACATTTAATTTAAAACGTTTGGCCTTACTTAACGGAGAACCATTAAGCCTTTGGCTTCTTCACGCCGTACTTGGAGCGAGCCTGCTTACGGTCTTTAACACCTGAGCAGTCAAGCGCGCCACGAACGGTGTGGTAACGCACACCTGGCAGGTCTTTTACACGACCGCCACGGATCAGGATCACGGAGTGTTCCTGCAGGTTATGACCTTCACCACCAATGTAGGAGGTAACTTCAAAACCGTTGGTCAAACGCACACGGCAGACTTTACGCAGTGCGGAGTTTGGTTTCTTAGGAGTGGTGGTGTACACACGAGTACAAACGCCACGTTTTTGCGGGCAAGCTTCCAGCGCCGGCACGTTGCTCTTTGCAACTTTGCGGACGCGTGGTTTGCGAACCAGCTGGTTAACTGTTGCCATTAAATAGCTCCTGGATTTGCTTTTGCTTCGTAAACACGTAATAAATCGCCTCGTAGAATTACGAGGAGGCAGAATTTTAGGGCTGAGTCAAAGGGGTGTCAAGAAATAACCAGGTTTTACCTCATTACCAGGTCATTTGTTGTGAATGCTTTTCTGTCAGCGCGACGAAACCATTATAGTTCACTGGCTGTATTTTGGTTGAAGTTTGTTCAGCCAGGCCGCGCGCCATCAGGTCTTCTTCCAATACCCACAAGGTTGCTGGTGTGCTTAACAGCCGTGCCAGCGCCCGACTTCCATTCAATGCAGCGAAAACACCATCCTGCATGAGCAAGACATCATCTTCAGCGTTAAGGAGCAAAAGTAAGGTATCAAGATCGCTATAAGCAGGAGAATGCATCAAGGTGTGCAGCATGAGTCTCTCTTAAAAAGTCAGAATGCGATCATACTGTGCCAGCTTTTGACGCAGCGCAGCAGCGGCAACGAGTTCTACATCCAATATGCGCGATTGCTCAGCAGCCAGTCCCCGCGTCTTGAGGGAATCCAGGCAAAGATAGCAGTGTTCAATATCATAGAGTGCTAGCACGCCGAACGTTGCAGCATAGTGACGACTAAGAATCGCATCAGGTTGCTGGTTCATCATTAATTGCAGCACGCCATCACCTATAAAAAACAGGCCGACCTGATCGCTGAGCGCAGCGGTGGCCAATGCCGCATCTAAACCTTCTCGCCCTGCACTGCTACCATGTGGGCCGCGAGTAAAAACAAAAGCCACGCGATTCATTAAAGAAGCACCTTGTTAAAATTGCACCAGACGGTCGCAGCTCAATGCAGCTTCTGCCAGCGCACCCAAACCACTTAACTCAAAACCGGGCTGCAGATTATTTCCTGAAAGCTGTAAACGCTCCGCCTCTTGCGCATCGGCTACACCGCGTCGCAATGCCGCCGCCACACAAATGTTCAATACCACGCCCTCTTCATTACTTAGCTTCTGCCAGGCCCGCACCAGATCATATTCATCATTTGCCGGTGCAGTGAGCTGATTAGCGTTCAACACACCTTCGCGATAAAAGAAGACGCTTTCCAGGTGATGCCCTGCCGCTAATAACGCCCGGGCAAACAGCAGCGCACTGCTGGCTTGCTGCGTACCATAGGCAGGACCTGTCACCAACAAGGTGTAGCGCATCAACGATCCTGTCCCTGAAAATCGCCATTCTTGAACTGGCGAATATAAAGGTAAACCGTATGCTTTGAGATATTAAGGCGATCGGCGACCTGGTTGATGGCATCTTTAATGTCAAAAATACCTTTCTCGTACAGATTCAATACTATCTGGCGATTCTTAGCATTGTTTGAAACGTTACGATCTGCGCTCACTTCTTCAATAGTGAACTCCAGCGTTTGCATCACCAAATCGTCCACTGAGCTGGCAAAGTTAACATTCGAATCAACCTGCTGCATTTCGGGCGGCATAAATGTCGACATGATTTGCGAGAACGGCACATCCAGATTCATGTTGATACACAACAAACCGATGACACGTTGCTGGCGATTACGAATGGCAATAGTCACCGATTTCATTAGCACGCCACTCTTGGCGCGTGTGAAATAGGCGCGGGAAACGTTGCTGTCTGCGCCGTGCATATCGTGCAGCATGCGCAGCGCCAGATCGGTAATCGGCGATCCCACTTTACGTCCCGTGTGCTCACCATTTGCGATGCGCACGGCGGAACATTTCAGGTCTTCCAGAGAATGCAGGACAATTTCGCAATGCGAGCCAATTAACATCGCCAGACCATCAACAACGGCCTCGTACGACTTTAAGATATCGTAATCGCTTTGTTCGAACGGACGCTGCTCCAGAAGATCGAAGTCGCTTAGTTCGCCGGGATTGAATGGATTAGACATTGAAGACATCACCCTAAGTGGCTGGAGCCTGTCACAGCGCTGCAGGGCAGACTCAATATTGGGATAGTTATGCAGGCGCTAGTCTGGCAAATGTCGCCCGCTTATGCCAGAGGTTTGTGGTGATGCGGAAATGAAACCGCCGCCCGAAGGCGGCGGTGAACAGATTACTGCGATTTTTTCGCGTCAGCCGCAGGAGCCTGCGCTTTTTCATCTGCTTTAGGTGCAGGTTTGATGTCGAGCAGTTCTACATCAAATACCAGCGTGGAGTTTGCCGGAATACCCGGAACGCCGTTTTTACCGTAAGCCAACTGCGGTGGGATAACCAGTTTGATCTTGCCACCTTTTTTCACGTGCTTCAGACCTTCGGTCCAGCCTGGAATCACGCCGTCTAAACGGAATGACAGCGGCTCGCCACGTGTATAAGAGTTGTCGAACTCAGTACCGTCAGTCAATGTACCTTTGTAGTTCACAACCACAGTGTCGCTGTCTTTCGGTGCGTCACCGGTACCTTCTTTCTCGACTTTATACAGCAGACCACTTTCAGTCTTCTTCACACCGCTTTCTTTAGCAAATTTGGTCGCATAAGCGTCGCCTTTATCGGCATTTTCTTTCGCGTCTTTTTCCATCTTCGCTTGGGCTGCGCCTTTCACGCGGCCTTCGAATGCTTGCAGAGTCTGCTCAATTTCTTCATCGGACAGTTTGCTTTTGCCACCAAACGCATCCTGAACACCAGAAATCAGCTGATCTTTATCCAGTTTGATGCCCAGTTTTTCCTGCTCCTTCAGGGAGTTGTCCATGTAGCGACCCAACGAGGCGCCCAGCGCGTAAGCGGATTGCTGATCTTCATTTTTGAAGGCCGCATTTTTTGGAGCCTGAGGTGCAGACGTCGCTGCTGCTGCTGGTGCAGCGGCAGTTTCTGCAGCCATTGCCAGCGGAGCATTCAGCGCGACGGCCATGGTGGTAGCTAACAATGTGACTTTTAACAGTGATTTCATCCTTTCTCCAAAACCGAAGCCTCTAACCTCGGGAATCATTGCAGACTTGAGGGCCCACACTATAACTGTACGTGGCAGTGGCGAACACTCCCACAACGTAATTACCCGGTTAACCTCCGACCTTTTTTGCGACAGGAAGTTTCATCAGAGATGATGCCGTAATGTGCTTTTTCAAGCGTAACGCCAGAGAATGGTAAAAAATCGGGTAATTCTGTGCCGTCAGGCCGTAGAATCACGCCCTTAGCCAATCACATCACCCATATTATGAGGAGGGGTCATGCAACAATCAGAGTGGGAACAACGTCTCGAAACGCTGGAAAGCAAACTGGCCTTTCAGGAAATGACCATTGATCAACTGAACACCACCGTGGTGCAACACGAATTGGAAATGGTAAAAATGCGCGAACAGATGCGCATATTACTGGATAAACTGAAAGCCAGCGCGCCATCAATGATTGCTTCGCAATCGGAAGAAACACCGCCACCTCATTATTAAGTCTGGCGCGGCCCGCGCAGTCACGAGACAAGCCCTTACGATACCAAAAGAAAGGCCACCCGAAGGTGGCCTTTTTATCACGCTTTACTTAGTGGCTGCAGCCACAACCGCCCGTACCGCAACCACCTTTACCGTGGTCATGGTCATGGTCGTGATCATGGTCGTGATGATGACCATCAGCACCGTGAACGTGGCCATGAGCCAATTCTTCCGGCGTTGCTTCACGAATCGCTACCACTTCAACATTGAAGTTCAGGTTCTGACCCGCCAGCATGTGGTTACCGTCGACCACGACGTGATCGTCTTCCACTTCGGTGATTTCAACCGGAACGGGACCTTGATCGGTTTCTGCCAGGAAGCGCATGCCAACCTGCAGTTCGTCAACGCCCATAAATACATCTTTTGGTACACGCTGAACCAGGTTGTCATCGTACTGACCATACGCATCGTTAGCGGGAATATGCACGTCAAACTTATCGCCTGCTACGTGATTTTCCAATGCGTTTTCCAGACCAGAAATCAGGGAACCATGACCGTGCAGATAGTCCAACGGTGCACTCACCGGTGACTCGTCAACCAACACGCCGTCTTCTGTACGTACCTGATAGGCCAGGCTTACCACCAGGTCTTTTGCTACTTTCATGATATCTCCTAACCGTTGAGAGCTGAGATCCCGTCTCATTGGTCTATTTTTGCGTGCAATAACACCAACCAGAAAGGTTCGGGGCTGGGTACGAGAGGGTTTTACTTTCTCTCGCGACCTCAGCGTTAATGGCGCCAATTGTAACGGAATTCAATCCCGCTGTAAGTTCAAGCTTAAAAAAAGCTGCGCCATTCCGCTACTCAGGATGGAAAATTCCAATAACTTGTTCATTGCTGCGAACCTGATCGCGAGCCTGCTTATCAGCCTCACGCATCTGATGGCCGCATTTTACACACTCAACCACATCAACATTATTTTCACGCCACATCGCTAGCGTGTCTTTTTCCTGACAGTGCGGACAGACCGCACCAGCAATAAATCGTTTACGCATTGTGTCCTGCCTGTGTTGTCTTTTTACTCGTCATCATCCCAACCATCCAGCTGACGCTTCTCCTGTTGCATCTCGCGGCGGAAGATATCTTCCAGTTCACGACGCGCCTCACGAACACGAGAAACCTGCGCGCTGTCCGCATGGTTAGGCATAAGCTCACGTAACATGCGCATATCCAAACGACGGAAGTGCAGCTGCGCGCGCTGTGCCTGATGTGGATGCATGCCTAACGACATTAATGCCTTACGGCCCAGCTCCAGCGCACTGGAGAACGTCTCACGTGAGAATTGTGTCACGCCTGACAGTAGCAGTTCGTGAGCTTCAACACGTCCACGCGCGCGCGCCAAAATCTGCAACTGCGGAAAATGCTGTTGGCAAAGATGAACAATAGTCATAGTGTCTTCGGGTTCATTACAGGTAATCACAATGGATTGGGCGCTGGCTGCACCTGCTGCACGCAGCAACTCCAGCTCAGTTGCATCACCGTAATAAACCTTGTAACCATATTTGCGCATCAGGCTGACCGCGCTGATGTCACGTTCCAAAACGGTAATCCGCTTGTTATTAGCCATCAACAAGCGTCCGATAACCTGACCAAAACGTCCAAAACCGACCACAATTACCTGCGGCTGGTCGTCTTCAACAAAATGCTTCTCTGCATTCTCATCCGTTTCGTTGAAACGGCGCGCCAGTAGCCGATCAATTCCTTTCATCAGCAGCGGCGTGGTCATCATTGATAAGGTTACTGTCACCAGCAGCAACGGCAGCTGATCGCCAGAGAACAATTTTGCCGATGAAGCGGCGGAAAAGAGCACGAAGGCGAATTCACCGCCTTGACTTAACACACCGGCAAACTGCTGACGCTCTGAACTGCGCAAGCCGAACATTCTGCCCAACACATACAGCACCAGCGTTTTAACCACTACCAGAATCAGCACGCCGAGTAAGATGGTAAAGATATGGGTATAAAGCACGCCAAGGTTTAACGCCATGCCCACGGAAATAAAGAACAAGCCCAGCAGCAAGCCTTTGAAGGGATCAATAGCCACTTCCAGCTCATGGCGATATTCGCTTTCCGCCAGCAGGATCCCGGCGATGAATGTGCCAAGCGCCATAGACAAACCCAGCGCGTCCATAAACAGCGCTGATCCCAGCACCAACAGCAGCGACGCGGCAGTAAACACCTCACGCACGCCCGAAGCGGCGATGTAACGGAATATCGGGCGCAGCAAATAGCGGCCACCAATCAACATGCCCGCAAACGCCAGCACTTTCATGCCAAGTTTTAGCCAGTCGATGTGTCCGCTGTCGGTTCCGGCTAAAAGAGGAATCAATGCCAGCGCTGGAATAACCGCGATGTCCTGAAATAGCAGCACAGAAAAGCCCAGCTGCCCTGACTCGCTGCGGTTCATGCCTTTGTCACGCATCAACTGCAATGCCATTGCGGTGGAGGACATGGCTAAACCAATCCCGCCAATCACTGCAGCTTGCCAGTCAAAATGACTCAACCAGAGCAGCGTGCCAAGAATCGCGGCTGAGAAGATAACCTGAGCGGCGCCTACGCCAAAGATTGATCGACGAAGTGACCAAAGCTTTGAAGGGTTCAGCTCCAGCCCAATGATAAACATCAGGAAAACAACGCCAAGTTCGGAGAAATGCAGAATTTCTTCGACGTCGCTAATAAATCCTAACCCCCACGGGCCGATAGCGATGCCCGCCACCAAATACCCCAAAACTGCACCAATACCGAGGCGAGCCGCCACGGGTACAATCAGCACCGCCGCAACCAGATAAATCACTCCTGCGGTCAGCAGCGTTTGTCCTCCCATTACAACCCTCCATTCGACAGCGGTGCTGCCAGCCAATCGCCATAGGCGCGGGCATAATTTTTCATCAACTCGGGATTCTGGCGGCGCGCCCAATAGATAATCATCGGTGGCATCCAGTGCATACTGCACATCTGCGCGGTCAGCTCAAACGGCAGCATGATGTCATTCATGCGATAGCGATTCAGGCCCTGGCTTTGAAAAGCGCCTTCAGGTTCCCCGGTCGTCACCACGCTGCGCCAATATTTCCCTTCCAGCGCATTGCCATCGATACCATTGGCAAACCCGCGCGACAATACGCGATCCAGCCACTCTTTCAGCAGCGATGGACAGCTATAAGTATAAAGTGGGTGTTGAAAAACAATGACCTGATGTTCACGCAAGAGTTCTTGCTCGCGGTGAATATCAATAAAAAAGTCCGGATAGATCGCGTAGAGATCGCGAACCGTGACATGTTCCATTGCCTGAGCCGGTTGCAGCAAAATCCGATTAGCAACCGAATCCTGTGATTCCGGGTGGGCGTAAAGCAGCAAAATCTTCGGTGGCTGCGACATCGTTACCCTCCAAATCGTCGTCATTGGTGCGCTTTTCCGCTACCATGCACGACCAGCAAAATCTTATTATGTTGCCTGTAAATTAACATATTCTGACGATACGGCGCTTATGATTGTCTTTTCAGCCTTACAAATACGCCGCGGCATCCGCGTCTTGCTCGACAATGCCACCGCCACCATCAATCCTGGACAGAAAGTCGGATTAGTGGGGAAAAACGGCTGTGGTAAATCCACACTGCTGTCGCTGCTAAAAGGTGAGATCACCAGCGATGCCGGCAGCATGACCTTTCCTGGTAACTGGGCATTGGCCTGGGTTAATCAGGAAACACCTGCCTTGAGCAAACCGGCTCTTGACTACGTTATTGATGGCGATCGCGAATTCCGCCAGCTTGAATCTGAATTAGCTGACGCGAATGCACGCAACGATGGCAACGCCATTGCGCTTTTGCACGGCAAACTGGATGCGGTTCAGGCGTGGAGCATACCGGCTCGCGCCTCAAGTCTGCTGCACGGTTTGGGCTTTAGTCAGGAACAATTGCAACGTCCGGTAAGCGACTTCTCCGGTGGCTGGCGTATGCGCCTCAACCTGGCACAAGCGCTGATTTGCCGCTCTGATTTGCTGCTGCTGGATGAACCAACAAACCACCTCGATCTTGACGCGGTGATTTGGCTGGAGCGCTGGCTTAAAAGCTATGAAGGCACGCTGATCCTGATTTCCCATGACCGTGATTTCCTCGATCCCGTTGTGGACAAGATCATCCATATTGAACAGCAATCGTTGTTTGAATATACCGGCAATTACACGTCGTTTGAGCGTCAGCGCGTCGCCAAACTGGCACAGCAGCAGTCGCTGTATGAAAGCCAGCAAGAAAAGGTGGCGCATTTACACAGCTACATTGATCGCTTCCGCGCCAAAGCATCTAAAGCTAAACAGGCGCAAAGCCGCATCAAAATGCTGGAACGCATGGAGATGATTGCGCCTGCGCACGTGGATAACCCGTTCACCTTCAGTTTCCGTCCACCGGAAAGCTTGCCGAATCCATTACTCAAAATGGAGAAAGTCACCGCCGGCTATGGTGATCGCATCATTCTTGACGCCATCAAACTGAACCTGGTGCCGGGTTCGCGCATCGGTTTACTGGGCCGTAATGGCGCGGGTAAATCAACGCTGATTAAGCTATTGGCAGGCGAACTGGATGCGCTTCAAGGTCAGATTGGTTTAGCAAAAGGCATCAAACTGGGCTACTTCGCTCAGCATCAGTTGGAATTTTTGCGCGCCGATGAATCGCCATTGCAACATCTCTCCCGCATTGCGCCCAAGGTATTGGAACAGCAGTTGCGTGATTATTTAGGCGGCTTTGGTTTCCAGGGCGATAAAGTCAGTGAAATCACTGAACGCTTCTCTGGCGGTGAAAAAGCGCGTCTGGTGTTGGCACTGATTGTCTGGCAGCGCCCTAACCTGCTGTTGCTTGATGAACCGACCAACCACCTTGATTTAGACATGCGTCAAGCGCTGACTGAAGCATTGATCGACTTTGAAGGCGCGCTAGTGGTGGTGTCGCACGATCGTCACCTGCTCCGCGCCACCACCGACGATCTCTATTTAGTTCATGACGGTAAAGTTGATGTTTTCCCGGGCGATCTGGAAGATTACCAGCAATGGTTGAGCGATTTGCAGAAGCAGCAGGCGCAACAAGATAGCGCGCCCAAGCAGGATAACGTCAACAGCGCGCAGTCGCGTAAAGATCAAAAGCGCCGTGATGCCGAATTGCGTAGCCAAACTCAGCCGCTGCGTAAAGAGATCGAGAAGCTGGAAAAGCAGATGAGCAAATGGCAAAGCCAGTTGGCTGACGCTGAAGCGCAGCTTTCCGACAGCGCTATTTACGATCAAAGCCGCAAAGCCGATTTAACCGCCGCGCTGCAGCAGCAGGCAGAGAGTAAATCGGCGCTGGAAGAGGTCGAAATGGCGTGGCTTGATGCGCAAGAGAAGTTAGAGCAGATGATGGCGTCAATTTAAGGCGCTTTGCGTGCGAGGTCGTTTGTCCCCCACCTCAGTCCTCTCAAGTGCGAGGTCGTTTGTCCCCCACCTCAGTCCTCCCCCATACAAGGGGGAGGAAGATGCTGCAACATGCGAATTCGGTGTCAGCATGTGGCAGCGTCTCCTTCCCCCGCTTAGCGGGGGAAGGCCGGGATGGGGGACAGCGCGCAGAGGACCGAGGTGAGGGACAGCCAGCACTGTCTGAGGCACAAACTACGAATCCAGCCCGCAAAATCAAACCGGTTTATCGCCTAACACTGTCGCCCGATGCATCACCCGCCGCGCCGGATAATAATCCGCATTGGCATAATGCTGTGTTACGCGATTATCCCAAATAGCGACATCGTTCGGCTGCCAGCGCCAGCGCACCTGAAACTCAGGTTTAGTCGCATGGGCAAACAAAAAGCCTAACAGCGCCTCGCTCTCTTTCTCTCTCAAATCAACAATCCGCGTAGTAAAACCTTCATTAACGAACAACGCTTTTTTACCGCTGACCGGATGGGTACGAATCACCGGGTGTTGTACCGGCGGATGCTTCGCCACCGCTTGCTGCCAGCGCTGATGCTCTTCTTCACTCTTGCGGTATTTAAATTCCTGAAACGATTTTTTGAAATCGTGCTCGGCATGCAATTCCGCCAGCAATGTTTTAAGCGGCGTAGAAAGCGCTTCATAGGCGGCAATGCCGCTGGTCCACAACGTATCGCCGCCAGACTCCGGCAACACCTTTGACGCTAAAATCGCAATCGCGGGTGGCGTATCGATAAACGTGACGTCGGTATGCCAGTTATCGTTGTCTGGTGGATTATCCTGATGCGTATCCAGCACGATAATCTCTTCCACGCCTTCGGCATGCGGATAAACCGGATGAATATGTAAATCGCCAAATCGTATTGCCAGCGCCCGCTGCTGCTCCGGGGTAATCACCTGATCGCGTAAAAAAAGCACCTGATGACGCAGCAAGCCATGATAAAGCTGCTCAAACTGCGCATCGCTTAAGGGACGCGCTAAATCAAGGTTAGCAACCTGCGCACCAATGTTCGGGCCCAGTGCAGTGATATTCAGACGTTCGTTCATTGTTGTTCTCCATTCCAGGGCGTCAGGTGGCGCTGCAATGCACGCAGCCCGAGTTCTAAGCTAAAAGCAATCACGGCAATCACGGCAATTCCGGCCAGCACCACATCGGTAGCAAGGAACTCTCCGGCTGACTGCACCATAAAACCGAGTCCACGCGTTGCAGCGATCAGTTCAGCAGCCACCAGCGTTGACCAGCCCACCCCCAAGCCAATACGCAGACCGGTAAGAATTTCTGGCAACGCACCGGGTAAAATAACCCAGCGCAAGATTTGCCAACGGCTGGCACCGAGCGCTTGCGCGGCACGAATGCGCACCTGCTGCGCATTACGTACGCCAGCCAGCGTTGACAGCGCAACCGGCGCGAATATCGCCAGGTAAATCAGCAAAATTTTCGAGGTTTCGCCGATGCCAAACCAGATCACCATCAGCGGCAAATACGCCAGCGGCGGTACTGGGCGATAAAGCTCTATTAGCGGATCGAGTAACCCACGCACTGCCGGACTCAGCCCCATCGCAATGCCAACCGGGATACCGATTGCCGCCGCCGCCAGCAAAGCAATGACCATGCGCGTCAGGCTCGCGGCCAGATGCTGCCACAGCGTGGCGTCCATAAATCCTTGGGCGCTGGCAATCAGGAACAGCTTGCTCAGCACCTGCTGCGGTGAAGGCAAGAACAGCGGCGCAATCAGGCCAAGCGCCGTGACGCCCCACCACACCAGCAACAGCGTCAGTAAACTCAGCAAGCTCAGGCTGAGTTGCATGGAGAGCGGCCAATGCAGGCGGCGTCGTGCCACGCTGGTTTTGTCGTTGATTAAGGCGCTCATACAAAAGCCTCTCGCTGGGCAAAGACGCGGCTCAGCACATATTCGCGTTGAGCAATGAACGCTGGATCAGATTTGATACTGCGGCACGCTTCACCGCTGGCAAAGCGCTGTCCAAAATCAAGATGCAGTCGCTCAACAATGCGGCCCGGCCCCGGTGAAAGCAGAATCAATTCGCTGGCGAGAAAAATGGCTTCTTCGATATCGTGGGTAATCAACAGAATCTGTTTGCCGCTGTCGCGCCACAGCGTCAGTAGCAACGTTTGCATCTGTTCGCGGGTAAAGGCGTCAAGTGCCCCAAACGGTTCGTCCAGCAATAACAGTTGTGGATCGGCAGCTAAGGCTCGCGCAATCCCTACACGCTGGCGCTGTCCGCCGGAAAGCTGCCAAATCTGGCGTTTTTCCGCGCCTTCCAGTCCCACTTTTTTGATCAACCGACGCGCAATAGTTTCGCGTTCCTGACGCGCCATGCCGGCTAGCTGTAAGCCAAACGCAACGTTGTCGAGAACATTGCGCCAGGGCAGCAATCCTTCATTTTGAAATACCACGCCACGCTCCGCGCCTGGGCCATTGATCGTCTTGCCTTCCAACGTGATGCTGCCAGATTCAACCGGAAGAAAACCGGCAATCAGGTTGAGCAGCGTGGTTTTGCCGCAACCCGATGGACCCAGCACCACCAGCAGTTCGCTTTTATCCACTTGCAGATTGATGTCTTGCAAGGCGGGTTGTCCGGCGTAACGAGCATTAAGATGCGCGATGCGTAGCATGGTGACTCCTTACAAGGTGACTTAGGGTTTAGCTAACGGCGCAACAAAACGCGTAGTGACGAAGCTGCTGTAGTCACTCTCCGCCTGCGGCACACGGCCCTGCTCTTTCAGGAACTGCGCGGTATCGACAATCGCCTTGTTAACCGGCTTGCCTAACTGCTCAACCTGCTGCTGTGCTGTGAGGTAAGTGTTGCCTTTCACCAATCCCGCAACTTGCGCTTCCGGCACGCCGCTCAGACGAGACAGCTTGCTCAGGTTGTCTGGCTGTTTCAGCCATTCATCGGGGTTATCGATGTAAGGTTTCTGCGCTGCCAATGCACTACGGGCGAAAGCCGTTACGATATCGGGATGCTGTTCGGCGAAGTCTTTGCGTACCACCCAAACGTCGAGGGTTGGCGCGCCCCAGCTGCCCACTTGTGAAGAATCTGTCAGCACCTTGCCCTCTTTCTCCAGCTGGTTAACGGCGGGAGCCCAGACGTAAGCGCCATCAATATCACCACGCTGCCAGGCGGCAATAATGGCGGGCGGTTGAAGGTTAACAAGCTGAACCTGCGAAGGCTTGATGCCCCAATGCTTAAGTGCGGCCAACAAGCTGTAATGCGTCGTTGAAATGAAAGGAACAGCGATGCGTTTACCGATCAGGTCTTTCGGGCTGGTAATGCTTTTTTTCACCACGAACGCTTCTGAATTTCCCAGCTGAGAGGCCAGCAGGAATGCTTCTATGGGTAACTGCTGCGTCGCCGCAACTGCTAGCGGGCTAGAACCGATATTACCGATTTGTACGTCACCCGAAGCGAGTGCACGCAACACGCCTGCACCACTGTCGAATTTGCGCCAGTCAACCGTTGCGCCGCTCTCTTTCGCAAACGTATTGTCCGCCTGCGCAACTTTGGCTGGTTCCGCTGAAGTCTGGTACGCCACTGTGACGTTTACCGCTGCCGCCTGGAATGTCAGCAGCGCCAATGCCGCCGCTAAAATTGACAATCGTCCTTTTACTACCATGATGCTGCACCCCGATGCTTTTATGATGCAGGCAGTTTCACTGAGACGTTTAATTTCATGAAGGAATTAAAAATTATCCCTAATAGAAATAAGTTCTTAGATCAAAATCCGCAAAACTCATGCACTGGATGCAATTAGAAAAGCAGTCAAGACTGCAGTTGATAACGTTAAGAAAGCGTAAAGGAGGAAATAGGTTATGCGCTCACATTCGGGTTGTGATATTGGTATATCCTCTTTTTTTGCTGGCTAATGAAGGGCTTTGTGTTCGATGTCGATAGAGAAAGTTGCTCAGTTGGCTGGCGTATCCAAAGCCACCGTTTCAAGGGTTCTGAACCAACATCCCGGCGTTAAACCGGCTACCCGCCAAAAGGTCTTATCAGCTATTTCCGCCAGCGCTTATCAGCCGAATTTGTTAGCGCGCCAACTGCGTACGTCACAAAGCCATATGTTAATGGTGTTAATTTCTGACATCACTAATCCCTTCTGTTCACGGGTAGTTCAGGGGATTGAAGCTGAGGCTGAAATCCACGGTTATCATATTTTGCTCTGTCATTCGGCTTCACAGCTGCAGCGCGAAGCGGCCTATCTGGCCTTGCTGACCGGGAAAGTAGTGGATGGCGTGATTACTATGGATGCGGCGGCAGGTTTACAAGATCTCAACACCATCATCGGCAATGCGCCTTGGGTGCAGTGTTCGGAATTCGATCCGCTGATTCAGGCTTCTTCTGTCACCATCGATCATCTTGGTGCCGCACGTGACACCGTGCATTATCTGGCAGGCAAAGGACGTAAACGCATCGGGCTGGTAAACGGCGATATGCGCTATCTCTACTCACATCATCGTGAAAAAGGGTATCGCCAGGCGATTGAAGAACTGGGTTTGGATTGGATGGGCGTGGCCTATGCCGAAAATATCTCCTGCGAAGCGGGTAGCAAAGCGTTACGCGAACTGATGACGAAGCCGGAACCACCGGATGCGGTGTTTGCCGTTTCTGACGTATTAGCGGTTGGCGTGATTCATACCGCGCTGGAAGCCGGGTTTCGGATACCCGAAGATTTAGCCGTTGTGGGCTTTGACGGTATTCCTTTTACCAGCAGCCTGAATCCGCCGTTGACCACTATCGAACAGCCGATGTATCAGCTCGGCGCGCGCAGCGTGCAGCTGCTGCTGGAAAAAATTCGCCATCCACGTGCGCCGATTATTCGGGAAGTGTTGCCCTGGAAGCGCGTTGAACGCGCTTCCAGTTAACTCAATGCCAGATCAACAGCACGCAGGCTGCGGTTAATGCGCCCATTGCCACGTTGAAAATTGTCCAAGCCCGGCGGCTGCGAAGGATGCGGCCAATCATCGCGCCAAACCCCATCCAGATTACCCCTGACAGCAAATTCACAATGAACATGCCAAGGCTAATTGCCATCACGGAATGGCGGTACGCCTCGCCCGCCAGACTAAAGCTGGCTACCGCGCCCAACGCCATTAACCAGGCTTTGGGATTGATTAACTGTAATAATCCGCCCTGCCAAAATGGCATGGGTGCTGCGGGTGCATCATCGGTTTCCAGTTTTTCATAAGCTGCGGTCGCAATCTTCCACGCCAGCCACAATAGATAGAGGCTACCGGCAATCTTAAGGAATAAATGCAGTGAAGGATAAAGCACGATCAGGCCGCCCACACCGAACGCCACCATCAGTAACATGACCTGCATGCCGATCATGATGCCAATCATCAGCGGAATGGTGCGCATAAAGCCAAAATTGGCGCCCGAGGCGGTGAGTAACATATTATTAGGGCCAGGCGTGATCGCGGCGACCCAGAGAAAACCCAACATCGATAAAAAAAGGCTCAGTTCCATGAAAATCGGGTGCTCCTCACCCCATCAAGCAAAAAACCTATCGAAGCTAACAGTGTGATATGGAACAGACAAGCCTTTACGACATGAAATTTACTGGCAGTGCAGATGAACGTTTTAACGCACCCGCGGGCTTACGCAACCCGCATCTGCAAACCGTGCTGCCGCGCCTGCTCAGACGCCATGTAACGTTGCAGCCACACTGGCAGCGGCTCGATCTGCCGGATGGCGATTTTGTTGATCTGGCGTGGAGTGAAGATCCGCAGCAAGCGCAGCACAAGCCGCGCGTGGTTCTGTTTCATGGCCTTGAGGGGAGTTTTACCAGCCCTTATGTACATGGTTTGATGGAGATGTGTCAGGCGCGCGGTTGGCTGGCGGTGGTCATGCATTTTCGCGGTTGCAGTGGCGAGCCAAATCGCCTGAACCGTATTTATCACTCCGGCGAAACCGGCGACGCCAGCTTTTTCCTGCACTGGTTACGCGCGCACTGGGGCCATGTTCCCACCGTGGCGGTTGGTTTCTCGCTTGGCGGTAATATGCTGGGCTGTCTGCTGGGTCAACAAGGCAACGAGGCCGCACTGGATGCAGGCGTAATCGTTTCGGCCCCACTGATGCTTGAGCCCTGTAGCCTCCGGCTGGAGCGAGGTTTCTCACGCTTCTATCAATATTACCTGCTCGCTCAACTCAAGAAAAACGCTGAACGCAAGCTGCTTGCCTGGCCGGAAACGCTGCCGGTGGATTTAACTCAATTGAAGGCGTTGCGCCGTTTACGTGATTTTGATGATGCGATCACCGCACGCGCCCACGGCTTTACGGATGCCAGCGACTATTATCGTCGTGCCAGTGCTTTGCCTTTATTAAAGGCGGTGCGTAAACCGCTGCTGATCATTCATGCCAAAGACGATCCGTTTATGAGCGATGAAGTGATACCGCGCAAAGAACAATTATCTGCCACTATTACGTATCAGCTGACGTCACATGGCGGCCATGTTGGTTTTGTCGGTGGTACGCTGCGTCAACCGCAACTGTGGCTGGAACAGCGCGTGCCGCAATGGATTTCCCCTTTTTTGGATTGCTAACCCGTGATTATTCCCTGGCAAGATGTTTCGCCCGAAACACTCGAAAATCTGATTGAAACCTTTGTCCTGCGAGAAGGTACCGACTACGGCGAGCATGAGCGCAGTCTGGAAGACAAAGTTGCTGATGTGCGCCGCCAGCTTGAGCGTGGCGATGTTGTGCTGGTGTGGTCTGAACTGCATGAAACGGTAAATATCATGCCGCGCAATGAATTTCGCAGCTAATGCGCTAACGAGAAATTCATGCTAACAATGCTCTTCGCCCGACCTCACAGGGAGTTTTTTTTATGTCTGCTCGGCATCCAATTATCGCGGTGACCGGCTCCAGCGGAGCCGGAACCACCACCACCAGCCTCGCCTTTCGTAAGATTTTTCAGCAGCTGGATCTGCACGCGGCAGAGCTTGAAGGCGACAGTTTTCACCGCTTTACCCGCCCGGAAATGGACATGGCGATCCGCAAAGCGCGCGATCTTGGACGTCATGTCAGCTATTTCGGTCCCGAAGCCAATGACTTCGGCCTGCTAGAACACTCTTTTATCGAATACGGTAAAAGTGGTCAGGGTGAGTCGCGCAAATATCTGCATACCTATGATGAAGCGGTGCCGTGGAATCAAGTGCCCGGCACATTTACACCCTGGCAGCCGCTGCCGTCGAATACGGATATTTTATTTTACGAAGGCCTGCACGGCGGCGTTATGACAGCACAACACAATGTGGCTGAAAACGTCGATTTACTGGTTGGCGTAGTGCCGATTGTGAATCTGGAATGGATTCAGAAGCTGGTGCGTGATACCAGCGAACGCGGGCATTCACGTGAAGCGGTGATGGATTCAGTGGTGCGTTCAATGGAGGATTACATCAATTTCATTACCCCACAGTTTTCCCGCACGCATATTAACTTCCAGCGCGTTCCTACCGTAGACACATCAAACCCGTTTGCCGCACGCACCATTCCGTCGCTGGATGAGAGCTTTGTGGTGATCCATTTTCAGGCGTTGGAAGATATCGATTTTCCTTATCTGCTGGCGATGCTACAGGGATCGTTCATTTCGCACATTAATACGCTGGTGGTGCCGGGCGGCAAGATGGGATTAGCGATGGAGTTGATTATGGGGCCATTGGTAAAACGATTAATGGAAGGTAAGCGGATTGAATAAATATCTACCCTAAATAATTCGAATCGCAGGAAGATGGCAACGAATGAATCCTGATGAGCTGATTAAAGTAGATGATACCGGTGAATGCGGGCAGTCAACGCACCAGCAATTTGAAAAATGACGGATAGAGAGGCCGAGAGTCGGCCTCCAGCAATTACCGTTCTTTCACTTCATAGCTGTGGGTCATTTCTACCCCTTTACCCAACATGATCGCGACTGAGCAATACTTCTCAGCCGAAAGATCGACAGCACGTGCAACCGCTTTATCAGCCAGCGCTTTGCCGCTGACAATAAAGTGCAGATTAATATGCGTAAAAATACGCGGCGCCTCTTCGCGACGTTCGGACGTCAGCTTCACCTCGCAATCCACTACATCATTGCGGCCTTTCTGCAAAATGGTGACTACATCAATCGCGCTGCAACCGCCCGCTGCCATCAACACCATTTCCATTGGGCTAGGGGCTTTATCGCCGGCGTTGCCGTCCATCAAAACCTGATGACCAGAAGAGGATTCGCCAAGAAACGTTAGACCTTCAACCCATTTCACTCTTGCCTGCATGATTTAGCTCCCAGAATATGCTGATTTGCCGCCAGAGTACGCTTTCACCTGGTAAACAGCAATCCAGAGAAATCCGCACTTTGCTGAAGCGAGACAACACAAGACAGTCGGCAAAAGCTGTGCTACAAACAGAGCTGAAAATATTTTTCGTCACTCGATGACGGAGCCGGGAAGAATTAAGCGCACTGCGCCAAATGCAGCCCGAATAATTTCCAAAATGGAAAATGCTTTACGCTTTCATCGCCTGACAGGGAAACTGTCCCCTGTATTTTGGGCACGATTACAACAGAGGATAATAGCGAATGGTTCTCGGCAAACCGCAAACAGACCCTACACTCGAATGGTTCCTGTCCCATTGCCATATTCACAAATATCCATCCAAAAGTACGCTGATTCACCAAGGTGAAAAAGCTGAAACGCTTTACTACATCGTGAAAGGTTCCGTTGCGGTTCTGATCAAAGATGAAGAAGGCAAAGAGATGATTCTCTCCTATCTGAATCAAGGCGATTTTATCGGCGAGCTTGGCCTGTTTGAAGAAGGTCAGGAACGCAGCGCTTGGGTACGTGCGAAAACCGCGTGCGAAGTGGCGGAAATTTCTTACAAGAAATTCCGTCAGTTGATTCAGGTAAACCCGGATATTTTGATGCGACTGTCGTCGCAGATGGCGCGTCGCTTACAGGTAACGTCAGAAAAAGTGGGTAACCTCGCTTTCCTCGACGTGACTGGACGCATTGCACAAACACTGCTTAATCTGGCCAAACAGCCAGACGCCATGACGCATCCCGACGGCATGCAAATTAAAATTACTCGTCAGGAAATTGGCCAAATTGTTGGTTGTTCACGTGAAACCGTGGGCCGTATTTTGAAGATGCTGGAGGATCAGAACCTGATCTCAGCACACGGCAAAACCATCGTCGTTTACGGCACCCGCTAATTCCTGTCACTCACGGCGTGATGGCAACATCACGCCGTTATTATTTGCGCTGAGCTGATGTGGCGTCGAATCATTTATCATCCTGAGATCAATTATGCCCTGCGGCAAACGCTGGTCCTTTGCGTGCCCGTTGCGCTCGGCTGGCTGTTTGGCGATCTGCAAAAAGGTCTGCTGTTCTCACTGGTTCCCGCTTGCTGCAATATTGCTGGCCTTGATACGCCCCACAAGCGCTTCTTCAAACGCCTGATCGTTGGCGGCGGCCTGTTTGCACTTGGCAGCTTTCTTATTCAGTGGCTCACGCTGAAAGGCATTCCCCTGCCCGCGATTCTGTTTGTCGTGCCGCTTTTGCTGGGTGTAACGGGTGAGATCAGTCCACTTCACGGGCGTTTACTGCCCGGCGCGCTGATCGCCTCAATCTTCACCTTAAGCCTGATGGGTCACATGCCTATCTGGGTTCCGCCGCTGCTCTACATTGGCGGTACGCTGTGGTATGGCCTGTTTAACTGGTTCTGGTTTTGGTTGTGGAAAGAGCAACCAATGCGTGAAAGCCTGAGTCTGGTCTATCGCGAGCTGGCAAATTATTGCGACGCGAAATACACCCTGCTGACACAACTCACCGATCCTGAAAAGGCGCTGCCACCTCTGCTGGCGCGTCAGCAAAAAGCGGTGGATTTGATTAATATCTGCTATCAGCAGATGCATATGCTGTCTGCCAACGGTGATGAAACCCATAAACGCCTGAAGCGGGCTTTTCAAGTTGCGTTGGATTTACAGGAGCATATTTCGGTCAGTCTGCATCAGCCGGAAGAAGTGCAAAAACTGGTTGAGCAAAGCCATGCCGAAGCGGTGATCCGCTGGAACGCTAAAACCATTTCTGCACGGCTGCGCGTCTTAGCTGACAACATCCTTTATCACCAGCTTCCCGATCGTTTCTCAATGGATAAGCAGCTGGGCGCACTGGAAAAAATTACGCGCCAGCATCCCGATAACCCGGTCGGCAATTTTTGTCTTTACCATTTCAACCGCATCGCCCGCGTGTTACGTACGCAAAAGCCGCTCTATCAACGTGACTTAATGGCCGATCGCCAACGTCGCCTTCCGCTTCTGTCTGCGTTGCGTAGCTATCTAAGATTCAGATCCGCCGCACTGCGCACCGCCGGACGGTTTTCTGTGATGCTGATGTTTGGCAGCGCGTTGGCGATGTTTTTCAATATCCCCAAACCCTACTGGATTTTGATGACCATTATGTTCGTCAGCCAGAACAGTTACAGCGCCACGCGGGTTCGTATTCAGCACCGTGCGCTGGGTACTTTTGCTGGATTGGTGATTGCGGCCGCCACGCTGCGCTTCGCCGTCCCGGAATCGCTGGTGCTGTTGATCATGCTGGCCATTACTTTTATCAGTTATGTCTTCACTCGCCAGTTTTATGGTTGGGCAACGATTGGTTTTACCGTCACAGCGGTTTATTCGTTGCAGTTGCTGTCACTGAATGGCGCGCAATTTCTGCTGCCGCGCCTGATGGATACCATAATGGGCTGCCTGATCGCCTTTGGCGGTATGGTGTGGCTGTGGCCACAATGGCAGAGCGGTTTATTGCGTCAAAATGCGCATGATGCGCTGGAAACTTACCAGGATGCGCTGCGCATGTTGCTGGGGCCTGAACAATCGGCTGAAAAACTGGCTTATCAGCGGGTGCTGGTTAATCAGGCACATAACGCCTTGTTCAACTCGCTCAATCAGGCGATGCAGGAGCCGGGTTTTAATTCGCAATATTTAAAAGATATGCGCATGTGGGTGACACACAGTCAGTTCATCGTTGAACACATTAACGCCATGACCATTCTGGCGCGTGAACATACCATGTTGCCCCCTTCACTGGCGGAGAGCTATTTGCAGTCGTGTGAAATTGCCTTGCAGCGTTGTCAGCAGCGGCTGGAGTATGACGGGAACAGTTCTCAGACCAACGTGTTGGAAGCCGCAGAGAACATCAACGAAGGCCCGATTACGGTGTTAGAGCAGCATGTTAAACGCATTCAGGCCCATCTGAGCGTGATGCATACCATCTCGTCTTTGGCCTGGAGCCAGCGCCCGCAACACGGTCGCTGGCTGGTGAGGCATTTGCGGAAAAGCTAATTCACGGAGAAAAGGCGTTACGCGTTAAGCACCTTTTCTACCGCTTTGGCGAAACGCATCATGCCTTCTTCAATATCGGCGGGCTCGATCACCAGCGATGGCGCAAAACGAATCACGTCGGTGCCAGCCACCAAAATCATCAAACCTTCTGACGCGGCAGCATTCAGGATGTCTCGCGCTTTGCCTGCGTGCTGCGGTTTCAGCGCCGCGCCAATCAGCAAACCTTTACCGCGAATATCTGAGAACAGATCGTGCTTCGCATCAATAGCCTTCAGCGCTTCAACATATTGCTGACGACGCGTTTCAACCCCGTCCAGGACTTCCGGTGTGTTGATGATGTCCAACGCAGTTTCGGCAATGGCGCACGCCAGCGGATTACCGCCGTAAGTGGTGCCATGCACGCCCGGCGCCATGGTCGACGCGATTTCATTGGTGGTCAGCATCGCGCTTACCGGAAAACCGCCGCCCAGCGCTTTGGCCGAGGTCAGAATATCTGGCGTCACGCCATAATGTTCATAGGCAAATAGCTTGCCGCTGCGGCCCATACCGCTTTGTACTTCATCCAACACCAGCAGCGCCTGATGTTGATCGCACAATGCGCGTAGGCCTTGCATAAATTCCGGCGTGGCGGGCATCACGCCGCCCTCACCCTGGATCGGCTCAACCACGATGGCACAGGTGTGATCGTCAATCACCGCTTTGACAGCGTCCAGATCGTTGAAAGGCACATGCACAATATCCGCCGGTTTTGGACCAAAGCCATCGGAATACTTCGGCTGCCCGCCAACCGATACGGTAAACAGCGTGCGGCCATGAAAAGCATTGTGGAAAGCGATGATTTTGCTTTTGAAAGGACTATGACGCTTATAGGCATAATAACGCGCCAGCTTGAAGGCGGCTTCGTTAGCTTCTGCGCCAGAGTTGGCGAAAAAAACGCGGTCAGCAAAGGTGGCGTTGATTAACTTGCTGGCAAGACGCAGCGCCGGTTCGTTAGTAAAAACATTGCTGGTATGCCACAGCGTTTCACCCTGGCTTTTCAGCGTTTCTACCAGCGCCGGATGGCAGTGGCCCAACGCAGTCACCGCGATGCCGCCTGAAAAGTCGATATACTCTTTGCCTTGCTGGTCCCATACGCGACTGCCTTTGCCTTTCACCGGCACAAACTGCGCTGGTGCATAAACAGGCAAAATAACGTTATCGAACGTTTCCCGCGTTACCGCAATTTTTTCCGCTGCCATTGACGACCTCATTTGATTGTTTGTTGAGCCAATGTGAAATAATAATCACAAAATATGCATAAAAAATCATTCAAAGGCAAACAGTGTTTTACTGATCAAGAAAATTGCGCAGCAGTTGATGTCCTTGTTCGCTAAGAATGCTTTCTGGATGGAACTGTACGCCTTCCAGCGCCAGGGTTTTGTGGCGGAACCCCATAATTTCATCGGGTTGCCCGTCGCGCAGGCTCCAGGCGGTAATCTCAAATTCGTCTGGCAACGTATCACGCTGGACGATCAAAGAGTGATAACGCGTTACGGTAAGGGGATTCTTCAGAAGGCGGAACACGCCGCAGCTGGTGTGTTGAATGGCAGAGGTTTTCCCGTGCATCACCTGACGCGCGCGCACCACTTTGGCTCCATATGCTTGCGCGATAGCCTGATGACCCAGACAGACGCCCAGTATCGGTATACGTCCGGCAAAATGGCGAATCGCCGCCAGCGAAATCCCCGATTCATCCGGTGTACAAGGGCCGGGCGAAATCACCAGATGCGTCAAAGGCAGCGCCTCTATCTCTTCCAGCGTGATGGCGTCATTGCGCACCACGCTGACTTCTGCGCCGAGTTCGCAAAAGTATTGGTAGAGATTCCAGGTGAAAGAGTCGTAGTTGTCGATGAGCAGCAGCATGACCAATCCTGAGTGGTTAAAAGCGCCGCCATTCTACAGCTGTTACGCTATCTCACTCACCACTTTCGTAAAGACCTTCTCAAGCGGCTTGAGGTCGCCGGAAGCACCCGCCTGATTTGCAGCGTTCCATGCTTCAGACTCGATTTTTCCCCACTCCAGCAAATAACCTGCATGCAGCGCTAACTGTTCGAAGAAGATGCGTTGCGCGCGGCCATTTCCCTCACGGAAAGGATGCAGCACATTGATCTCGCAATAATAATGCGCCATACGCTGCACAAACGCTTCTGGGGAAAGATCGGCTAAACCATTCTCCTCCTCCAATGCGCTCATGAGGGTATTCCCCTCTTTTTCGATATATTCGAAATGGCAAAATGGCGTATCGCCGCGCCAGATATCGATAGTACGTAGCTCGCCTGCCCAGCTGTACACATCCTGGAAGAGGGTGCGGTGAATATAACAAAGATAGGGCAAACCCAGCGTATAGGTGCTGAGCTCTAACGTAGCAAGCCGCGCTGCGCTGAAGCTTAACTCCGCTTTGCGTAGCTGAGCGGCATCGTGAATATCAAGACGATTTTTCAGCACATCATCGTTATGCCACAGATAAGGATCGCGGGCGGCAGCAATATTATTGGCCATATTGCCTCCTCAACGATTCCAGTCGCGCCTGAGCATCTTCACCTTTCAAAGCCAGCTCATTTAACGTGAAGCCTTCCAGCCGACAGCTCGCCTGATAGCTGGCAGCACGCCGCTGTTGCCAGAGCGCAGATTTTTGTTTGTCTGTGAGTTTATGTGCCATGTCGCCTCCTGCTGGGATTTGCCCTAAGTATAAGAGCAAAATTTTCCTTTGCCGGAGGCGGATAGGGTTCGCCATCGGGAGATGGCGATATAAGTGCGTTAAGGCAGGACTTTTGCGGAAATGATAACTACCGGTTTTGACGGTACATTCTGGTATGGGCCTACATCTTTCGTTGGCACCTGAGAAATTTTATCGGCCACTTCAATGCCTTTCACAATTTTACCAAATACCGCATAACCAAAATCACGCTGGCCGTGATCGAGGAAGGCGTTATCTGCCACATTCAGGAAGAACTGGCTGGTGGCGCTGTCTTTATCAGCCGTACGCGCCATTGAAATGGTGCCACGCAGGTTACGCAAGCCATTGTCCGCTTCATTTTTGATTGGCGCATTGGTCTGTTTCTGCTGCATATCCGTGGTGAAGCCGCCACCCTGAACCATAAAGCTCGGGATCACACGGTGGAAAATAGTATTGTTATAAAAACCGTTGTTCACATAATCGACAAAGTTTTTCACTGAAACCGGCGCTTTTTGGTCGTTCAGTTCGAGTTCGATATTGCCGGCAGAAGTAGTAAGCAGAACGTGTGTATCGCCTTTAGCGGCTAATGCCGAGGCGGAAACTGAGGAGAGCGCTAACAGGGCAACTGCCGCTGTCAAAGTACGTTTAAACATGAAAGATTCCTTACCTTGGAGAGCGAGCTCAAAACGTGATTGATTGTAAAGAGCATGTAATACAAGAGCCAGCGTTTTACCTTAATTTACGCTGAGCTCAACGAAACAGCGCAAACGTTAAACCCAACGTCTTACGTGACTAAAATCACACATTCAATGAAATATGGATCCTGATTTTCACTGGTTGTTTATTAAGATCACAGTTGCGTTTACACTTTCTGACACTTTTGCCGACCTTCCGGTTCTTAACAGGTTCAGAACATGACAAACCGAAATCGACTAGGCCTTACCTGGATCAGCTTCTTTTCGTATGCGCTTACCGGCGCGCTGGTGATCGTCACCGGCATGGTAATGGGTGATATTGCGAAAGATTTCCAGATCCCTATTTCTAGCATGAGTAATACGTTTACCTTCCTTAATACCGGCATCCTGGCGGCAGTTTTTCTTAACGCCTGGTTGATGGTTATTATCCCGCTGAAGCGCCAGTTGATTTTCGGCTTCATATTAATGGTGTTTGCCATCATTGGCCTGATGACCAGCCGCGATCTCAGCATCTTCTCACTATGCATGTTCGTGCTGGGTGTGGTCAGCGGCATTACCATGTCGATTGGTACTTTCCTGATTACCCATATGTACGAAGGTCGTCAACGCGGTTCACGCCTGCTGTTTACCGACTCCTTTTTCAGCATGGCAGGCACGCTGTTTCCGGTGCTGGCAGGGATTCTGCTGGCGCGTCAGTTGCCATGGTACTGGGTTTATGTCTGCATCGGCGTTATCTATGTGGCTATTTTTGTTCTGGCGATGTTTATTGAATTCCCCGTGCTGCGCAAACCAGAAAACAGCCCAACCGTAGAAAAAGAGAAATGGGGCGTGGGCGTGCTGCTGCTTTCCGTTGCCGCGCTGTGCTACATCCTCGGCCAGCTTGGCTTTATCTCTTGGGTGCCAGAATACGCGACCAAAACCATGGGCATGGATATCGCCAGCGCAGGTCAGTTGGTCGGTAACTTCTGGACAGCCTACATGGTTGGCATGTGGGTGTTCAGCTTCCTGCTGCGTTTCTTCGACCTGCAACGCATTCTAATGGTGTTAGCGGGCCTCGCCACGGTATTGATGTACTGGTTTGTCAGCAGCAACGACGCCAGCATGTTGAGTTGGATCATCATGATTCTGGGCTTCAGCTCCAGCGCAATTTACACCACCATCATCACGCTGGGTTCGCTGCAAACCAAAGTCGCTTCACCGAAGCTGGTGAACTTTATCCTGACCTGCGGCACCGTTGGCACCATGTTGACCTTTGTGGTTACCGGTCCGATTGTTGAAAAGAGTGGCGTACACACTGCGCTCTCTACCGCGAATGGCTTGTATGCTGTGGTGTTCGTCATGTGTGTGCTGCTGGGTTTTGTTACCAAGCATCGCCAGCATGGTCACGTTACGCATTAATCCCCGAGGGCGGCGTTACGGCGCCGCCCTGCCTCGTTCAGCGTTTAAAATCCACCCGCTCTGCTTCCCGTAAATAAATCTCGCTCTGCGCCGGTTGGGTCGCCGCAATCAGTGCGCCACCACGAATCGAATAGCGTACGGGAACCTGCCGCCTTACCGCATCAAAACCGTTCTCTGCCGGTAGAATAATCAGGTTGGCATCATTACCGACCTCAAGACCGTAACCGCTGAGATTCATGGTCTTCGCGCTGTTGTGAGTAATCAGCTTCAGTCCTGCATCAATCTGTTCATATCCCATTAGCTGACAAACATGCAGACCCATGTGCAGCACCTGCAGCATGTTGGCGGTGCCAAGCGGATACCAGGGATCAAACACATCATCATGACCAAAGCAGACATTAATATCCGCTTCCAGCAGCTCTTTTACCCGCGTAATACCGCGTCTTTTGGGATAGGTGTCGAAGCGTCCTTGCAGATGAATATTCACCAGCGGATTTGCCACAAAGTTAATGCCTGAAAGGCTGAGCAAACGAAACAAGCGTGAAGCATAAGCGCCGTTATAAGAGTGCATTGCCGTGGTATGACTGGCGGTTACGCGCGCGCGCATGCCATCTCGATGCGCCAGCGCCGCCACGGTTTCAACAAAGCGCGACTGCTCATCATCAATCTCATCGCAGTGCACATCCACCAGCTTGTCGTAACGATTAGCAAGGGCAAATGCCTTATGCAGCGACTCCACGCCATATTCGCGGGTAAATTCATAATGGGGAATCGCGCCGACCACATCCGCGCCCATGCGCATCGCCTCTTCCAGCAACGCTTCACCATTGGGATAAGAGAGAATCCCCTCCTGCGGAAACGCCACAATCTGGATATCAATCCACGGCGCCATGTCCGCTTTCAACGCCAGCATGGCTTTCAGCGCGGTCAAGGTGGGATCAGAAACATCTACGTGGGTACGCACAAACTGAATGCCATTCGCGATTTGCCACTTCAGCGTTTGCATCGCGCGCTGCTTTACATCTTCATGGCTGAGCAACGCTTTGCGCTCAGCCCAGCGCTCAATGCCTTCAAACAGCGTGCCGGATTGATTCCACGTCGGTTCGCCCGCCGTTTGCGTGGTATCGAGGTGAATATGCGGCTCAATAAATGGCGCACTGGCTAATCCGCCTTCTGCATCCAGCACCGCATTCATCTGCTCGGCGTGCTGCGACTGCTGATGAATAGCGGCGATCTTGCCTTCAGCAATATCGATCTGCCACTCTCCATCACGCCCGGGCAGGCGCAAATTGATAATCGACTTCAGGGACGGTTTAGTCATAGCGATGCGTTCTCCATTCAGACGTATTCGCTTAAAGCTAGCACGATTCAGCTTCATGATGAGAGCGAGCCAGATAACGCTTTTTTCAGCAATATAAGCGGGTTAGATAAAATCTTTCAAAATCAGCCATATAACTCTAAATAGGTATATAAAGCCCTTATTGATATACATCAATAAGGGCTAAAAACGTCGCGCTATTGTAGCCGCAGATATCGCAAATTTGAGGCAACAATGAGCAAGCACAATGTCGTCATTATTGGTAACGGCATGGTCGGCCACCGCTTCATAGAAGAGCTGATCGACAAAGCTGATCCTGGCCAGTTTTCGTTGACCGTTTTTTGTGAAGAACCCCGCGTCGCCTATGATCGCGTTCACCTTTCTGCATACTTCTCCCACCACACCGCCGAAGAACTTTCCCTGGTTCGCGAAGGTTTTTATGAAAAACATCAGGTCAAGCTGCTGCTTGGCGAACGCGCCATTACCCTCAACCGGGAAGAGAAGCTGATTCACTCTAACACCGGTCGCGCCGTTCATTACGATACGCTGATTTTTGCCACCGGTTCTTATCCCTGGATTCCGCCCATCAAAGGGGCCGAGGGCAGCAACTGCTTTGTTTATCGCACGATTGAAGATCTCAACGCTATCGAAGCCTGTTCACGTCGCAGCAAACGTGGCGCGGTGATTGGCGGTGGATTACTGGGTTTGGAAGCCGCAGGTGCGCTGAAAAATCTGGGTGTCGAGACGCACGTTATTGAGTTTGCGCCCGTCTTAATGGCGGAACAGCTCGACAAACAGGGCGGCGAACAGCTGCGTCGCAAGATTGAAGAGATGGGCGTGCAGGTACATACCGGCAAAAATACCCAACAGATTCTTCATCATGACAAAGGCGGCAAAACGCTGCAGTTTGCGGATGGCAGCGAGTTGCAGGTCGATTTTATTGTCTTCTCAACCGGTATTCGTCCGCAGGACAAACTGGCGAAGCAGTGCGGACTTTCAATCGGTACGCGCGGTGGCATTGCCATTAATAACCGCTGCCAAACCAGCGATCCCACTATTTACGCCATCGGTGAATGCGCCGCCTGGCAAGATCGTGTATTTGGCCTGGTTGCGCCGGGCTATAAAATGGCCCAGGTCGCCTGCGATACGCTATTGGGCCGTGATAACGCTTTTTCTGGCGCGGACATGAGCGCCAAATTAAAACTGCTGGGCGTAGATGTCGGCGGCATTGGCGATGCTCGTGGCAACACGCCGGGCGCGAAAAGTGTTGTCTGGCTGGATGAAAGCAAATCTATCTACAAGCGCCTGATCCTCAGCGAAGATCAGAAAACGCTGCTTGGCGCAGTGCTGGTCGGTGATACCAGCGATTATGGCAATCTACTGCAACTGGTCCTGAATGCGATTCCTTTACCTGGCAATCCGGAAGCGTTGATTCTTCCGACCGGCAGCGGCGAAAAGCCGTCAATTGGCGTGGATGCGCTGCCTGACAACGCGCAGATTTGTTCCTGTTTTGACGTCACTAAAGGCGACATCATCACAGCAGTAAAAGGCGGATGTCACACCGTGGCGGCGTTAAAAGGGGAAACCCGTGCCGGCACCGGATGTGGCGGCTGCATACCGCTGATTACGCAGGTGCTTAACAGCGAGCTTAGCCGTCAGGGCATTGAAGTGAATAATCATCTTTGCGCCCACTTCCCTTATTCGCGCCAGGAGTTGTATCACCTGATTCGGGTAGACGAAATTAAAAGCTTTGATGCGCTGTTGGCTAAATATGGTCAGGGTTACGGCTGCGAAGTGTGTAAACCCACGGTGGGATCGCTGCTGGCTTCTTGCTGGAATGATTATGTCCTGAAACCGCAACATACGCCGCTGCAGGACAGCAATGATGTTTTCCTCGGCAATATTCAGAAAGACGGCACTTATTCAGTGATCCCGCGTTCACCGGGCGGTGAAATCACCCCGCAAGGTCTGCAAGTGATTGGCGAAGTCGCACAGCAGTACAACCTCTACACCAAAATCACCGGTTCACAACGTATTGGCCTGTTTGGTGCCCAGAAAGATGATCTTCCGGCGATTTGGTCCCAGCTGGTTGCTGCGGGCTTTGAAACCGGTCACGCCTATGCGAAAGCATTGCGCATGGCAAAAACCTGCGTTGGCAGCACCTGGTGCCGCTTTGGCGTCGGCGACAGCTTGGGCTTTGGCGTGATGCTGGAAAATCGTTACAAAGGTATTCGTACGCCTCACAAAATGAAATTTGGCGTGTCGGGTTGTACCCGTGAATGTGCTGAAGCTCAAGGCAAAGATGTCGGCGTGATTGCGACTGAGAAAGGCTGGAATCTTTATATCTGCGGCAATGGCGGCATGAAACCTCGCCATGCGGATCTGCTGGCAGCCGATCTCGATCAAGCCACCTTAGTGACCTACCTCGATCGTTTCATGATGTTTTACATCCGTACCGGCGATCGCCTCCAACGCACGTCGTTGTGGCTAGAGAGTCTGGAAGGCGGCGTTGAGTATCTGCGCAGCGTGATCGTTGACGACAAATTAGGCATCAATGCGCAGCTGGAAAGTGAATTGAACCGCCTGCGCGGCAGCGTGAGTTGTGAATGGACCGCCACGCTACAGGATCAACAAAGCCAGGCGCGCTTCGCCCACTTTATCAATTCGCCGCAACGCGATCCCAATGTACAAATCGTGACTGAACGCGATCAACATCGCCCGGCGCGTCCGTCTGAACGTATTGCCGTCACGCTGATTGAGGAGAGTGAAGCATGAGCCAGTGGACTGTCGTGTGTCAGTTGACACAAATCTTACCCGCGACCGGCGTCTGTGCGTTGGTCAATGGTCAGCAGATTGCCATTTTCCGTCCACGTGATGATGAGCAGCTGTTTGCCATCAGCAATATCGATCCTTTTGCCGACGCCAGCGTGCTGTCGCGCGGCATTATCGCCGAGCATCAGGATGCATTGTGGGTGGCGAGTCCGCTAAAAAAGCAGCGATTTCGCCTCTATGATGGCCACTGTATGGAAGATGAAGCACGCTCGGTCGCTGCGTATCCGGTGCGCGTTAGCGCGGGCCAGGTCGAAGTTTGCGCCTGAATTTCACTTTATGAGACAACACCATGTTTACTGACACACTGAATAAAAGCGCGGCCAACGCGGCGCGTATTGTCCGTACTGCGCAGGAGAGCCCGCTGGCTTTCTGGATTAGCTCGGCGATGGCGGGTGCTTACGTCGGTTTAGCGATCATTTTGATCTTCACGCTGGGTAATCTTGTCGATCCTGCCCTGCGGCCGTTGGTGATGGGTGCCACTTTTGGCATCGCGCTGACGCTGGTGATCGTTGCGGGTTCGGAACTTTTCACCGGCCATACGATGTTCCTGACGATCGGTGTTAAAGCAGGCAGTATTTCGCAAGGCCAGTTGTGGTGTGTTTTGCCGCAAACCTGGTTGGGTAATTTAGTCGGCTCCGTTGCGGTTGCCCTGATTTACTACTTTGCCGCTGGCCCGCTGCTGCCTAATGCTAATTCGCTTATCCACGCGGCTGCACTGGCGAAAACTGCCCAACCCGCCATGGCCCTGTTCTTCAAAGGCGCACTCTGTAACTGGTTAGTTTGCCTGGCGATTTGGATGGCATTGCGTACTGAAGGCGCAGCGAAAATGATTGCGATTTGGTGGTGCCTGCTGGCGTTTATTGCTTCCGGTTTCGAGCACTCCGTGGCTAACATGACGGTTTTTGCACTCTCCTGGTTCGGTCAGCATAATGAGAGCCTGACATTGGGCGGCATCGGTCACAATCTGCTTTGGGTGACGTTGGGTAACATGCTTTCCGGCATGGTGTTTATGGGGCTCGGTTACTGGTACGCCACACCGCGTGCACAGCGCCCACAACCTGATCTTTCAGTCGGACCGGTTAAAACAGCTTAATCCCCCTATTTCAGCCCGCTTAACGCGGGCTTTTTTCAGGAGTTTTCATGGAGTATTTCCCCCTGTTTTGTCGTCTACAAGGTAAACGTTGTTTACTGGTGGGCGGCGGTGATGTCGCAGAACGCAAAGCGCGTTTGCTGCTGGCAGCGGGTGCAGACCTGTATGTCGGCGCGCTGGATTTCTCTCCGGCTTTCCAACATTGGGCGCAACAGGGAGAGCTGACTTTACTGGATGGCCATTTTGATCCCCGCTGGTTAAAAAATTGCTGGCTGGTTGTCGCAGCGACTAATGACAACAACATCAATCAGCAGGTGGCAGATATCGCTGAAGCCCAACAAATTTTCTGCAATCTGGTCGATGCCCCCGAACAGGCCAGCGCCATCATGCCATCAATTATTGATCGCTCACCGCTGATGGTTGCGGTGTCGTCGGGTGGATCTGCCCCGGTGTTAGCTCGCTTGTTGCGCGAAAAACTCGAAGCGATGCTGCCTCAGCACCTTGGTCAACTTGCGCAGTTCGCCGGTAAACTACGCGCTCGGGTAAAAACAGAATTTCATTCAATGGGTCAGCGCCGCCATTTTTGGGAGCGCTTTTTCAATAGCGATCGTCTGGCGCAAACCCTGGCGAATGGCGACAACCCGCGCGCTCAACAAATAACGGAAACGTTATTCAATGCCGCGCCCGAAGCACTAGGTGAAGTCGCGTTGGTCGGTGCCGGACCGGGCGATGCGGGATTGTTAACGCTGAAAGGTTTGCAACAGATTCAGCAGGCCGATGTCATTGTTTATGATCGGCTGGTATCAGACGACATTCTCAATCTGGTACGCCGTGACGCTGAGCGGGTATTCGTGGGTAAGCGCGCCGGATATCACTGCGTTCCACAGGATCAGATCAATCAGCTGCTGTTGGAGCAGGCGCAGCGCGGTAAACGCGTGGTGCGATTAAAAGGCGGCGATCCGTTTATCTTTGGTCGAGGCGGTGAAGAGCTGGAAGTACTGGCGCAACATAAGATCCCGTTTAGCGTGGTGCCAGGTATCACGGCTGCGTCAGGCTGCGCAGCGTATAGCGGCATTCCACTTACCCATCGCGATCATGCGCAAAGCGTACGGCTGGTCACTGGACATCTACAAAAAGAGGGCAAACTCGGCTGGCAAAAACTGGCTGCCGAGCAGCAGACGCTGGTGTTTTACATGGGGCTGGCGCAAGCCCCGGAAATTCAGCGGCAATTGTTAACGCACGGAATGCGCGCCGATATGCCTGTTGCCTTGGTGGAAAACGGCACCAGTGCTCGCCAACGCGTTGTGACCGGCACGCTGGCACAGTTGGGTGAACTGTCGCAGCAGGTGATCAGCCCGAGCCTGATTATTGTGGGCAGTGTAGTGAGTTTACGCGAAACATTGCGTTGGTTTTAAGCACGACAAAATGCTGTACAGAAAGAGGGTAATGCGCGCCTGTTTTGGGAGGGTGCTGAGTATTCGCTGCATCGAATAAAATCGGAATAAATAAAAACGGCGGGCTATTTCAGCCCGCCGTTTCTGTTTTTACCGATGAACGCTTATGGCTGCGCAACAAACCCCACAGCCTGATACACCTTTTTCAATGTCTCTTGTGCCTGCGCGCGCGCTTTGCTCGCGCCATCACGCATGATCTGTTCAAGCAGCGCTTCATCATTACGGAAATGGTTATAACGCTCCTGCAACTCTGTAAGCATGCCAGAAACCGCATCAGCAACCGCGCCTTTCAGATGGCCATACATTTTGCCTTCGAACTCTTGTTCCAGCTCGGCGATGGTTTTGCCGGTGACGCCGGACAAGATATCCAGCAGGTTAGAAACGCCCGCTTTTTCTTTAATGTCATAACGCACCACTGGCGGTTCTGCTGAGTCGGTCATTGCACGTTTGATCTTTTTCACCACCGACTTAGGATCTTCCAGCAGACCGATAACGTTGTTACGGTTTTCGTCAGACTTGGACATTTTCTTGGTCGGCTCAAGCAGCGACATGACGCGCGCGCCCGATTTTGGAATAAACGGCTCAGGCACTTTGAAGATATCACCATACAGCGCGTTAAAGCGGCTCGCGATGTCGCGGCTCAGCTCAAGATGCTGTTTCTGATCTTCGCCTACTGGCACCTGATTAGTTTGATAAAGCAGAATGTCTGCTGCCATCAACACCGGATAATCGAACAAGCCCGCATTGATGTTTTCTTCGTAGCGCGCCGATTTATCTTTGAACTGCGTCATACGGCTGAGTTCGCCGAAGTAGGCATAGCAGTTCAGGATCCAGCTCAGCTGAGTGTGTTCTGGCACATGCGACTGAACAAAAATGGTGCTTTTCTCAGGATCAATACCGCAGGCGAGATAAAGCGCCAGCGTGTCCAGCGTGGCTTTACGCAGCGCTGCAGGATCCTGACGAACGGTGATGGCGTGCAGATCGACGATGCAGTAAATGCAGTGGAAATCATCCTGCATCTGCACCCACTGACGCAGCGCACCCATATAGTTGCCAATGGTCAGTTCGCCGGACGGCTGTGCGCCGCTGAAAACAATGGGTTTGCTCATGCTTATGTCCTGATAATTACAGCCCGATAGCGGGCAAAAGTTCTTCGAAAGAGTCGAGTGTTAAATCGGGCTGGCTAGTGGCAATGGGTTCACCATAGTTGTAGCCAAACGTCATGCCGATATTCGGTACGCCAGCCGCCTGGGCAGCGAGAATATCATTGCGAGAATCGCCGACAAACAGCAATTGTCCGGGAAGTACACCGAATTTGCCCAGCACCAGGAAAATGGCTGCGGGATGCGGTTTTTTCACAATCACATCATCACCGCCGATCACCAGCGGAAACGCATCGGCAATACCCAGGGATGCCAGCAAAGGCGCAACAAAAGGCGTTGGCTTGTTAGTCACGATTGCCATCGGAATCCCTTTGGCTTGCAGCGCTTCCAGGGTCGCTTTTACTTGTGGAAACAGCGTACTGCCCGCTTCCACCGTGTCAGCATAATGCTTGTCAAACAGCGCACGCGCATCACGTTGTTCATCGGGTTGCGGCTCGCGGCCCAACGCATAGGTCAGCGCGCGCGACATCATCACGTCGGCCCCATTACCAATCCAGGTAGAAACGCGCTCAATACCTGCGGCAGGTAATTTTAAATCAGCCAGCGCAAGATCGATGGCATCCGCCAGACCAGGTGCGCTGTGCACCAGAGTACCATCAAGATCAAAGGCCAGCGCACGAATATCAGTGAAATGAGCCATTGGCTTTCTCCAGTTCATTGCGCATGTCATCAATCACTTTTTTGTAATCGGGATGACCAAAAATGGCAGAACCCGCGACAAACATGTCGGCACCCGCCGCAGCGATTTGTCCAATGTTATCAATCTTTACGCCACCATCAACTTCCAGGCGGATGTTGTAGCCGCTCTGGTCGATGCGTTTACGTGCTTCGCGCAGCTTGTCTAGCGTACCAGGAATAAAGGATTGTCCACCAAAGCCTGGATTCACTGACATCAACAGAATGATGTCTAGCTTATCCATTACATAATCGAGATAGCTAAGTGGCGTTGCCGGATTAAACACCAGACCCGCTTTGCAGCCATGTTCTTTGATTATCTGTAGCGTACGGTCAACGTGCTCGCTGGCTTCCGGATGAAATGTGATGTAGGTAGCACCGGCTTTGGCGAAATCAGGGATCAGAGAATCGACCGGTTTCACCATCAGGTGCACATCGATAGGTGCGGTGATGCCATAATCGCGCAGCGCTTTTAGCACCATTGGCCCCATGGTCAGATTGGGAACGTAATGGTTATCCATGACGTCGAAGTGAACCACGTCGCCGCCAGCCGCCAGGGCTTTTGCGGTATCTTCACCCAGACGGGCAAAATCCGCCGAAAGGATTGAAGGGGCCAGCAAATATTGTTTCATCCGATTCTCCCACTGTTGTGGCCAACCATACGGTTGGCGTAATGCGTTGGTCGCGGACGAAACAGACTAGCTATAGAGCGCCAGCAGTTCGTCGACCTTTGTGCGACCGCTTATGCTTCGGCTAATAGAACGCCGGGCTTTAACCACATGTAACACTGCATCCTGATACCACAAACGCGTTAGCGCAGTATCGTGATTGGAAATCAATACAGGAATTTGGCTTTCAGTCGCCAGTTTGCCCGCCAACTCCGCCAGATGCTGCTGTTCACGCAGGCTAAAACTGTTGGTGTGATACGCCGTAAAATTAGCCGTTGTCGAGAGCGGTGCATACGGTGGATCACAATACACCACGGAGCCTTTAAGGGCATTGGTCAGGGTAACATCGTATGACTCACAGACAAATGTCGCTTTCTGTGAGCGTTCGGCAAACCATAACAGTTCCGCTTCAGGAAAGTAGGGTTTGCGATAACGACCAAAGGGCACGTTGAATTCGCCGCGCAGGTTATAACGGCACAAACCGTTGTAGCAGTGGCGATTCAGATAGAGGAACAGCAGCGCACGCTGATAGCTGTCGGTGCTGAGGTTAAATTCGGTACGGCGCAGGTAATAACAGACTTCGCTGTTCCCTTCTGGGGTGAATAACAGCTGTGCATCACGAATAAATTCTGCCGTGCGGTTTTTGACAATGTTGTAGAGATTGATTAAGTCGTTGTTGATATCAGCAAGGATGTAGCGATCAAATTCAGTGTTAAGAAACACCGATCCGGCACCAACAAAGGGTTCAATCAGGCAGTCGCCTTGCGGCAAGTAGCGATGAATCTCTTCTACTAAGGGAAATTTTCCTCCCGCCCATTTCAGGAAAGCGCGATTTTTCTTCATGCTGTCGTGGTAATACATCTTATGGTAAGGCTGTGGCTGGACCGACAGCAGATCTGCGCTTAAAACGGGGCCAACATCGCTGGCCCCACATCTATTATTGGGCTTCTTTCTTAACCTGGCTCAGCGGTTTGACCCATGGATTCTGCGCACGCACACCGGCTGGCAGCGAGGCAACGGCACGTTTGGCATCGGCTGGTGTCGCATACGATCCACTCACCAGTACGAACCACGACTGACCGTTACGGGTAGTTTTGTATACGTGATAACTGCTTAAATTCTGCTTTTTCGCCCAGGCATTCAGGCTGTCAGCTCGCGATGCCCCGCTCAACTGCAAGGTGTAATTGCCGCCCGGCAGCGATGTGCTGCTCGCGCTATTTGCCGTGCTGCTGGTGCCCGAACCGCTGGTTACTGGACGCGCTGGCGTGGTGTGTGTTTTGCTTTCGCTGGTCGCAGGTTTCGAAGCAATTCTGTGCGGCTGCTCCTGCTGAGCACGCGCTGGCGTGCTGTTTTTTACCGGTGCTGGACGGATAGCAGGCGCTGCTGTTCCACTATTTGCGTTACCGCTTACCGTCGCAGGCGCCGTTGGCAAAGAGCTGGTAGCGCTCTGGGTAGCATTATCAACTTGCTGCTGCTGATTGCTCAGCGCGCTGTTGAGATCGCCTGGCAAAGTAACACGCTGCTGGTTCGCAGGCGCTTCTACCGGTGCGGCTTGCGTGGGTGTAGAAGAGACCGCTGGCATGGAGACATCACGTGGCGCGCTGCTGGCATTATCCGCCACAGGCGCGCTGTTTTCCGCGGGTGCCTCGGTCGCAGGCGTGTTTTGTCCGCCCGCCATGGAGGTCGATTCGGTAAGATCGATATTCCTGTCACCCGTAGCGTTAGAGCCGCCAGAAGATGCAGGATTGTTTCCAGTCGACGCCGGTTTGCTCTCGTCTGAACCGTTTAACGCCGAGCCAATGCCCAACACTAACAGCAGCAAAACCAAAATGCCGATACCCATCATCATGTGTTGACGGGAAACCGGCACTTTAGGTGCAGAAGACGACTTGCGTGGACGCGAGGGACGGCGGTCACTGGCGTCAGGTTTTAACTCATCTTCCGGTTTGAACTCATCCATTTTGCCTCCTCCGTAAAGCGGTTATCGCGTTACGCTTTTACGCGCCGCTTTACCGCTTAACTGCTAAATATCAAGATTTCTGGCAATCGTTAATTGCAGCCAGCACCCTATCATGAGTCACGCCACTACGCACTTCAGAGCGGCCGATCGACAAAGGCAACACCAGACGCAATTCGCCGGCGAGCACTTTCTTGTCGCGCATCATATGGGGCAAATAATCTTCCGCTTTCATCTCTTCTGGGCCGTGCACGGGTAAACCAGCGCGCTGCAGTAAAGCGATAACACGATCGACATCGTCTGTTTTGAACTGACCTAAACGTTCAGCAGTACGTGCGGCCATCACCATGCCTGCCGCAATCGCTTCGCCGTGTAGCCAGTTGCCGTAACCCATGTGCGCTTCAATCGCGTGGCCATAGGTATGGCCCAGATTCAACAGCGCACGCTGACCATTTTCACGTTCATCAGCCGCAACGACTTCTGCTTTTAACTCACAGCAGCGGCGAATACAGTAAGCCATAGCTTGCGTATCCAGCGTCAACAGCAAGTCAAGATTGCGCTCCAGCCACGTGAAAAATTTGCCATCAAGAATGATGCCGTACTTAATGACTTCCGCCAGACCCGACGCCAGTTCACGAGGCGGCAGTGAGTGCAAACAGTCGGTATCAATCACCACCGAAGCGGGCTGATAAAATGCCCCGATCATGTTTTTGCCGAGCGGATGATTAACAGCGGTTTTGCCGCCTACCGAGGAGTCAACCTGCGACAGCAAGGTGGTCGGCACCTGAATAAAGCGCACGCCACGTTGATAGCTGGCGGCGGCGAAACCGGTTAGATCGCCAATCACGCCGCCGCCTAAGGCGATGAGCGTGGTGTCGCGACCATGCGGTTTTTGCAGCAATGCTGTAAAGACTTGATCCATCACGGCGAGCGTTTTGTATTGCTCGCCGTCGGGTAAAATCACCTGATCCACTTTCACGCCCGCCGCTGTCAACAGCGTCGACAGTTTCTCAAGGTAGAGCGGTGCCAATGTCTGGTTAGTTACCAGCATGACATTATCGCCTGCCTTTAACGGCCAAAAAGAAGCCGGATCGTTAAACAGTCCGGCGGCGATAGTGATGGGGTAACTACGTTCCCCCAATGAAACAGTGATCTTCTCCATGATGCTCAATACCTGTTACAGAGCTTTTGGGTGTTGGATCAACTTTTTTCCAACATGTGGATAATCTGATTCGCCACCACTTTCGCACTCTGATCATCAGTACGGATGGTGACATCAGCGATCTCTTCATACAGCGGATTACGTTCGCCAGCCAGCGCTTCAAGCACTTCGCGTGGCGGTGAATCCACCTGCAACAGCGGACGTTTTTTGTCACGCTGCGTGCGCGCCAGTTGCTTCTCGATAGTGGTTTCTAAATACACCACGACACCGCGGGCGGAGAGACGATTACGGGTTTCTCGGGATTTAACGGAACCACCGCCCGTCGCCAGGACAATGCCTTGCTTCTCGGTCAGTTCATTAATGATTTTTTCTTCGCGATCGCGAAAGCCATCTTCGCCTTCGACATCAAAAACCCAGCCCACATCCGCTCCGGTGCGTCGCTCAATTTCCTGATCGGAATCGAAAAACTCCATATTGAGTTGCTGAGCCAACTGACGGCCAATAGTGCTTTTGCCGGCACCCATCGGCCCAACCAGAAAGATATTGCGTTTCTCTGCCATTTTGTCGGTATTACTAAGAATTCGTTAATGATACCCCGCGTTCAGCTTCTCGCTGGCGGGACAGGAACTGAGACCTCATGAGCATTAGCAAGAGTCAGATGGAAAATTATCTCAACACTCAAGGCTGTTTGGCAACCGATTATATTGCTTGCAGCACATCCATTTCTGAATTGGCCTGTCGTTCGCGAAACTGTAACGCGTCAGCACTGCGTTTTTACAACGCGGCTTTCAGAGGAGATTACTGATTCCTTTGCTGGATTTTAACCAACATGGACGGTTACAACGTATTGAAAATCGCTAAACCTTGTATGCTAATTCCTGCGCTGCGTCAACGTAGATGGCATTTAGGGCGCTATTTTCCGGTTTATCCGGCGGTAAGCGCTGCTTCCCTGACCAATCGCGGTGTAATAAAGATAACCAGCTCCTTTTTTTTACGCTCTTCCGTTTGTTGACGAAACAGCGCGCCTAATAGCGGTATATCACCGAGTAGTGGCAGCTGATTTTGCCCCCGGCTTCGCTGCTGCTGAAAAATACCACCGAGCGCTAGCGTCTGACCATCTTTCAACGTCACTTGCGTTTCAATCTCTTGTTTATCAATGGAAAGCACCTCGGTTTCACCCGTTTTAATGCTGCGGCCCGGCACATTCTGACTGATGCGAATTTTCAGCTGAATGCGCCCATTGCCCAACACCGTCGGCGTGACTTCCATGCCCAGCACCGCTTCTTTGAACTCAATGCTGGTCGCACCGCTGTTTCCCGCTGATACTTCATAAGGAATTTCAGTGCCCTGCTTAATAGAAGCGGTTTGCTGATGAGACGTAAACAAACGTGGACTGGCAATGATTTCGATTTGATTCTCTTGTTCCAGCGCGCTTAGCTCCAGGTCAAGCAATTGTCCACCGATTCGTGCCAGCGTAACGCCGACGCTTACGCCAGCCGCATTGATAGCAAGGGGTATATTCAGTTGAGGATTGCGTAAGGCATTAATCACAGCACCTTCGGCAGTGTGCAAACCCCAGTTCACACCCAACTCATGCAAATGCTCCTCACTGATGGTCACAATATGCGCGGCCAGCTCCACCTGCTCCAGCGGCACATCTAGCGCTTGCAGCCAGCGCTCAGTTTCTTTCAACGCCGCCTCGGTATCGCGTAACAGCAACGTGTTAGTACGACTATCGACAGTGGCGCTGCCGCGCGGCGTCATCAATGACTGGCGTTCTCCCTGCAGGCTGCGATGCACATCGCTGGCATTAGCGTAATGCAGCACGACACGACGCTGTTTCAAGGGTAGCTGATGTTGCTTCTCTTCCTGCTGCGCTTTTTCCTCTTTCTGCTGTTGCTGCTGCCAGCTTTCGGGATAAACCAGTAGGACGTTCTCCTCTTCAATCAGCGTCAGGCGCGCCATACGTGAAACCAGATCCAACGCCTGGGACCAAGGCATATCATCCAGCCGCAGCGTGAGAGCACCTTGTACGTCGGGTGCGATCAGCAGATTGATACCTTGATAATCAGCCAGCGCCTGTAAAATGCGCTCCACCGGCGCATCATCAAAGGCAAGGCTGAGTTTTTCATCATTGGCGAAGGCTGGCGTCAGACAACACAAGGCCAACGTTAAAATGATCGTCCTTATCACGTGCGCGTCCTTTTAATTGGAATGAGATTGTTTGCATTGAGCAGCTGTTTTCAACGCTCAGCGAGACGCTATGCCGCGTTAATGTCTTCACTCTCCACGGCACAAGCGGAAAAGGATCACCTGTATGTACTTTGACGGCTTTTCCCTGTGGGGCGAGCAGCCATGCCTGGAAATGGTTGTCACGGCCAATGATGCCCTGCAAGCGCCAGCCCGCTAGCGGTTCAATTGGCTGAACACAGGCTGTACCCAGAACAGGTTGAAACGGATCGCGTGCCAGCACGCTGCAACAACACAGCAGTAAAAGGAGCAGGCTACGGTGCATCTTCATGCTCCAGCCAAAGTTCAGCCACTAAGTGCGCCTGCTGCATAGCCAACTGAAAACGCTGAGGAAACGGCGCAGAAGATGTAGCCATTTCGGCGAACAGCGGCTGAAATTGCGCCCACTGAAGATGCAATGTTAACGCTCGCGGTTGAGCATCCGGCTGCCATTGTTCCAGTTGCTGACCCCGCGCCGCTAAAAGGGCTTCTAACGCGGGGGCTGAAGAAGCGGAACGCAACTGCGCCGATGCTTGCACCCACTGTTGTTGCAATGTTTCCAGTGAGGGATTTTGCGCAAGCTGGTGTTGACGCCGTTGCAAGCTATGTTGCTGCTGTTCCAGAGAAAGCAGCAATGCGCTCTGGGCTACTTTTAGCGGACGCAATATCGCTATCCAGCAAATGAGTAGCAAACTCAGCGCTGCCGCCATTAACAGGATATAGCGCGGCAATGTACTCAGATTTAACCAGCGCTGTATCCACTCATTCATCGGTTATCTCCTGCAGTTGCGCCCGCAATGAGAAACGATAATCTCCTTCTGACTGGCGCTTTACGCTGCCCTGCTGCACTAAAGTGAAAAGTGGATAATTCGCCAGTTGATGACGGAAAGCGCGAATTGCCTGCATATCCTGCGCATGCCCCTCTAAAAATAGCTGGAGGTCGCGCATTTCCAGCCGTTGAAGCCAGAGCGTGTCAGGCAGTAAGGCCGGTAAATCGAGCCAAAATTGTTGCCAGCGGGCAAGCTGTTGAATCTGAATTTGCTGGTTATCCAGCCGCTTTTGCTGCGTAGCCAGCCGTTGCATCGCCTGTTTTTGCAGCGTTAGGCGTTGAGCGATCTCATCCAATGCCGTGCGTAGCGTCTCTTGTTGCTGAAGCGCGGCTTGCGAAATCGAATGCGTACGCCACGCCTGTAGCGCAACGAGTAACACAATGGCAGACAGCAACAGCGAAACAATACTGAAGCTTTGTCGCCGCTGACGCTGCCAGTGCAACTGACGCCAGGGCAGAAGATTCACTGCGACCATCAGCGATCCTCCGCACGTAAAGCAAGTCCAGCAGCGAGCGTAAAATCGCTGGCGTATTCCGGCATTGGTGGCTGCTTATAGTGAAACAAATCGAAGGGGGAAAACGGCTCTGCGCCAGCGGAAAGGGCAATTTCTCTGTTATCACATAATCGGATATTGATACCTTGCGGCAGTAACTGCTGTTGCAGTTCTGCCAGCGTGGCGAGTTCGCTAGTGCCGTGGCTTGCGGCGCCATTGCTCCACAGCCAGCGCGTCTCATGACGTAAAACCAGTACGCCATTTACAGGTAACCTGGCGGCTTTAGCTGTCACATTAAATGCCTGAGAAGTCAGTTCAAATACCGCGGGTTGTAACCCTGCCTGGTGTAACGGTGCATACCACTGTTCAACCACGGCTTGCCGCGCCGCCGTGACGCAGAGCTGGCCGCTCGCGGGATCGGCACGGTAATCAAGCGCCAGCGCCTCCGGCTCAATGGGAAACAGTTTTCGCGCCGCGGCCTGAACGTAACGCCGCATTGCGGGTTCTCGCAGCAATTGTGTTGGCAGCGGCAAAGGCCGTTGCAGTATCAGATGATCAGGCAGTGCAACGCGTAGCGAGTAGCGCTGCGGTAAGCGCTTGCGCCATGTGGTTAACGCCGCGACTAATTCAGGCGAAGATTGCAGCACGCCGTTTCTTAACGTATCTTGCGGCAGCCGCTGCTGCCACCAGTGGCACAACTTCCAGCCTTCTCGATGAGGCTGGATGGCGAGGGCACAAAGCTGCCTATTCTGAATATCCAGTCCAATTTGCCATGTGTGAAAAGCCATGCGCGCGATCTCCTTATCGTCAGGGGAAAATGGACATATCAAAGCGTCTGGCTTGCCTTTATACTACCGCGCGGTTGTTTATAAACTGCCCAATTGACAACAGATGGGAAATCTCAGGTGAAGTTCGTAAAGTATTTATTGATCCTTGCAGTGTGTTGCATTTTGCTGGGAGTCGGCTCGGTTTATGGTCTTTTTAAGTACATAGAGCCGCAGTTACCCGACGTAAACACACTGAAAGATGTGCGCCTGCAAACTCCAATGCAGGTTTACAGCGCAGACGGCGAATTGATGGCTCAATATGGTGAGATGCGCCGTATTCCACTGAGCTTGCAACAGGTGCCGCCTGAGATGGTAAAAGCGTTTATCGCGACCGAAGACAGCCGCTTTTATGAGCATCATGGCGTCGATCCGATCGGGATATTTCGTGCCGTCAGCATTGCGCTGGTCTCTGGCCACGCTTCGCAAGGTGCAAGTACCATTACTCAGCAGCTCGCCCGTAATTTTTTCCTTAGCCCTGAACGCACCTTGATGCGTAAAATCAAAGAAGCATTTCTGGCGATCCGCATTGAACAGCTGCTGACGAAAGATGAAATCCTTGAGCTTTACCTGAATAAGATCTACCTCGGCTATCGCGCGTATGGCGTGGGTGCTGCTGCACAGGTCTATTTCGGTAAGCCAGTGGATCAGCTTTCCTTGAGCGAAATGGCGATGATTGCCGGTCTGCCGAAAGCGCCGTCTACCTTTAACCCGCTCTACTCTCACAGCCGCGCGCTGTCGCGCCGCAACGTGGTGCTGGCCCGTATGCTGGATCAGCATTACATCACCCAGCAGCAGTATGATGAAGCGCACAACACACCGCTGGTGGCCAAATATCACGGACCGGAAATCGCCTTCTCCGCACCCTATCTCAGCGAAATGGTGCGTCAGGAAATGGTGAAGCGGTACGGCGAAAATGCCTATACCGAAGGATTCAAGGTTTACACCACCGTGACGCGTCGACTGCAGCAGGCTGCGCAGGAATCGGTGCGCAACAACGTGATGGCTTACGATATGCGTCATGGCTATCGCGGCCCAACCAATGTGTTGTGGCGAGTGGGTGAACCCGCACTGAACCAGACGGAAATCGAAAAAGCACTGAAAAAGTTGCCGGTTTACGGTCCGCTGATTCCGGCGGTGGTCACCAATGCGAACAGCGATGAAGCCACAGCCATAATGAAAGACGGCACCAACGTGTCGTTAACGCTGGCCAGCGTGCGCTGGGCGCGTCCTTATAAATCAGACACGCTGCAAGGGCCAACGCCGAAGAGCGTGACGCAAGTGTTACAGGCCGGGCAGCAAATCTGGGTACGCAAAGTCGGTGACAGCTGGTGGCTGGGACAGGTACCAGATGTGAACTCTGCGCTGGTTTCACTCGATCCGACAGACGGTTCAGTTCGTGCACTGGTGGGTGGATTTGACTTCAATCAGAGCATGTTTAACCGCGCAACTCAGGCGCTGCGTCAGGTCGGTTCAAACATCAAACCGTTCTTGTATACCGCAGCGATGGATCGCGGTTTAACGCTGGCTTCAATTCTGAATGACGTACCGATTTCGCGCTGGGATGCAGGCGCAGGCGCGGACTGGCGTCCGAAAAACTCACCGCCAACCTACGACGGCCCGATTCGTCTGCGTCAGGGTTTAGGTCAGTCGAAAAACGTCGTGATGGTGCGAGCAATGCGTGCAATGGGTGTTGATTATGCTGCTGAGTATTTACAGCGCTTCGGCTTCCCTGCACAAAACATTGTTCATACCGAATCGCTGGCGTTGGGTGCAGCCTCGTTTACGCCTCTGCAGGTGGTACGTGGATATTCAGTCATGGCGAACGGCGGCTTCCTGATCAATCCTTATTTCATCAAAAAGATTGAGGATGCACAGGGACAAACCCTGTTTGAAGAAAAGCCAAAAATTGCCTGTCCACAGTGTAATCTGCCGGTGATTTATGGTGATACGAAGAAAGCCCTCGCGTTAAACGAGGAGAGCGTCGAAAACGTCGCGGCTTCCGATCAGAATCAAAACAGTGCAGTGCCGCAGCCGGAACTGGAGCAGGTTCCCACTCAGTCACAGCAAAATGGCGATCAGCAATATGCGCCACATGTGGTTAATACCCCGCTGTCGTTCCTGATCAAGAGCGCGCTCAACACCAATATATTTGGCGAACCGGGCTGGATGGGAACGGGCTGGCGCGCCTCACGCGATCTGAAGCGTAATGATATCGGCGGTAAAACGGGTACCACTAACAGCTCAAAAGATGCGTGGTTCTCAGGGTACGGCCCGGGCGTAGTCACGTCGGTGTGGATTGGCTTTGATGATGCACGTCGCGATTTGGGTCGTAGCACCTTGTCTGGTGCGATTCCCGATCAGATTTCTGGTTATGAAGGCGGCGCGAAGAGTGCGCAACCGGCGTGGGACGACTATATGAAAGCCGCGCTGGATGGCGTACCGGTGCAACCGTTAACACCTCCCGATGGCGTGGTTACGGTCACTATCGACCGTAACACCGGCAAACTGGCTAACGGCGGAAATACGCGTCAGGAATTCTTCATTAATGGCACGCAGCCTACTGAGTATTCTGTCCACGATGTTGGTACTACCATCATGGATAATGGCCAAAGCCATGAGCTGTTCTGATGTAAAAAGGGACGACTAACGTCGTCCCTTCCGAATGCCGAGGCTGACGATGTCAGCCTTTTTTTATGCCTTAGCTTTTTGAAGTTTCGTATTGAATACGGCCCTGCTTCACCAGCCATTCACGCACCATAAACAGCGCGCTAACGTTGCGTGCTTCGCGGAAGTCGGGCTCCTGCAACAGCGAAAGCATGTCGCTCAGAGGCCAGCGGCGCACGATTAACGGTTCCGGCTCATCCCCTTCCAGCTTCTCTTCATACAAGCCTTCCGCCACCACAATATTCATTTTGCTGGAGAAGTAAGAAGGTGCCATGGTGAGTTTGCCAAGCGACGTCAGCTCGCCCGCGCCAAAGCCTACTTCTTCTTTCAGCTCTCGATCGGCCGCTTCATTCACCGACTCGCCCGGATCAATTAAGCCTTTAGGAAAACCGAGTTCGTAGCTTTCCAGCCCGACGGCATATTCCTCAATCAAAATCAGATGATCATCCACGATGGGCACGATCATTACGGCTTCACGTTCCGAAGGTTTCATGCGTTCGTAAACACGATGAGCACCGTTACTGAAGGTTAAATTGACCGCTTCGATCGTGAATAGCCGCGAGCGCGCCACAGTTTCCACCTTGAGGATGTCAGGTTTTTTTAACGTATTTTTCATATCAGCCTCAAACATTGCTGCACTAGCGGTCAGGAGCGGATCAGCATACCTAACCGCGTCCAAATGTGCGACAGTCAGTTAATCGGGGAAGCAGGAAGCGTCAGCACAATGCCATAAACCTCTTAGGTTACTACTGAACACTATTTTTAATTAGTCAATGCTGCATTTTAAAATTCAGATAATACCGATATTTAATTAAGCATTTGCCAGTTACCATTCCGACAAGGCATGTTGTAAAAACTTCTAATTAAATGATTTGCAGCAGTATTTCATCTGGTGTTTAACTTGTCAGCGTTGTTTATTCCCGCATAATTTGTCTTAACTTGTGGGAGCATCCAGGAGTGCGTATTTAACGTGAAGGCAGTATTTTGGCTGAATTGAGCAAAGCATGAGCACAATAATTACCCTATTGGCCGTAGTGCTAACCTGTTCAATTTTGGCAGGCATCGGATTTTGGTACGCTATGCGGCATCGCCCGCCGTTGGCGAAACCACTGCCATTTATCAGTCCGCCTTGCAGAAAACTCTCTGATGAAGAACGCATCGCCGTTGAAAAATATGTCGCGACACTGGAAAAGCAGCCGCGCGATGCTTTGCCCGGCGAGAAACGCCCTAGCAATGGCAAAATCGCGCTAACCGCGCAAAGCAATAATGTCTATCCCGTTACCCGTGCAATTACGCGCTACGGTTTATCGACCGACGATCCGCACAAGTGGCGTTATTATCTGGATGAAGTCGAAGTTCATCTGCCGCCATTATGGGAACAATACATCGCCGACGAGAACTACGTTGAGCTGATTCGCACCCAATCCATTCCTTTGGTTATTTCGCTTAATGGCCACTCGCTGATTGATTACGCCTTAAATCAATCTGCCCTGCCGACGTTGATGCGGCCCATGTCCACCAACGCCTCTATTCGTAAAGCGGAAAGTGAGAACGTTGAGCTACTGCAGGTGCGCAAAGAGACGCCGGAAGAGTATCGCCTCTCCCGCCCGGATGGCACACGCGAAGCCGTGACTATCTCGTTGGCCTTTTTGCTGTTTTTTGTCAGTCTGCTGCTTCCCACGAGTTTGATGATCTGGCTGCTGCTGGCTGGATGCGCCATGATTGGCGTTAGCCTGTGGTTGTTGTATCGCTTTCCCGCTGAAAGTAGCCTGCGTGACATTCACTGTTTGCGTGGCGCACCTAAACGCTGGGGCTTGTTTGGCGAATCTAATCAAGAGCAGAGCAACATCACGCTAGGCATTATTGATTTAACCTATCCGCCACACTGGCTGCCTTACGTCGCCCACGATTTGGGCCAGGTGACTGATGTCGAGATCTACCTCAATCGACAAGTCGTGCGTCAGGGACGTTTTCTTTCTCTGCAGGACGAAGTCAAAAATTTTCCGATTCAACGCTGGCGTAAAAACGTGGTACTGGCATGCGGGTCGCTGCTGGTGCTGACGCTACTGGTAACCTGGGTTCCACTTAGCATGCCGATCAAGCTCAGCCTTGCCTGGGCGAAAGGCACCGATAGCCTGCAAGTCAGCAGCGTAGATAAACTTAATGGCGTTGCTCTCAATATTGGTGACAGCCTGAAGGTCAGCGGTACAGGCATGTGTTCAGTGCCTGATAATTATCAAAGCAATCGCAGCTACGCTTACATGCCATTCGATTGCTCAGCCGTTTACTGGAACAACGCCACGCCGTTACCCCAGCCGCAATCAGATATTATTGATAAAGCGGCTGCGCTGCTGGATACCACTACCCGACAGTTGCACCCGGAAACCAATACCGATCCCAAACTCAACCCGCAACTGGCTTCAGCCATTCAAAAATCGGGCATGATTTTGTTAGACGATTTCTCAGATTTAGTCCTGAAAACACAAGATCTCTGTAGTCAGCAGCAAGATTGCGTACGTCTGAAAAATGCGCTGGTTAACCTGGGCAATGCAAAAGACTGGGAAGCGCTGGTACGTCGCGCTGACTCGGGTCAGTTGAATGGGATGAACGTGCTGCTGCGTCCGGTCAGCGCTGAAGCGCTGGAAAACCTGGTTAATACCGCCACATCAACTTTCTTTTTCCGTGAAACGCGTCGTGCGTCTGAAAATCTGAATAGCCCGCCGCCGGGTGGTTTCTTGATTGTCAGCGATGAGGGTCGTCAGTTAGTGAATCAGCCGCAGCCGGGTGTGTCACTGTTTGATCTGGATGCACCTTCGCAGTGGAATGAGCTGCAGCGTTTGTCCGCTATGTTGCTGCACACTCCCTTTAGCGCCAATGGTATTATTACCAGCATCACCACCGATGCGAACGGCACGCGTCACATTGCCCTGCATAACGAACCTGACGCGATGGCGCAGTGGCGCTATCTCGGCACCGCGCTGCTGCTGCTGGTGCTGGTGACTTGCGGGATCATTAACGGTTTGCTGGCGCTACGCCGCATGCACCTTAATCGACAGCGCATGACCGACATCCAGCACTATTACGATAAGTGCTTCAATCATAACCTCGGCTCTATACAGAGCGTGCGCTCGTTATTCTGAGCCCTCTCCTTCTGTGCTACCCTGTTGCCCAATTTTTTCGGGTAAAGCTTCGGGGTTAAACCAATGATGTTCGACTGGTCTGAAATTGATACCGTGCTGCTCGATATGGACGGCACGCTGCTTGATCTGGCGTTTGATCGCCATTTTTGGTTGGAGCATGTACCGGAAGCACTCAGCCTGCAACGCGGTATTACGCTGGCGCAGGCCGAGCAGATCATTGCGGAAAAGTATCAGGCCGTCGCGCATACGCTAAACTGGTATTGTCTGGATTATTGGGCGCAGGAGCTGGCGCTGGATATTCGTGCCATGACCTGGGAGAAGCGCAGCCGCGCTAAGATGCGCGAAGATACGCTGCCTTTTTTGCAGGCTCTTCGTCGCGCCGGCAAGCGCACCATTTTGCTCACCAATGCGCATCCTTACAATCTGGACGTCAAACTGGCTCAAACCGGTTTAGCGCCACACCTTGATTTATTACTTTCTACCCACACCTTTGGGTATCCGAAAGAAGACCAACGTTTATGGCAAGCGGTACAACAGCAAACCGGATTTATTAATCCGCGTACGCTGTTTATTGATGACAACGAAGCGATTCTGGATGCCGCAAAGGTTTGGGGCATTGGCTGGTGCTTAGGCGTGAGTAATCCCGATTCGGGTCGACCTGAGCAACTCTTTCAGCGTCATGTCGCAGTAAGCGATTACCGCACGCTGATTTGATTCAGGAGCAGCGATGAAAGAAAAAGTTAGCGAGGGCGTGCGCCTCGACAAATGGTTATGGGCCGCGCGCTTTTATAAAACCCGCTCAATCGCGCGTGAAATGATTGAAGGCGGCAAAGTGCATTACAACGGCCAGCGCAGCAAACCCAGCAAACTGGTTGAGCTGAATGCTGAGTTGACGCTGCGGCAGGGCAATGACGAACGCACCGTGGTGATTATGGACGTAAGCGATCAGCGTCGTCCCGCCAGTGAAGCACAACAACTGTATCGTGAAACCGACGCCAGCATTGAGAAGCGCGAGAAAATGGCGCAGGCGCGCAAAATGAATGCACTCACGATGCCACATCCCGATCGCCGACCAGATAAAAAAGAGCGTCGCGATCTGATGAAATTTAAATTATCGGGCGATGAGTAGCGCTACACCTTTCAGGCGCTGAAACGCCTCGCCCTCACCGAGAGAAAACCTATGTCTGTACAAGATCAACTGCATCGTTACCTGTTTGAAAACGCGGCCGTGCGCGGCGAGCTGGTGAACGTCTCCAATACCTGGCATGAGACCGTTAAAAATCATGATTATCCTGCGCCAGTGCAGACGCTACTGGGCGAAATGCTGGTTGCAACCAGCCTGCTGACCGCAACGCTGAAATTTGACGGTGAAATTACCGTACAGCTGCAGGGCGATGGCCCGCTGTCGCTGGCGGTGATCAACGGCAACAATAACCAGGAACTGCGCGGCGTGGCACGTTTTAAAGGTGAAATCCCCGATGACAGCACACTGAAAAGCATGGTGGGCAACGGTTATCTGGTCATCACTATTTCGCCAGAAAAAGGCGAGCGTTATCAAGGCGTAGTGGGTCTGGAAGGTGAAACGCTGGCCGAGTGTCTGGAAGATTATTTCATGCGTTCTGAACAGCTGCCTACGCGTCTGTTTATTCGTACCAATGAAAAAGGCGCGGCAGGCATCCTGCTACAAGTCATGCCTGCACAAGAGACCAATAAAGACGATTTTGATCATCTTGCGGCGCTCACCGAAACCATCAAAACCGAAGAGCTGATTGACCTGCCAGCCAACGACGTGCTGTGGCGTTTATATCATCAGGAAGAAGCCACCGTTTATGAACCGCAGCCAGTCGTTTACAAATGTACCTGTTCGCGCGAGCGTTGTGGTGATGTGTTAAAAACGCTACCACAGGAAGAAGTCGATGAGATCATTGAAGAAGATGGCAAAATCGACATGCACTGTGATTATTGCGGGTCGCATTACATTTTTGATGCAGTAGACATTGCGGCTATCCGCACCAATACGGTCGAAAACAGCGATCGTTTGCACTAATTTTTTGCGGGCGGCCTTGCCGCCCTTTTCAATTCCTGCCACCTATCCCCATAATTTTCAAAGCAAATTATCTTTTTTTACTTTCTTAACAACTTCAAAACGTTCGAAATATCGCCTTAACGCGCCCTGCGTCGCATTTCTGAGGAACAAGACTTTTACCGAGGTTTCAGAAGAGTAAACTGCGCGCGATCGTGCAGTTGCCTGAAAAATGACGGCATGAAAACTGCATGACTCCAACCTTTCTCTGCCTTTGCAGAACAGATACTGATTTGAGGAGCAGTAAAATGCGCGTTAACGGCCTGACCTCGCAAGACCTTGCCGACATGGGCATCATTGATACTACGGAAGTGGTTTATAACCCTGATTACGACACGCTATTTCAGGAAGAGACTCGCCCGGAACTCGAAGGTTTTGAACGTGGCACCCTGACGCACAGCGGCGCAATTGCGGTGGATACGGGTATTTTCACCGGTCGCTCGCCCAAGGATAAGTACATCGTTCGTGATGACACTACGCGCGATACCCTGTGGTGGAACGATCAGGGAACCGGCAAAAATGACAACCAGCCGCTTTCTCAGGAAACCTGGCAAGCGTTGAAAACCTGTGTCACGCAGCAGCTGTCCGGGAAACGTTTATTTGTAATTGATGCCTTTTGTGGTGCCAACCCCGATTCACGTTTAAGCGTACGCTTTATTACCGAAGTCGCGTGGCAAGCGCACTTTGTTAAGAACATGTTCATTCAGCCAAATGAAGAGGAACTGGCGACCTTTAAGCCCGATTTCGTGGTCATGAATGGCGCTAAATGTACCAATCCAAACTGGCAAGAACAGGGCCTGAACTCTGAGAATTTCATTGCTTTCAATCTCACTGAACGCATGCAACTGATTGGCGGAAGCTGGTACGGTGGCGAAATGAAGAAAGGCCTGTTTGCGGTAATGAACTATCTGCTGCCACTCAAGGGTATTGCTTCTATGCACTGTTCGGCAAACGTCGGCAAAGCGGGCGATGTAGCGGTGTTCTTTGGTCTTTCCGGTACCGGTAAAACGACGCTGTCGACCGATCCTGATCGCCAGCTGATTGGTGATGATGAACATGGCTGGGATGATGACGGCGTGTTTAACTTCGAAGGGGGTTGCTACGCCAAAACCATCAACCTTTCTGAGCAGGCCGAGCCGGAAATTTACCGTGCTATTCGCCGCAATGCCTTGCTGGAAAACGTGGTGGTACGCGCCGATGGCAGCGTGGACTATGCCGACGGCAGCAAAACGGAGAATACCCGCGTCTCCTACCCGATCAATCACATCGACAACATCGTTCAACCCGTATCTAAAGCGGGACACGCAAAGAAAGTGATCTTCCTGACGGCTGATGCCTTCGGCGTTCTGCCAGCCGTTTCGCGCTTAACGCCAGAGCAAACGCAGTATCACTTCCTTTCTGGCTTTACCGCTAAGCTGGCGGGTACGGAACGCGGCGTCACGCAGCCGACACCAACCTTCTCTGCTTGTTTTGGTGCCGCCTTTCTGATGTTGCATCCCACTCAGTACGCTGAGGTACTGGTGAAGCGCATGGAAGCCGCGGGCGCGCAGGCTTATCTGGTCAATACCGGCTGGAACGGCAGCGGTAAACGCATCTCGCTGAAAGATACCCGCGCCATCATCAACGCGATTTTGGCCGGCGAGCTGGATGATGCACCCACTGAAACACTGCCGATTTTTAATCTGCAGATGCCGAAAAGCTTGGGTGATCTGGATGCCTCGAAGCTGGATCCCCGCAGCAGTTGGGAAAGCGAAGAGAAATGGCATGAAGCCGCGCAGGATCTGGCGCAGCGCTTTATTGTTAACTTCGAGAAATATACCGATAACGCTGCAGGCGCCGCATTGGTAAACGCGGGTCCACAACGCTAAAAAACAGAGGCGCGGCAATCACTGCCGCGCCTGATTTAGCTTGGTACGCTTAGGCTGGTGACGGCCGGAGCGGGTGTTTCGACTAACGGCAACCAGGCTCGAATGCGTAACCCTCCGCGTTCGCTTTCACCAATTTCCAGTGAACCCTGATGCGCATCAATAATGCGCTGTACAATCGCTAAGCCTAAACCGGTGCCGCTGGTGCTGCGTGCACTGTCACCGCGTACAAAGGGCTGGAACAGATGCGCAAGCTGATCGGGCTTAATGCCTGGACCATCATCTTCAACCTGAAACCACGCGCGATGCAGTTCATGGCCACTACTCACTTTTATCCAGCCGTTGCCGTAGCGTGCCGCATTCACCACCAGATTCGCTAATGCACGCTTAATCGAAAGTGGGTTGATATTGAGCATCAGCTCTTCTGGCATCACCGCATTTTCAATCTCGCGCTCGTAGCCGCTTTCTGCTGCGACTACTTCACCTAGCACGCTGTTCAAATCGGCGCGCTCGGTTTGCATCTCCTGACCCGTGCGAAGGTAGTCGATGAACTGTTCGATGATGGCATTACACTCTTCGATGTCTTTGTTAATCGACTCGGCAAGGTAACCATCCTGCTCGCTCATCATCTCGGTTGCGAGGCGAATACGCGTCAGCGGCGTACGCAGATCGTGGCTGACACCCGCCATCAGTAATGTGCGATCGTCAGCCAGCTGCTTCACGCCCGCCGCCATTTGGTTAAAAGCACGCGTCACCGAACGCACTTCTGAAGCGCCATATTCGCGCAGCGGCGGCGGAATCATGCCTTTACCCACCTGCAACGCGGCGTGTTCCAAATCGACCAAGGGTCGGTTCTGAATACGAATAAACAGCCAGGCGCCGCCAATCGCCAGCAGCATGATGGCTAAGGTGTAACGGAACAGTGGTGAGAAGTCGCCTTGATGGATCTCGGTCAGCGGCACACGCACCCAGATATCGGGCGACAGCCAGGTTTTCAGCCACACGACCGGCGAATTTTTGTTAACTTCAACCCGCACATCGGTTGGACCACCGAGTTGCTGGCCCATTTGTTCACTGAGAAATTCATAGTGCTGCGCCCAACGCAATCCGCTCTCCTCTGCTGCCGCGTTGGTGTAGAGCGAAATACCCAGCTCGCGATAGATTTCCCGACGAAATGCCGGTGGCACTTCTAACTGCGTCCCATCTTCCAGCTGCAATCGGTCTGTCATCAACATACGAACTTCGTAAGCGAGGACTTTATTGAACTGCTGCAAACTTGGCAGAATGGCGAAGTTAAGCACCACCAGATAGGTCGTTACCAGGCTGACAAACAGCAAGGTAACGATCAACAGCAAAGTGCGGGCAAAGGAACTGCGGGGCGAGAAGCGCAGCCGCCTCATGCTTTACTGCCGTCCGGCACAAAGACGTAGCCCAAACCCCAGACGGTCTGGATATAGCGCGGGTGCGCCGGATCTTCTTCCACCATACGGCGCAGGCGGGAGATCTGTACGTCGATAGAACGTTCCATGGCGCTGTATTCGCGGCCACGCGCCAGGTTCATCAACTTATCACGCGATAACGGTTCACGCGGGTGGCTAACCAGCGCTTTCAATACCGCAAACTCACCGCTGGTTAATGGCATTGGCTCATCTTCACGGAACATTTCGCGCGTACCCAGGTTCAGCTTGAATTTACCAAAGGCGATAACCGCTTCTTCCTGCGAAGGCGCGCCCGGCAATTCGTTGGCCTGACGACGCAGCACAGCACGAATACGCGCCAGCAGTTCACGTGGATTAAACGGTTTTGGAATGTAGTCATCCGCGCCAATTTCTAATCCAACGATGCGATCAACCTCTTCCCCTTTTGCCGTCACCATAATGATCGGCATTGGATTACTTTGGCTGCGCAAACGGCGGCAGATCGACAAACCATCTTCGCCCGGCAGCATCAAATCCAGCACCATCAGGTGAAAAGATTCGCGGGTTAACAAACGATCCATCTGTTCGGCGTTAGCGACACTGCGCACCTGAAAGCCCTGCTCGGTGAGATAGCGTTCGAGCAGCGCGCGCAAACGCATATCATCATCCACGACCAGAATTTTGTAGTTCTCTTGCATTTTTGTACTCCCAAAGGCGCTATTGCCTGAGCCGATATTGTTAAAAAAACATGCCTTATAGTGACAGTCATTAATGGTTTATATTCTAGCCGAAATTGTTACAAAGCATATTAAACAGGAGCTTATATTTAAATTTACCGCTTCGCTGGAGCGTAAAAAGCTCGTTTAACAGCGGGTTGAGATGTTTCCAACAATTCCGAAATTTCGCCAAATTTTCTTTGATTCACTGGCGCCATAATGAAGCCGATTTTTATTCGAGCATGAAATTCAGCGAGTTAGCAGATAATTTGACTTAAACGCGAGCTTTCGATCCCTGTGAACTCCATTTAAGCCACTTCTGAAGCAAAATATCAGCATAAAATCCCGCTAATTAGCGCTTATTCACATTTCCCCTCTCGGATTAATTTCAACGCCTTGCCCTTCAAGACCAATATCGGTTAAAGCCCAATAAATCAATCAGTAAAGTCATCTTTTCGCCCTGAATAATTTCACTCAGACTGCATTGGCATCACGCTTTGCGATGTCATTACGGGGATAAAACTATGAAAAAAATCGTATTACTGCTGAGTGCGCTGGCGCTGACCAGTGTTAACCCGGTTTATGCCGCTACGGCAACAGGTGAAGCCGCAGGTGCACAAGCGTCGACCACGGCACAAGGTAACTCAAACGCCATTGGCGTGGGTGCAGTCGCCGCGCTGTTTGGCGTTGCGCTCGCAACCGCGGGCGGCGGCGGTGATGGCCACGGTAATGGCACATCAACCACCACGTCGACTCAGGCCGGAAAATAATTAAACCACGTTTAGAATACCCTTTCTGTGTTAGCCAGTTTCGCCACCGGGGAAGTCAACGTGGGTTTTTAACCTTTAAAAACCCTTTCCCCGACTCTTTTTTGCCAACCTGCATTTGTTTTACACTGCGCTTCTTTAAACACTTTTGGCTGCTGCTGTATGAAAACCCGACTTATTACCCGCGAAGGCTTTAACCAGCTGAAAGCCGAACTCGATTATCTCTGGCGCGAAGAGCGACCCGAAGTTACTAAGAAAGTGACCTGGGCCGCCAGCCTGGGCGATCGCAGCGAAAACGCTGATTATCAATACAACAAAAAACGCCTGCGTGAAATTGATCGTCGAGTCCGTTATCTCACCAAAAGCATTGAGCAGTTACGCATCGTAGATTATTCACCGCAGCAGGATGGCAAAGTCTTTTTTGGCGCGTGGGTAGAAGTTGAGAATGATGCCGGTGAGACGAAACGCTTTCGTATCGTCGGTTACGACGAGATTTTTGGCCGCAAAGATTACATCTCTATCGACTCACCCATGGCGCGCGCGTTGCTGAAAAAAGAGGTCGGCGATGCCGCAACGGTAGAGACGCCAATCGGCCCCGCGCTGTGGTACGTCAACGAAATTAATTATCTGGAATAGCGATTCAGAATATCGCCTAAAGGCGCCCGCATCGCTGGCAATTTCAACCATCAATCCGTATAACTGTCCGCTATTTCTTAACCCTGTAAGCAAGACAGTTGATGATGATGAAAGATACGCTGAGCCACATAATTGCAAGTGAGCTGCAGGCGCGAGCAGAGCAAGTTGATGCCGCCGTTCGCCTGTTGGACGAAGGGAATACCGTGCCGTTTATTGCACGTTATCGTAAAGAGGTGACCGGCGGATTGGATGATACCCAACTGCGCCAGCTGGAAACCCGCCTCAGCTATCTGCGTGAACTGGAAGAGCGCCGCCAGTCGATTCTTAAATCGATTGATGAGCAGGGTAAACTCACCGACGACCTCGCTAAATCCATCAATACCACGCTCAGCAAAACCGAACTCGAAGACCTTTACCTGCCTTATAAACCCAAGCGCCGTACGCGTGGGCAGATAGCGATTGAAGCCGGGCTGACGCCGCTGGCTGAGACTTTATGGCAAGATCCTTCTCACGATCCTGAGCAGTTAGCCGCAGGTTACGTTGATGCCGACAAAGGCGTCGCAGATGTTCGTGCTGCGCTGGATGGCGCACGCTATATTTTGATGGAACGCTTCGCTGAAGACGCCACGCTGTTGGCTAAAGTGCGTAATTACCTGTGGAAAAATGCGCATCTGGTCTCACGCGTGGTCGAAGGTAAAGAAGAAGCGGGTGCAAAATTCCGTGACTATTTCGATCATCATGAAGCGCTAAACAGCGTACCTTCACACCGGGCACTGGCGATGCTGCGTGGACGTAATGAAGGCGTATTACAGCTATCGCTGAATGCCGATCCACAGTTTGACGAAGCCCCACGTGAAAGCCACGGCGAAACGCTAATTGCTGATCACCTAAACCTGCGATTGAATAACGCGCCAGCCGATACCTGGCGCAAAGCGGTGGTGAGCTGGACGTGGCGCATCAAAGTGATGCTGCACCTTGAAACAGAATTGATGGGCACGGTGCGCGAGCGCGCAGAAGACGAAGCCATCAATGTGTTTGCCCGCAACATGCATGACCTGTTGATGGCTGCGCCCGCAGGTATGCGTTCCACCATGGGCCTTGATCCAGGCCTGCGTACGGGTGTGAAAGTGGCGGTTGTTGATGCCACCGGCAAGTTGGTCGCGACTGATACGATTTATCCCCATACTGGCCAGACCGCGAAAGCTGCTGCCGCTGTTGCCGCGCTTTGTGCGAAACATCAGGTTGAACTGGTGGCGATTGGTAATGGTACCGCTTCACGCGAGACCGAACGCTTCTTCCTGGACGTACAAAAACAGTTTCCACACATCACCGCACAGAAAGTGATCGTCAGCGAAGCGGGTGCATCCGTCTATTCCGCATCAGAACTGGCGGCGTTGGAGTTCCCTGATTTAGATGTCTCCATTCGTGGTGCGGTTTCCATCGCTCGCCGTTTGCAAGATCCGCTGGCTGAGTTGGTGAAGATTGATCCGAAATCGATTGGTGTCGGTCAGTATCAACATGACGTCAGCCAAAGCCAGTTAGCGAAAAAGCTGGACGCCGTAGTAGAAGATTGCGTGAACGCCGTAGGCGTTGACCTGAATACGGCTTCGGTGCCGCTGCTCACTCGCGTAGCGGGTTTGACACGCATGATGGCGCAAAACATTGTCAGCTGGCGTGATGAAAATGGCCGTTTCCAAAACCGTCAACAGCTGTTGAAAGTCAGCCGCTTAGGGCCGAAAGCCTTTGAGCAATGTGCCGGATTCTTGCGCATTAACCATGGCGACAATCCGCTTGATGCCTCAACGGTTCATCCGGAAGCCTATCCCGTGGTGGAGCGCATTCTGGCCGCCACTGAGCAAGCGCTGAACGACCTGATGGGAAATCCATCTGGCCTGCGCGACATCAAAGCCGTGGATTTTACCGATGCGCGGTTTGGTCTGCCGACCGTCACTGACATCATTAAAGAGTTGGAAAAACCGGGCCGCGATCCCCGTCCAGAGTTTAAAACAGCGCAGTTTGCTGAGGGCGTTGAAACCCTGAACGATTTGATGCCAGGTATGGTGCTGGAAGGCGCAGTAACCAACGTGACTAACTTTGGCGCTTTCGTTGATATTGGCGTCCATCAGGATGGTTTAGTGCATATCTCTTCGCTTTCCGACAAGTTCGTGGACGATCCTCACAAGGTAGTCAAAGCCGGTGATATCGTTAAAGTGAAAGTGATGGAAGTGGATTTGCAGCGCAAACGTATCGCGCTGACCATGCGTCTTGATGAGCAGCCAGGTGAAAGCAATGCGCGCAGCAGTAACCGCAGCGCACCGCGTGAAAACGCTCGACCAGCGGCGGCAAAAGGACGCTCACGTCCTGCCAACTCGCCGGCGGGTAATAGCGCAATGGGCGATGCATTAGCGGCGGCTTTCGGTAAGAAGTAGTCGCATCGGAAGCCTTGTTAGATTGACGCCGTTTGTCCCCCCATCGCCGCCTTCCCCCGCTTTGCGGGGGAAGGCGGCGCTGCCACATGTTGACACCGAATTCGCATGTTGCAGCGTCTTCCTCCCCCATGTATGGGGGAGGACCGAGGTGGGGGACAAACAACCCCGCACAATAAAGGACCGAGGTGGGGACAATTCCACCACCCAATCCAACCCAAATCTCATTGCCGAAGTGGAAAATCCTCGCTAGCACACTACGCTAAAAACACGCCTGTCATAAAAACAACACCTGCTGTGGCACCCAATTTGCGATGGAAACGATCACTGCTTTAATCGATAAGATTTATGCTGACACCTTTCCACAGGCCTCGCGTGAGCGCCTGCTTGCCAATATTGCCGAGGCGCGCGACGCAGTAAAGTTGCCGCGAAAAGCGCATTGGGATGAACAGGATGTGGTGTTAATTACCTACGCCGATCAGTTTCGCGAGCCGGATAAACCTACGCTCAGCAGTTTCTCACACTTTTATCAGCAGCATCTGCAATCCACCTTTCCGCTGGTGCATCTGCTGCCATTTTTTCCTTACTCTTCCGATGATGGTTTTTCAGTGATTGATTATCACCAGGTTAACCCGCTGTGTGGCGAATGGTCGGATGTCGCCACGCTGCATCAGGAAACCCGGTTGATGTTTGATTTCGTCTGCAACCATATGTCGGCGCACAGTGCGTGGTTTAAACACTTCCTGGCGCAGGATCCCGGTTGGGACAACTTCTTTATCAGCATGCCGCCCGCCACCGATCTCAGCGCCGTAACGCGGCCGCGAACGTCACCATTGCTCACACCGTTTGAGATGGCGGATGGCGAAACACGCTACATATGGACCACTTTCAGCGCCGACCAAATCGATCTCAATTTCGCCAATCCCGAAGTATTGATCCGTATGGTGAATGTCCTGCTCGATTATTTGGCGCGCGGTGCCGATTACGTGCGGCTGGACGCGGTGGGCTATATGTGGAAAACACCTGGCACCAACTGCATCCATCTGGAAAAAACGCATCAGCTGGTTAAGCTGTTCCGTGCAATTTCCAATGTGGTCGCGCCAGGCACGGTGATTATCACTGAAACTAACGTGCCGCATAAAGATAACATCAGCTATCTCGGTAACGGCCAAGATGAAGCGCAGATGGTGTATCAATTTTCACTCCCGCCACTGGTGCTGCATGCGATCCATTCTGGCTCAGGTCGTGCGCTGCGTCAGTGGGCTGGCACGCTCGATTTAAGTCATCGCGGTACAACTTTTTTTAACTTTCTGGCTTCGCATGATGGGATTGGTTTGAACCCAGCTCGTGGCATTTTGACGGAGATAGAGATCGTAGCGCTGGTGCGCGATCTGGCACTGGAAGGCGCCTTGGTCTCGTATAAAAACAATGCTGATGGCACCACCAGCCCCTATGAAATCAATGTTACCTATCTCGATGCGTTGAATCGTCAGGAAGATAACGACGAAACTCGCCTCAAGCGCTTCCTGCTGGCACACGCTATTTTATTGGCATTTCCTGGCGTGCCGGCGATTTACATTCAAAGCATGTTGGGGTCGCGAAATGATTATGACGGCGTGCGGGCAGCAGGTCATAACCGCGCCATCAATCGTCAAAAGTATGATTTGCACGAGATCGAATCGGCGCTGGTGGGTGGCGACTGGTTGCGGCAGCAGGTTTATACCCAACTCAGTCAGCTGATTCAGTTGCGCCGACGCCAACCCGCCTTTCATCCCGATAACGCCATGACGCTGTTCGACAGTGAAAATGCTTTACTGGTGCTGAAACGCCATCTGCCTGATAGCGAAGCGGGTTTACTGTGCGTGTTCAATCTCAGCAGTCGAAAAGTAGAAACGCGTTTGCCAGAGGCGCGCACATTGCAGGACGTAATCAGCGGGGAAAAAATAGAAGGCACCCAGCCTTTAACGCTGGATGCCTGGCAGTTTATGTGGCTACGAGGTTAATTATTTATAGACGTCAGCAACGGCGCTGAATTTGCCATGTTCACGACCCGCAATCACCAGATAATAGCGACCACCCTTTTCGTCAGCCATTTTAGAGAGTTCTTTTTTTGCATCCATCGGCGAAGTGGTTTCTGCCGTAGTGGTTACCGTAGCAATTTTCTCAAGATTCATTTTCTGCACATCTTCTTTGGTTACTTCTTTAGCCGCCAGAGCAGAAAACGAAACGGCACTCATCATCACTGAAGCCAAAACCCATTTCATAACCTTCATTTGTTTACCCTCATTCATTATCCATTGTTGAGATGTAAGCAGCCGCAAAATGCGATAAGGCAATATGGAACGGCATAGTCCAATCCATGACTATTCACATATAAATACTCTTCATATTTCGAACCGCAGGCGTGTTGGCTGTTCTCGCTCATCCGAATCACTGTCTTTAGTCAGCGCATCGCGATTCACTCCTTTGCCGCCTTCCTGCAATTCGAATTATTTAGGGTATAAGTGCAGCGGCTGTGCTCACGAATGAAGTATTGCCGCTACCTGCGATTTTGCCAGTTTTGTAACACGTTATGTCGGCAAATCTTTGATGAAACACAGGATATGTTGAACGAAAGTGTCGGGATGGGAAATAAAAGGAGCATGGGACGCCTTATCCATCACGATAGAAGGTGACGCGGGCAGCGCGTCGTCTAGCGGCTGCGCAATACGGCGCGGCACCAGGCCATCCAGCGATCCGTAAAGGCGCAGGAACGGCACATTAATCTCAGGTAATGCGCTGCGCAGATCCACGTGATGCAGAATCTCCAGTCCACCTTCAAGCACCTCTACTGCGGGCATCGGTTGCGACAATACGATCTCTTTGAGCTGACGTGCGTCGGCGCGTGCGCTTTCACTTCCCAGCGTCTGCAGCGCTAAAAATCGTTCAACAGTGCGTTGAAAATTATGACTCAACTGCTGTTGAAAGCTCTGAAGCGTTTCTGGTTTGATGCCTGGCCATTCATCATTGGCGGTAAAACAAGGTGAGGAGGCAACGGTAATCAACGCACGTAGCCGCTCCGGCGCAGTTAATGCTAGCTGCGTCGCTACTAAGCCGCCTAATGACCAACCCAGCACCACAGCGCGTGGCGGCAGCAACGGCAGCAGCTGTTGCACCATCTCATCCAACGTTAGTGCGGAAAAACCCTGACTGCGGCCATATCCCGGCAGATCCACCAGATGCAGGCGAAATTGTGCACTGAGCCGCGGAACAATGCTTTGCCACACTTCCGCATTCAGTCCCCAGCCGTGCAGCAGCACAAGATCTGCATCCCCTTCTCCGCAGGTGTGCCAGTAAAGCGACGTCATCAGTTACTATCCCAAAATTGATAAGGAGGTCGCTATGCTACCAATGCCCGCCCTTTGTTGGCTATGCGCATTACCGCTGCGTTTTGCTCATCACGGTATTTGCAGTTGCTGCTTACGCGCTTTACCGAAGCTGCCCATGCTTTGCCCGCGCTGTGGATTACCCGCTTCCTCCCTGCGTTCGCCTTGTGGCCGATGCCTGCGTGAGCCGCCCGCGTGGCAAGCCTTGGTGTGCGTTACCGGCTATCACGCGCCGCTGAGTCACTGGATACATCAGCTGAAATTTTCTCGCGTTACCGCACTCAAGGTGATGCTGGCGCGGCTGCTTTTGCTAAGCTGGTTGTATGCATACCGCACACGCTTACTCACGCGGCCCGATTTGCTGCTGTGCGTGCCGCTGCATCATCGACGTGGCTGGCAGCGTGGTTACAATCAAACTGCCCTGTTAGCTCAACCGTTGGCGCGCTGGCTGGGATGTGAATTTAGCCAAGGCTTGCGGCGTCATTATCAAGGCGCATTGCAGCATCAACTCAGCGCAAAGCAGCGCCGCACCAATTTGCGAGGTGCATTCGGTCTTGAAATTGCGGTACGCGGACGCCATATCGCCCTTATCGACGATGTGATCACCACAGGCAGCACGGTAGAAGAAATTAGCCGTTTTTTACTGGCGCAGGGCGCGGCCAGTGTGCAGGTTTGGTGCCTGTGCCGTACCTTGTAGAGCATCCGTGATGGGCGTATTATAACCAACTAAATTAGTCAACTATTGAGCAATCGACATGATCCGAATTACTGATTCTGCCCAAGAGCACTTTTCAAAACTGCTGTCCAAACAAGAAGACGGCACCCAGATTCGCGTATTCGTGATTAACCCGGGTACGCCAACAGCGGAGTGCGGTGTTTCCTACTGCCCGCCAGATGCCGTTGAATCTACTGATACCGAACTCAAGTTCGAAAAACTTTCTGCCTATGTAGACGAGCTGAGCAAACCTTATTTAGAAGATGCCGAAATTGACTTCGTTACCGATAACCTCGGTTCGCAGTTAACGCTGAAAGCGCCAAACGCCAAAATGCGTAAAGTCTCTGACGATGCGCCGATGATTGAGCGCGTTGAATACCTGCTACAGGCGCAGATCAACCCGCAGCTCGCCGGTCACGGTGGCCAGGTTTCATTGATGGAAATTACTGAAGATGGTTATGCGATTCTGCAATTTGGCGGCGGCTGTAACGGCTGTTCAATGATCGACGTGACGCTGAAAGATGGCATTGAGAAAGAGCTGCTGGCGGCTTTCCCAGAGTTAAAAGGCGTGCGTGATCTGACCGAACACCAGCGTGGCGAACACTCTTATTACTGATCAGATTTAACGATCATTAAGCGCGACAGTTTAGCTGTCGCGCTTTCATTTTCAGTTCGCTTTACGTCGCTGACTCACCGTTTTCAGCAATTTCTGCACCTCTTTATCCGCAAAGATTTCCTCTAACGGCTGCGTCAATTTGCGTCGCCAGTTGGGATATTGCTCAACCGTGCCCGGCACATTGACTGGCGTGGTCATTCCCAACCAATCTTCCGGCTGCAATCCCAGTAATGCACTTTGGGTATCGGCCAAAAATCGATGAATCGCCTGATTAAGCTGCGGCGACATCGCTAATTTATCTGCCTGTTTTGCACTGCGTGCCGGCAGTGATCCGGCTTTATGCAGCGCATTCAGCAGCGCCTGTTTCTGCGCCGTTCGCTGTTCAAGCAGCGGCTGCACCGCGTCAGCGGGATACAAACCTATCTTTTCGCCCAACTGCAAATCACCGGCATCCCAAAAACCGCTTAACGTCGGCAGATCGTGGGTGCTGGCGCTGGAGATCGACTGCCGTGGATATTCCTCGGGTGAGCGATACTCCCCGTCGCGCTGTTGTTCAAACCACAGTACCTTCCAGGAGAAAATACCGCTGTTGCGCAGCAGGCTGATAATCTCTTTCGGCACGGTGCCAAGATCTTCTCCAATCACCATGCAGCGCAAGCGCTGGCTTTCCAGCGCTAAAATGCCCAGCAAATCGTCTACCGGATAGGCGACGTAAGCGCCTTTATCCGCGGTTTCTCCAGCGGGCACCCACCAGAGCCGCAGTAGCGACATGACGTGATCAATACGCAGCGCCCCACAATCGCGCATATTAGCGCGCAGCATATCGATAAACGGCTGATAACCCCGCGCTTTCATCACATGCGGATCCATCGGCGGTAATCCCCAATATTGACCCAGCGGCCCCAGCCGATCGGGCGGCGCGCCGATGGAAGCTTTCAGGCGATAGAGCTCCGGGTCGAGCCAGGTTTCCGCGCTGCCTTCCGCCACGCCAACGGCTAAATCCCGGTACAGCCCAACGCTCATGCCCAATGTTTGACTGACTTGCCAGCATTGGGAAAACTGTTGCTGCGCCAAAAATTGCAGCCATTGCCAGAAAGCGATTTCATCTTCGTTCTGTTCACACCAATGTTGCACGTCAGGAAGCTGGCTGTTGCGCCACCCTTCTGGCCAGGCCGGCCAGCCCCAATGCTGTGCATTGCCTGCACGACGCTCTGCCTGCACGCCTTCGTATACCGCCTGATAACGTAGGCTATCTCCGCCTTCACGCACGAAAGCCGCAAAGGCGCGCTTCTCTTCATTCTCTTCGTCTCGTGGCTGAAATGCTGTCCACGCATGGCGCAGCGCCGTCAGTTTCAGCGCCATCACCGCCTCGTAATCAACCAAATCATTTTCACGAGCTTCAGCCAGCGCACGCTGTGTTTTGGCGCTTTTCCACCACTTTTGTGCCGCCGCGCTCTGCTGGAAATCCACCACTTGCGACACGTCTATATAGATGATGTTCAACCAGCGTCGTGAAGAAGGACTGTAAGGGCTGGCGAAGTCGGGACTGGCGGGATAGAGCGCATGCAGTGGATTCAACCCTACAAAGTCGCCGCCGTTTGCAGCAAGCTGTTGCACCAACTGCTTTAAATCACCGAAATCGCCGATACCCCAGTTTTTGGCTGAGCGCACGGTATATAACTGCACCAGCGCGCCCCAACGCTTTTCACCGTCACGCAGTGCTGGCGGCAGATAACAACGGCGCGGCGTAACGATAATACGCGTTTGCCATTGCTGCTTGCCCTTACTGAGTGTCAGCTGGTGATAACCCTGTCCGAGCGGCGAAGGCAGGGTAAAAAGTTCACCGCCAACAAGTGTTCCTTCAAACTGCTTCCCTGCTTCACTGCGCAGCTGCCAGTGATACTCGCCCCGCCCTTGCGGTGTCAGCTGACGTTTGCGACTACCACTGAATACCGCAACCGGTGGTAAGGGCGTTTTTTTGCCTTTATCGGGGTTATTCATCACTGCCAGCAAAGCGCGTTTGGTTTCATCGCTGATCGCTTCGGGTTGACCTTTGGCATTGATATATTCCAGCGAAATTCCAGCAGCACGCGCTGCCTTATCAAGTGCATTTTCTTTCATCGCCGCTCCTTAGCATTTAGCGTGCTTTGAGTGTTGCCATTGATGGATTAGAGCGGCTTCAAAATGTGCTTTTTCGAGATTTTGCAGCGACATATCACTCCCTTCTGAATCCGTTGGAGGTTACGCGAAACCGGCATGCGCACGGGCTGACCACAACGAGCCAGCGAAGAGTTAAGTAAAGACGCGAGTGCAAAAAAAAGCGACAGCAATCAAAGAAAAACGCCAGCATTATGCTGGCGCTGAGGGGATTAGCAGAGTTCGAGGTGAACTTCGTGTTGTTCAATCACTTTTAATACGCTGGCAGGTGGCGCTTGGTCAGTGTAGAGATAATCGAGCAGGCTCATATTGCCCAAATTAACCATCGCGTTGCGACCGAATTTAGAGTGATCCACCACCAGCATGACGCAGCGTGAGTTCTCAATGATGGCACGCTTGGTACGAACTTCATGATAATCAAACTCCAGCAGCGAGCCATCCATATCAATGCCGCTGATACCGAGAATGCCGTAATCGAGGCGGAACTGCGAAATGAAGTCCAGCGTGGCTTCACCCATGACCGCACCGTCGCGGGTGCGCACTTCGCCACCCGCAATAATCACCCGGAAATCAGGTTTGCCCATTAACAGCATCGCTACGTTAAGGTTGTTGGTCACAACCCGCAAATCGTTATGGTTGAGTAGCGCATGCGCTACCGCTTCCGGCGTGGTACCGATGTCGATAAACAGCGTAGCGCCGTCCGGGATCTGGCTAGCAACACGCTGAGCAATACGCGCTTTTTCTTCCGACAACATCATTTTACGATCTTGCCAGGCGGTATTTTCAGAGCTGGAGGGCAGCGCCGCGCCACCATGATGGCGTTGAATTTTGTTTTGATCGGCAAGGTCGTTCAAATCACGACGAATGGTTTGCGGGCTCACTTCGAAGTGATCTACCAGCTCTTCGGTACTGACATAACCCTGGCGCCGAACCAGATCGATAATGGCGTCATGACGTTGCGTCTGCTTCACATTGCTCTCCTGTTTTCGGCCGGTGGCCGCTGTTCTTTTTATTACGCCTAACGGCGCTTCGTTTTGCGCGTATCAACAAAAGCCATGGCTAATCCCACCACTAAACCGGCAACGTGCGCCGCGTTGGCAATGGCCAGACCCAATGCGCCAAACCAGCCAATCACTAGCCAGACAAGGGCGAATCCAATCAAACCTCGTTCGAGGTAAATACCGCTGTCGGGATCGCGTTCGCCGCGTAGCCAGCAATATCCCATCAAGGCGTAAACCACACCCGACAAACCACCAAACCAGATACCGCTGAATTTAGCCTGCATCCAGCCACTAAGCAGGGCGGAAATCAGCAGGATGACAAACAGCTTACCGCTGCCTAGCCGTTTTTCGACGGCGCCGCCGAGATACCACCACCACATCAGGTTGAACAAAATGTGCAGCAGCGAAAAATGCAAAAAGGCGTGGCTGAACCAGCGCCACACTTCCAGATATTGATCCGGGCCATCTGGCCAGGCGAGCCAGTACATTACGGTACGGTCGCCAACAATCTGCATCAGAATAAACACCGCAATACAGACCACCATTCCAGTAAGCGTTAGCGGCCCCGCTCGCTCGCGGATATTCGCCCAGAAGTTAGTGCGCTCATAGCGCAAACCGCTGTCGGTTTTGCCGCTGTGCCAGCTGGCTGCTCGATACCGTGGATGATTCGGATCGTGCACAAACTGTTGAAGTTCGTTTTCGACCATCGACAGTTTACTTTCATCATCCAACATGATGACGTAATGGCTTTCGTGCTCAATACGCAGCGTAACGCCGCGCGTTGCCATGTAATCGACGAACGCCTGCGCCATGCGCGGCTGATTGAATTGGGTAATGCGCATGATACGTAACTCTCCATGTGACGATGTGCTGTTTAAACGCTGCCGTTAGCGACCTGCATCGGGAAAGCAGCACGCCAGGCATCAAAACCGCCATCAATGCTGTAAGCCGCCGCAAATCCCTGACTCAATAAATATTGTGCTGCGCTTTTGCTGCTGTTGCCGTGATAACACATCACCAACACCGGTAATGTTTGATCGGCATCCGCTATAAAGGCGTTGAGGTTGCTGTTTGACAGGTGCAAGGCTCCCGCAGCGTGGCCAAGCGCGAAACTTTGTGGATCGCGTATATCCACCAGCAGCGCGCCCTGCTCCAGCTGCGCCTGTGCCTGCTGAACATCAATACATTCGAAGGTTTCCATGGTGTCTCTCATTACTGCGTCACAATTAGCGCTTAGTGTAACCCGAGAATTAGCGCCAATAACCTGACAAACACTGCGGACTTGTATTTTTTTCACGTTCAGAATGTTAGCTATATCACGCAAAAATGTTTTTACCGGGTTAAAAGCTGGCATCAATGTTGGTTTACGATTATTATTATGCTCGAAAACGAACATTAATGAACTATTCCGAACATCGGAGGAGATGACGTGGAAACCAAAGACCTGATCGTGATCGGCGGCGGCATCAACGGTGCCGGCATTGCAGCGGATGCTGCAGGACGCGGACTGTCGGTGCTGATGCTGGAGGCGCGGGATCTGGCTTGCGCGACCTCTTCTGCCAGTTCAAAACTGATTCACGGTGGCCTGCGCTACCTTGAGCACTACGAGTTTCGCTTAGTGAGCGAAGCGCTGGCTGAGCGTGAAGTGCTATTGAAAATGGCGCCACACATTGCGTTTCCAATGCGCTTTCGTCTGCCGCATCGCCCGCACCTGCGTCCAGCATGGATGATTCGTACCGGCCTGTTTATGTACGATCACCTCGGTAAGCGCACCAGCTTACCCAGCAGCAAAAGCCTGCGTTTTGGCGCGGATTCCGCCCTGAAGCCTGAGATCACGCGCGGATTCGAATATTCCGACTGCTGGGTTGATGATGCGCGCATGGTTGTCTTAAATGCGCAGGAAGTGGTGAAGCACGGCGGTGAAGTTAAAACGCGTACTCGTGTGACGCGTGCCTGGCGTGAAGGCGGTTTGTGGATGGTAGAAGCTGAAGATGTCGACAGCGGAAAAACCTTCACCTGGCGCGCTAAAGGATTAGTGAACGCGGCGGGTCCGTGGGTGAAACAGTTCTTTGACGACGGCCTGAAGCTGAAATCGCCTTACGGCATTCGCTTAATCAAAGGCAGCCACATTGTGGTGCCGCGCGTTCATACTGAGAAACAGGCTTATATCCTGCAGAACGAAGATAACCGCATTGTGTTTGTCATTCCGTGGATGGATGAGTTCTCGATTGTCGGCACCACCGACGTCGAATACAAAGGCGATCCGAAAAGCGTCAAGATCGATGATAACGAGATCGATTATCTGTTGAAGGTGTACAACGGTCACTTCAAAAAACAGCTGGTTGCTGACGATATCGTTTGGACTTATTCCGGTGTGCGTCCGTTATGTGATGATGAATCTGATTCACCGCAGGCCATCACCCGCGACTATACGCTGGACGTGCGTGATGAAAATGGCCAGGCACCGTTGCTGTCAGTGTTTGGTGGCAAGCTGACCACCTATCGCAAACTGGCGGAGCATGCGCTGGAAAAACTGACCAAGTATTTCCCAAATGCGGGTCCAGCCTGGACCAAAACCTGCGTATTGCCAGGCGGTAACATCGCGGGAACGCGTGAAGATTATGCAGCTAGCCTGCGTCGTCGTTATCCGTTTATCAGTGAAAACATGGCGCGTCATTATTCACGTACCTATGGCAGCAATACTGAAGTTTTGTTAGAAGGCGCGAAAAGCCGGGAAGATTTAGGTGAGAACTTTGGTCATGAGTTCTATGAAGCAGAGCTGCGTTATTTAGTGCAGAACGAATGGGTTCGCGAACTGGATGATGCAATCTGGCGCCGCACCAAGCAAGGCATGTGGCTGACCAAAGAGCAGCAGGCGCGTGTGGCTGAGTGGCTGGCGGCTAAACCGGCGTTGTCGCTGGCTTCATGATAATGTGAGTCGTCCACTCTTCGGTTAGCCGAAGAGTATTCAGACGATAAAAAAACGCAGAGGACGCTTTTTGTTCTCTGCGTTTTGCATTTTACGCTTCTGGATTCTCATCCACGCGGCAAGATTACAACCTTACCGGCGCAATGTGCCAAATCTCATCCGCATATTCCTGAATCGTTCTGTCCGACGAGAAGTAACCCATCCCAGCAATATTTAACGCGGCGCGACGTTGCCATTCATCCGGCTGACGATACAGCGCATCCACTTTGTCCTGCGTATCCACATAGCTACGATAATCGGCCAGGAGTTGATAGTGGTCGCCGAAATTCACCAACGAGTCGAACAGATTACGATAGCGACCCGGATCGGAAGGGCTAAATACGCCCGAGGCAATTTGGGTCAGCACCTGATGCAGCTCCGCATCCTCTTCATAATATTTACGCGGGTTATAACCTCCCCGGCGCAACGCTTCGACCTGCGGTGTAGTGTTACCGAAAATAAAGATATTCTCTTCACCAACATGGTCGAGCATTTCAACATTGGCGCCATCCAGCGTCCCAATGGTCAGCGCGCCGTTGAGTGCGAACTTCATGTTACTGGTGCCCGAGGCTTCTGTTCCTGCGGTAGAGATCTGCTCAGAGAGATCGGCGGCGGGAATAATGATCTGCGCCAGACTCACGCTGTAGTTGGGAATAAACACCACTTTCAGCTTGTTCTTTACCTGCGGATCGTTGTTGATCACTTTCGCGACATCGTTGATCAAATGGATAATGTGCTTCGCGACGTAATAGGCCGACGCGGCTTTACCGGCGAAGATATTGACGCGCGGCACCCAATCTCCATCCGGCTCAGCTTTAATTCGGTTGTAACGGGTAATCACGTGCAACACGTTGAGCAACTGACGTTTGTATTCGTGAATACGCTTGATCTGCACATCAAACAGCGCATTAGGATCGAGCACCACATCAAGATTTTTGGCAACCCAATCCGCTAAGCGACGCTTGTTCTGGTATTTGGCATCAGCCACTTTTTTGATAAAGGCCGGGTAATCAATCTGCGCTTTCAACTCATTTAACTGGCTCAGTTCGGTACGCCAGTTACGACCAATCTCGTCATCTAACACGTCAGACAGCGCTGGGTTAGCCAACGCCAGCCAGCGACGCGGCGTTACACCATTGGTTTTATTGCAGAAACGCCCAGGGAATAGACGCGAGAAATCAGCAAACAGCGACTGCACCATCAGATTAGAGTGCAATTCCGAGACGCCGTTAACTTTATGGCTCACCACCACCGCCAGCCACGCCATACGAATTCGTCGGCCATCTTTTTCATCGATAATGGAGATGCGCGACAGCAATTCCCAGTCATCTGGGTAATAGTCCTGAATAGTTTTCAGGAAGTAATCGTTGATCTCAAAAATGATGCCAAGATGGCGCGGTAGAATTTTGCCGATCATGTCCACTGGCCAGGTTTCCAGCGCTTCCGTCATCAACGTATGGTTGGTGTAGGAGAAGACCTGACAAATCACTTCAAACGCGTTGTCCCACGTGAACTTGTGCTCATCAATTAACAGGCGCATCAGTTCAGGAATCGCTAACACGGGATGCGTGTCATTGAGGTGAATGGCGATTTTATCCGCGAGATTGTCCCACGTTTGATGCATGCGCCAGTGACGATTAAGAATATCCTGCACCGTTGCCGACACCAGGAAATACTCCTGACGTAAACGCAGCTCACGCCCAGAATAGGTTGAATCATCGGGATAGAGCACGCGCGAGACGTTTTCTGAATGGTTCTTATCTTCAACTGCCGCAAAGTAATCACCCTGATTGAACTTGCCCAGGTTGATTTCATTACTGGCCTGCGCTCCCCACAATCGCAGCGTGTTGGTCGCGTCGGTGTCAAAACCAGGAATGATTTGATCGTAAGCCATCGCCAGGATCTCTTCCGTTTCCAGCCAACGCACCTTGGTGCCCTCATGCTGAATACGTCCACCGAAACGCACTTTGTATCGGGTGTTGAAACGTTGAAATTCCCACGGATTACCATATTCCAGCCAGTAATCGGGCGACTCTTTCTGCTCACCATCCACAATGTTCTGTTTGAACATGCCGTAATCGTAGCGAATGCCATAACCGCGGCCTGGCATGCCCAAAGTGGCGAGAGAATCGAGGAAGCAAGCAGCCAAACGGCCTAACCCGCCATTACCTAAGCCCGGATCGTTCTCCTCTTCCATGAGTTCAGCCAGATCGAGACCCATTTCGTCTAATGCCTGGCTAAGATCGTCATAAATGCCCATCGACAACAGCGCATTCCCCAACGTGCGGCCCATCAGAAACTCCATCGACAGGTAATAAACCTGGCGCACATCCTGCGATAGCTGAGCACGGCTGGAACGCAGCCAGCGTTCGACCATGCGATCGCGTACCGCCAGCAGCGCGGCGTTGAGCCACTCATGCTTATTGGCAATGGAAGGATCTTTACCAATGGTGAACATCAGCTTATAGGCAATCGAGTGCTTTAAAGCATCAACCGTCAACGTCGGTGAGGCGTAAGTGAAAGGTGCATTCATATCCAGTATCCCATCCGTTACAACAAACGTTGGTAAAGGTCGCGGTAGGCTTGCGCTGCCACCTGCCAGCTAAAATCCATTCCCATCGCCTGACGCTGGACATAACGCCAGAGCGAGGGACGGGACCACAGTACAAAAGCGCGTCTAATCGCCCGTAACAGTGACCAGGCGTTACTGTCTTCAAAACTAAAACCGCTGGCGATGCCGTCTGCCAGGTTTTCCAGAGAACTGTCGTTAACCGTATCCGCCAAACCACCGGTTCTTCTTACCAGCGGCAAGGTGCCATATTTCAATCCATAAAGTTGCGTGAGTCCGCAGGGTTCGAAACGGCTTGGCACCATGATGACGTCTGCACCGCCAACAATGCGGTGGGAGAAGGCTTCGTGATAACCAATTTGTACCCCTACGCTGCCAGGATGCTCCGCTGCCGCCGCTAAAAAGCCCTGCTGCAATTCCGCATCGCCCTGGCCAAGCAGCACCAGCTGTCCACCCTGCGCCAGCAGGCCGGGCAACGCTTCGAGCACTAAATCCAGCCCTTTCTGCCGCGTCAGGCGGCTGATGACGGCAAACACCGGGGCTTTTTCATCCACTTTCAACCCCATCGCGACCTGCAACTGGCGCTTGTTTTCCGCTTTGGCTTCCAGCGTGTCGCGGTTGTAGCGGGCACTGAGCAGCAGATCGTGCGCCGGATCCCATATGGAGGGATCCACGCCATTTAAGATGCCACTCAACCGCCCTTCGAGCATGCGCTGCGCCAGCAAGGTTTCCATGCCGTAACCAAACTCTGCCGAGGTAATCTCATGCGCATAAGTTGGACTCACTGCCGTAATATGATCGGCATAAAACAGCCCAGCTTTAAGAAAAGAAATTTGGCCAAAAAATTCAAGGCCGTGCATGTTGAAAAACGACTGCGGCAGCTGAATCTCAGCCATGTGATGCGCAGAGAACAAGCCTTGATACGCCAGGTTGTGCACCGTAAACACCGATTTTGCCGGACGCCCGCGCGCTTCCATGTAGGCGCAGGTGAGTCCCGCATGCCAGTCGTGCGCATGCACAATGTCAGGACGCCAGTAAGGATCAAGCCCACACGCCAGCTCGCACCCCATCCAACCCAGTAGCGCAAAACGCATATAGTTATCGACATAGGCAAACTGCGATTCGTCGTGATACGGACTTCCCGGTCGGTTATAAAGTCCGGGCGCATCGATTAAATAAATACCCACACCATCGAACTGTCCAAAAAGTAAGCTTACAGGACCTGCAAAGGTCTGTAGCTCGGCAACGACTTGTGTATCAGGAATGCCTTTACGCAATGCAGGAAACGCGGGAAGCAGCACCCGCGTATCCGTTCCACCTGCAATTTGTGCTTGAGGTAATGCCCCGACTACATCAGCCAACCCGCCAGTTTTTAGCAGCGGAAAAAGTTCTGAACAGACATGTAAAACCTGCATCCTCGACCTCATTAAGTTATCGGACACGATCCGCGTGCCGATTGCGTGTGCCGCTTATCGCTTACTGCCCCGCAGTAGCCAATTTGGCCAACATGGCGCGGGTAACCAGTACGATGCCCTCTTCCGAACGGTGAAACCGGCGACTGTCTTCATCTGGATTTTCACCAATCACCATCCCTTCTGGCAGCACGCAGGCGCGGTCAATCACACAGCGGCGCAGACGACAGGATCGGCTCACTACCACATCAGGCAGCAGCACGGTGGAATCGATATTGCAAAAAGAATTAACGCGCACGCGTGGGAAAAGCACGGAGTTCACCACCACTGAGCCGGAGATAATGCAGCCGCCGGAGACCAACGAATTCATGGTCATGCCGTGGCTACCGGATCGATCCTGCACAAACTTGGCAGGCGGCAGCGGTTCCATATGCGTGCGTATTGGCCAGGTAGAGTCATACATATCCAACTCAGGTGTTACCGAAGCCAGGTCGAGGTTGGCACGCCAGTAAGCTTCCAGCGTCCCCACATCGCGCCAATAAGGCGGCGCGTTGTCATCGTTTTGTACACAGGAGAGCACAAACGAATGGGCATAACCTTCGCCGCTCGCCACGATTTTTGGCAAAATATCCTTACCAAAATCGTGATTCGAATTAGGTTCCTGTAAGTCTTCTTCTAGCAGTTGATAAAGATAATCTGCGTTAAAAACGTAGACGCCCATGCTGGCCAACGCCTTGGTGTCATCACCCGGCATGGTCGGCGGTTTTGGCGGTTTCTCAACAAAATCCACCACCATATTCTCTTCATCTACCGCCATCACGCCGAATGCCGTCGCTTCATGCACCGGCACCGGTAAACAGGCGATGGTGCATTTCGCCTCTTTGCCCACGTGATCCAACAGCATGCGCGAGTAATCCATTTTATAAATGTGGTCCCCGGCAAGAATCACGATGTATTGCGCCTGATAGCGACGAATGACGTCAAGATTTTGGGTCACAGCATCGGCGGTGCCGCGATACCATTGGTCGGTGGCTAAACGCTGCTGCGCTGGCAGCAAATCCACAAACTCATTCATCTCTTCGTTGAAGATCGACCAGCCACGCTGAATATGCTGGGTTAGCGTATGCGACTGGTATTGAGTGATAACGCCAATGCGGCGGATGCCGGAGTTGACGCAGTTGGAAAGCGCAAAGTCGATGATGCGAAACTTGCCACCGAAATGCACCGCCGGTTTGGCACGTTTTGCCGTCAGATCGACCAGGCGCGTACCGCGTCCTCCCGCGAGGATCAGGGCCACCGTTTGTGAAGGGAGTTGGCGGGCCAACATCAGGTGTTCTGTTCTATCTAATTTAACCATGTCTGACTCCTTATGATTGCTTTTGGAACACGCACACACCGTGTGCGGGACCATGCCAGACAGTTAACAAAATGGGGTTATCGTCCCCGGCGAAAGGAGGAAGGGCACGCCATTCTCCGTCTGGTAAGGCGATATCACTCACCGATTCCGTGGCGTTTATTGTTATTAACCAGCGGCCGGAGAGCAGGATCTGCAATCTATGCGCCCCCTGCGTCCATTCTTCGTGCTGCAGTGGTTTGCCGCTGGCATTGAGCCACTGCACATTGTCGTCACCCGGCTGCCACCAGCGATCCTTGGTCAGCGCGGGAATGCGCTGGCGCAGATGGATCAATGCAGCGGTGAAATCGACCAAGCCGTTATCGCCTTCCTGCCAGTCAAGCCAACTAAGCGCGTTGTCCTGACAATAAGCGTTGTTGTTTCCGTGTTGGCTGTTGCCACGCTCATCGCCAGCCAACAGCATAGGTGTGCCTTGCGACAGCAGCAGCGTGGTGAGTAAGCCATGCACGCTGAGGCGTCGGCGCTCAATGACATCGAAGCTAACGCTAAGCCCTTCTTTGCCGTGATTGTGGCTAAAGTTACTGCCATGACCGTCGCGGTTGTCTTCGCCGTTGGCTTCGTTATGTTTATTGTTGAAGCTCACCAGATCGCACAGCGTAAAACCGTCATGGGCGGTAATGAGATTAATCGTGGCATGAGGTTGCCTTGCCTCACGCTGATAAAGATCGCTGGAAGCCGCAAAGCGCCGGACAAAATCACTGTTGCTCATTTCGCCGCGTAGCCAATAGCGGCGCGCAGTATCACGAAACTGATCGTTCCATTCAGCAAAGGGCTGCGGATAGTTACCCACCTGATAACCGTGGGGACCGATATCCCAAGGCTCGGCAATCAATTTGCACGTCGACAGCAGCGGGCAAGCGCGTATCGCCTCGAATAGCGGCGCATCGCGCTGGTAATCGGGTGTGCGGCCCATTACCGTAGCGAGGTCAAAACGGAAACCATCAACGTGGCAAACGCGTACCCAATAGCGCAGCGCTTCCAGCGTCCATTCCATTACCCGCGGATGATTAAGGTTGACTGTGTTGCCACAGCCGGTCCAGTTTTCGTAATCGCCCTGCTCGTTGAGCCAGTAATAGCTGGCATTGTCGATACCACGCATCGAGATCGTTGGGCCCGCCTCGTGCAGTTCTGCGGTGTGGTTAAACACCACGTCCAGCAGCACTTCAATACCTGCGGCGTGCAGATTTTTCACCGCCTGTTGGAACTCCTGCAAAGGCGTTGCACCATCCTGCCCAGCGGCGTAACGTGGGTCGACAGCCCAAAGTGCAAACGGGTTGTAGCCCCAATAATTGCTTAATCCAAGCCGCAGCAAACGCGGCTCGCTGGCAAAGTGGGCAATCGGCAGCAGTTCGATGGCGGTGATGCCAAGGTGGCTGAGATAATCCACCATAACAGGATGGCCTAGCGCCGCGTAAGTCCCGCGCAGCGTTTCCGGAATATCCGGGTGCTGGAGGGTTAACCCACGCACGTGAGCTTCATAAATAACCGTTTTTCCCCACGGCGTGCGCGGTGCAATATCATCTTCCCAGTCGAAATCTTCCGCCACCACCAGCGACTTAGGCGCTATCGCCGCGTTATCCAAGGGATCGGGTTCAACTTCACCACTTTGAAAACGCGGATCATCCGGTACATCGCCCACCACCTCGCGGGCACAAGGATCCACCAACAGCTTGGCCGGATTAAAGCGATGCCCTTTTTGCGGTGCCCAAGGGCCATGAACGCGATAGCCATAGCGCTGGCCTGGTTTAAGCGCAGGAAAATAGCCGTGCCAGATATCTTCAGTGCGGCCCGGCAAGTCAAAACGGTGTTCAACGCCATGATCATCAAACAGACAAAGTTCGACGCGTTCGGCATGCTGTGAAAACAGGGTAAAGTTAACCCCTTTACCATCGTAAACAGCACCTAACGGTTCAGGCTGACCGGGTTTTAATGTCATTCGGCCTCCCGCACCAACCACACAGTGGCAAGCGGTGGCAGACTCAGACTCAGCGATTGTGGTCGTCCATGGCTTTCAATCTGATCGGTATGCACTAAATGGTTACGTACATCGCTGCCATGATATTCGTGCTGGTCGGTGTTAAGCACCTCGCGCCAGTTGCCCGCTTGATTCACACCAAAACGGTAACCGGGACGCGTAACTGGCGTGAAGTTACTGGCAACAATCATCTCGTTACCTTCACGATCGCGGCGGATAAACACAAATACCGAATTTTCAGCGTCATCAACCACTAGCCACTCAAAGCCTGCCGGATCGTAGTCAAGCTGATAGAGCTGCGTGTAGTGGCGATAAGTGAAGTTAAGGTCGCGCACCAGGCGATGTACGCCGTGGTGCCAGTTGTCTTCGCCTTCCAGCAGATGCCAGTCGAGGCTGGTATCGTGATTCCACTCTCTGCCTTGGGCAAATTCATTGCCCATGAACTGCAGCTTTTTACCGGGAAACGCCCACATCCAGCCGTAATAAGCCCGCAGATTGGCAAATTTTTGCCATGCATCGCCCGGCATGCGATCCAAAATAGAGCGCTTGCCATGTACCACTTCATCGTGCGACAGCGGCAACACAAAGTTTTCGGTGTAGTTGTACATCATGCCGAAACTCATCAGATTGTGATGAAAACGACGATGCACCGGATCGAGTTTCATGTAGTCCAGCGTGTCGTGCATCCAACCGAGATTCCATTTGAACCAGAAGCCCAATCCGCCACTTTCCGGTGGACGTGAAACGCCAGGGAAATCGGTGGACTCTTCCGCCATGGTGATCGTGCCTTCTGCCGCATGGCCCAAAGTACGGTTGGTGTAACGTAAGAAGGTAATGGCTTCGAGGTTTTCACGGCCACCGAAATGATTGGGAACCCATTCACCTTCAGCGCGGCTGTAGTCGCGGTAAATCATTGATGCCACCGCATCTACGCGCAATCCATCAATGCCAAACCGCTCCAGCCAGTACAGCGCGTTGCCGGAGAGGTAATTACTGACTTCACGGCGACCGAAGTTATAAATCAGCGTGTTCCAGTCCTGATGATAGCCTTCACGCGGATCGCTGTGCTCGTAGAGTTCGGTGCCGTCAAATTTCGCTAAACCAAAATCATCGCTAGGGAAATGGCCCGGCACCCAATCCAGCAGCACGTTCAGGCCCGCCTCATGAGCACTGGCGATGAAGTCACGGAATTCATCGCGCGCACCAAAACGACGCGTTGGTGCGTACATACCCAGCGGCTGATACCCCCAACTTCCATCAAACGGATGTTCGTTAATCGGCAGCAATTCAAGGTGGGTAAAACCCATCTCTTTGACGTAGGGAATCAGCTGCTCAGAGAGCTCTTTGTAACTCAGCCAGAAATTGTTGTCGGTGTGACGACGCCAGGAGCCCAGATGCACTTCATAGATTGAGATAGGCTGGTCGAAAGCATTGGCGGCTTTGCGCTCGGCACTCATCTCCACTTTGTTGGGCAGGCCACAAATCATTGACGCGGTTTCTGGACGCATCTGCGCTTCAAAGGCAAAGGGATCAGCTTTGATGCGCAACTTGTCGTTGGCATCGATGATTTCAAATTTGTAGAGCTGACCGTTAAACGCGCCGGGAACAAACAGTTCCCAGATGCCCATCTCCTGACGCAGGCGCATCGGGTGACGACGTCCATCCCAGAAGTTGAAATCGCCTACCACCGAAACGCGGCGTGCATTCGGCGCCCAGACGCAAAAGCGCGTACCGTTAACGCCATCTATCACCGCGCCGTGTGCGCCTAAGGTTTCATAAGGACGTAAATGCGTCCCTTCCGCCAGCAACCACGCATCCATCTCTTCCAGCAGCGGGCCAAAGCGATAAGCATCATCCAGTAAATTTTGCTGGCCGTGCCAGTTTACCGCCAGCTGATAGCGAAACGGCTTTTTACGACGCGGAATCACGCCGCTAAAAAAGCCACGCGAATCGACACATTTCAGTTGGGCCAGTTTACGCCCGGTGTTGGTTTCAATAACCCAGACTTCCGAGGCTTCGGGTAGCAAGGCTCGCACTTCAAGTCCTTGCTCAGTCTGGTGCATCCCTAATAACGAAAAGGGATCGGCGTAATTACCCGCAAACAGGGCATTGATCGCCTGGCGATCGGGAAGCTCTGACATGACTTTCTTCCTGTGATATTTGGCAGGCGAAATGGATGCGACTTGTCTCGCGCAACAGATGCACTGCTCTTCATTGAGCCATGAGTACAACGGCAAGGGAGATAAGCCAGTCCGTGGGAAAGAGTCTTTGCCGTGTACAACAACCATTCAGTTCAAAAATCAAAACAGTTTACTAGCGGCACATCATTGTTAAATCATAGCTTGGCGAGAGAAGTTGCCAGGGAAGAAACCAAAAAAATTATTAACTAACAGACAAAAAGGGGAAGCGGATCACTTCCGGGAGGCAAGCTAATTGACTTATTACAGGATAAAAAGAGAAAAGGCCGAAGTTTTTCGGCCTTTGGAAGAGGTTTTCAGAATTAGTCGACCAGCAGGCGCAGCATACGACGCAGCGGCTCAGCAGCGCCCCACAACAGTTGATCGCCAACCGTAAAGGCGGAAAGGTATTCCGGCCCCATATTGAGCTTGCGCAAGCGACCCACTGGCGTAGTCAGCGTGCCGGTGACAGCGGCAGGCGTGAGTTCACGCATCGTTAATTCACGATCGTTTGGCACGACTTTTACCCATTCATTGTGCGAAGCCAGCAGTTGTTCAATGTCGGCCAGCGGCAGGTCTTTTTTCAGCTTCAGGGTAAATGCCTGACTGTGGCAGCGCAGCGCGCCGACGCGCACGCACAAGCCATCGACTGGAATAGTGTGCTGCGTGCCCAGAATCTTGTTGGTTTCGGCCTGGCCTTTCCACTCTTCGCGGCTCTGGCCATTGTCCAACTGCTTGTCGATCCATGGAATCAGGCTGCCCGCCAGCGGCACGCCGAAGTTATCGGTTGGCAGCGTGCCGGAGCGAGTGAAGTCAGTCACGCTACGTTCGATATCAAGAATCGCTGAGGCGGGATTCTGCAGCGATTTCGCTACGTGATCGTGCAACATGCCCATTTGAGTCAGCAGTTCGCGCATGTGACGCGCACCGCCACCTGATGCAGCTTGATATGTCGCCACCGAGGCCCACTCAACCAGATTTTGCGCAAACAGACCGCCGAGCGACATTAGCATCAGGCTTACGGTACAGTTCCCGCCGACAAAGGTATTGAGACCACTGTCAATGCCCTGACGAATAACCTGTTGGTTTACCGGATCGAGGATGATGATGGCATCCTCTTTCATACGCAGCGTGGACGCCGCATCAATCCAGTAACCTTTCCAGCCGCTGGCGCGCAGCTTAGGATAAACTTCACTGGTATAGTCGCCGCCCTGGCAGGTAATAATGATATCCAGCGCCTTTAGTGCATCGATATCAAACGCATCCTGCAGCGTGCCATGGTGTTTACCGCCAAACTCTGGCGCCGCCTGACCATGCTGCGAGGTGGAGAAGAAGACCGGATTGATGACATCAAAATCGCGTTCTTCGATCATGCGGGACATCAGCACAGAGCCGACCATACCGCGCCAACCAACTAAACCTACATTCTTCATGTTGTGTCCGTCTCAGGCGGTGTTAACGACCTGACTTTTATCGATGGGAAGAGCGGAATGCCACTTTCACTCCACTCTGCGTAATAATGAGAATTACCGTTACCCTACAGACTTCGCGTTGCAGGAAGGCGGCAAGCTGATTCAGCCCCAAGCGCTTACTCTGGTAAGTGACTGGGGTGAAGTCGTGCAGCCAACGCACCGGCGGCGTGAAGTCTGTAGGGTATATGACGACCAACTCTACAAAATGCAGCACATCTGGCAAGTGAATTAATTCGATGGCGCTAACTTTTTCAGCAGCGCACCTAATAACAGTAATTTATCGACAATAAGATGATGTAAAACGAATGACTGAAATGATCTCTGCGACAATATTATTGTTGCTAATTATGGATCCACTGGGCAATTTACCGATTTTTATGTCGGTTTTGAAGCATCTGGAACCCAAGCGGCGGCGTATTGTGTTGATCCGCGAAATGCTGATCGCCCTGGCAATTATGTTGCTGTTTCTGTTTGCGGGTGAACGCATCCTGGCGTTTTTGAATCTGCGTACGGAAACCGTTTCAATTTCGGGTGGCGTGATCCTGTTCCTGATCGCAATAAAAATGATTTTCCCTTCTCCTGAAAGCAGCAGTACCGGTTTGTCTGCGGGAGAAGAACCTTTTCTGGTACCGCTGGCGATTCCGCTGGTTGCAGGCCCTTCACTGCTGGCAACCTTGATGCTGTTATCGCATCAATATCCCCATCAAATGTCGTATCTGGTAGGCGCGCTGCTGATCGCCTGGGGCGCTACGGTGGTAATCCTGCTGCTGTCAGGCCTGTTTCTGCGGTTACTGGGTGATAAAGGTGTGAATGCGCTGGAACGTCTGATGGGGTTAATTCTGATCATGCTGGCCACGCAGATGTTTTTGGATGGGATTCGGGTTTATTTAAAGTTGTAGTTTGGGTAGGTCCTGCTTACTGCATGTTATTGGCTTCTGCGCGTTATTGGCCTCTGCGCGCTGTCCCCCACCTCAGTCCTCCCCCATAAATGGGGGAGGAAGATGCTGCTTTATGTTAGTGATGAGACGGCATGTGGCAGCGTCTCCTTCCCCCGCGATGCGGGGGAAGGCCGGGATGGGGGACAAACGACCTCGCACTTGAGAAGACTGAGGTGGGGGACAAACGATGCCTCATTACGACAACAACGTAAACGCGATCATACCGACAATGGCACCGACCGTGCCGAGGATGGTTTCCATCAACGTCCACGTTTTCAATGTTTCCGCTTCGCTGGCACCGGTAAAGCGCCCGAACAGCCAGAAACCCGCATCATTCACGTGACTGATAATGATCGACCCGCCGCCAATACAAATCGACAACGCAGCCAGCTGCGCGCCACTGTAATGCAGCGGCTCAATCACCGGCATGATCAACCCCACCGTGGTTAAGCACGCGACGGTCGCCGAACCTTGAATCACACGTACCGCGCCAGAGAGAATAAAACAGGCCAGCGCGATCGGCAGACCAGCTCCGGTCAGCGCATTGCCCAACACCGGGCCCACGCCAGAATCGACCAGCACCTGCTTAAATACACCGCCCGCACCAATCACCAGCAGAATAATCCCCGCCGGTTGCAGCGCACTGCCGCATACCTGCATCACCTTCTCTTTGTCCATGCCCTGACGATAAGCCAGACCATAAATCGCCACCAGGCAAGCCAGTAAAATCGCAATAAACGGATGGCCAATAAACTCCAGCCATTGATACAGCGAAGTGCCTTCGGTGGTAAAGCGCGCGCCAATGGTTTTCAGGCCAACCAACACCAGCGGAAACAAAATCAGCGACAGGCTAAAACCAAAGGATGGTAGCTTGTTTTCATCAACATCAGGTTGATGATCTTCCGGCGGCGAACTGAAGGTCACGTGATTACCGATGAAGTTGCCGAACAGCGGACCAGCAATCAACATGCCCGGAATGGCGGCGCACAGGCCCAGCAAAATCATCCAGCCGAAATCGGCGTGCATCTGTGAAGCCAGCAACATTGGCGCAGGTCCCGGCAGTAGAAAAGCTGCCGCCGCCGCAACGCCCGCAAACAGCGGGATCACCAGTTTCACCAGATTACCTTGAGTGCGACGTGCCACCGCGAAAGCGATGCTGATCAGCAACACCACTGCGACTTCAAAAAACAGCGGCAGCGCACAGATCAATCCTGCGATACCCATCGCGTAGTGCGCACGGCTTTCGCCAAAAGCTTTCAACATGCGAATGGCGATTTGGTCAACTGCGCCAGTTTCATGCAAAATTTTGCCGAACATTGCGCCCAACGCCACGACAATAGCCAAAAAACCGAGCGTACCGCCCATCCCTTTCTGCATGGTTTCAGCGATTTGATCCAGCGGCATGCCGGAAAACAAACCCGCCCCCACAGAGACAATCATCAAAGCAACAAAAGCATGCATGCGGGCTTTCATCACCAAAAACAGCAGCAGCAGGACTGAGCCTGCTGCCGTCAAAACGAGTGTTGCGGTATTCATTGCCTAGCCTTGATTGATTGCTTCCTTGATGGTCGCAACCGTAGCCGCTACAACCTCGTCGAGTGAATGATCAATATTCACTGATAGTACGTCCGGCTCGTCACTGCCCGGCTCTTCCAGCGTGGCGAACTGCGTCACCAGCATTTGCGGCTTGAAGAAGTGGCCTTTGCGCGCTTTCAGGCGTGACTCGATGGTATCGAAATCCCCTTTCAAGTAGACAAAACTCAGGTTGGCATTGCCCTGACGCAGGATGTCACGGTAACGCTTTTTCAGCGCGGAGCAGACAATAATGGAGATCTCTTGGGTGCGCTGCATCGCAAATGCTGCATCATTAAGGGCTTGTAGCCACGGCTGGCGATCGTTGTCATCCAGCGGATGACCCTCTGCCATTTTCATGATGTTGGCACGCGGATGGAGAAAATCACCGTCGAGAAAGGCGGTATTCAGTTGATGCGAAACCTGGTTGGCGACGGCAGATTTGCCGCTGCCTGAAACGCCCATCAGGATAAAGACGTGATGCGACGGGGAGTGCGTTGTCATTTTTCTTCTCCGGCAGGTGGAATTGCCAATGTTACCGATAACAATGTCATTTCTCATTGTCTTGACCGCTTAACAGCCTGGCAACCCTTTTACCCGGAAAAGCACAAAAGTGTGAACTGACTCAAAGATTCGACAGAATCAGATGCTGCCGCCTTCCGCTATTTCAAAACCCACATCCAGCGGCTGGCTTACACTGTGATCGCCCGCAATACGCGCCAGTAACAGCGCGGCAGCTTCACGTCCCATACGGTCGCGTGGCGTCAGCACTGTCGCTAAAGGCGGCGTCACCACTAGCGCAATATCATGTCCGTGGAATCCAGCAATCGCCATTTGCGTCGGCACGTGTAATCCCTGACGCTGGCACTCAAACATCGCACCAACCGCCAGGTCATCATTGGTACAAAACAGGCTGTCTGTTTCAGGGTAAAGACGTTGCGCTTCACATAACAACTCACCACCGGCACTGAACGAAGAGGCATCTTCCATCATCACGCTGTGCGGCGTGAGCCCCGCTTCCTGCATCGCTTTTTCGTAGCCACGCTGCTTTTGCAACGTACGTTCATCAAGGCGAGCACCTAAATAGACGGTGTGTCGATGGCCTTTATTCAGGATAGCCTGTGTCATCTGACGTGCCGCTTCGACGTTGTCAAAACCCACCGCCATATCCAGACAAGGCGTTACGCTGTCCATCACTTCTATGACCGGGATCCCCGCCACTTCAAGCATGCGCAGCGTGCCCGGCGTATGGCTGCGTTCCGTCAGGATCACCCCATCAATATTCCAGCCCAACAGCGATCGTAGCTGCAACTCCTCTTTTTGCGGGTTATAGCCAAAGTGCGCCACCAGCGTCTGGTAGCCCGCTTCATCGGTAACGGCTTCGATGCCACGCAGTACATCGGCAAATACCTGATTGGTCAGCGAAGGCAGCAGCACGCCGATGGCGCGACTGGTGGCGTTAGAAAGCATATCGGGGGCGCGATTGGGGATATAACCGAGTTCATCCAGCGCCACGGCGATCTTCTCGCCCAGCGCAGCGGAGACCTGCTGGGGATTGCGCAGATAGCGGCTGACGGTCATTTTAGTAATGCCGACGCGATCGGCAACGTCCTGTAATACCGGTCTTTTTTTCTTCATCGTAAGCGCCTGGAGTCAGCTGAAAGCTAATTTACGATGAGTCTAACATTAAATTGTCATGGAATTGCCAATGGGGCACGACGATGCGCGCCCCTTAACGTTTTAGACTGGCGGCAGATCAAACAGCAGCACTTCGGCAGCGCTGTCCGCTTCAATTGTCAGTGTATTTTCATCCCAAATAGCGAACGCATCGCTGGTTCCAGCGGGCTGACCATTGACCTTTACATCGCCCTTCACCACTTGGATCCAGACGCGGCGACCCGCTTCAATCTCCACGCTGTCGCTGTCCCCGGCGGCAAACAGCCAACGCGATAGCGTCATATCCTGATAAACCTTCAACGAGCCGTCACGCGCATCCGGTGTCAGGACAAATTGGCGACCTTTTATATCCGGGAACCGGCGCTGATCGTAGCGCGGTTCAATGCCGGTGCGCTCAGGGATAATCCAGATCTGATACAGGTGCAGCGCATCCGTTTTGCTGGCGTTGTATTCCGAATGACGCACACCGGTACCGGCGCTCATGATCTGGAATTCACCGATGGGAATCTGCTCTTTATTGCCCATGCTGTCCTGGTGCTCAACGGTGCCGGACAACACATAAGTCAGAATTTCCATGTCTCTGTGCGGATGAGTGCCAAAACCCTGCCCTCCATCGATCACATCTTCGTTGATCACGCGCAGCGCCGAGAAGCCCATAAAGTTGGCATCGTAATAGTCGGCAAAGGAGAAAGTGTGCCAGCTATCCAGCCAACCGTGATTGGCATGGCCGCGTTCTTCAGCTTTACGTAAATAGATCATGTTCAAATCTCCTCAATGTTTTATGTAGTCTGTGCCTGAGGGGAAAAGATTGATAGCTGAAAAACTTCATTCCTCTGTTCAAAAAAAATGATGAAGATGGCGTCCCGTAGACGCGCATTTTGTACCATACCGTCATTGGGGCTGGCTGGTGGGAACGAAGGTAAGAAACCGCTTATACGCAGTAAAAAAAAAGCCAGCACCCGGGCTGGCTAAATAATACTGGAAGCAATGTGAGCAATGTCGTGCTTTCTAAGGACGTCGTTGGAGTCCCGAGAACGCATGGCAATAATAATCATTATCATTCGCGTCTGTAAAGTGTTTTTGAGAATAATTTTCATTTAATTAATTCAAAAAACCCTTGATGTTAAAAGGGATTATTCGAAGCCAAACGAAAACCTTTCTGTTATTCCCCCTAAAAAAGGCACCTAACCGGTGCCTTAAAGACTTAATAACCCGCGCTGAGATCGTCCACACTGCGCGGATCGGATGCGCCATATAATGTGCCATCTGGCCCAATCATAATGCTCTGGGTGCTGCCCATAGCGGGCAGAACTTTTACGTGCTGACCTTTATTCTCCAGCAGGCGCAGCGTATCCGGGCTAAAGCCTTTTTCAACACGTAGCTGATCCGGCAACCATTGATGATGGAAGCGCGGTGCGTTAGTTGCTTCGGCCACATTCATGCCAAAATCGATGCTGTTCACCACCATTTGCAGCACAGTTGTGATGATTCGACTACCGCCTGGACTGCCAGTAACCAGCCAGGTTTTACCCTCTTTCGCCACAATGGTCGGAGACATCGATGAGAGCGGACGTTTCGCCGGTTGTACAGCATTCGCTTCTCCGCCAACCAATCCGTAAACGTTTGGCGTGCCGGGTTTGGCAGAGAAATCATCCATTTCGTTGTTCATCAGGATGCCGCTGTTGCCCGCCACAATGCCGCTGCCGAAATAGGTGTTGAGCGTGTACGTTACCGCGACCGCGTTGCCGTTCTTGTCCACCACCGAGAAATGGGTGGTCTGATTGCTTTCATAAGGCGCGAGTTTGCCGGGTTTGATCTCACTGGAAGGACGCGCTTTTGCCACATCAATCTGCTGCGCCAGCGATTTCGCATAGGCTTTGCTGGTCAATGCCTGCCAAGGAACTCTGACGAAATCTGGGTCGCCAAGATATTCAGAGCGGTCAGCGTAAGCGTATTTCTCCGCTTCAGCCATTACCTGCATCGCATCGGCGCTGCCAAAGCCCATCTTCGCTAAATCAAAGTTTTCCAAAATATTGAGGATTTGAACGATGTGAATGCCACCGGAAGAAGGAGGCGGCATCGAAAAGACCTCATAACCGCGATAGGTGCCACTGACGGGCTTGCGCTCAACCGCGCGGTAAGCCGCTAAATCCGCTTTGTTAATCAGACCACCGTGCTGCGCCATTTCTCCGGCGATTTCGTCGGCAATATTGCCTTTGTAAAATGCATCCGGTCCCTGCTGCGCAATTAACGTTAAGCTACGCGCCAGATTCTTCTGCACCAGACGATCGCCCTTCTGCCACGGCGTACCGTCCGGCTTGTAGAAAATAGCTTTGCTGTTGGCATGGGTGATCAAGACTTCTTTGCCGTAGGTTTTCAGATCATCAGCCAGCGCATCGTTAACCACAAAGCCGTCGCGCGCCAGTTTAATGGCCGGTGCCAGCAAGGTGCTCAGTGGCAATGTGCCATATTTCTGCGCGGCTAAGGCAAAACCGGCCACGGTGCCTGGCGTGCCAGACGCGAGATGAGAAGTCAGTGAAAGCTTGCTGTCAGCGTTGCCTTGCTTGTCGAGGAACATATCGCGTGAAGCGTGGCCCGGCGCCATTTCACGAAAATCGATGGCAGTGGTGCGGCCTGATGCAGTGCGCAGCAGCATAAAACCTCCGCCACCCAGGTTACCTGCCTGCGGATGCGTCACGGCTAAGGCGAATCCCACGGCAACGGCTGCATCAACGGCATTGCCGCCCTGACGCAGAATATCAACACCGACGTTTGTCGCCATCGCATCCACTGAGGCCACCATGCCGTGCTGCGCTTTTACCGGGTGAAAGGTGTCACTGTCGACGCCATACGAAACCGGCGGAGTCGAATTAGGGACCGCACTGGCCCCACTCACCACCACGAAACTCATTAACAACGACCAGCCGAGCTGGCGCACCTTGCCTTGAATTTTCATCCTGCCACCATCCTCTGTTATTTACATTTTTTTATCATTTCTTCAAGTGATTACAAATACAGCAAATTATTGAGGGTTAAGTCAAATTCGGCACACTCTTAAATGTGGAGTTTGTGATATCTAATAAACTAGAAGAGGCAATCTAAAGGTTGATTTCAGCCTATTGCACACAGCAGCGATCGCGCTTACGGAGGATTTTTTATGAAGAGATGGCTAATTGTTTTTGCGGCGCTCTTGCCGTTAACCAGCATGGCGAACACGCTGAACAGCACTAATGATCCGAACAAACCGGGCTACAATCCGAGCCAGCAGCGGATGCAGTCGCAGATGCAGAACCAGCAGCAACAGCAAAAAAGGAAGTTGCAGCAGGATCAGCAGCAGCAAAATCAGGACGTGCAGCGCAAAATGCAGGAACAGCGTGACAGTGCCCAGCAGCGTGTGATTAGAACGCAGCCGGGCCAGCAACAGAATCAGAACTAGGTAAAATCGGGGCCAATGATGTCGATGCGATCGGTACAGATGGCATCGACGCCCCACTTCAGCAACGCCCGCGCCCGCTCAGGGTTATTTACGGTATAAGCCAAAATGCGTAAGCCTGCTGCTTTGAGTTCAGCAACGCGAGCTGCACTCAACACCTTGTGATTAAGGTGTATCGACACGCAATCCAGCGCGGTGGTCTTCTCCTGCCACTGTTTATCCCAACTGTGCAACAACAATCCGCGCGGCAGCTCAGGTTCAACCTGCATGGCGGCTTCCAGCGCTTCATAAGAGAAAGAGGAGAGCAACGGTGCGGTTTGACCTTGCCACAGTTGCGCCGCAGCCTGCGCGATAGCGCGACCGGTTTCAACTTCGCTGTTAGTTGTAGGTTTGATTTCGATGTTCGCCATCATCTGATGCTGACGGCAGCGCGCGGCGACGTCGGCCAACAGCGCCAGCGGTTCACCGTTAAAGTCGCGGCTAAACCAGCTGCCCGCATCGAGTTTCGCCAGCTTGTCCCAGGACAACTCTCCGGCGATGCCCCAACCGTTACTGGTTCGATCAAGCGTGTCATCGTGCAGCAGAAAAATTTGCGCATCGTTCGACAGTTTGGCATCGAACTCAATCATCAAATGACCATATTTCGCACCGATATCAATCGCCGCTAAGGTGTTTTCCGGTGCCAGTTTACCGCCACCGCGATGCGCGACGATGTGCGGGTAAGGCCAGTTTTTTTGACTCATTCCAGACGCTTTCCATGGGTTGAATCGAAGAAGTGTAACGCATCTGCTGGCAGATGCAGCCACAGCGTGCTGCCCACCTTGGGACGTTCGCTGTAGGGCAAGCGCACCACTAAACGTGACTCGCCAATACGCCCATGTACCAGGTTGTCCGCGCCCAGCATCTCCAGCGTTTCGACCACCATCGGAATGCCTGCCTGCTCGCGGCTGCTGATCTGAATGTGTTCCGGGCGAATGCCGAGTACCATTGGCCGGTTTGCCCATTTCGCTTTATTTATGCCAAGCGGCAGCGCGCAGGAGGCATTAAGGGTGAAACGCGTGCCGTCGCTGCTGATGTCTCCTTTCAGCAGATTCATGGCCGGCGAACCGATAAACGCGGCAACGAATTGGCTGGCGGGCCGTTCATAGACATCAACCGGCGTGCCGATCTGCTCGACAATGCCTTTGTTCATCACCATTACTCTTTGCGCCAGCGTCATCGCTTCCACTTGATCGTGCGTGACATACAGGCTGGTGGTTTTCAGGCGGCGATGCAACTGTTGCAGTTCCAACCGCATCTGCACACGCAGCCGTGCATCTAAATTGGACAGCGGTTCATCAAACAAAAATACCGCCGGTTCGCGCACAATCGCCCGGCCCATCGCAACGCGCTGGCGCTGCCCGCCAGAAAGCTCACGCGGACGGCGGCTTAAAAGTGGATCCAGCTCAAGACTGCGTGCGGCATCCAGTACGCGCTGGCGGATCTGCTCTTTGCCCATGCCGCGAATCTTTAAGCCATACGCCATGTTCTCTTCTACCGACATGTGCGGATAGAGCGCGTAATTCTGAAACACCATCGCAATACCGCGATCTTTCGGTTCTTCGTGGGTGACACGTTTGCCATCGATATAAATATCGCCTGAGCTGACGCGCTCCAGCCCAGCGACCATGCGCAGCAGGGTTGATTTGCCGCAGCCGGACGGCCCCACCATTACCATAAATTCGCCCTCATTCACCGTGACATTCAGCGGTTGAATGACCTGATTTTTACCATCGTAGGATTTTGTCACCGCCTGAAGCGTTACACCTGCCATCTCTTATTTCTCACTCTCAACCAGGCCACGCACAAAGGCGCGCTGCATGACGAATACCACCACCACCGGTGGGATCAGGGTTAATAACATTGCTGCCATGACTTCGTTCCACTGCGTAGGCGAACCGCTGCTGGAGATCATGCTTTTTATCCCGGCTACTGCGGTTCCCAGGCTGGCGTCGTTGATCACCAGCAGCGGCCAAAGATATTGGTTCCAGCCGTAGATAAAGGTGATGACGAACAGCGCTGCCAGATTGGTTTTGGAGAGCGGCAGTACGATGTCCCAGAAAAAGCGCATCGGGCTGGCGCCATCAATGCGTGCCGCTTCAACCAGCTCATCGGGTAATGACATAAAAAACTGGCGAAACAGGAATGTCGCGGTCGCAGAGGCCATCAGCGGCAGCGTTAAACCGCTGTAGCTGTCGAGCATGTTCAGATCCGCGATCACCTGCACAGTGGGGAAAATACGCACTTCAACCGGCAACATCAGGGTGATGAAAATTAGCCAGAAGAACAGCGTGCGCAGCGGAAAGCGAAACCACACCAGCGCAAAAGCGGAGAGGATCGACACCACGATTTTGCCGAAGGTGATGCCGAGCGCCATGATCATGCTGTTGAGCAGCATCATGCCAAAAGCCGGGCCGTTACCGTTGACGCCCTGTGTCCAGATGCGCGAGACGTTCTCCCATAAATGCGTGCCGGGAATTAGCGTCATTGGCACCTGATAAACCGCTTCGTTATCCAGCGTGGCGGCCACGAAAGCGACATACAGCGGAAACAGAATGGTCAGCACGCCAAGCACCAAAACGATGTGGCTAAAGATATCCAGCCCGCGTCGATTTTCAATCATTGGTATTGCACCTTACGCTCCACAAAGCGGAACTGAATCACCGTTAAGCCAATCACCAGCAGCATCAGCACCACGGATTGCGCCGCCGAGGACGACAGATCCAGGCCAGTAAATCCTTCGCGATAAATTTTGTAGATCAGCGTGGTAGTGGCCTGAACCGGACCGCCGCCGGTGGCGGCATCGATCACCGGGAAGGTATCGAAGAAGGCGTAAATCAGATTCACGACCAGCAGGAAGAAACTCACTGGTGTTATCAGCGGCAGCGATAAATTAAAGAAGCGGCGCACCGGACCTGCGCCATCGATTGCCGCCGCTTCCACCAGCGACTTAGGGATAGATTGCAGTGCAGCGAAGAAAAACAGGAAGTTATAGCTCATCTGCTGCCAGATAGAGGCCAGCACAATCAGGAACATCGCCTGGCCGCTGTTTTGCGCGTAGTTCCAGTTATAACCGACATGGTTCAGCAAGTAGCTGAACAGGCCAAGCCCAGGATTAAACAGGAACATCCACAATACCGCTGCGACAACCGGCGCGACGGCATAGGGCAGCAGCAGCAGCATTTGATAGAGCTTGCGCAGGCGAATGACGTAATCCACCAGCGCTGCCAGCAGCAGCGAAAAGGTCATGCCGCACACCGTGACCAATCCACTGAATTTTATCGTGGTCCAAAACGACGCCAGATAATATTCATCAGCGAACAGGCGCTTGAAATTATCTAAACCGACAAAAGTGCTGGAGAGGCCAAAAGGATCGAGGTTTTGTAGCGAATACCACAGCGCTTCTCCGGCAGGCCAGAGAAAGAAAATAGCCGTAATCAGCAATTGCGGCAGCACCAGAAGATAGGGCAACGCGCTGGTGCGAAATACCGGACGAGATGAAGACATAGCGTGCTCTGCGTAAAGGAGAACAAGGGCCAGGATAAGCTGGCCCTGAAGGGCAATTACTTAACTTGCTGTTCGAAACGACGCAGCAGATCGTTGCCACGTTTCACGGCGTTATCCAGCGCGTTTTGTGGTGACTGCTTGCCGGTCCAGACGCCTTCCAGCTCCTCGTCAATCACGGTACGGATCTGCGGCATGTTGCCCAGACGCATACCTTGGGTAAACGGCAATGGCGGTTTGTTCAGCATCTGACGAGTGGCGATATCGGCACCTGGATTTTTGTCATAAAAACCCTGCTGCTTGCTCAGTGTATAAGCCGCGGTGGTAATAGGCAGATAACCAGTTTTCTGATGCCATTCGGCTGCAATTTCTGGCTGCGCGAGGAACTGCATGAATTCCGCAACGCCTTTATAAGTGCCTGCATCTTTGCCCTTCATCACCCACAAACTCGCCCCGCCGATGATGGCATTTTGCGGCGCGTTCGCGACCGTTTCGTCATACGGCATCATGCCTACGCCGAAATTGAATTTCGCATAATGGCGGATGTCGGCCAGCGAGCCGGAAGAAGCGGTGGTGATAGCGCAATCGCCGTTATAAAACTTGGCGGTGGATTCGTCTTTACGACCAAAGTAGGTGAAGTCACCTTTTTTGTTCATCTCTTCCAGCATCTGGATATGACGAACCTGGACCGGTTTGTTGAACTCCAGCACCGCGTCAGTACCATCGAAACCGTTGTTTTTGGTTGCAACCGGCAACGCGTGCCAGGCGCTGAAGTTTTCAATTTGGATCCAGCCTTGCCAACCGCTGGCGTAGCCACAGCTCATGCCCGCTTTACGCAGCGCATCGGCGCTTTTCGCCAGTTCTTGCCAGGTTTTTGGCGGTTGATCGGGATTCAAACCCGCTTTTTTAAACGCATCTTTGTTGTAGTAAAGCACCGGCGTAGAGCTGTTAAACGGTTGTGAGATCAGATGGCCGCTTGAGTCACTGTAATAGCCGGAAACGGTAGGAACGAACTGTTTTTCATCAAACGCGATGCCTGCATCCTGGAAGAGCTGATGCACGGGCACAATGGCTTTCGATGCCATCATGGTGGCAGTGCCGACTTCATAAACCTGCAAAATCGCCGGCGCTTTGCCGGTACGCACCGCCGCAATGCCAGCGGCCAGGCTCTGCTCGTAGTTACCTTTGTAGGTCGGAACAATTTTGTAATCGGGGTGCGCCTGGTTAAAACGCTGCGCCAAAGAGTCAACTTCTTTACCCAATTCGCCCTCCATTGAGTGCCAGAAAGGAATTTCAGTGGCGGCGAGCGCATTGCTGCTGAGCGTCAGGCCCAGCACCGCACTCATCAGGCTACGACGAAAAGTAAACACGGACATATTGTTTTCCTGTGCAGGTAAGTACGCGCAAGATCGCGCATTTTTTTGTTCGCGACGTAACATGACACGGGAAAATGACGGATAAATAACGGCTTAATGACAGAGAGGTTACAGCGGGATTTCAGGATTTAAGCAGAGTGAAGTGGATCGAAGCGTTTTTTGATGGTGCGCGCTGCCCCCCATCCCGGCCTTCCCCCGCAAAGCAGGGGAAGGAGACGCTGCCATATGCCGCTTCCTCACTAAATAGAGCAGCGTCTTCCTCCCCCATGTATGGGGGAGGATTGAGGTGGGGGATAAACGACCTCGCACCTGGGAGGACTGAGGTGGGGGATAAATGACCTCATCTGCGCGCTGTCCCCCATCCCGACCTTCCCCCGCGAAGCAGGGGAAGGAGACGCTGCTACAGGCAATTTCAGAGCGAGCATATTGCAGCGTCTTCCTCCCCCATGTATGGGGGAGGACTGAGGTGGGGGGCAAACGACCTCGCACCTGAGAGGATTGAGGTGGGGGCAAATGACCTCATCTGCGCGCTGTCCCCCATCCCGGCCTTCCCCCGCAAAGCAGGGGAAGGAGACGCTGCCACATGCCGCTTCCTCACTAACATAGAGCAGCGTCTTCCTCCCCCATTTATGGGGGAGGATTGAGGTGGGGGGCAAACGACCTCGTACTTGAGAGGACTGAGGTGGGGGACAAACGACCTCGTACTTGAGTTAGAGCAACAGGAAAACTAGGCGCCTAAATAAGCACTGCGTACCGCTTCATTGGATAACAACGCAGCGCCGGTATCTTCCAGCACCACATGGCCGTTTTCCAACACGTAACCCCGATCGGCCAGTTTCAATGCCTGATTCGCATTCTGCTCCACAAGGAAAATGGTCATCCCTTCGCTACGCAGCTGCTCAATGGTATCGAAAATTTGCTGAATAATAATCGGAGCCAGACCGAGTGAAGGCTCATCCAGCAGTAACAGACGCGGCTGGCTCATCAATGCACGACCAATCGCTAACATCTGCTGTTCGCCACCGGACATAGTTCCTGCGCGCTGTAATCTGCGCTCATCCAGACGCGGAAACAGCGCATAAACCCGCTTGATGCGCTCCTGATACTGCTGACGGCTGGCAAAAAAACCACCCATCGCCAGATTTTCTTCCACCGTCATGCGTGAAAATACGCGACGCCCTTCCGGCACAATCGCAATCGCTTCACGCATGATGCGTGCAGTTTGCCAGTCGGTTATGGCTTTACCGTCAAAGGTGATGGAGCCCTGCGTGGCGCGAGGTTCGCCACACAACGTGCCGAGCAGCGTGGTTTTACCTGCGCCGTTCGCGCCAATCAAGGTGACGATTTCGCCTTGGTTGATATACAGGCTGACATTGTGCAGCGCCTGGATTTTGCCGTAATGCGCGCTGACATTCTCAATGGTTAGCATCGTGTTGGCCATGTTACGCCTCTCCTAAATAGGCACGGATCACATCCGGGTTATTGCGAATCTCTTCCGGCGTGCCGTTGGCTAATGGCGTTCCTTGGTTCACCACGTAAATACGATCGGAAATACCCATCACCAGCTTCATATCGTGTTCAATCAACAACACGGAAACCTTGTGATCACCGCGCAGTTCAGCAATCAACTCATCCAGTTCGTGGGTTTCTTTGGGGTTCAAACCCGCCGCGGGTTCATCCAGCATCAGAATTTCTGGGCGTGTCACCATGCAGCGGGCGATTTCCAGACGACGCTGCTGACCATACGCCAGGTTGCCCGCCTGCCGGTTTGCCATTTCCAGCAAGCCCACGCGATCCAGCCAGGTTGCGGCGCGATCCAACGCTTCACTTTCGCTGCGGCGAAACGCTGGCGTTTTCAATAATCCAGAGAACACGCCACTTTTCAGGTGCTGATGCTGCGCCACTAACAGGTTTTCAATCACCGTCATTTCGCGGAACAGACGCACATGTTGGAAGGTGCGAACGATGCCCATGCGCGCAATCTTTTGGCCCGGCAACCCTTCAAGATGCTGATCGCGTAACTTGATGCTGCCGCCAGTGGGTTTGTAGAAACCGGTCAGGCAGTTAAAAACGGTGGTTTTGCCGGCGCCATTTGGGCCAATCAAAGAAACGATCTCTTGCGGACGCAGTTCCAGCGCCACGTTATTCACGGCTAACAGGCCGCCGAAGCGCATCATCAGGCCTTCAACGGCTAACAAAGGCTGACTCATGCCTGCTCTCCTTTTTTACCCTGCTTGAGTTTCAGGTGTGGACGCTTCATCGGCAGCAGACCTTGCGGGCGCCAAATCATCATTAGCACCATTAATCCACCCAGCACCAACATGCTGTATTCATTGAGATCGCGCATAAGTTCACGCGAAACCACCAACAGAATGGCGGCGAGAATCACGGCAAACTGCGAACCCATGCCGCCCAACACCACAATCGCCAGTACAAAGGCGGATTCAACAAAGGTAAAGGATTCGGGGCTAACAAAGCCCTGTCGTGCTGCAAACAGGCTACCGGCAAACCCGGCAAAGGCGGCGCTGATAGTAAAAGCGGTGAGCTTGATACGCGTTGGGCTGAGGCCCAGCGAGCGGCAGGCAATTTCATCTTCACGCAGCGCTTCCCACGCACGGCCCAGCGGCATGCGCAGCAGACGATTGATCACAAACAGCGTGAGCACCACCAGCAGTAGCGCAACCAAATAGAGGAAAATGATGCGGTCGCTGGGATCGTATTTCAGGCCAAAGACGTTATGGAAGGTATCCCAGCCGCCATCACGCGGGGTGCGGTTAAACTCCAGCCCGAAAAAGGTGGGTTTGGGGATCTGGCTGATGCCGTTTGGACCACCGGTGATGTCGGTGTTATTGAGCAGCAAAATACGCACAATTTCGCCAAAGCCAAGCGTCACAATCGCCAAATAGTCGCCACGCAAGCGCAGCACCGGGAAACCCAGCAGTAGACCAAACATCGCTGCCACAATGCCCGCCAGCGGCAGACATTCCCAGAAACCTAAACCGAAATAGTGATTAAGCAGCGCGAAAGTGTAAGCGCCAATCGCATAGAAACCGCCGTAGCCCAATACTAACAGGCCAGAAAGGCCAACCACTACGTTGAGGCCAAGGCCAAGCATGATGTAAATCAACGTCATGGTGGCGATATCGACGGTACCGCGTGAGACCAAAAACGGCCAGGCAACAGCGGCCAGGATCATGATCCCCATCACCAGTTTCTGCTTTGGCGTGGAACCATCAATGCCGGGTAATACGAACGCGGGCAACGAAACTTTCTTCATGCCGCTCTGCCACACTGGGCGCATCAGCTGGAATAAGAATACCACCACGCAGGCGACAGCGATCCATTCCCACCGCAGACTACCGGCGTTCTGTACTATCAAATTCGTGCCATCCAGGTTCAGGCGCAACCCCATGAAAAAGGTGGCGAGAACCAGCAGCATCAGCGAGGAGATAAGTGCATTAACGAAGGAAGACTTCATACTTTTTCGACCTCCGGACGCCCCAGAATTCCGGTCGGCATCACCAACAGCACCACAATCAGCAAGGCAAACGAAACCACATCTTTATATTCAGTGCTGAGGTAGGCCGATGTCAGTGCTTCAGCAATACCCAATACTAATCCGCCAATCATCGCGCCGGGAATGCTGCCAATGCCGCCTAAAACCGCCGCGGTAAACGCTTTCATCCCCGCCATAAAGCCGATAAAGGGGTTGATTGAACCGTAGAACTGGCCTAACAGCACACCTGCAACTGCCGCCATCGCCGCACCGATCACAAAGGTCAGCGAAATCACGCGGTCAGTGTTGATCCCCAACAGGCTGGCCATTTTCAGGTCTTCAGCGCAGGCGCGACAGGCGCGGCCCATGCGGGAATAGCGGATAAACGTGGTCAACGCCAGCATCGCCAGGAAGGTCACAATCCAAATAACAATTTGCATGGTTGAAATGGTGGCGGCAAAGCCGTTGCTTTCGCCTACCGTCCATTGCCCGGTAATCAAGCTTGGCAGCGCGAGGTCGCGGGAACCTTGCGTCAGGCTGACGTAGTTTTGCAGAAAGATCGACATACCGATCGCGGAGATCAGTGCGATCAATCGCTTAGAAGAGCGCACCGGCTTATATGCCACGCGCTCAATGCTCCAGCCGTAAGCGCTGGAAATGATCACCGCCATCACGAAACCGGCGGCAATCATTAGCCACGTAGTGTCGATGCCCATCATCATCAGGGCGGCAATCACGATGAAGGAGACGTAGCTACCGATCATGTAGACCTCGCCGTGGGCGAAGTTAATCATGCCGATAATGCCGTAAACCATGGTGTAACCGATGGCGATCAGCGCGTAGGTGCTGCCGAGGGTAACACCGTTGAACATTTGCTGAAGGAAATAGAGGAATTGCTCGGACATAGAATGTACCTTAAAAAAAACGTCCGTGAACTGAATGCGTTAGCGTGAATCTTTGACAGCCAGGCGGAAAGTAAAGCCGTGTTGATAAAGGCGGCATTAAAGCCGCCCCTAAAACTTATTTCACCGCAGTAGACGTACCGTCGGCATGCCACTTGAACACACCAAATTCGAAGCCTTTCAGGTCGCCCTTCTCATCCCAGCTCAGGTCGCCCATCACGGTCGGCACGGCTGCGCCCTGTTTCAGGTTCTTCACAATATCTTCTGGCTCTGCGCTCTTGCTGCGCTCCATACCAGCCACCAGCGATTGCAATGCCGCGTAGGTGGTCCAGACGAAGGGGCCGGTTGGATCGAGCTTTTTGGCTTTCAGCGCATCAACAATGGTTTTGTTGGTTGGCACTTGATCGTAACGCTTCGGTAACGTCACCAGCATGCCTTCAGAGGCAGCACCAGCAATGTTCGACAGCGAGGCATTGCCCACGCCTTCTGGCCCCATAAACTGGGTTTTCAGGCCCGCTGCACGCGCCTGGCGTACGATCTGGCCCATTTCTGGGTAGTAACCGCCGAAGTAGACGAAATCGACGTTATCTTTTTTCAGGCGGGCCACCAGCGTAGAAAAATCTTTATCGCCTGCGGTGATACCTTCAAACATCACAATGTTAGCGCCTGCGTCTTTCAGACTTTTTTGTACCGAACGCGCCAGGCCTTCGCCATATTGCTGTTTGTCATGAACGATAGCGATACGCTGTGGTTTGATCTCGCTCATCGCATATTTTGCCGCCGTAGGGCCTTGGTCAGAATCGAGGCCGGTGGTACGCATAATCAGCTTGTATCCGCGAGAGGTTAAGTCTGGCGCGGTAGCGGCTGGCGTAATCATCAGTACGCCTTCGTCTTCATAGATGTCAGAAGCGGGCTGAGTTGAAGAGGAGCAAAGATGGCCAATCACATAGCGGATGCCATCGTTAATCACTTTGTTCGCCACGGCGACCGCTTGTTTTGGGTCACAGGCATCGTCATATTTTACCGCAACCAGCTTGTCACCGTTGATGCCGCCTTTCGCGTTGATGTCTTCAATGGCCTGCGTTGCGCCTGCGAACTGCATATCGCCATATTGTGCAACCGGACCTGACATCGCACCAACGATGGCCACTTTAATATCTTTTGCCAGCGCAGCATGGCTCATCGCCAGTGCAACGCATCCTGCCAGTAACGCGCGACCTTTCATCTTCATCCGAACTACCCCATCTGTTATGTCGTGTTTGTTGTGAGTTGCTTTATTTTCTGCCAGATAAAGTTGAAAACTGATTAAACAATAATGAGTTAGCACGCTTTTCTGGCATTTATTGGTAATAAGGCTTTATTTTTCAGCTCATTAAACAGGATGTTTCTTCGGTAAATCAACTGACATATTCAGTAACGGCAGGGTTACGCAGCATAATCTACTGGATGCAATGGCCGTATTTTCACCATTTCTCCAGCGCATTATGCTGGTTTATGCCTCAGGTTTACTTGTTTACAACTATCATTCTGGCATCCAGGCCAACTTTTGACCTGTTTTATTCAGGAAAATCTGTTGGCGCTGTGGTTGTATAATTTCGCTACACTTCCTCTTTTAAACCAACAGGTGTTTGCCATGAAACTCACTATCCTGCGCTTAACAGCGTTTACAACGCAGGACCGCATCGACTTAGGCAAAGTTTGGCCTGAACTGGACATAGAAAAGTTAGAGCAGTCGCTGAGCGAGAATCATCGGCTGTATGCGGCGCGTTTTAATGACCGCTTGTTAGCTGCGCTGCAACTGGAAATTTCGGGGATACACGGAAAGGTACATCGCTTAAGGGTGCGGGATGCCACGCGGCGTCGCGGCGTTGGGCAATATCTGCTGGAAGAGACCATGGCGCAGAATCCGTCGCTGGCGGATTGGTGGATTGCGGATGATGGCAGTGATGATCAAAGAATTCGTGCGGCGTTTATGCAGGCCTGTGGATTCAGGGCGCAAACCGACGGCTGGGTGAAGTGAGTTTCAGGCTATAAACCACAGGCAACAAAAAGGGCGACATGTTGTCGCCCTCTTTCATTAACGCTTCGCGTTATTACGCTTCGATCGCCATACGCAGTTTTTTCATGGCATTCTTCTCGAGCTGTCGCACACGTTCTGCTGACACGCCGTACTGATCGGCTAACTCTTGCAGCGTGGTTTTGTTGTCTTCATCTAACCAACGTGCACGGATAATGTGCTGGCTGCGTTCGTCGAGGCCTTCCATCGCATAGCTCAGCTTGTCTGCCGCATGCGAATCCCAGTTATCCTCTTCGATGCCGTCCGCGAAGTCTGAGGTTTTATCCTGCAGATACAACACGGGTGCCATGGATTTACCTTCACCGCTTTCATCGTCTGCGGACATATCGAAGGTCATATCCTGTGCGGCCATACGTGATTCCATTTCACGCACGTCTTTACTGCTTACGCCCAGTTCACGCGCAACCATTTCAACTTCATCCTGGTTAAACCAGCCCAGACGCTGCTTGGTTTTACGCAGGTTAAAGAACAACTTACGTTGTGCTTTCGTGGTAGCGACTTTCACGATACGCCAGTTACGCAGCACGTATTCGTGAATCTCGGCTTTAATCCAGTGCACGGCAAAAGAAACCAGACGCACACCCACTTCAGGGTTGAAGCGACGCACGGCTTTCATTAAGCCGATGTTGCCCTCCTGAATCAGGTCCGCTTGCGGCAGGCCGTAACCGGAATAATTACGAGCGATATGAACTACAAAGCGTAGGTGAGACAGGATCAGCGTCTTTGCCGCATCCAGATCGCCCTGGTAATGCAGCCGTTCAGCCAACGCTTTTTCCTCTTCTGCCGACAGCATCGGCCAGACATTGGCAGCCCGAATGTATGATTCCAGGTTACCAAGAGGAGCAATAGCTAAAGTTTGCATTTCTTTGGTCATTCAAACCCTCACAAATCAAGTGGAATAGCTGCACAGTTCTTTGAACCGTCGTCCTTGAGCAGACGCTACAGTATGTCAACGCCGCTAAAAGTTCGAAAGCAATCTGTGCTACTTATTGGATGATAAAGTTATCCACAAGTTCAATATTAGCGGTGCATATTTTACACACAGATGACAAGAAGGAAAGCGGGGAAAAGATCCTCTGCTTTCCCTTGTCGATAGCAGAGGACCATTATAGCAAAAAAATGTTGCAGGCGTTTACTGGGGCGTAAAACGACGTAAATGTTGAACTGTCGCCAGCCAGGCGGCGATCCAACCAATGATCGCGGCAATCAGTAATAGCAGCAACGCTTCATCCCAGGAAAAACCTTCCAGCAAGAATGTGGTGCCAAACACCGATGCAACGTTAGCCACTACCGATTGCAGCCTTAACACCAATACTTCCGACAGGATCAAGGATAATACCGCGCCGCTTAGGCCTAACAATGCGCCGCCGTATAAAAACGGACGCAGAATAAAGCCGTCGGTAGCGCCTATCAGTTTCTGCACATTGATGGTGTCGCGCCGGGCAAAGATGCTGAGCCGCACGCTGTTGCCTATCACCAGGAATACCGCGATGATCATCAGGATGCCAATCATCGACGCAATTTGACCGACTAATCCTGTTAATGCCGCTAACCTGGCAAACCAGCTGTCATCCATACGCACTTCATCCACGCCCTGCACTTTCGCCACGCTGTCGCGCAGATTTTGCATGGTGTCTGAATTTTGGAAATTAAGTTTCGGCGTGATGATAGCCACTGCCGGCAGCGGATTTTGCTCCAGCATATCCATTGCACCACCAAACCCAGACCAGTTGCGGAACTCGTTCAACGCTTCTTCGCGGGTCAGATAATTGACGTTATCCACACCATCGACTTGCTTAAGCTGTGCCACCACGTTTTCTGCTGCTGTATCATCCAACGTTTTGGAGAGATAAACCGTCAACTGCGGCGCGGGATACCATTGCGTCGCGGCCTGACTCACGTTTTTCCACACCATGTAACAGACGCTGGGCAAGGTAAGCGAAATCGCAATGACCATCACCGTTAACAGCGTTGCCAGCGGTTGACGCCACATATCTGACAGCGTGCCGCGCAGGGCATAACGCCACTGTTCCTGCCAGCCGCCTTTCAGCGCTTTGCTTTTTGACGGCTGCTTCGCTTTTGGCGCCGCTGGGCGTTTATTGCGTTTATTGACCATCGTGGCCTCCATGCAAACGTCCCTGATTCAGCGTCATCACACGATACTGACGACGCGCAATCAAGCCGCTGTCGTGCGTTGCCATCAACACCGTTACGCCAACGCGATTAAACTCCTCGAACAGCCGAAGAATATCTTCCGACAGTGCATCGTCAAGGTTACCGGTGGGCTCATCCGCCAGCAATACAGCGGGTTTGTTAACCACTGCGCGCGCAATACCAACGCGCTGCTGTTCACCACCAGAAAGCTGAATCGGAAAACTTTTCGCTTTGTCGAGTAAGCCGACTTTATCCAGTGCCGCTGACACGCGACGACGAATATCTTCGCCGCTGGCACCCGAAATGATCAGCGGAATCGCCACGTTTTCATAAACGGAACGATCCATCAGCAGATGGTGATCCTGGAAAATCATGCCGATTTGGCGACGCAGGAATGGCACCTCGCTGTTGCGCAGACGAGAAATATCATGACCGCTAAACCAAATTTGTCCGGCGCTTGGACGTTCAATGCCGCATATCAACTTCAGCAACGTACTTTTACCGGCACCAGAATGGCCGGTCAGGAACGCCATTTCGCCGGGACGCAGATGAAAATCCACGCCCTGCAACGCCTGACGTCCACCGAGATATGCCTTACTCACCTCTTGAAAGCGAATCATCCCAATTAGTCCTCTCGGGCAAACAGTGCCTCAATAAAATCTTCAGCCTTGAACGGCCGTAAATCCTCAATGCCTTCCCCAACACCGATATAGCGAATCGGAATACTGAACTGATCGGCTATCGAGAAGATCACGCCGCCTTTGGCCGTACCGTCCAGCTTGGTGAGGGTAATACCGGTTAAACCCACCGCTTCATGGAACAGTTTGGCTTGGCTAACGGCGTTCTGCCCAGTGCTGGCGTCCAGCGTCAGCATCACTTCGTGCGGCGCAGAATCATCCAGCTTCTTCATGACGCGAGTGATTTTCTTTAGTTCTTCCATGAGATGCGCTTTATTCTGCAAGCGACCCGCAGTATCGGCAATCAACACATCTACGCCGCGTGATTTGGCAGCCTGAATCGCGTCAAAAATCACCGAGGCGGAATCAGCGCCGGTATGCTGAGCAATAACAGGAATGTTGTTGCGTTGGCCCCAAACCTGAAGCTGTTCAACAGCAGCGGCACGGAAGGTGTCACCCGCCGCCAGCATCACTGATTTGCCTTCGGCCTGATACTGGCGCGCCATCTTACCGATGGTGGTGGTTTTACCCACGCCGTTCACGCCAACCATCAGGATGACGAAAGGTGTTTGACCGGTCACATCCAGCGGCGCATCAACTTTAGCCAGAATATCGGCCATTTCAGTTTTCAGCAGACCGTATAGCGCTTCAGCGTCACGCAGCTGTTTGCGGTTTGCCTGTTGCGTCAGATTGGTAATGATGCGACGCGTGGTTTCCACGCCAACATCAGCGATCAGCAGTTGCTCTTCCAGTTCTTCAAACAGCTCGTCATCAATTTTCTTGCCGCGGAACAGACTGATAAAGCCCGAGCCAAGATTCTGACGGGTTTTAACCAGGCTACGCTTCAGGCGCGCAAAAAAGCCCTCTTTAGTAGGACGTTCCTGCTCGTGGGAAATGATGGGTGCGGCCGCTAACGGCAGATCGCTGACGGTATCTTCCGGCTCAACGACTTCCGCCTCTTCGATGATGCCTGCATCGGCGAGTGCTAGCGCTTCCAGCTCTTCGTCGCTGAGTGGCGCGTCGTCTTCGACGTCTTCCACGTCGATGTCGACAACTTCAGCCACGTCTGGTTCTGGCTCAAGTTCAACTTCTGGCTCAACTTCAAGCAGCGCTTCAGGATCGGCTTTAACCGCTTCTGGTGTCGCCAAAACGTCGGGTTCAGCGACGATCAGTTGAGGTTCTGGTTCAGATTCAGTTTCGAGTTCAGGTTCAATTTCCGCTTCGCGTTGCTGTTCGGCCACCGCTTCGGTAATGGCGACAGTCTCTTCCGCGTCCGCTTCGGCCTCGTTGAGCGCCTGGGATGGATGTTCCGGCTGCTGAACCTCAGCTTCAGCAGGCTGTTGTTCCTGCTCCTGCTCTGGCGTCTCAACCGGTTTTTGCGTTTCTTCCTCTTTGCCAAATCCTAGCCAGGAAAAAAAGCCACGTTTTTTCTCTTTTGCCATTGTGTGACTACACTCCTCGATGGCTTTATCCCGGTCGCACACTGTTCCCAGGTGTAAAATCAGTAGTGGTATTAAACGCCAGACCGGCGCAAAACCGCAGAATTATGCATGACTTCAGCAACTCAGTAGTCTAACACTTTCCAGCCAGCTCACCACAGCACCCTTTTTTAACGTTTCTTCTCATCGTTTCGCCCGTTAAACTACGCAACAAATTATGACGAGTTGTGAGCAAGATGATAAAAAATCCCCGCAATACGGGCGGTGCCGGGCAGATCCGCATTATTGGCGGTCAATGGCGCGGACGTAAATTGCCGGTGCCAGACAGCGCCGGTCTGCGCCCCACCACCGATCGCGTGCGTGAAACGCTGTTCAACTGGCTGGCGCCCGTGATTCAACAGGCTAATTGCCTGGACTGTTTTGCCGGCAGCGGCGCATTGGGCCTTGAAGCGCTGTCGCGCTATGCAGGTGCAGCAACACTGCTGGAGCTAGAACGTCCGGTCGCGCAGCAGTTGGAAAAAAACCTGCAAACGCTGCGTGCCACTCACGGCAAGGTGATTCAAACCAACGCGTTGACCTGGCTCGATCAGCCCGGCCAGCCTTTTGATGTGGTGTTTATCGATCCGCCGTTTCGTAAAGGCTTGCTGGAGCAAACATTACTGCTGCTGGAGCAAAACGGTTGGCTGGCAGAAGAGGCGCTGATTTACGTCGAAAGCGAAGTAGAAAATGGCACGCCGCCAGTACCGGCGAACTGGGATTTGCACCGCGAAAAAATTGCAGGTCAGGTAGCTTATCGTTTATATCAACGTCAACAGGAGACGCATGATGTTACTTAATTTAGGACGCCTGTTGATGCTGTGCGTTTGGGGATTTCTACTGTTCAACGTGATACATCCGTATCCGAAGCCGTTGACCTATTTCATTAACGTCGCACTGTTTTTCATGATTATGATGCACGGCTTGCAGTTGGTGTTACTGCGCGCAACGCAAACCAAAGATGCGCCGCCCATCGACCGCTTAACGCAGGCAAAAGTTTTCCTGTTTGGCGTGTTTGAACTGGTGGCCTGGCAAAAAAAACATTTCCCCAGAAAAAAATAATTACTATTCTCATAGAAACATTGGTCAAACAATTTGAACAATGTTTCTATTTATTTTTCTTAAGTAAAGCCAGCTCAACAGACTTACGTCGCATTATCAATTGATTGCTGCCATTTACAGAAAAGATCAAGCCAGTCGCTAACGGGTATTGTTTTACCGGCTCCTGTGGAGAAGCCGTGCCCTCCCTCATGAAACAAATGAAGTTCAACATTTACTCTCATTTTGCGCAAAGCATCAAACATCAGCAGTGAATTTTGTGGCGATGCGACTTTATCATCCAAAGCTTGAGCGATAAATGTTGGTGGTGTCTGTTTTGAGACCAAATTTTCCTGCGAAAACTCGTTGCCAATTTGTTGGGATGTACTTTTCCCATATAGAGCCTGCCGGGTGCCTTGATGCGTTATTCCCGTTTTCATAGAGATAACGGGATAAATCAAGGCAGTAAAATCAGGTCGGGCACTTAGCCTATCTATTGCATCATTGTTATGGCCATAGTTTTCATTAGGCTTATTACTTACATTTGCAGCCAGATAAGCGCCAGCAGAAAAACCCATCACGCCCACTTTGTTTATGGATATTTCATTATTTACACTCATCGAGCGGATTTTTCTTAGGGAGCGTTGTACATCCGAAAATGCATTATTTCTATTTTCATCACTACCGCCTTTTGGCATACGGTAAATAAGCACAAATGATGAGTAACCTCTTTGACTTAAATAATCAGCAACTCTTAGCCCTTCAAGATCTTTCATGATATAGGAAAAACCACCACCGGGAACTATTAGAATGGCTGTATGATTGTTATGAACTTTCGGTGGTACATATATGAAGTTTGGCGAAGAAACCCGGGTTACTGCACGATTAGGTACAGTGGAATTTTTACTGAAATCAACTACTTTATTTTTCCCTGAGTTAGCTCCGGGCCAAATAGGAATATCCTCATTAGCGGAGGACATTTGTGAATAAAAAACTAAAGCACATAGCAAAAAAGCAAGGAATTTAACTATAGACACATTAGGAAAACAAACCAAACGCCCTCTGGCTATTTGTATATAATTCTTACCTATGTTCACTTTCACGCTCCACCTCAAATTTATTAGCCTAAACTATTACACTTAATTAACACCACTATTAAGTACAGTAAAATGATTATATGTAAATTAAATTCACTGATAAACAAGCCTTTCTAAGCATAAAAAATTAGAATTTTCTCATGTTTACGCAGGCAGTACCATATGGTATAAAAACGTTTTAAAACTATTAGAATGTTGAGCTATGGGAATTTACTGGATCATAAGCTTAACCCTGACATTCTTTGCGATTGTTGAGGTTGTGCTTAGTAATAACGAAAATTCTAAGTGGATAAGATTATATATCTACATTGTCGCTGTAGGTGTTCTCTTTACGTTCGGTGGGATTCGTGGGCTTGGCACAGGGCTTGATGATTTCCAGTACCGTGACTTCTATTCACAGTTCGCATCCAAAATTACAATTAAAGGTTTTTGGGAAAGTTTAAAGGATTTCCGTTATGAGCCCGCCATTTATTTCATTGCGCTCATTTCAAGAGTATTTTCAAAAAATGCTGACATTTTTATTTTCATATATTGCATGATTGCAGTATGTGTTAATTCATTTTATTTTAAAAAGCTATCCCCATTACCAATGGTCGCATTGGCTGTCTATTCCGCGCACCTCTTTATAAATAAAGACATGAACCAGATCAGGTTTGGTTTGAGTTCTGCATTTCTACTGGGCTTTGTTTATCATACCTGTAATAAAAACAAAAAAGGTATGGTAAAGCTTTTTATCCTATCATTTATTAGCCACGCAACTGCGATTACGGCGTTATTAATACCGCTCAGTTTAATTGTTAAGCGAAACAAATTTATCCCTATTGCCATAGTTCTGGTAAGTATACCAATGGCATTTATTGGAAGCTCTGCAATTATCTCGCTCGTATCGAGCCATATTGGTTCTATCGGTGAAAGGGCTATGGGTTACGCGAACCAAGATTCCGCACAAGAACAAGGGATTTTGACGTTATCTAATCTAAAAAACATTGGCTTCGTATTTATTTTTAGTTTTATGCTTTTAAACAATTCACTGAAAAAAATTGCTCCCGAAAAATTCAATTTCTACTATGTAATAGTTATTACATTTGCAATTGGCAGTGGTCTAAGACTTGCACTGCAAGATTATGCCTCTGGTGGTCGACTAGCCAACTACCTTCTTCAGGTCGAACCTGTTTTAATATCCCTTTGTATTTATGAATCGTTTAAACTTAAAAAGGTTGCTGCCGTGTCAGTAACTATTCTTATGGTTCTCTACTATCTTTATTACAACACTATTTCAAGCAAGCAGTCTGTGGTAGGATATGAAGTAGCTCAGTCTTATCAGTTGTTAAAGTAATTAGCTATTGAATGAGCGCTAAATTTTTATTTTAGCGCTCTGCGCTTAACCTGAGAAAATTCTGATTATTACCATTCGAAAAATACTTTCTTGCTTTTTAGAATGATTAAAATTCTAATGGCTTTAAGATCCTCTCTATAAAAAAACCCTACACAAGCGTTGTTCTATTCACTCACTCATCAGCATATGTAAGAAATTAAAAATGAACTCAAAAAACAACTTTGATATAGTAAGACTAATCTTAGCATCTGTCGTCATGTTAGTGCACACAGCAGAAGTAACGCGAAATGCTGACATACGCTTTCTTGCTCATATCCTGAATAGTGATTTTGCTGTAAAAGGATTTTTTGCAATAAGCGGATTCCTTATTGCAAAAAGTTACTTAAGAAGTAACTCGATTAAATCTTATTTTGTCAAGCGCGCTCAAAGAATCCTTCCTGCTTATATTTTTGTAATAGTGATGTGTTTAATCATTGGAGTTTGTCTTACAAGCCTCCCGCTTAAAGAGTTCATCACTAATAAAGAAACAATAAAATATGTCATTGCAAACTTTTCTTTTATGAATTTTATTCAGCCTTCTTTACCGGGTGTTTTTACGAATAACCCGAACCAACCAATGGATGGTTCTCTTTGGACTATTAAAGCAGAAATCACTTTGTATGTGCTTTTGCCTTTTATCGTGCCATTACTCGTGAAAAAGCCATTTAAGACTTATGCTACTATCTTCGCTATCTCATGCGTGTGGTTTTTCTATTTTACTTCTGTGTATACTGGACCTAAAGCTGACACTTTGGCGAAACAATTTATCGCTTTGTCGTCGTATTTCTTCTTCGGCAGCTTGCTGGCTACAAATCAAGCTATTTTTGATAAGCTTAAAGAAATCACTATCGTTTCACTCGTGGCTTTCGTGATTTTTAAAAACACATCCTTCTCTTATCTTATTGAGCCTGTTGCATTCTCATCCGTTGTTATTTTGTTTTGCACCGGCCTTTGCAGAGAAATTAAAATTAGCCAGTTCGGTGATCTTTCTTACGGAATGTATTTATATCACTGGCCAATTATTCAGGTTCTTACGCATTTCGGTGTATTTGATAGGAATGCTTATCTCGGCCTTATGCTCACTATTATATTAACCGTAACACTTGCGTTTACTTCATGGAACTTGCTGGAAAGCCGGTTTCTTAAAAGAAGTCATGGGCATATTCCTAAAGCGACCAGCCATGAAGCTTAAGCACTGATTACGCCTCAAGCGAGTGATAAAAAAGGGTTCATGATTTCTCATGAACCCTTTTGCATTTAATGTTTAACCGCTATTGTAAGCAATAATTTTTGTCTTAAAATACCTGTTCTCTATGAAAATACGTGGCGTATATTTTTAATGCACAGGCGTAAAACTCACAAAACGCGAACCCTGCATTTTTAGCTCGCCTTTCGATCCTTTATCCATTTGATGATAATCATCTTCTTTTACCTGCACTTTTATATCACTTGCCCCGTTCAGTGGGTGAAACCAGGCTTCGTAACGCATCTCTTCACCAGCAATCACTTCTCGCTGACGTGAGCGGCGATTGGGTGCTGGAAATTCGCGTTTAGTCTTCACTTCAACCGTCAGACTGCGGATCGGTGAAACATCATTCACGGCAGCTTCACGCCGTTGCTTAATGAACTGACGGGTCGCCAACACGGCGATAATGGCCAGGACGATAAAAAAGAGTAGCGGTGGTTTGCTCATATTTTCGCTCGTTCTTAATCGGTTACAGGAGAGATTTATTGCGCGGCAAGCATACAACCAGAGTTGCCTGATTGTCACATTGCTGAGGCGTAACCTAAACTGAGATCGACATTTTGGGAACATTCACCATTTTTGGTTAAAAGGGAGAAACAATGCTCTGGTCTTTCCTCGCTGTACTTTTCTCCGGTTGGCTGTATGTCGATGCCTCATATCGTGGTCCACAATGGCAACGCTGGCTGTTTAAACCGGTTACGCTTCTGCTGCTGGTTGGCCTGGCATGGCAAGCACCTACGCTTAACACCACCGATTATCTGATCCTTGCCGGGTTAATCGCTACCTTGGTTGGCGATGCTCTTACACTGCTGCCGCGTCAGAAAATGCTCTATGCGCTGGGTGCGTTCTTTCTTTCGCATCTGCTTTATACGCTGAGTTTTGCCGCTAACATGACGATGAGCTTCTTCTGGCCGATTCCCCTTACGCTGCTGATTATTGGCGTGGTGGTGATTGGTGTTCTTTGGAACAAGCTGGCCGATTTGCGGTGGCCAATCTGTACCTTTATTGGCATGACATTGGTCATGACCTGGATGGCGACCGAGCAATATTTCTTCCGTCCAACCGATTACAGCTTTTCGATCATGGTCGGTGCCGGCCTGTTGCTGTTAGCCAATATTATTTGGTTTATCTCTCATTATCGCCGCCGTTTCAGCGCCGATAGCGCCATCATCGCAGCCTGCTATTTCGCCGGTCACTTCATGATTGTGCGTTCACTGTGGCTCTACTGAAGAAAAAATGACCAAAGGCTTGACTCTGGAGTTGACTCCAGAGTGTAGGATATCAGAGCGGGCACTTCCGCCCGCTTCTGGAGGTCATATGCATCAACATCAATCCTGTGGCTGCGGTAAATCCCGCACCATGCATGCTGCATCAAAGCCCCTTTGCAACCTAAGCCACATTCGCCCGACAACACTTTCTATTAGCGCTGCCACGCCGATTTCATCAGATACGCCTGCCTGCTGTTCTGGCGATAGCCCTTCCGGCCCCGCTAGCGAAGCTGAAGAGGAAAGCGACCGGCGAGTCGCCAGAACGCAGCAAAGTACGCAACAATTCAGCTGGCGCGTAAGCGGCATGGATTGTCCCAGCTGTGCCCGCACGATTGAAACCGCCGTTCGCCATTTACCTGACGTTGCCGCCGCCCGCATCCTTTTTTCCAGTGAAAAGCTGGTGGTCGATGCCTATCGTGATGTGCAAATTACCGTTGAAAATGCAGTAAAAAAAGCCGGTTTCACACTGTCATCATCTCAAACCCAGACGTCTCCCCCTTCGCACTGGCAAGCCAATCGCAGTTTCATTCTGCTTGGTGTGCTGATGGTGGTCAGCGCGTTAATTAGCCACTTTGACGCCGTTTGGGGCGATCGCCTGTTTGTTGTCACCACACTGATTGGGCTAGGCCCAGTAGCATACAGCGCCTGGCTTCGACTGCGCAGCGGCTCTTCCTTTACGATTGAAATGTTAATGACGCTGGCCTCTGCGGGCGCATTAATCATTGGCGCGCATATAGAGGCTGCCATGGTACTGCTGCTGTTCCAGCTGGGTGAACGCCTGGAAGCCTATGCTGCCTCACGCGCGCGCAGCGGCGTCACTAGCCTGATGGCGCTGCGCCCAGAATTCGCCATGCGTATTCAAGGCAGCACGCGCTCACAGATTGCACTGGATGCGTTGCAACCCGGCGATGTGATTGAAGTTGCTGCGGGCGGGCGTTTACCGGTCGATGCGCGTTTGTTAAGCGGTAGCGCCAGCTTTGATGAAAGCGCATTAACCGGAGAATCATTGCCGGTCTCGCACGAAAGCGGCGAAAAAATTATGGCGGGTGCCACCAGCGTAGATCGGCTGGTGACACTGGAAGTCACGTCGAAACCCGGCGAAAGTGCCATTGACCGCATTCTGCAACTGATCGAAGAAGCCGAAAGCCATCGCGCGCCCGTGGAGCGTTTTATCGACTCTTTCAGCCGCATTTATACGCCCGCCATTATGTTGTTATCGCTACTGGTGATGGTGCTACCGCCGCTGCTGGGCTACGGCGACTGGCAACCCTGGATTTATAAAGGGCTTACGTTATTGCTGATTGGCTGTCCTTGCGCGCTGGTGATCTCAACGCCCGCCGCCATTACTTCCGGGTTAGCCGCTGCCGCTCGTCAGGGCGCGTTGATCAAAGGTGGCGCAGCGCTGGAACGGCTGAGTTCGCTACACATGCTGGCGTTTGATAAAACCGGTACGCTGACCGCCGGGAAACCGCAGGTTACGCGCATCTTACCGTTTATCGGGATCAGCGAAGCACAGCTGTTAACACTCAGCGCCGCCGTGGAGCAAGGTTCCACGCATCCGCTGGCGACAGCGATTATTGCGGCTGCACAGGCACGTGATCTGCAGATTCCGCAGGCCAACTCACAACAGGCACTCGCGGGAAGTGGTATCGCCGCACAGGTCGCAGGCCAACGAATAGAATTACTTGCCCCGGCACGCGTGACGACACTGACGCCAGCGCAGCAGACGTTGATTGCCGAGCAGGAGGCGCACGGTCAGACGCTGGTGATTGTGCTGCGTGATGGCGAAGCGTTGGGTGCATTGGCGTTGCAGGATCAGCTGCGTAGCGATGCGATAGCAGCAATAGCCGCGTTAAAAAAACTCGGCATTAAGAGCCTGATGTTAACCGGTGACAATCCGCGTGCCGCAGCGAGCATTGCTCAGCAGCTTGGCATCGATTACCGCGCCAGCCTGCTGCCTGCCGATAAAGTCGAGGCGGTTCGTCAGCTCAGTCAATACTCTTCATTGGCGATGGTCGGCGATGGCATCAACGACGCGCCTGCCATGAAAGCCGCAACGTTAGGCATCGCCATGGGCAGCGGCACAGACGTCGCACTGGAGGCTGCCGACGCCGCATTAACCCGTAACCAACTGACGAATCTGGCACCCATGATTGCATTAGCCCGCCGAACACGCAGCATCATCCGCCAAAACATCGCGCTGGCGCTGGGGCTGAAAGCGCTGTTTCTGGTGACAACGCTGATGGGATTAACCGGATTATGGCTGGCGGTTTTAGCCGATTCTGGCGCTACCGCGCTGGTCACGGCAAACGCCTTGCGGCTTCTGCATTCACGAACGCGGTAAAATCGACGGCGGTTATCTGCCGCCGTTAACCTTCCAACCCTTTTTGCAGCAGAAACTGGTAAGGCAAGGTTTCCGTCTGCTGGGCTAAAAGCCGATGTTCCATAAAGCGGCAGAAGCCTGGAATATCACGTGTCGTCGCCGGATCATCGGCAATGATCAGCAGCGTTTCTCCATCCTGCAAATTGCGGACGGTTTTACGCACCATCATTACCGGCTCAGGACAGCGCAGGCCGCGCGCATCGAGCTGATGGTCGGCAGAAGTAAAAGCATCGCTCATAATGGACTCAGTTTTGATGTGGGTCGGCTATTCTAGCGCGTCAATAAACCGACGCAAGACGATAACGATTGCGTTAAAATTAGCCATTGCATAAATAGCACAACGCGGTAAGATGCCGCCGCTTTTTCATCCGTTTAATCGCAGGATATTGCTGGCAATCTTCTGCAATGGGTTCCCTCACCCCAACACTAAAAAGGCTTATTATGATCGCATTTTCATCGCGTCAGCGCATGCACGCGCTGTTTTGGTTGTCGTTGTTTCATTTGTTGGTGATCACCTCCAGCAATTATCTGGTGCAATTGCCGGTTTCCATTTTTGGCTTTCACACCACATGGGGCGCTTTCAGCTTCCCATTTATCTTTCTTGCTACCGATCTCACCGTGCGCATTTTTGGCGCGGCGCTGGCACGCCGCATTATTCTGGCGGTGATGATCCCTGCGCTGTTTATCTCTTACGCTGTTTCTAGCCTCTACTATCAAGGCGAATGGCAAGGCTGGCACGCGCTGGAAGAGGTAAATCTTTTCGTCGCCCGCATCGCCTGCGCCAGCTTTATGGCTTACGCGCTGGGCCAAATCCTTGATGTGCATGTGTTTAATCGCCTGCGTCGCTTGCCACAGTGGTGGATTGCGCCCGGCTGCGCGATGTTCCTCGGTAATATCAGCGACACGCTAGCCTTCTTTTCTATCGCCTTCTATCAAAGTCCCGATCCGTTTATGGCGCAGCATTGGGTTGAGATCGCTTTAGTAGATTACACTTTTAAAGTGTTGATCTGCATGGTGTTCTTCCTGCCCGCTTACGGTGTCCTGTTGAATGCCACATTAAAACGCCTGACCGAGCACGCCAACAATGCACACGTTAATTTCGGCTAAACGGAAATAGAGCTTTTTGCCACGACAGGCTAAGATTTCCTGACAATCATCGGGTTGCGTTTGCAACCTGATTACTGTTGTATACCCGTCATACTTCAAGCTGCAGGTGCGTTGGCAGCGCGCGTTCACCCAGTCACTTACCCGAGTAAGCTCTCTGGGATTCACACGCTTGCCGCCTTCCTGCAACGCGAAGGGTGTAAGGTATATAAACGGCTGTCTGGAAAGATAAAAGGGATTCTGATGCGTAACCTAGTGAAATATGCGGGAATGGGTTTACTGGTTTTAGGCTTAGCCGCCTGTGACCAGAAAAAAGACGAAGCGGCGAACGACAACGGTGTGAGCGCCAGCCAATCCAGTCAAAACGTCACGCTGATGGATGGCAAGCTGAGCTTCTCGCTGCCGCCAGGCATGTCTGATAAGAGCGGCAAACTGGGCAATCAAACCACCAACATGCATGTTTATGCTGACGAAACAGGTGCACGCGCCATTATTGTTATTGCGGGTGACGAAACCACCGATGGTCTGGATGTGCTGTCGCAACGTATGGAGCAGCAGCAACGTAACCGCGATCCGCAGTTGCAGGTGGTATCGAACAAATCCGTTACCCTGAAAGACCAACCCGCACAGCAGTTGGATACGGTAATTTCTGCCAACAATCAGACCTCATGGTCCTCCGTGATTCTGGCAAAAGTGGACGGTAAGCTGATGACGATGCAGATTACGCTGCCAGGCGATAATCAGCAGCAAGCGCAAAGCGATGCCGACAATATCGTGAAGAGCGTAACGCTGAAGTGATTTGATGGGGAGTTCCGACTCACCGAAGGGCTTATCGGGCGCGATATCGCGCCCGATCCTCTCTTTAACCTCGCGCTTCGCGCCAGTAACCAATGAGGCGCAAATAATTACCTTTCACCGTATCAATCAGCGCCTGATCGTCCAGCTCACCTTGCAGCCACATGCGTGAAGGCTGACCAAAAATGGTCCGTCCGACAGCAAAGCCTTTCACCCACGGTGCCTTAGCGGCGGCGGCAAAGCCTGCTTTCAGCTTTTCTTCTGGCGCATCAAGTCCCAGTAACAGAATGCCGCGGCAGTATGGGTCTTGCTGCTCAATCAAGCCGCTTATCGCCTGCCAGGTTTCTGCTGACATCGGTGGCAGTTTCCACCAGTCTGGCTGAACGCCCAGGCTGTAGAAATGGCTCAGCATCTCCAGATAATAGGCTTCTTTATGGTCCGGGTTGCTCTCTGGCAAAATCACTTCCAGCAGCAGCTCATGCCCGCTTTTGTTACAACCTTTCCACACGTCAAGGATCAGATCATCCTGCTCTTTGCGCAGTTCGGCGCTGTCATGCGGATGATAAAACACCAGACATTTCACCACGTGTTCAGTAGGCCAGTCGATAAGCTGAGAACCGATGTTTCCATGCTCAAGACGTAGCGGCCGTGAACTTGGCAGTTCAATCGGACGGCCAATCCACCAGTTTTTTCCGGTAATCGCATTCAGCGCTTTCTGCCCATATGTGGTGTCGGCCAAAATGCCGCTCTTGTTCTCCAGGCCCGCTTCTTGCGCCGCTTCTTCTGCTGCTCTTAACAGCAGGACTTTTAACTGCGGAATTTTGCTTTCATCAACACCGGCTTCACGCGCCATATCCGCGAGCTGCTTGCGATGGTCAAAGGCAAAAACATTCAGTTCTGGCCATTGCTGCTTACGTGTTGTAACGCGGTGCAGATGGTTCAGTCGGCTGTCGAGATCGGGGCGTTTAACGTCTTTGTCACGGCTGAGGAAATCATCCAGCTCCGCTTTGGTCGGCATGGCTGGCGCACAACCGTGACGTGACACCACCAGCGCGCCGCAGGCATTGGCGTAGCGGCAAGCTTGCTCCCAACCTTCATCATTCAACCAGCCGCGCAGCAGGCCAGACATAAAGGCATCGCCTGCGCCCAGTACATTTAGCACGTCTACGCGTACGCCAGTTTGCAGTTTGGTTTGTTCCCAGCTGTCAGGAATATCGCCTTCAAACACCACGCATCCCATTGGACCGCGCTTACAAACCAGCGTCGCCTGACTCGCCTGACGCACATTTTTCAACGCGGTTAACGTGTCAGTGCTGCCACCAGCGATATGAAACTCTTCTTCGGTTCCAACAATCAAATCGAAGTAATGCACCACTTCTTGTAGCTGCTGCGTGACCTGAGCCGATTCGATGAAACGCGTTTCACCGTCACCCAACGAGGTCAAACCCCATAAAACCGGGCGATAATCGATATCCAGCGCGGTACGTAGGCCATTGCGCTTGGCAATATCCAGCGCTTTCAGTACCGCTTCACGCGTTTGCGGATGCGATAAATGGGTTCCCGTAACCGCCACGGCGCGAGAAGCAGTGATAAATTCCTCTTTAATGTCTTCTGGCACCAGGCCCATATCGGCGCAGTTATCACGGTAGAAAATCAGCGGAAAGGTCTCTTCATCTTTAATGCCAAGGATCACCATGCCGGTAAGACGTTTCTCATCGGTAATCAATCCCTCGGTATTACAGCCCACGCGCTGTAACTCTTCACGCAGGAAGCGGCCATTATGCTCATCACCCACCCGCGCCAGCATGGCGGATTTCAAACCCTGAATGGCCGTACCGTAAGCCACGTTCCCTGAAGAACCGCCAAGGTATTTAGCAAACGAGGTGGCATCCTCCAGGCGAGCGCCAATTTGCTGACCATAAAAATCGACGGCGATGCGTCCGATACAAATCACATCAAGCCGCTTCTGTTGTGTACTCATACCTGTGGTTTCCTTCTGTGATAAGCAGACACTGTCGGCGAAAAGCCCGATAACGCGCGCTTTGCTTCCGGGGTCTCAAGGTGCCTGATTGGCTATTTCCGAAGTATGGGGAATAAAAATTCCAAATTCAATATGAAATGAAATATCCATCGCGATTTTGTGAACCAGGTAAAACTCTGGAAAGCTATCAATACTGGAAAGATTCAACCCCGCCAGTACCCGCTGTTGCAGGGTTGTGAGACAGATCGCAGGAAAAGCCTGATTAAAAGGGGAATCTACTGAAATGAAATGAAATTTTTCATATGGCAGTGAAGCCTACCGGGCGTTCCACTTTACGACGTGACAAAAACGATCAAAGCCCCGTTTTGGCGTTAAATTTGATCTCACTCGCAAAATGAAATGTTTCTTCTGTAATCGTATTTTATGAAAAATATATTTGTTTATAATCGCTTCACGTTTCAATTACCCCCGGTCGCCTTTTCCGAGGTTCTACATCGCCTACCGCGCTCGGATTTCAGGCACCACCAGCATGTAAAGGAAGAGCATATGGGCACAATCAGACTGACCACTGCACAGGCGCTGGTTAAATTTCTTGATAACCAATTCATTGATGTTGATGGCGTTGAGACGAAGTTTGTCAAAGGCATCTTCGCCATCTTCGGTCATGGCAACGTTCTGGGTTTGGGTCAGGCGCTGGAGCAGGATAGCGGCGATCTGGTAGTGCATCAGGGACGTAACGAACAAGGCATGGCGCATGCTGCGACGGGTTTTGCTAAGCAATCGCTGCGTCGTCAAATCATTGCTTGCACCTCTTCCGTTGGGCCGGGTGCGGCAAACATGATTACCGCCGCCGCTACCGCCACGGCAAACCGTATTCCTCTGCTGCTGCTGCCGGGCGACGTGTTCGCGACCCGCCAGCCCGATCCGGTGCTGCAACAAATTGAACAAGCGCACGATCTCAGCATCAGCACCAATGACGCCTTCCGCGCCGTCAGCAAATACTGGGACCGTGTCAGCCGCCCAGAACAGCTGATGACCGCCTGCATCAATGCGATGCGCGTGCTCACCGATCCGGCAGAAACCGGCGCGGTGACAATCTCTCTGCCACAAGATGTGCAAGGCGAAGCCTGGGATTACCCGGAATATTTCTTCCAAAAACGTGTTCATCGTCTGGATCGCCGCTTACCCACCGCGGCACAGTTAGAAGATGCCCTTTCGCTGATTGTGCGTAAACGCAAGCCAATCATTGTTTGTGGCGGTGGCGTGAAATACTCCGAAGCGGGCGAAGCGCTGCGTCAGTTTGCTGAACGCTATCAAATCCCTTTTGCTGAAACCCAGGCGGGTAAAGGCACAATCATTTCCGATCATCCGCTCAACGTGGGCGGCGTCGGCGAAACCGGCTGTCTGGCCGCCAACTTGCTGGCGAAAGAGGCTGATTTGGTGATTGGCGTGGGGACGCGCTACACCGATTTCACCACCGCATCGAAATGGATTTTCCAGAACCCCGAGGTCAGCTTCCTCAACGTTAACGTCAGTAATTTCGACAGCTACAAGTTAGATGGCGTGCAGTTGCTAGCGGATGCGCGTGAAGGATTAACGGCGCTGAGCGCGGCGCTGGTTTCCCAAAATTACAGCAACGATTGGGGCAACCAAATCGAGCAGGCTCAAAGCAAACTGCTGAAAGAGACGCAGCGTGTTTATCAGGTTGAATACAGCGAAGGCTTTACCCCAGAAATTGCCGATCACATCGATCGCGAAGCGGTATTTGCTGAGTTCAACCGTTTGACACAATCCCTGCTCACGCAAAGCAGCGTGCTCGGCACCTTAAACGAGCAGCTCCCAAAGGATGCAGTGATTGTGGCAGCCGCGGGCAGCTTGCCGGGCGACCTGCAACGCGTGTGGCGCACCAAAGATTACAACGCGTACCACGTTGAGTACGGCTATTCCTGCATGGGTTATGAAGTGAATGCCGCACTGGGCGTCAAACTGGCGCAGCCGCAACGTGAGGTTTACGCGCTGGTCGGTGATGGTTCATTCATGATGCTGCACTCCGAGCTGGTCACATCCATTCAGGAAGGCGCCAAAATCAACGTGGTGCTGTTGGATAACATGACCAACGGCTGCATCAATAACCTGCAAATGGAACACGGCATGGATAGCTTCACCACCGAATTCCGCTTCCGTAACCCGGAAGGTGGCAAGCTGGATGGGGGTTTTGTCCCGGTTGATTTTGCTTCTATTGCCGCCGGTTACGGCTGCAAAACCTATCGTGTGACCACGCTGGATCAGCTCAAAGCGGCGCTGGAAGATGCGAAGAAGCAGACGGTATCGACGCTCATTGATATTAAAGTCTTACCAAAAACCATGATTCATAAGTACTTCAGCTGGTGGCACGTGGGCGTGGCGCAGACGTCGGATTCAGAACGCACCCAAAGCGTCGCCGACAGCCTAAACGCGCACCTGGATCAAGCCCGTAAGTATTAATCTCAGGGCCGGTTCCCGGCCCCTTTCTCTTATCCGAATGAACCCTACAGGTATAATTATGACTTTGAAACTTGGCGTAATCGGTACAGGTGCAATTGGTCAGGAACACATTCGCCGCTGCAATAACGTGTTGCAGGGCGCAAAAGTGGTTGCCGTATCTGACATCAACGTTGATGGCGCACGCGCAGCGTTGCAACGCCTGAATATCGAAGCAGAAGTCTATCAAGATGGTCATCAGGTGATTCAATCGCCTGAAGTCGACGCCATATTAGTGACTTCATGGGATCCGACTCATGAAGAGTTTACCCTGGCTGCGATTGCTGCCGGTAAACCGGTGTTCTGTGAAAAGCCGCTGGCAATGAGCGCTGAAGGCTGCCGTCACGTGGTAGAGGCGGAGATCAAACACGGCAAGCGTCTGGTGCAGGTAGGCTTTATGCGCCCTTACGATTCTGGTTATCGCGCCCTGAAAAAGGTGATTACCGATGGTGAAATTGGCGAACCGCTGATGCTGCATTGCGCCCATCGCAACCCAACGGTGCCGGAAAATTACACCACCGATATGGCGATTACTAACACCCTGATTCACGAACTGGATGTGCTGCGCTGGCTGACCAACGACGATTATAAAAGCGTGCAGGTGGTCTTCCCACGCGTGACGTCGAAGAGCCACGCCAAATTGAAAGATCCGCAAATTGTGCTGTTTGAAACGCAAAAAGGCGTGCGCATCGACGTGGAAATTTTTGTTAACTGCGCTTACGGCTACGACATTCAGTGTGAAGTGGTTGGCGAAACCGGTATTGCCAAACTGCCTGAGCCCTCTTCTGTTCAGCTGCGTAAAGATGCCAAACTTTCGAACACCATTTTGGTCGACTGGAAAGATCGTTTTATTGATGCCTATGACGTTGAGCTGCAGGCGTTCATCAATGATGTAAAAGCGGGCCAGTTAACGGGCCCCTCAGCCTGGGATGGCTTTGCTGCTTCCGTTGCTGCCGATGCGTGCCTGAAGGCGCAAAACAGCGGCGCGATTGAGCCAGTAGAAATGCCGCCGCGTCCTGATTTTTATAACCACTGATCCCGCGCTTTCATTGTGGGCGGCACTGGCCCGCCCTTATCAAAAGGATTACAAGATGAACAAAGATAACGTGAAGCTGGCAATAGCGCCGATCGGTTGGACCAATGATGATATGCCTGATTTGGGCAGTGAAAATACTTTTCAGCAGACGGTGAGTGAGATGGCGCTGGCAGGATTTACTGGCAGCGAAGTGGGCAGCAAATACCCGCGCGATCCGGCAATTTTAAAGCCGATGCTGGATATTCGTGGCATTGAGATCTGTAACGCCTGGTTCAGCACCTTTTTTGCCAACGGCGACAAAGCTAAAACCATCGACGAGTTTGTGAACCACATGAACTTCTTGCACGCGATGGGTGCACGTGTCATTGGCTGCTCTGAGCAGAGCAAAAGTATTCAGGGCACCACGCTGGCGGTGCTGGAAGAGAAGCCTGTTTTCACCGATGAAGAGTGGCGTTTAACGGCGGAAGGTTACAACGAGCTGGCGGTTATCGCAGCTGAAAAAGGCATGCGCGTTACGCTGCATCATCATATGGGAACCGGCATTCAGACCACTGAAGAGATTGACCGTTTCATGGCGTTGACCAACGAAAACGTCGGCCTGTTGTATGACACTGGCCATGTTTACTACTCAGAAGGCTCACAAGAGAAGATGCTGGCAGTGCTGAAAAAATACCTGCCGCGTATCTTCCACGTCCATCTGAAAGATGTGCGCGATGACGTAGTGGCAGAGGTGCGTCAAAATAAACTCTCTTTCCTCGATGGGGTGAAAAAAGGCACGTTTACCGTACCCGGCGACGGCGTGATTGATTTCAAACCGGTGTTCAAAATCCTCGACGATTACGGCTACAAAGGTTGGATGGTGGTGGAAGCGGAGCAAGATCCCGCGCTGGCTAATCCCTTTGAATATGCCGTGAAAGCGCGCAAATACATTCGCGAAAATGCAGGTTTGTAACGTTTAATCCTTCTTTAACCTGAAATCTGACCGTAATAAAATGGTGGGGATGTCGTGCTTCGTCACGCATCTCCACGGATTCTGTGAGGTATTTCATAAACCCATGAAATAAAGCCCTCATTACACGCAAAGAAATGAAATTTTCCATCCATCTGGTACTATAGCGCTCATTATCCAGCCATTATTCTTATTAAACGGGCAGAAGTAATGACCAATAATCCCACCCAACTTTCCTTGCTGCAGGACGATATTCGTCGCCGCTATGAAACACTGAGCAAGCGTCTAAAACAGGTCGCTCGTTATATCCTTGATAACAGTAACAGCATTGCTTTTGATACCGTGGCTTCCATCGCATCCCAAGCGGATGTACCGCCTTCCACACTGATTCGCTTTGCCAATGCGTTTGGCTTCAGCGGGTTCAACGAAATGAAACAAGTTTTCCGTCAGCATCTGATGGAAGAAACGGTGAACTATACCGAGCGCGCCCGCCTGTTTCGTCAAACCTCTACCGATGACAGCGCCAGCGCACCAGAAAGCCCAGCCGAAATCCTTAACGTTTTCACTATGGTAAACAGCCAGGCATTGCAGCAGCTGGCGATGCAGGTGAATCCGGACCAGTTAAATAAAGCCGTTAAGCTGCTTAATGAAGCTGAAAACATTTACGTTATTGGCCTGCGCCGCTCGTTTAGCGTGGCGTCCTATCTGGTTTATGCTCTGCGCCACCTTGAACGTCGTGCCTTCCTGATTGATGGTCTGGGTGGGATGTTCACCGAGCAGCTCAGCCTGGTAAACCCGAAAGACGTGGTGATCGCCATTAGCTATTCACCTTACGCACGTGAAGCCGTTGAAGTGGTTGAATTAGGGGCTAAACGCGGCGCGCATCAAATCGCCATTACCGACAGCCAGGTCAGTCCGCTGGCCGCTTTCAGCGATGTCTGCTTTGTGGTACGTGAAGCGCAGGTTGATGGTTTCCGTTCTCAGGTCGCTTCGTTGTGCCTGGCGCAGACATTGGCCGTTTCGCTTGCCTTGAATAATGCGGATAAGAATGTCGAAAAGAAGTCATAACTGATTAGAGATCATTGCTGAGCAGGGTGTTTTATCAAACATTCGCGTTCAGGCATAAAAAAGGCAGCCATTTCAAGGCTGCCTTTTTGTTTTCCGCCATTATTTGCTGCGCGGATAGTCATCGCTGTTTACCCAGGCGTGATCTTTCTCCCAGGTAAACTTCCACAAACGTTCCGGGCCAGCCATCACGTTGAGGTAATAGTTGTTATACCCCGCCAGAGTCGCGACCGGATGATAACCGCGCGGCACAGTAACCACATCGCGGTTATAGGGCGCCATGCACTCATCCAGCGAGCGATCTTCGGTATAAACGCGCTGCATCGCAAATCCACGCTCTGGATCGAAACGGTGATAATAGGTCTCTTCCAGATAGGTTTCGTTTTCGCTGTTTTCCTGATCGTGCTTGTGGCTTGGATATGAGCTGGTGTCGCCCTCATCGGTATACACTTCCACGACCAGCAGGCTGTCGGCGGGTTCATTATCCGGCAGAATATTATGTACCAGGCGTTTATTGCGCCCTTTTCCGCGCTGTTCAACGCCGACGTCAGCGGGCGCAATCAGGCGAGCCGGTAAATTGCCCTGACTTGGCGCATTACATACCGCCAGCTCAAGGTCGCTGTCCGCCTGAATCTCGACTTTATCGTTGTGCGGCACATACACCGAATAGGGTGGAACGCGTTCAAAGGGTGACATGCGTTTGCCGATGCCAGGAAACTCAGCGTGGCGCGTTTTCACTGATGCCAGCCCCGCCACTAACACTAAACAAAGCTCTTTTTCACCGCTGCTCAGACGCAGGATTTCTCCCTTTTTCAGCAGGTAAGCGTCAAAGCCAACATAACGCCAGCCTGCACTTTCCGGGGTGACATGCTGAATACGTCCCTGGCTGTCAGGCTGTTGTGCTTTAGAAAGTAAAGACATCCTAATCCTCCTTCTCCGTCATCATTCAAGCGACAACTGCGTTAATAGCGTCTGTTTACCTCTATCAAGGATTGAGGATGCAAACGCATGTTCCACTGCTGTCGCCTGAAGGTTTTCGGGTATAAAAATGAATTAGCCCAGCGTCGGCATGCTGAATTCAGAAACGGTTTGCTGACCACTCGGCCAACGGGCGGTTGCGGTTTTCATGCGGGTATAGAAGCGTACGCCGTCTGGGCCGTGCACGTTCAATGCACCAAAGACCGAACGTTTCCAGCCGCCAAAGCTGTGGAAGGCCATCGGCACAGGAACCGGTACGTTAACACCCACCATGCCCGCTTCAACATCCTGCACAAATTCGCGCGCGGTATTGCCGTTGCTGGTAAAGATAGCGCTGCCGTTGCCAAATTCGTGGCTGTTAACCAGTTTCAGTGCGCTGTCGTAATCAGGCGCGCGCATAATGCTCAGCACCGGTCCAAAAATCTCTTCACGCCAGATCACCATGTCAGACGTCACGTTGTCGAACAGCGTGCCGCCAACGTAATAACCTTCAGCATGGCCAGGCACCTGGAAGTTACGGCCATCCACCACCAGTTTTGCACCTTCCTGCTCGCCTTTATCTATGTAGCCAAGCACTTTTTTCTGATGTGCCGCAGAAACCACCGGCCCCATCTCATTCTCTTCTGAACCTTTGTTGATGCCAGGGCCGACACGCAGCGCTTTCACCAGCGGAGTCAGGCTCGCAATTAACTTATCAGCCGTATCATCGCCAACGGCAACCACAACTGGCAACGCCATGCAGCGTTCGCCTGCGGATCCAAACGCGCCGCCCATGATGGCGTTCACGGTGGCATCCAGATCGGCATCCGGCATCACAATGGCGTGGTTTTTCGCTGCACCAAACGCCTGAACGCGTTTGCCGTGGGCGCTGGCTGTTTTATAGATATGTTCTGCGACGCCGGAAGAACCCACAAAGCTAACAGCAGCGATGCGTGGATCTTTATACAACTGCTCTGCATCGTCGTTGGAACTGTGAACCACATTAAAGACACCGTCCGGCAGACCCGCTTCGGTCAGCAGTTCTGCCATGCGAACAGCGGCAGAAGGGTCGAGTGCAGGCGGCTTAAGAATGAAGGTATTACCGCACGCCAGCGCGATAGGGAACATCCATAACGGCACCATCGCCGGGAAGTTGAACGGGGTAATACCCGCCACAACACCCACCGGCTGCATCAGCGAGAAGCTGTCAACGCCAGTGCCGACGTTAGCCGAATATTCGCCTTTAATCAGGTGTGGAATACCGCAGGCAAATTCAATCACTTCGATGCCGCGCGTCAGTTCGCCCAGCGCATCTGACCAGACTTTACCGTGTTCAGAGACGATCAATGCCGCCAGCTCATCGCGATGTTGTTCCATCAATGCTTTAAAATTGAACAGCACGCGCGCACGACGTAGCGGAGAGGTTTTTGACCAGGCTGGAAAGGCATTGTGTGCAACTTCAATCGCCTGAGCGACTTCATCAGCGGTACTTTGCGTCAGTTCGCGGACCACTTTGCCGGTTGCCGGATCATAAACAGGAATGGTTTCGTTGCTGGCGCTGTGGGTGGTTTTACCGCCAATAAAGTTTCCTACGATATTCATGTTGTTGCCTCTTTGAATGTTTACGTTCCCTGCAGACTGCGCGTGCTGGAAGTCACGTTGCCTGATCAGGCGAAGCCTAAAGCGTGTTATGAAGCTATTACAGTGGAACAAATTTTTCAAATAGTTCTTTTTGGAAAATTTCTTTTTAGCGGCACAGATCGCATTTTTCTTCGCGGCTTTGCGTGTTGGCATCAAAATGCATTTTAGCCAGTGATAATGCGCCTCCAGCAGCGGCAGCAGTGCCATAAAATCTTATGCGTTTTTTCAAAGAAACAGGGTATATGATCTGCGCTATGGAACGAAATATGAAATTATTGCGAAGCAGATCTAATAATACGCATTCCATTATTCACTATTAATGAAATAAATGTTTTCTTTGCTGCATCTTATCTCCCCTAACAGGAGCCGCAGCATGGCCATTGATCCCACTCGTTTCTGTATTAACCGAAAAATTGCCCCTGCCCTTTCGCTGGAAGCCTTCTTCCAGTTAGTACAGCGCCTGGGATTAAGCAAAGTAGAGCTGCGTAATGACATGCCGAGCGGCAAAGTGACAGATGATTTATCACCTGAACAACTGCGCGCGCTTACCGAGAAATATCACATTGAAATTGTCACTATTAATGCGCTTTATCCCTTTAACCGTGCCGACGATGCGCTGTTGGAAAAAGCGGAGGCGCTGTTAAAAGAGGCAAAAAGTATCGGTGCGAAAGCCTTGGTGATGTGCCCACTGAACGAAGGCGTTGCCATCTCACCTCAGCAGACGCTGGAAGCGATGCAGAAACTCGCGCCGCGTTTTGAACATTATGGCGTGCAGGGTTTAGTTGAGCCGCTGGGTTTCCCGATCAGTTCGCTGCGTTCTGCCGTACAGGCACAGCAGTTGATTCGTGATGCCAACGTACCGTTTAAACTGCTGCTGGATACTTTCCACCACCATCTGTATGAAAATGCCGAACAAGAATTTCCGGCAGAGATTGATGTTAACCAGATTGGCCTGGTGCACTTGTCCGGCGTGGAAGATACCCGCCCAACGGCTGAGTTGACCGACGAAGAACGCATCATGTTGAGTGATCACGATGTGTTGAACAGCGTGGCGCAGGTGAAGCGCCTGGAGATGCTTGGTTATAAAGGTGTCTACGCGTTTGAGCCTTTCTCATCCGAACTAAACCGCTGGACGCCAACCGAAATAGAACGCCAAATTCGTTTCAGTATCGAACTGCTACAAGCCTAATCCCCTGCGCGGCGCTGACGTCTTTGCGCCGCGTGACCTTACCCTTATCTGTGTCTTGTGACACATTTTTTGGCCTCGGTCGGAGGCCGCTTTTTTACTTTTCCTCTCTTTCACTCTTCAGCGCAGTGGGCTGATGACGAATCATGCGTAATGTGCAAAACAGCGCAAAGCAGACCAACAGCGCGGTGAGCAGATAGACCAGCGGCACACCTGCGTAGCTCATGATAAACCCGGCAATTGGCCCGGTGATCCCCAGAGATAAATCCATAAACGCCGTGTAGGTTGCTAACGCGCTGCCCTGATTTTGCTGCGGCACCACTTTTACCGCCACCACGCCAATTGCCGGGAATACCAGCGAGAAGCCTGCGCCGGTGAGAAACGCCCCCGCTTTTGCCATCCAGGGCTCGAATGCGCCCGCCACCAGAAACAGACCAACCGCTTCCACTGCCAGGCAAACGCTGGCAACGCGCAGTCCACCGTGACGAGTAATCGCATTGGGAAACAGCAAGCGTGCACCGACAAAAGCGGCACTAAACAGCGTGAGCGCAAAGGCGGCACCTTCCCAGCCTTTCGCCTTGTAGAACAGTGTAATAAAGGTCGCAATAACGCCGAAGCCCGCGGATCCCATCGCCAGGATCAGGCCAAATCCATACACTTTTCCCAACACGGCGCGAAACGGCAGTGGTCTGCCTTTGCTCGCTTTTACCGCTGGGCGCGGTATTGCCAAAGCAATGGCGACCACAGAAATAGTGATAATAATGGCGGAGAGCCACAATAAGCCGCCCATACGAAAAATCATGACGCCGAGCGGCGCACCAATCGCCATCGCGCCATAGGTGACGATGCCATTCCAGGATATTACCCGACCAATATGCAGCGAGCCGACGCGCGCCACGCCCCATAGCGAGGTGCCCGTTCCCGAGAAACTTTGGCCCACGCCAAGAATTAATCGTCCCACACACAGCAACACCAGGCTCAACGTTGGTGTGCTGAGCGTCAATGCTGCCGCCAAAATGCATAACCCGCTGATCAAACACCCCACCAATCCCCAAACCACCACTTTTTTTGGTCCCCAGAGATCGGCGTATCGTCCAGCATGCGGACGACTCAGCAGCGTGGCGAGATACTGCAAGCTGATGACTAATCCCGCCCAAAAAGCGCTGTAGCCGAGCGTGTCGTTGACAAAACCCGGCAGCACCGCCAACGGTAAACCGATAGTGAGATAAGTAGCAAAGTTGTACATCACAATGGAGATAATCAGGAGGGTAATCTGGGAATGACGGGGTGCAGATTGCGCTGCGGGTTGGTCTGGCATGAGTAATTGCGCTCGTCTTTAGCTGAATTTTTTAGGCTCAAGAAATGACTATACCTTAAATAATTCGGATTGCGGCAAGGCGGTAGCTGATCGGCCCCGCTTACAGACAACAATAGAGAGGAGGTTCGCTATTGTGCTCTGCGAGCGGTTTACCGTACCGATTTACGTCAGCGGCAACGCAAACCATCACGATTTTATCTGGCGACAGTGTGAACAGGGTGTGGTGGGACAATAGCAACAGTCGCATTGCTTTCCCGTCTGACATTGATAGTGGGCGCGCGGGCATGACTGCGTCGCCACGTGAGTGAGCTCTTACCGTTTCTCTGATAAATCAGTTTGTTAATCCGGCTTAGGCTACACTTCTCTCAGCCAATTTTATTTCAGGAGAGGGAATGAGCGAGCTACAGCAGGAAAAAATTGGGCAAAATATTCTGATTAAACTGGCGATGCTGGTCATCGTTCTGGCGGGTATCCGCGCAGCTTCCGATATTCTGGTTCCGCTGTTACTCGCGGCCTTCTTCGCTATTGTGCTTAATCCGTTGGTGACGATGTTGATGCGGCGCGGGTTACGTCGTGGAGTGGCGATCACCTTGGTTATTACGGTGATTATGTTGGTGATGTTGCTGCTCATCGCGGTAATAGCCAGTTCGGTGAGTGAATTTTCGGATATCTATCCGCAATTACGCGCCACCCTGGAACAGAAAATGACGGTTGTGCAGCATTTAGCAGCGCAGTTTCACCTTAATATCTCCACCGAGTCTCTGGTACAACGCTTCGATCCCAGCATGATGATGAATCTGGCTACCAGTGCGCTAACCCGTTTTTCCGGTGCCATGACCAATATTGTGCTGCTGGTTCTGACGGTGGTTTTCATGCTGTTTGAAGTTCACCATCTGCCTTACAAAATGCGTAACGCACTGGTCAATCCCAAAATACGCATCGCGGGATTGCACAAAGCATTGAAAGGCGTCACGCATTATCTGGCATTAAAAACGCTGGTTAGCTTAGTTACCGGCGTTGCCGTCTGGCTCAGCTTAGTGTTGCTGGGCGTGAAGTTCGCGCTACTGTGGGGCGTGGTGGCGTTTATTCTCAACTTCATTCCTAACATCGGTCCAATCCTTGCGGGTATTCCACCGTTTATTCAGGCGCTGCTGCTGAACAGCCTCTTTGATGCCGTGATGGTGGCGGCGCTGTTCTCTGCCATTCACATGGTGTTCGGCAATATGCTGGAACCACGCCTGATGGGGCGTGGACTGGGTTTATCAACGCTGGTGGTCTTTTTGTCGTTGATTTTTTGGGGCTGGTTGCTGGGGCCGGTCGGTATGCTGCTATCGGTGCCGCTGACCAGCATTACGAAAATATTGATGGAGACCACGCCGGGCGGTAGCCGTCTGGCGATCATGCTGGGTACCGGACGTCCCAAACGCGCGAAAGGATTAACCAAGTAAACGCTGCTGCACGTGTTGTAGATGCTTTTCCATCGTCGCACGTGCAGCGGTTTCATCACCCGCGACAATCGCCTCGGCAATGTGCTGATGATCCTCATTCATTTCTTGGGCAAATGCGTTATCTGCGTAGTGCCGCTCCAACCGTTTAAAATGCGGACTTTGACGCTTGTTCCAGAGATATTCCATCATGTCGCGCAGCAGATCGTTGCCGCTCATTTCGCTGATTAACAGATGAAATTGTTTATCTTGCTCCAGAAACGCGGCGTCATTTTCATTAAACTGCTGCAATTCTGCTGTCAACGCCAGCAAGGCGGCGCGCTGTTGTGCAGTGCCATGACGCGCTGCAAAGGCAGCTAACATCCCTTCAAAAGCTTCACGCGCCTGAAGCAGGTCGTGCAGACTGAAGCTTTCTGTTTCTCTGATGTCATTTTTTACGCCGCCCTGCGGCAGCGCTTGCGCCACATAAATGCCATTTCCGGTACGGATATCCACCCAGCCCGTCATTTCCAAAACAATTAAGGCTTCGCGTACCGATGAGCGACTCACACCAAGTTGCTTCGCCAGCTCACGTTCCGCAGGCAATAATCCGCCCGGCACAAATTCGCCCTTTTTAATGCTGTCCATAATCGCGTTAGCGATTTGACGATATAAACGTTCTGCTTTCAGTACAGGTAGCGCCATCTCTTTCTCCTTTGCGTGCGCAGAAGACCGACGTGTCGCAGCGCTCACATTTTTTCATGCTGCGATCCCGATCACGGCCTTTTATAGCGCACTATCTTACTCTTGGTCCAGCGGCCTGACCACTGGGCCAAATCACAAAGGGAGTGAAAATGGAACACACTTGGCGTTGGTATGGCCCGAACGATCCGGTTTCTCTGGATGATGCACGTCAGGCGGGTGCAACAGGCATTGTGACCGCGCTGCATCACATTGCGAATGGCGAAGTCTGGCCGGTGGAAGAGATCAAAGCGCGTCAGGCGTTACTGGCGGAAAAAGGCTTGATCTGGTCGGTGGTCGAAAGCATTCCGGTGCACGAATCCATTAAAACCCAGCGCGGCGATTATGCGCGTTACATCGCTAACTATCAGCAATCGATCCGCAATCTGGCGACCTGTGGCATTGATACGGTGTGCTACAACTTCATGCCGGTACTCGACTGGACGCGAACCGATCTGGCGTGGGAATTGCCCGATGGCGCAAAAGCCCTGCGCTTTGATGCGGATGCTTTTGCCGCCTTTGAACTGTTTCTGCTGCAACGTCCCGGTGCCGAAAAAGATTACAGTGCTGAAGAGCAGCAAGCTGCTGCTAACCGCTTCGCCGCCATGAGCGAAGAGGAAAAAACCACGCTGGTACGTAATATTATTGCCGGTTTGCCAGGCGCCGAAGAGGGCTATACGCTGGAACAGTTCCAGGCGCAGCTGGCGCAATATGACGGTATCGATAAAGCCAAACTGCGTGAACACATGGCGACTTTCCTGCGTGCCATCGTGCCGGTGGCGGAAGAAGTGGGTATTAAACTGGCGGTGCATCCTGATGATCCCCCGCGCCCTATTCTCGGTTTGCCGCGCATTATTTCGACGCAGGAGGATATGCAATGGCTCAAAGAAACTGTCGACAGCCTGCATAACGGCTTCTGCTTCTGCACCGGTTCATATGGCGTGCGGGCAGACAATGCGCTGGTCGAGATGGCGGAAACGTACGCTGACCGCATCAACTTTATCCATCTGCGCGCCACCAAGCGCGAAGAAAATCCCAACAGTTTCCATGAGGCGGCGCACCTGGCCGGTGACGTCGATATGGTCGGCGTGATCAAAGCGATTCTGACAGAAGAACAACGTCGCCGCCGGGCGGGGAACCAACGCGCGATTCCGATGCGTCCCGATCATGGCCACCAAATGTTAGACGATCTGCACAAGCGTACCAATCCCGGCTATTCAGCCATTGGCCGTCTGAAAGGATTAGCGGAATTGCGAGGCGTTGAAGTGGCGCTGCGCCAAACGTTTTTTCAGGATTAAAGGCCATAAGAAAGCCCCGAACAGGTTGCGCTGTTCGGGGCTTTCTTTCAGCGATTAAGGGGCTGCGTTAAATACGGTTCTATCCGTAATCGCCTGCACGTTCACGGCGTTTGGCAAAATCTTCAATTCGCTGAAGAGATTTGAGACTTCCTGCACTTTGGCAATATCGTCCGGTGTCACAGGGCGAATGCCGTGGGAAATACGGGCGGTAATTTTCTGCGCATCCTGTGGTTTCAGGCGCGTTAGCTGTGCATAAACATTGTTGTACGCTTCTGGATGGCTGATCGCCCATTTACGGGCTTTTTCGAGTCGCTGGGTGAAATCAGCAATCGCCGCACGCTTACCCGGATCGTCGAGCGATGCTTGCGTAGCAGTCACAAATGACAGCGCTGTGGTAAGCCCTTTTCCATCACGCAACACGCGTCCACCCTGTTGTTCCGCAATACCTAAATAGGGATCAAAGGTTGCCCAAACGCCGATTTGACCGGAGTTAAAGGCTGCACTGGCATCGGTAGGCAACACAAAACGTACCGGCACGCTGTCGCGTTTTACCCCCGCTTCATCCAACGCCTGATACAGCAAATACTGCGAGATACTCCCGCGTGCCGATGAGACCACCACTTCTTTACCCGTTAAATCTTTTACGCTGTGGATCGGCGAGTCGGCGGGAACCACCAAGCCATTTGAGCCGCCATCACCAACATTGGTGGCAATTATTTTCAGCGGCACGCCGCCGGAGGCGGCCATCAATACTGGCAGGTCGCCCGCGTAAGAGGTATCAACCGCGCCCGCCCGCTGTGCTTCAAACAAAGGTGCAGCACCCTGAAAATTCGCCCAGCGGTAGTGATAAGGCGCATCTTTCATTACGTCTGCCGCTTCCACCAGCGAGCGCAGATTGCGAGCTTGATCGCCCAACACCAGCGTCACCTTACTCAAATCCTCTGCTGCCTGCGCACTGAGATTCACACTGACTAACAGGGCGACGAGCGCCACTCTGATGATTTTCATCTTTATCCCTTACAGCGCGTTACGGTTGAGCTGGCGGATGTAGGCATCCCAATGCAGTAGATATTTTTTATTGGTAATGCTGTTCTCAAACGTCTGCGCGGCTTTCTCTGCCACCGCATCCGGCAGAATCAGTAATTCAGCGCCGCCAGACTGCGCCGCAAGCTGCGCCTGGCACGCTCGCTCAAGGTAATAAAGGTTGTAGAAAGCTTCTTCGATGCTGCCACCGCTGGTCAGCAAGCCATGATTGCGCAGGATCAGCGCATTGAGAGAACCGAGGTCGGCGACGATGCGCTGCTGTTCATCCAGATCGAGGGCGATACCTTCGTAATCGTGGTAACCCACGCGCTGGTGAAACCGGGTACTGTGCTGAGAAATCATCAGCAAACCCTGTTTTTGTGCCGATACGCCAATTCCTGCGGCGGTGTGGGTATGCATTACCGCATGTGCATCTGGGCGCGCACGATGAATAGCACTGTGAATAACAAATCCCGCTGGGTTAATTCCCAGCCCTGTTGGGTCGTCAATAATATTGCCGTCAATATCAATCTTCACCAACGTTTCAGGTCGAATTTCATCAAACGTTTGCCCATAAGCATTGATAAGAAAGTGGGGTTGATCGCCCGGCACACGCAGCGAAAAATGGGTGTAGATGTGATCGGTCCAACGGAGTTTTGCGGCTAATACATAGGCTTGTGAGAGCTTAACGAGAGCCTGCCATTCGGCATCGCTTACGCGCTGTTGTAAGGAAGTTGAGGTCAGAATTGCCGTGCTCATGTCCGCTCCTTGTTGCTGAATATGTGCTTGCGGTCATCGTGACACAGCCTTTTCACGTCAGGGAAATGCCAAAAACGGCAAAACATTGTCAATATTTGCAATGAACGGTCGATAATTGACCTTAATCAGTTTTGATCTTAATCAAAACGCTACCCTGCATCGCCCGAGGACATGCTATGCTGCGCTGACTCATTAGCACCTCCTCAATACGGATCACTTTTAGAGGATTTTGCGGTGCCGCCACTGAAACGAAAACGTGATTACGCCAGGCTCATCATTCTCCTCGCCGGCGCATTGCCATTGATTCTTGGCACTATTTTTACCGTTATCGATGCTCACCATACGGTTCACCAGCAACAGGTGAGCGCCGCAAAAACGCTTTTGTCTCAGGCCGAAAAGATGAGCGACAGCGGCTGGGATATGATCACTTCTCTGCGTAAATACCATTACCAACCTTGCAACCAAATCGAAGATAAATTACAGCTTGCAGGCACGCTAAATGCCTATTTCAGGGCCATTGGGAAGTTACAGGATGACAGAGTGGCCTGCTCATCCGCGTATGGCTTAAACCCGGGTTCGCTCAAAGAGATGATCAGGCGCGATCCGCCGGTAACAGGCCGCGCTTGGTGGAGTTTGTCGATTGCCGGCACCGCAGGCGTGCCCAATCGCCCTGCGGTGATCTTTGTGCGCCAATTGCCAGACGGTGAAGGTTTTTGGGCGGTGATTGATGGTCAATACCTGATGGACTTCATGGAGGCCATTGGTGAATCGCGCGGTTATCAGCTCTCAATGCGCTTCAACGACGGCGCACCTATTTCTGTCGGTAAAGTTGAGACGGTGAAAAATCGTTTTTTTGATGCTCAAACCTATCAGACGACCTCATTGCGCTACCCGATTAGCGTCAATATCGTGGCACCAGGCTCTGAATTAGCCCGTGCCTGGCGTCAGGTTCTGTTTGTCTTTCTGCCGATGGCTGCCATTTTTTCAATTCTGTTGATGATCCTTACCGCTAACTGGCTGCAACGGCGGATCTCATGGCGCGATGAGATACGCCGCGCCATTAATGGCCGCCAGTTTACCGTGCATTATCAACCGGTTTACAACGACCAGCTGCAGCGCTGCTCCGGTGCCGAAGCATTAATGCGCTGGACGTTGCCTAACGGCACCGTGATCCGTCCCGACATTTTTATCAGCGCGGCTGAAGCCGAAGGCATGATTGTGCCGCTAACACGCCACTTAATGGAGTTGATCGCTGAGGATGTGCAGGATTGGGAAGTTGAGCCGGGTTTTCATTTAGCCATTAACGTGGCCGCTGAACATTTACAGCATCCTGAATTCGTCAGCGATATGCTGCAATTTGTCGAAAAAGTGAAGCATCAACAATTTGTTATTACGCTGGAATTAACGGAGCGCAGTCTGATTAAAGATGGCGACGCCGTGGCGCGTAAACTTGATGCGTTGCGTGAAGTCGGCATTAAGGTCGCGATTGATGATTTTGGCACCGGTCATTGCTCGCTGAGCTATTTAATGACCTTCTCGCTCGATTATTTAAAAATTGATCGGGGTTTTATTAACGCTATTGAATCGCTGGGCGGTGAAACACCGGTACTGGACGCTATTATCAATCTCAGCTTTAAATTGCGTTTACAGGTTTTGGGTGAAGGCGTGGAAACGCCGTTACAGCTTCTTTATTTGCAACAACGCGGCGTGGTGTTTATTCAGGGCTACTATTACGCTCAGCCCATGAGTAATAGCGCGCTGAAAATCTGGCTCAAAGAAAAAGGCCCCTTGCCCATTCACGTTGAGGATCATGATGCGTCTGAATTGCACCCTTCTTGATGATTATCAGAATATCGCCTTATCACTGGCGGACTGGGAATCGCTGCAACCCGTTGTCACCTCGCGTAGCCTGCAACAACATATTGATGAACCCGACCAGCTGGTTGAGCAACTTGCCAACAGCGATATTTTAGTGGTGATGCGCGAACGCACAGCCATTGATGCGGCGCTAATAGCGCGTTTACCTGCGTTAAAACTGATTGTGACCTCTGGCATGCGCAATGCCGCGATCGATCTGGCTGCTTGCCGCGAGCGTGGCATTGAAGTGTGCGGCACCAGCAGCAGCAGCGCGCCGCCAATGGAGCTGACATGGGGACTTTTACTGGCACTGGCACGGCGCATTACCGACGAGAATCAGGCGCTGCGCACCAACGGCCCTTGGCAGCAATCTCTGGGCATGACGCTGCAAGGTAAAACGCTGGGATTAGTGGGTTTAGGCAAAATAGGCAGCGCGATGGCAAAAGTCGCGCAGGCGTTTGATATGAAGGTCTGTGCGTGGAGCCAGAACCTGACGGCTGAACGCGCAGCAGAATGTGGCGTAACCCAAATGCCCACGTTACAGGCGCTGCTGGCAAACAGCGATGTCGTCTCACTTCATCTGGTGCTTAGCGATCGCACGCGTAACCTACTGGACGCCAGCACGTTGGCGCACATGAAACCGGGCGCGCTGCTGGTTAATACTTCGCGTGCTGGGCTGGTTGATCAATCCGCGATGGTTGCTGCTCTCAAATCGGGGCAACTTGCGGGAGCTGCACTGGATGTATTTGAAACTGAGCCGCTTCCTGCCGATCACCCTTTGCGCAATTTGCCTAACGTCGTGGCTACGCCGCATCTGGGTTACGTCGCCGACAGCAATTATCAGGCTTACTTTGCTCAGGCGGTAGAAAATATCGCGGCGTGGCTGGATAACAAGCCGCTGCGTTCTCTACTTAAATAGCGGCGCGCGGCGCTTCATGGCGACGCGTAATGCCACTTCAACGGAATCTTCATTCCCTGCCTGCAGCGGCGCGGCGGATTGCGCCTGAAGACGCTGATTAATCCGCTCCAGCGTCGGCATTAATTGCCCCACCAAGCGCTGATATTCATCCAGTTGAGCGCTATTTTTGCCGGTACGGGTAGAAATGTGTAGCGCTTCGCCTAATTGCTGCAATTGTCGGATGCACTCCTTGCCCTGCCTGGTCAGCCAATCGTTTGCGCGCCGAAGCAAATCATCAGGATTTTGTGCTAGCTGTTGCAGTGCTTGTTCAGCGCGATCGTCACACTGAATCCACAACTGCGGAATCACCTTAGTAGCAGGCTTTCGTCGAGAGAGGGGCCGATAATTGATTAATTTTCTTTCTATGGTGTCAAATTGAGACAGCCAGGAGTTCTTGAAGGGCTGAAGCGATATCCGTGTCATTTATCCTCCTTACGTCATGACGCGCAGAGTATTACCGAATGTTTCAAATCTGGCAAGTTTCAATAAGCAGTCAAAATATACATTACTTTAACTTAAGATTAACCTTATTAAGCGCATTACTGGCGCTTTTCAGCACTGCGGAAAAATCCATCAATCGTCATCAGACACCGCCATTTTTAACCCACTAGCCTGCTGCTTGTTACCCGGCCAAAACGGTCATTATCAGGTCAAACATGACAAATATCACACTAAAACGGTATACTGTGTCGCTTGAAGCGATAATTTCGACAGGAATTAGTGCTTTTACCGCCAGGGGAAAAGGCACTTTTCCGGCTATGCTTAAATTTCCTCAACGCAGCGGTCTGAATGCATTTGCTCGGTTCGCGCCGTTGAGGACTTTCATGTTCCATTACAGGGTAATTCTATGAAATTGCGTAGGAAGCGTGTAAAACCAATTGGGCTTGATGATGTCACCATCATTGATGATGCCCGTTTACGTAAAGCCATCACCGCGGCATCTTTGGGCAACGCGATGGAGTGGTTTGATTTTGGTGTATACGGCTTTGTAGCCTATGCGCTGGGCAAGGTGTTCTTTCCAGATGCTTCTCCCAGTGTGCAGATGATTGCTGCGCTGGGTACTTTCTCTGTTCCTTTCTTAATTCGTCCTTTGGGCGGCTTGTTCTTCGGTAGGCTAGGCGATAAATATGGTCGCCAAAAGATTCTCTCTATTACCATTATCATCATGTCGATCAGTACATTCTGTATCGGCCTGATACCGTCTTACGCCTCAATCGGCATTTGGGCACCTATTCTGTTGCTGTTGGCAAAAATGGCACAGGGCTTCTCGGTGGGCGGTGAATATACCGGTGCATCGATCTTCGTTGCCGAATATTCGCCGGACCGCAAACGCGGCTTCATGGGCAGCTGGCTCGACTTCGGCTCCATCGCGGGCTTTGTGTTGGGTGCAGGCTTAGTGGTGCTGATCTCCGCCATTATTGGTGAAGAGAGCTTCCTTGAATGGGGCTGGCGCTTACCGTTCTTTGTGGCGTTACCGCTGGGCATCATTGGTCTCTATTTGCGTCATGCGCTGGAAGAGACGCCAGCGTTTCAGCAGCACGTTGAAAAACTGGAACAAGGCGATCGCGAAGGCCTGCGTGACGGTCCAAAAGTCTCTTTCAAAGAGATTGCCACTAAACACTGGCGCAGCCTGCTGGCATGCGTAGGGCTGGTGATTGCAACTAACGTAACCTACTACATGTTGCTCACCTACATGCCAAGTTACCTGTCGCATAACCTGCATTACTCCGAAGATCATGGCGTATTGATCATCATCGCTATCATGATTGGTATGCTGTTCGTTCAGCCCGTCATGGGAATGTTGAGCGACCGCTTCGGTCGTCGTCCCTTTATCATCATTGGCAGTATCGCGTTACTGATCTTCGCGATTCCGGCGTTCATGTTGATTAATAGCGGCGTATTAGGATTGATTTTTGCGGGTCTGCTATTGCTTGCTGTGATTCTGAATGCTTTTACCGGCGTGATGGCATCGTCGCTGCCCGCCATGTTTCCAACGCACATCCGTTACAGTGCGTTAGCCAGCGCCTTCAACATTTCGGTACTGATTGCGGGTCTGACGCCCACCTTTGCTGCCTGGCTGGTTGAAACCACCAACAACCTTTATATGCCGGCTTACTACCTGATGGTCATCGCCGTGATTGGTTTAATTACCGGTATCTACATGAAAGAGACCGCGAACAAACCACTGAAAGGCGCTACGCCTGCGGCGTCTGACCTTAATGAAGCGCGTGAAATTCTTCAGGAACATCACGATAATATCGAGCAGAAAATCGAAGATATCGATGAAGAAATTACGCGCCTCGAAGCGAAGCGTAAAAACCTGGTGCAGCAGCACCCAGACATCAACGAGTAATCTTTTCTCTCCCGCCGCCCGGCGGGAGATTTTTTTCTGTCTCTGCTCTCAGCCGCACACAAACCTTCATCCCTTGCCGCCAAAGGGAGTAAACTATCGCCACTTTTTTATACTGGTAAGCAATGAATATGTCTGATTTCTCCCTTATTCAGCGCCCTAGAAGGCTGCGCTCTAGCGCGTCAATGCGCGCAATGTTTCAGGAATCCTCTCTTAGCGTGAACGATCTGGCGTTGCCAATCTTCGTTGAGGAAGGTGTTGATGATTACAAAGCGATTCAGGCAATGCCTGGCGTGGTTCGCATTCCAGAAAAACGTCTCGCTTATGAAATCGAACGTATTGCGAAAGCGGGCATCCGCTCAGTCATGACATTTGGTATTTCTCACCACCTTGATGCCACAGGCAGCGACGCGTGGAATGAGAACGGTTTGGTGGCGCGTATGTCGCGTATCTGTAAAGACACCGTGCCGGAAATGATTGTTATGTCTGACACCTGTTTTTGTGAATACACCAGCCACGGTCATTGCGGCGTGCTGTGCGATCACGGCGTCGATAACGACCAAACGCTGATCAACCTGGGCAAGCAGGCAGTGGTTGCCGCAGCAGCCGGGGCTGACTTTATCGCGCCTTCAGCAGCGATGGATGGCCAGGTGCAGGCGATACGTCAGGCACTGGATGCAGCTGGATTCACCCAAACAGCTATCATGTCTTACTCAACCAAGTTTGCTTCATCGTTCTACGGCCCGTTCCGTGAAGCTGCGGGCACGGCTCTGAAAGGCGATCGCAAGACTTATCAGATGAATCCGATGAACCGCCGCGAAGCGATTCGTGAGTCGCTGTTGGATGCCGCAGAAGGCGCAGATTCACTGATGGTGAAACCGGCTGGCGCTTACCTCGATATCCTGCGTGATATCCGCGAGCGCACAGAGCTGCCGCTGGCTGCGTACCAGGTCAGTGGTGAATACGCGATGATCAAATTCGCTGCGCAGGCTGGTGCTATTGATGAACGTAATGTGGTACTGGAAAGCCTCGGCGCGATTAAGCGAGCCGGTGCAGACCTGATTTTCAGCTATTTTGCCCTTGATCTCGCAGAACAAAAAGTGCTCTGATCCCCTCTCTCAAAGACAGCGCACTGCATCGCTTCAGTCGCTGTCTTTTTCTTCGCCGCAAGGCAAACACCAGAACCTGGCTTCAGCTAAAAAAATAAAAGGTCTCTGTGATGAAAGCACCTAAGTTTGCTGCCGACGAGGCACAACGTTTATCGCAACTGCGTGCGTTAAATATCATGAATACACCAGCGGAAGAGCGTTTTGATCGTTTAACCCGCCTGGCTCGCCGCCTGTTTAACGTTCCTATCGCGTTAGTCAGCCTGCTGGAAGCCGATTATCAATGGTTTAAATCTTCTCAGGGATTTGACCAAACCCGTTCCCCGCGCACCACCTCATTTTGTGGCCATGCCATTCTCCGGGACGACATTCTGGTTGTCGAAAACGCATTAGAAGATCAGCGTTTTCACGATAATCCTCTGGTCACTGGCGATCCCCACATCCGCTTTTATGCGGGATGTCCGTTGCGGGCACCGGGCGGCGCAAAACTAGGCACCCTGTGCATTATCGGTCGGGAGCCGCGTCAATTTACTGAAGATGATGAGGTAACCTTGCGCGATCTGGCCGCCATGGCTGAAGCGGAGCTGGCAGCATTTCAGACCGCAACCTGCGATGAGCTGACACAAATTACCAATCGTCGTGGTTTTATGACGCTGGGCCAGCTGGTGTTGAATGAGTGCATTATCAAGCAAAAGCCTGCTTGTCTGACTTTTCTCGATCTCGACAAGTTTAAGCAGATCAATGACACGTTAGGACACCGTGAAGGCGATCGCGCCCTCATGGATTTTGCCGATGCGATGAAAGTGGTTTTCAATCACTCTGATCTTTTCGCCCGCCTGGGCGGAGATGAGTTTGTGGTGCTATTTAATGGCCTGAAGCAACCGCAGGCAGAAGCATTGTTGCAACAGTTCTCACGCTATTTGCAGCAGCAATTTAGCCACCTTAACCGCCGATATAACCTGCAATTTTCAGCTGGCGTGGTGGAATTTGATGCAGCCCAGCCGCAGACGCTGGAACAACTGCTGCATAACAGTGATGAACAGATGTACCTGAATAAAAAGAGCAAGCAAGCGCTGATATCCGCTATTCAGGCGCCGTAGCGCCTGAACGGGTTTACCTGGCCAGATCGTCTATCAACGTCTGGTTAAACTTAGCTGGCTCTTCCATTTGCGGCGCATGTCCCATACCAGGAAGCTCAATCAATCGCGCCCCTGGAATCAGCTTCGCAACCTCTTTGCCCAACACCTTATAGTTGCCCAGCGTCGCTTTCACCGCCGGTGAGGCGATATCGCTGCCGATAGCAGTGGTGTCTGAGGTACCGATGATTAACGTAGTCGGCACGTTAATCTCTTTAAATTCGTAATACACTGGCTGGGTAAAAATCATGTCGTAAATCAGTGCTGAGTTCCAGGCGACCTTTTTATGTCCTGGCCCGCTGTTCAGCCCAGCCAGCATATCAACCCATTTGTCATATTCTGGTTTCCAGCGTCCCACATAATAGGTTTGCTGCTCATATTTTTTAATGCCTTCCGCGCTTAATTTTAACTCACGCTCATACCATTGATCGACAGTGCGATAGGGTGCGCCTTTGGCTTTCCAGTCTTCTAAGCCAATTGGATTCACTAACACTAATTTTTCCGTTTGATTGGGATACATCAGCGCATAACGTGTTGCCAGCATGCCGCCGGTTGAATGCCCAATAATGACCGCTTTTTGAACGCCCAGTTTAGTCAACAGTTGATGGGTATTTTCAGCCAACTGTTGAAAGGTGTACTGGTAATTAGCGGGTTTGGTCGAGCTACAAAAACCAATTTGATCGGGGGCAATCACGCGATACCCTTTTTCACTCAGATCACGGATTGTCTCTTCCCAGGTGGCCCCGCAAAAATTCTTCCCGTGCATTAGCACTACAGTTTTCCCGTTGGCATTTTGCTGCGGCTTTACATCCATATAGCCCATGCTAAGCGATTGCTGTTGTGATGAAAAATTGAAGTGCTGCAACGTATAGGGGTAGGTAAAGCCTTCAAGCTGCTCGCCATAAACATTGGCGGCAAGGGCAGGTGCGGCGCTGAGTAAGGTCAGCGAGGTGAGCAAAGCGGCAAGCGGTTTCTTCAACACGTATGTCGGGCCCATCCGAATTTCTCCATGCGATAAAAAGAGCACTAAGCCTGGCACGACCCACCTGAAAATGTATTGATACGCCGTGCTATGTGGTTAATTCAGATTCAACCGTCATTTAACCCAGCGATGCCCTTGAATAGATAAATTATTTTGGAATAAGCAAATTAATTTCATCATCTAATTCCTCTATTCCTTCAGAATTTATAACATCCAAACAACAAAAGCCCTTAAAAAATCACCATTTCAAAGACCGGTCTTATATCTAAAAAATAAAAATTCATTTCCTGATAAATCTTTACTAAAGCAGCGTGTAGAGAAAGATAAATTATTCTAAACTTCCCGCATCTTAAATGAGGTGGCTTATGAACGAGAATAAATACAATGAAGGTGTGATTATCTCCATCACTGAATGGATTAATAACAATCTCAATCAGCGCTTGAGTATTAATGACATTGCCGAGAAATCCGGTTATTCCAAATGGTATTTACAAAAACTGTTTGCGCGTTATCACCATGAAACGCTGGCACGCTATATTCGCAAGCGGAAATTAGCCGCCTGCGTGCATGATTTAAAAAACAGTAACGCGCCGATTATTAGTCTGGCCGTGAAATACCATTTTGAAAGCCAGCAATCTTTTACTCGCTCGTTTAAACAGGTTATGGGATGCACACCGAGCGTATGCCGTAAACGACAGCTGAATGCAGAAACACAGGCGCAACTGGAGAAAAGTCATAACCCTTGTGCGCTCTGCTTTCACTCGACTAAGCAAGAGATTATGCGCTGCGGGTCATCACAACGCATGGCGCTCGCTTCCACGCGACACCTTATTCCGTCGCGCTACGTTTCCTGATTAAGATTCGTCAGGCTGATAATATTGCACACCAATCTGAATACGCTCGCGACCATTGGCAACGCGATGACGATTGGTGTCGCGCAATGAATAAACGCAACCACAATACTCCTGTTGATAAAAGTGTTCGCGCTTGCTGATTTCAATCATGCGCGCTGCACCTCCGCCTTTACGCCAGTTAAATTCCCAGTAACTCAGATCGGGATAATGCGCCGCGGCGCGCACGCCACAATCATTAATTTGCTGCATATCCTTCCAGCGCGAAATCCCCAGCGAACTGGTGATCACCGGAAAACCATTTTCATGGGCGTAAAGCGCGGTGCGTTCGAAACGCATATCAAAACACATGGTACAGCGTGCGCCGCGTTCCGGTTCCCATTCCATACCGCGCGCCCGTGCAAACCAGTCATCACGATCATAATCCGCATCCACAAACGGCACGCCAAATTTTTCGGCAAACCGAATATTCTCCTGCTTACGCAGCTCATACTCTTTAAGCGGATGAATATTTGGGTTGTAGAAATAGAGGGTATATTCGATGCCAGATGCCAGCATCGCTTCCATCACTTCGCCGGAACAGGGCGCACAGCAAGAGTGCAACAGGACTTTACGATGCCCACCGGGCAGCGGCAGCGGTGATCGTTGAAAGGGTTGAGTCATAAGCACCTTCAATGTAAAGCTTGAAAGCGGCAGTGTAGTTTCCGGCGCGTTATGTTGCAAAATTTCGCTTTATAAAGGCAGTAAACCACCGTCCTTTGCGCATTTGTGCGGCAGCGCAGCTGAGCAAATCGTTGTTAACCTCTTTGTTCTCTAATGCTTTTCCCGCCATATCACTTACCTCGACGCCGCTAAACTGACTTTTATGTGACCGGCAGCACGTCTGCATCAGCTATGTTTACATAACATTAACAATATTGACAAAGCTGAACCTTCAAGGAGAAATGCATGAGTGCCGCTCACAAAAAAACCAGCCAAAATCGTTTTACCTGGTTCGTCTGTTTCATGGCCGCATTGTCTGGCCTGCTGTTTGGATTAGATATTGGCGTGATTGCGGGAGCGCTGCCGTTTCTTTCCGACGACCTGCATATCTCTAATCACGAACAGGAATGGGTAGTCAGTTCAATGATGTTTGGCGCAGCAATCGGTGCGCTGGGTGCAGGCTGGATGTCTTCCAAGCTGGGACGCAAAAAAAGCATGCTGGCCGGCGCCACGCTTTTTGTCATCGGCTCATTATGGTCAGCGTTTTCTCCTGATGTTGAATCGCTGGTGTGCGCCCGTGTGATGTTGGGTTTAGCAGTGGGCATTGCCTCTTACACCGCCCCCCTTTATCTGGCAGAAATCGCGCCAGAACGCGTGCGTGGCTCAATGATTTCGATGTACCAACTGATGTTAACCACTGGCATTGTCGTGGCTTATCTGTCGGATACCGCTTTTAGCTACAGCGGTAACTGGCGCGGAATGCTGGGTGTGATCGCTATTCCTGCGGTGATCTTATTCATTGGCGTGCTTTTTTTGCCCAACAGCCCACGCTGGTTGGCAGCGCATGGCCGCTTCAATGAAGCTCAACGGGTGCTAGACCGGCTGCGTAATAGCAGCGAACAAGCGAAGCAAGAGCTGGAAGAGATTCGTGAAAGTCTGCAAGTGAAACAACGCGGCTGGTCACTGTTTAAAAGCAACAGTAACTTTCGTCGTGCCGTGTGGTTGGGCATGCTGCTTCAGGTTATGCAGCAGTTCACCGGTATGAACGTAGTGATGTATTACGCGCCAAAAATATTCAATATTGCTGGCTTTTCCAGCACCAGCGAGCAGATGTGGGGCACGGTGATTGTCGGCCTGGTAAACATGCTGGCGACGTTGATTGCGATTGGCTTTGTCGATCGCTGGGGACGTAAACCGATGCTCACCACCAGTTTTCTGGTGATGGCGGTGGGTATGGGCGCGCTAGGCACGCTGCTGCACATGGGGGTTGAAACGGACTTCCGCAAATACTTCGCCATCGCCATGCTGCTGATGTTTATCGTTGGTTTTGCCATGGCGGCAGGGCCGGTGATCTGGCTACTTTGTTCTGAAATCCAGCCGCTAAAAGGCCGTGACTTTGGCATTACCGCCTCAACCACCACCAACTGGGTCGGTAATATGATTGTTGGCGCGACCTTTTTAACCCTGCTCGACAAGCTGGGCAATGCCAACACCTTCTGGTTCTATGCGGCGCTGAACCTGGTGTTTATTTTACTGACGATGCTGCTGGTGCCAGAAACCAAACACGTCACGCTGGAGCACATTGAGCGCAATTTGATGAAAGGAAAAGCGCTGCGGGATATCGGGGCGTAACCGTCCCGCTTTTTCTACCATTGCAGCGTATGGCCGGCGTAGTCAACAAAGTGATGACCGCCGCGCCCGCGCCAGGTATTGAGCTGCTGGATAATACCGGCAGCACTCTCTTCCGCCGTCAGCGGCGCAGATTCACCGCCCATATCCGTTTTTACCCAGCCGGGATGTAGCGTTAGCAGCGTGCCGCGTTGTGCTTCGACTTCACCCGCCAGCGTGCGAGTCAGCATGTTTAACGCCGCCTTACTGGCAGAATAGATCGGCATCTCTGCATCTGGGTTTTCATTCAGGCTACTTAACGTTGAGGAGGTAAAGGCAAGCACGCCTTTCTCATCACTCAGTAAAGGCAGCAGCACTTCTGCGGTGCGCACCGGCGCCACCGCGTTGGTAAGGAACAGCTGAGCCAGCTCATCATCTTCGCTTTGCGCCAGCTTTTGATGTGAAGGGCCAAAAATGCCCGCATTAATCAGGATCAGGTCAAACCGTTGCTCACCAAGCTGCGCCGCGAATGCGTTTACCGCCTGCGGCTGTGTCATATCCAGCCGGTGCCAGTCACTCTTCGCAACATGGCCCGCCGCAGGAATTTCACTGCGGTAAGTGGCTGTCACATCCCAGTTTTGAGCTGAAAATGCTTGAACAACCGCCAAGCCGATACCGCGTGACGCCCCTACCACTAATGCTTTGCCTTGCTGTGCCATAACCGTTCCTCTTTTTTACGTTAACTGCCAGCTTAGCTTTTCATTCATGAGGCATTGATTCGCAAATGCGGTTTGACGGGCGCATAGCACGAGGTGTAAACACCCTATTTCATCACTCAACGATATTTATAATTTTGCAGCAGTATTAAGAGAAACAGCGGTGCAATATCAGGGGTAATCATCCAGCCAGGATTTTATCCTGGCTTACTTTTAAAGAGGATCGGTGCGGTTACCTTCACCTAAATCACGCTGCATGATAACGGTGTCAAGCCAGCGGCCATGTTTAAATCCTACCGACTCTAGTGTGCCAATAAGCTTATATCCGCTGGCATAATGCACATTGAGCGAGCCTTGATTAGCGCTGTCGCCCACCACCGCCAGCAGTTGACGAAAACCTTTCTGCTCCGCCCAGCTAATGGCGCACTCCAGCAGCGCACGGCCTGCGCCACGCTTTTGAAAATCGACGTTGATGTAGATGGAATCTTCGAGGGTGAAACGGTAGGCAAAGCGTTCTCGATAACGGCCAAGGTAACAGTAGCCTTTTACCTCGCCGTCATGAATGACCACCAACCACAGCAAGCCTGCTTGCTGAATTTTCCTCAGCCGATTAAGCATCTCAGCTTCGCTGGGCGGTTCAGTTTCAAACGTTGCCGTGCCATGCAGCACATGCCAGGCATAAATTTTTTGTATTGCAGGAATATGTTCTTCTTCTGCCTGAATAATTTCCATCTCGACGACCCCCTCAGCGGCTTTTTTCACAGCCTACTCCTGTTGCGATTAAGAGAGGAGCGTCGTCGTGATAAGAAAAATTTATAACTCTTCTGGTGACTCTTCTGACTGCGGACTTTTAGTCACCGCTTGCGGATCGCCATAGGCCAAAGCGCTGGCGCTGGCCGGATCGAACAGGGAAAGGCTCTCTATCTGATCAACCATAAGCACTTTACGAAAAGCCATGGCATTTTTAGGTTCAGATTCCAGCGTAATATCATGCTCCGCGTACCATTTGCTGTAGTTGTGTTCGACCGCTAATTTCAGCGTTTTGCTGTCACGGTAGCCGCTGAGCATCGGGATTAAGACGATATTGGCCGTGTTTTCATATTCAAACGTGGCGGCGTGTATCATGCCAATATAGATACGACGTGATTTTAAGGTAATCCAGGCCAGTTCACCCTCTTCCATACATTGAAACAGCAACTGCTCAACGCCGTTAGAACGGGACAACTTCTGGTAAAGATCTTTGCGTCCCGGCGCATTGAGACGTGCGCTGCCGGACCAGTTGGAACGATAGAGGCAAAACAGTATCGCGAATGCCAGCATCACCACGACCGGCGCCTGGATGCCGAGGAAACTCCAGTTCATGAACTCGATTTGCCATTTTAAATGCACGCCGGGGATTTCCTGCAGTGCATTCGCAATCGCTGAGATACCTAACAGCACGATCCAAATAATACCGGTGGCAAACACGCCCTGTAATACGAAGATGCAGCCGTAAAGCGCGACCAGGAAGTAAACATCCCAACCCGATGATCGCCGAATTTTAAAGCGGCTAGAGAGATCGCGGCTGGTGTACCAATACCCGCTGACCATCAACACCATAAAGATTGCCGTACCCATGTCACACTCCTTTTAAAGCGTTCACATGGCGAGCGAAATCTTCGCGTACCTCATCACTGGTGACGTTAACCGACGCGTTGCCATCCTCATCAATAATGATGCGATCACCATCAGCGATGGATTCGTTGATGTCCTGGCGTGACATGAGTTGAATGAATTTTTCTGGGCTGGAAAAAACGGAAAGAACATATCTAAACATATTTCTCACTTCATTTGGCTTAAAGTGAAAGTATGTGACCGGATACCCATTCCTGCCATTTTATTAAGGGTAAAAGTTCCTAAATTCAAATGATTAACCAAGCGGCTGGCACTTAGTTCAGGGAATACTGAGGCTTACGTAGCGCTGTTTTGCAGCGCGCTCTGTGTCGTGCAAAATATGTTTTGCCTTGCCGAGGATAATTTCCCCGGCGACGGAGAAACAGCGGGGATTATCGCCCCTTCTTTTTACGTCCCGGCTGGTTAAAACGCTTACGCGATGCAGCATTGCTCTCCGCTTTTTCTGCGATTTTAGGGCGGTTAACGCCCGGCTTTTTAGCCGCGCCTGACTTAGCCTGCGTTTTCTTCGCCGGTTTGGCTTCTGAAGAGGAGTTTTCAATCAGTTTAAACAACGCAATCAGCTCATCGTCATTTAAATCGCGCCATTCACCCAGCGGCAGCCCTTTAAGATTGACGTTCATGATACGCGTGCGTTCAAGCTTGGTGACTTCATAACCAAAGTGTTCACACATCCGACGAATCTGTCGATTAAGCCCCTGTACCAGCGTAATGCGAAACACAAAAGGCGCTTCTTTCTTCACTTTGCATTTTTTTGTCACCGTTCCCAGCATCGGCACGCCCGCACCCAAACCGTGAATAAATTCATCGGTTATCGGCTTGTTGACGGTAACCAGATACTCTTTTTCGTGATCGTTGCCGGCTCGCAGGATTTTGTTGACCAGATCGCCATGGTTGGTCAGGAAAATCAGCCCTTGCGAATCTTTATCCAGACGACCAATCGGAAAGACGCGTTTGCTGTGATTAACGAAATCAACAATATTGTCTCGTTCACCCTCTTCCGTCGTGCTGACGATTCCCACCGGTTTATTCAGCGCAATCAGTACTAAGTCCTCTTCGTCGCGCGGCTCAATAAGCTGACCATTGACTTTCACCACATCCCCGGCTGTGACCTGATCGCCGATTGCGGCTCGCTTGCCGTTAATAAAAACATTTCCCTGTTCGATATAACGATCGGCATCGCGACGAGAACAGATACCGCTCTCGCTAATGTATTTGTTAAGACGAATGGATGAGTTGATCAGCATGATGCCTCCTTAAAAATCGAACGATACATTAAAGCGCCTGCGCACATGCCCAGGCCGAGCTCCACGCCCATTGAAAGTTATAGCCACCTAACCAACCGGTTACGTCTACCACTTCGCCAATAAAAAACAGTCCAGGCACATCACGCGCTTCCATGGTTTTCGAAGAGAGTTGAGTGGTGTCCACGCCACCCAGCGTGACTTCCGCCGTGCGATAGCCCTCAGTGCCGTTTGGCTGAACTCGCCATTGATGTAGCGTTTGTACCAGCTCGGCCTGCTGTTTGCTGTTGAGCTGCTTCAGGCTGGCGTCCGGCACCACCTTCATCTCTTGCAGAATTTCGACCAGACGCTTAGGCAGCAATTTAGCCAGGCTGTTTTTTACACTGAGATTGGGATGCGCCTCGCGCTGCACGTTAATAAACGCGTCCAGATCGTTGGCCGGCGATAAATTGATAGTGACGAATTCACCGGGCTGCCAGTAACTTGAAATTTGTAATACTGCCGGTCCCGACAAACCGCGATGCGTAAAGAGCATCGCCTCTTTGAACAGCGTGCCGTCCTGCGCTTCAATGGTACTGTCGATGGCGACGCCGGAAAGGGTTTGCAGCTGATCCAGCAACGGCTTGTGCAGCGTAAACGGCACCAGCGCGGCGCGAGTGGGAAAGACGCTAAGGCCGAACTGCTCAGCAATTTTATAGCCAAACGGGGTTGCGCCCAATCCTGGCATCGACAATCCGCCGCTGGCGATCACCAGCTTTTTAGCCCGCACCGTGTCGCCATTCAGTTGCAGCGTATAGCCAGATTCATCACGACTGACACTCAATACTTCCGAGCGTAGACGCAGCGTAACCTCTGCTTTTTCGCACTCTTTCACTAACAGTTCGACGATTTGCTGCGCCGAATCATCACAAAACAGCTGTCCTAAGGTCTTTTCATGCCAGGCGATGCCATGTTTGTTCACCAGATCGATGAAATCCCATTGGGTATAACGCGCCAGCGCAGACTTGCAGAAGTGAGGATTGTGCGACAGATAAGCCGCGGCTTCGGTATAGAGATTGGTGAAGTTGCAGCGGCCGCCGCCCGACATCAAAATTTTACGGCCCGGCTTCTTACCGTTATCCAGCAGCAGCACGCGACGGCCACGAAGGCCAGCCTGCGCGGCACAGAACAGGCCTGCGGCACCCGCACCAATGATGATAACGTCAAACTGTTCCACTGCTTCTTACCCACTTTATCTGAAAGGCGCAGATTGTAGTGATCTGCTCACTCCGACGCCAGCGTCAAAAATTTGCCGTAAATGTGTCATAATGTAACTGACTAATTTTTAGACCTTTTTACCCCGTTATATCGTGTAAATTACAACTTAACAGTAAATTAGGACTATATTTTCCTTTCCCATACAGCACGTTGTCGCGGATAATGCGCCGCGTTCATGTCCTCCCAAAATGGCGTAACGTTTATGCTACATCTGTTTGCTGGCCTAGACCTCAGTACCGGCCTGTTATTGGTTCTTGCCCTGCTGTTTGTATTGTTTTACGAAGCAATCAACGGTTTTCACGACACGGCCAACGCAGTTGCGACGGTCATCTATACGCGTGCCATGCGTGCCCAGCTTGCTGTGGTGATGGCGGGTGTATTCAACTTCTTTGGTGTGCTGCTCGGTGGTTTGAGCGTTGCCTATGCCATTGTTCACATGCTTCCCACCGACTTGCTGTTGAATGTCGGATCGGCTCACGGTCTCGCTATGGTGTTTTCTATGCTATTAGCGGCGATCATCTGGAACCTCGGCACCTGGTATTTAGGGTTACCGGCTTCCAGCTCCCATACCTTGATTGGTGCCATTATCGGTATCGGTCTCACCAATGCGTTGATGAATGGCACTTCGGTGGTTGATGCACTCAACATCCCGAAAGTGATCAACATCTTCCTGTCACTGATTCTGTCGCCCATCGTGGGTCTGCTGATAGCGGGTGGATTGATTTTCATTCTGCGTCGCTACTGGAGCAACACCAAGAAGCGCGCCCGGATTCATATGACGCCTGCTGACCGTGAAAAGATCGATGGCAAGAAAAAGCCGCCGTTCTGGACGCGTATCGCGCTGATTGTTTCTGCAATTGGGGTGAGTTATTCGCACGGTGCGAATGATGGTCAGAAAGGCATTGGCCTGATCATGCTGGTCCTGATTGGCGTTGCGCCTGCGGGATTCGTGGTGAATATGAATGCGTCGGGTTATGACATCACGCGTACCCGCGATGCAGTTAATCATCTCGAACAGTATTATCAGCAGCACAATGAATCGCTGACGCACATCATCCAGATGGCTCCGCCTGCGCTGCCAACCCCGGAAGAAGTGCCGTCAGGTCCGCAGCAGTTCCATTGTGATAGCGCACGTGCGCTGCAAGCCGTCCAGCGTGCGCAAAGCTTGCTGAATAACCTGCAGAGCTACGATCAGCTTTCTGTGGAACAACGCAGCCAGATGCGTCGCCTGCTGCTGTGTATCTCTGATACCGCAGATAAAGCGGCTAAGCTGCCGGAAACCACTGGCGATGACAAACGCTTCCTTAACAAGCTGAAAAGCGATCTGCTCGGCACGATTGAATATGCGCCGGTGTGGATTATTGTGGCAGTTGCGCTGGCATTAGGCATCGGCACAATGATTGGCTGGCGTCGTGTTGCGACCACAATTGGTGAAAAGATCGGTAAAAAAGGCATGACTTACGCACAAGGGATGTCCGCGCAGGTCACGGCTGCGGTTTCAATTGGTGTGGCCAGTTATACCGGCTTGCCGGTTTCCACCACGCATATCCTCTCTTCTTCTGTCGCGGGTACCATGCTGGTAGACGGCGGCGGCTTGCAGAGTCGAACCATCAAGAACATTGCCATGGCGTGGATATTCACCTTGCCTGTCTGTATTGTTCTTTCAGGCTCGCTGTACTGGATAGCATTAAAACTGGTGTAAATCAGTTTGAATAGAGGGCGACGCAAGTCGCCCTTTTTTAATGCCAGATAGCCATCGCTATCAGGCTAATCACCACTAATCCGCACAAAGAACTGGTCAGCATAAACTGCCCACGTACCCGCTCGCAGCGACGAATAAACTCTTCATCGTGGTGATCAAGATAACGCTTAGCCCAGATATAACGTACCAGCCGGACTTGTTTGCTTGGCTGCCCATGAGAAGTGAAAAAGCCCGCGCCATCGACATATTGATAGAGCAGCGGATCGCAGCCTCGTAATACCGCCAGCAAGGCGCGCAGAGAAGAGAAATAGCGCGCCATATTCACAATACAAACCACACACAGAGCCCAAAAAAGCGCGATGGTGCTGATCATCATGTTCCCCCTCCCGGCTGGAGCCGCGGAGACGCTTGCAGCGGAATAACGCTAAATACGCCCCACAGAAATTGCCAACCACTGAATGAACCAGACTGCGATGTTGTTCTGACAAGCTCGGGCGCTCAGTACCATACGTGAGTAACCGTCATTTTCAGTGTAGGAGAAATGTTTCATTTTTTTCCAGCGATGATTTTCGTTCGGCGCGAGCAAAAATAGCGGACCTTTGATCTTATTCACAACCGTAGCGGCCGCGGAAGCATTTGTTAACATTCACAGCTATACTCAACGGTAAAACAATATGACGCCTGCCTCGCAGGCAAACACTTTGGTGGCGCTCATCGCCCGTTCGCGCAAAGGATTTCGCCTAGCTGTGACGCGGCAGGAATACCGGTTGCCATCCTTAATCTCGTGGAAGGAGTTATATCATGGCTTATAAACATATCCTGATTGCAGTAGATCTTTCTCCCGAAAGCCAACTGTTAGTGGATAAAGCCGTTTCGTTGGCTCGCCCTTATGATGCAAAAATTTCTCTGATTCACGTAGACGTGAATTACTCCGATCTCTACACCGGTTTGATTGACGTAAATCTTGGCGATATGCAAAAGCGTATTTCTCAGGAGACGCACCAGGCATTAAGAGGCTTATCTGACTCGGCGGGTTATCCAATCAGCGAAACCCTGAGCGGCAGCGGCGATCTTGCCCAAGTGCTGGTAGACGCAATCAAAAAATATGATGTGGATATGGTGGTCTGCGGTCATCATCAAGATTTCTGGAGCAAACTGATGTCCTCAGCGCGTCAGCTCATCAACACCGTTCATATCGACATGCTGATCGTGCCGTTGCGCGATGAAGAAGACGAATAACGCGGTTTTTTCGCCTAAAAAAGCCGGTTGAATAACCGGCTTTTTTTATGCTTATTTTGCCAAGGGCGGATAGATATCGAAGCGATGGCTTTTTGTCACCACCGCCGATTGCGTCTCAATATTCGCCAGCGGCGGTGCGTAATCGGGTCGTTTCACCACGATGCGCTTTTTCGCTAAGCGCCGCGCCGGTTCCAGCAACGCGTCAGCATCCTCATCGGCACCCACCAGGGACTGAAATACCCGCATCTCTTTCTTCACCATGGCGCTTTTCTGGCGATGCGGATACATCGGATCGAGATAGACTACGTCAGGTTGTGGCGATATCTCGCTTAACGCCAGGGCGCTGGACGCATGGATCAACGTCAACCTTTCACGTAGCCAACCCCCGATTTCGGCATCCTGATAGCCGCGCTGTAAACCATCTTCTAACAGCGCTGCCACCACCGGATGACGCTCAAGCATCCGCACCCGGCAACCTAACGCTGCCAGCACAAAGGCATCACGTCCCAGACCGGCTGTTGCATCAACCACATCAGGCAAGTATCCGCCTTTAATGCCCACCGCTTTCGCTACCGCTTCACCGCGTCCGCCGCCAAAACGGCGACGATGCGCCATCGCACCGGAGACGAAATCGACAAAAATGCCGCCCAGCTTCGGTTCATCGCGCTTACGCAACTCAAGATGCGTAGGCGTTTGTACCAGCGCCAGCGGTGCATCGTCGTCATGCTCCAGCTGCCAGCGCTGCGCTAAAAGTGATAAGGCGCCGTCTCCGGCGCCTGATTCATCGATCAAACAGATTTTCACGTAACGACTTATCCCTGAATGCCGTAATGTTCCAGCATCGCATCCAGCTGCGGCTCACGTCCACGGAAGCGTTTAAACAGCTCCATCGGCTCTTCAGAGCCGCCGCGCGTCAGGATGTTATCAAGGAAGGATTGACCGGTTTCGCGGTTGAAAATCCCCTCTTCCTCAAAGCGTGAATAGGCATCTGCGGCCAGTACATCTGCCCACAAATAGCTGTAATAACCTGCGGCGTAACCGCCGGCAAAGATATGGCTAAACGCGTGCGGGAATCGGCCCCATTCTGGGCTTGGCACCACGGCAACCCGGCTTTTCACTTCGCGCAGGGTTTCCAGAATTTGTGCACCTTTCTCTGGATTGAATTCCGTGTGCAAGCGGAAATCGAACAGGCCAAACTCCAGCTGACGCAGGATAAACAGCGCCGCCTGATAGTTCTTCGCCGCCAGCATTTTATCCAGCAATTCTTTTGGCAGCGGTTCGCCGGTTTCAAAGTGACCCGAAATAAACGCCAGCGCATCCGGTTCCCAGCACCAGTTTTCCATAAACTGACTTGGCAGCTCGACCGCATCCCAAGGCACACCGTTGATACCCGCCACGCCGGGGGTTTCCACGCGCGTGAGCATATGGTGCAAGCCATGACCAAATTCATGGAACAGCGTGATCACTTCATCGTGCGTGAACAGCGCAGGTTTCCCTTTCACCGGGCGGTTGAAGTTACAGGTGAGATACGCCACCGGTTTTTGCAGATTACCATCCGCTTTACGCATCTGGCCGACGCAATCGTCCATCCATGCCCCGCCGCGTTTGTGCTCGCGCGCATACAGGTCAAGGTAGAAGCTGCCGCGCAGCTCGCCGGTTTCATCAAACAGGTCGAAGAAACGCACGTCTGGATGATAAACATCAACATCGGTACGCTCTTTAGCGGTAATGCCGTAAATCCGTTTTACCACTTCAAACAAGCCCGCAACCGCGCGTGATTCTGGGAAGTAAGGACGCAGTTGCTCATCGCTGATGGTATAAAGATGCTGCTTCTGTTTTTCGCCGTAGTAAGTGAGATCCCAAGGATTCAGGCTTTCAACGCCATGCTCTTTTTCAGCAAAGGCGCGCAGCTGTTGCAGCTCTTTTTCACCCTGTGGACGGGCGCGTTTTGCCAAATCATTCAGGAAGTCGATCACCTGCGATGGGCTTTCCGCCATTTTGGTGGCCAGTGATTTGTGGGCAAAGGAATCAAAGCCAAGCAGCTGTGCCAGCTCATGGCGCAGCGCCAACTCTTCTGCCATGATCGGACCGTTGTCCCACTTACCGGCGTTTGGACCTTGATCAGACGCACGCGTTGAGTAAGCGCGATACATCTCTTCACGCAGTGCAGCGTTATCGCAATAGGTCATCACCGGCAAATAGCTTGGGATATCCAGCGTCAGCAACCAGCCCTCTTGCTCTTTCGCTTCGGCTTGAGCTTTGGCCGCTGCCATTGCGCTTTCCGGCATACCGGCAAGCTCGCTTTCATCGGTGATCAGCTTGCTCCAGCCCATGGTGGCATCGAGCACGTTGTTGCTGTAGGCAGAACCCAACTCAGAGAGGCGCGCGGCGATTTCGCCATAACGTTTCTGCTTCTCTTTATCCAGACCAATACCGGAGAGTTCAAAATCACGCAGCGCGTTATCGACCGCTTTTTTCTGTGCTAAATCCAGTGCCGCGTAATTTTCGCCCTCTTTTAGATTGCGATACGCCTGATACAAACCTTCATGCTGTCCTACCCATGTGCTGTATTCAGAGAGCAGCGGCAGCGTTTGTTCATACGCCTGACGCAGCTCCGGGCTGTTTTTCACTGAGTTAAGGTGGCTAACCGGCGAGAAGATGCGGCCAAGACGATCATCGGTTTCCGCCAGCGGCTGAACAAGATTATCCCAGGTGTAAGGTGCGCCTTGCGCCACGACTTTTTCCACCATGGCACGACAGTCGGTCAACACCTCGGTAACGGCGGGAACCACATGTTCAGGTTGGATGGCAGAAAATGGCGGCAGATCAAAAGAAGTGAGTAACGGATTGGTCATAGCGCAGTCCTTTATCGATGTATGAGGCGCGACAGGTCGCGCAATGCAATCAAAGTAACATGCGGTTAAGTGTAGCGAAAATCAATGGCAGCTATGATGAGGCGCGGAAGAAACGGACAGCGACGAGGCGCAAGGCATAAAAAGCGTCTTGCTACGCAAGCACAATTCGCACATCTGGAACGGGTAGCGCGACATCACCCGATTGTTGAGTCACCGCTAACCGAATCTTTAATTTGCAGATATTTATTGGTTTGTGCGCCGGATTTCTGGAATTCAGCCACGTCGTACAGGTCGAAGGGGCCATAAAATGACTAAACTTAAGCTGCAAGCGCTGTTGAATAGCGCGAAACGTCAGCAATTGTTCGCATCTGACGTTATAATCCAGCGCACTCGCTGTATCCCTTTTTAGCTGCAACCTCGGAAATCCCATTTTTTATGCTGAGTTATCGCCACAGTTTTCACGCCGGCAACCATGCTGATGTGCTGAAACACACCGTACAAAGCCTGATCATCACCGCCCTTAAAGAGAAAGAAAAACCGTTTTTCTATCTCGATACGCATGCGGGTGCAGGACGTTATCAATTGAGCGGTGAGCACGCTGAGCGCACCGGCGAATACCTGGAAGGGATTTCGCGTATCTGGCAACAGCCAGACGCACCCGAGCTGTTGCAACCTTATTTCGATGCCATTAAATCGCTTAATCGTGGCGATACCTTGCGTTATTACCCCGGTTCGCCGCTGATTGCCCGTCATTTGCTGCGTGAAGATGACAAACTGCAACTGACCGAACTGCATTCCAGCGATTACCCGCTGCTGCGTAACGAGTTTGGCAAAGATAGCCGCGCCCGCGTAGAACGCGCCGACGGTTATCAGCAGTTAAAGGCCAAGCTGCCGCCGCCTTCACGTCGTGGCTTGATTCTGATCGATCCGCCGTATGAAATGAAAAGTGATTATCAGGCGGTAGTAAAAGGTATTCAGGAAGGCCACAAACGCTTTAACACTGGCGTCTTTGCGCTGTGGTACCCAGTGGTTATGCGTCAGCAGATCAAACACATGATGCGTGATTTCGAAGCGACCGGCATTCGCAATATTTTGCAGATTGAACTGGCGGTACGCCCTGACAGCGCTCAACGCGGCATGACGGCATCGGGCATGATTGTGATCAATCCACCATGGAAACTGGCTGGCCAAATGAACACGTTGCTGCCTTGGCTGCATAAAAAGTTGGTTCCTGCTGGCACCGGTCATTTCAGCGTGACGCAGGTCGTACCCGAGTAACGCATAACGCTGCCGCGATGTGAACGTCGCGGCAAATGTCATCTGTAGGCTTCTGTCATGTGGTTAGTTCTGGCTGGCGCGCTGATTTCACTGGCACAGGCAAAACGCCTGGCGCTGCTGCTGCTGACACTCTCACTTTTGCTGGGACTTTATCAGGGTCTATTGAGCTGGCCAGCCGGCGTATTGATTTTACTTTCGGCAAGCCTCGTCGGGCTGCGTTTACGTTACCCAGCCAATCCTCATCTGCAAAGCAGCACCGAAGCGCTGTTAGTCTTCATCTGTATTGGGCTGTTTCTGCATCTTTTCCCCGGATTTCATCAGCCGCCGCACGTCGAAGCGGTGAGAGCAGGCCCGCAAAGCGTGCCTTTTAGCTTCTCGTTCAATCTTGATAAAGCATTAATTCCTTTTCTGCTGCTGGCCTGCACGCCCACGCTGTTCAACACTGCCGCCCATCCGCCACGGCATAACATCGTTTGGTTTGCCCTGTTAGCTGCTATTCCCCTGCTGCTTTGTTTGGCGGTGATGCTGGGTGGATTAGGATTTGAACCGCATTTTCCCGCGTGGATTTGGGCGTTCATGTTGGCCAATCTGTTTTTCGTGGCGCTGGCTGAAGAAGCTTTTTTTCGCGGTTATTTGCAGCACCGCTTGCGCCAGCGAGTAGGCGGAGGCAAAGCCTTGTGGATAACGTCACTGCTGTTTGGATTGGTGCATTTTCCAGGCGGTGTATTGCTGGTGATTTTTGCCACGCTCGCCGGGATAATTTACGGCCTTGCGTGGCACTGGAGCGGCCGCTTGTGGATCGCAACCGCATGCCACTTCACCCTCAATATGACGCATCTGCTGTTTTTTACTTACCCTGCGCTGCAGCATTAAAAGGTGAAGACCGCCAAATCATGCGCTATCTCAGTCGCCGGAAAAATGGTCTGACATTCTGCCAGCAGGCGCGCCATATCCTGCGGCAGGTAGCGTGAGCTAAAGTGCGTGGCAATCAAACGCTTAGCCCCTGCGTCTTTCGCCGCTTGTGCTGCCTGAAGCGTGGTTGAATGCCCACGTCCGTTTGCCTTTTCAATCATCGCGGCTTCAAGCGTGGTTTCATGCACCATCAAATCAACATCCGCCGCGAGCTGAAGCGCAACCTCAGTCGGTGCAGTGTCGCCAAATATCGCCAGCGTTTTGCCTTTGGTCGCAGGCCCCAAATAGTGTGCGCCGTTAATCACGCGGCCATCTTCCAGCGTCACTTTTTGGCCCAGCTTCAGCTGTTGATACCACGGCCCGCGCGGCACACCTTCCGCTTTCAGACGCGGCGCATCCAGAAAACCCGGTTTATCGTACTGTTCAATGCGATAACCAAAGCATTCAATGACGTGATTCAACAGCCAGGCCGTCACCCGAAATTCGCCATCATCCAAAACCGTTCCGGCTTCAATCTCAATAATGTCCAGCGGATAGCTGGTAAAAGATCCGCTCAGTGACAGCGCAGTTTCGATAAAGGTTTTGATGCCTTTTGGCCCATAAACGGTAAAAGGATCAAGCAGTCCCGCCATTGAGCGGCTGGTTAATAAACCCGGCAGGCCAAAGATGTGATCGCCGTGCAGGTGCGTAATGAAAATCTTATCCAATCTGCCCGGTTTCAGCGCAGTGCGCATGAATTGAAGCTGGGTCCCTTCACCACAGTCGAAGAGCCAGGTTTCGCCGCGAATTGAGCGGGTAAAAGCGATAGAGGTTACGTTGCGTTGCAGGCTGGGCGCACCGCCGCCGGTACCAAGAAAAGTAAGGTGCATGCTATGCTTCCCTGTAATGTGTGGAAAAAATTCGACCCTATTACAATCATAGGCGCAAACTTTGCGTCATTTCGACCCGCAGCGTTACACTCTATGCCAATTTTTCTTGCAACCAGATGGATACTGCAATGACCCGACATTTTGACTATCTCGCCATTGGCGGCGGCAGCGGCGGCATCGCTTCAATTAACCGTGCGGCGATGCATGGACAAAAATGCGCCCTGATCGAAGCCAAAGAATTGGGCGGCACCTGCGTCAACGTAGGTTGCGTGCCGAAGAAAATAATGTGGCACGCTGCGCAAATCGCTGAAGCTATCCATCTTTATGGCCCCGATTACGGCTTCGATACCACGGTAAACCGCTTCGATTGGGCGACCCTGGTGAAAAATCGCAGCGCCTATATTGATCGTATTCACACCTCCTACGACAACGTGCTGGGCAAAAACCAGGTTGAAGTGATCAGAGGTTTTGCCCGCTTCGTTGATGCGAACACAGTGGAAGTCAACGGTGAAACCATCACCGCCGATCACATCTTGATCGCGACCGGCGGCCGTCCAAGCCATCCTCGCATTCCGGGTGCGGAATATGGCATCGATTCCGACGGTTTCTTTGAACTCGACGCGTTGCCAAAGCGCACTGCGGTCATCGGTGCCGGTTATATCGCCGTTGAGCTGGCGGGCGTGGTGAATGCGCTGGGTTCGGAAACGCATCTGTTCGTGCGTCAACATGCGCCGCTGCGCACCTTTGATCCGCTGATCACCGAAACGCTGGTTGAAGTCATGAACACCGAAGGCCCAACACTGCACACCCATTCCATCCCTAAAGCGGTGATTAAAAATAGTGATGGCAGCCTGACGCTGCAATTAGAAAATGGCAGCGAGCAAACGGTTGATTGTCTGGTTTGGGCTATTGGCCGCGAACCGGCTAACGATGTGTTGAACATTGAAGCCGCAGGCGTGGAACTGGACGAAAAAGGCTATATCAAGGTTGATAAGTTCCAGAACACCAACGTGCCGGGCGTTTACGCCGTGGGCGATAACACGGGCGCAGTCGAGCTGACACCCGTGGCCGTCGCCGCTGGCCGTCGTCTTTCCGAGCGCTTGTTCAACAACAAGCCGGACGAGCATCTGGATTACAGCAACATCCCAACCGTGGTATTCAGCCATCCACCGATTGGGACTGTAGGTTTAACCGAGCCACAAGCGCGTGAGCAATATGGCGACGATCAGGTAAAAATCTATAAATCAGCCTTTACCGCGATGTATACCGCAGTGACGCAGCATCGCCAACCTTGCCGTATGAAGCTGGTTTGTGTCGGCGCTGAAGAGAAGATTGTCGGCATTCACGGAATCGGATTTGGTATGGACGAGATGCTGCAAGGCTTCGCGGTGGCACTGAAAATGGGCGCGACCAAAAAAGATTTTGATAATACCGTCGCGATTCACCCAACGGCTTCGGAAGAGTTTGTGACAATGCGCTAATAGCCGCCATTGATTACACATTTATTTCTCATCAGAATCCTACATGTTGAATGTAGGATTTTTTTTGGCAATCTACCTAGGATCGGCAATTCATCCTTTATATGAACCCAGAGTTTTAAAAGAATAAAAAAGGCTCAATCTTGAGCCTTTTACGATCATACCAACCCTATAAGATGCTTGGTTCATAATAAAAGGGTTAGCTCTCCCTATAAGAACCTCGCGCTATCCACTTTATACGCAACTGACTTCTGCGCTTTCATCATGCCGGTGGCCTTACGGCTGTTTATTGACGCGGTGAAAGCCACCTGTCAGCCCTGACGCGCTGGCGCGTTGTGCACCAGCGTGTAAGCGTAATCAACGCCCATGCCATAAGCACCACTGTGTTCACGAACCAGATCCATCACCGCGTCATAGGTCTCTTTACGTGACCAGTCGCGTTGATATTCAAGCAGCACCTGCTGCCAGGTGACAGGAATAGCACCCGCCTGCACCATACGCTGTACTGAGCGTTCGTGTGCATCAACGCTGGTGCCGCCCGACGTATCGGTGACCACGTAGACTTCAAAGCCTTCGTTCAGTGCCATCAACGCCGGGAATGTCAGACAAACTTCCGTCCACAGCGCGGAAATCACCAATTTTTTGCGGCCCGTTTTTTTCACGGCTTCGACGAATTTGGCATCTTCCCACGAGTTCATCGAGGTGCGTTCAATCGGTTTAATCTCCGGGTGAACCGCCAGCAGTTCAGGCCAGATATAACCGCTGAAGCTTTCGGTCTCAACGGAGGTATAAATTGTCGGCACGTTAAAAATCTTGCCCGCCTTGGCGAGAGCAACAGTGTTATTTTTAAGCTGCTGACGATCAATATTGGCGACGCCGAAAGCCATTTGCGGCTGATGGTCGATGAAGATCAGGGTAGAGTTTTGTGGGTCAAGCAGGTCAAGTTTAGACATGATTATTTCCTCTCAGAAGCCGTTGATTAGGTTGTTGTGCTGTTGGAATAAACTTTACGGCGACAGGCGCATAAGAGATAACGGAATGCATTTGATAACTTGTTCAAATAATTTATAGAAGCCTGTTAAGAAAGGATTTTTCTGGAGGAAACAGCGAATTCAGGCATGAAAAAAGGCGGTTTTATGCCGCCTTATTAACATTTTTTGTGGGTGCAGCGCTGCACCGGTTCGGTGCAGATTAACTTAGTCTATCCAGCCAGCCTACATAGGCTTGATCCCACAGTGCGGCAGGCGTTCCCGCTTTACCTAAACCAAAACCGTGTCCGCCTTTACTGATTTGAATCAGCTCAACCGGGACACGATTACGCCGACAGGTATCGCGCATAAGTTCCGTATTGAAAGGGTTTGAGGTGTGATCGTCCTCGGCCTGCGCCAGGAACGTGGGGGGATAGCTGCGTGTAACGTAATGTTGCACCGACCAGTTAGCTTCATCTTGCGGCGTGGCGTTTTTCCCCACCAACATTAAGTGGGTTGTGGTGTGCTGATACGGCGCTTCCAGCGTAATCACGGGGTAGATCAGACCTACGCTATCCACTTTCGGCACGACTTCATCCAGAGGATCCTGCGGAGCATAAGAATCATATTCTGGGCGCGCGGCCGCCATTCCCAACAGATGACCACCCGCTGAGAAGCCCAGCACATGCACCTTGCGCTCAAAAGAGCGCACCAAGCGAATGGCGCGTTGCGCATCCTGTAGCGGCGCTAAATGCCCGGCTTGCCATTTTTCCTGCGGCAGACGGTAGCTCAGCACATACGCGGTATAGCCATGGGCGTTTAGCCAGCGCGCCACCGGCCAGGCTTCACGTCCCATTCCAATCCAACGATAGCCGCCACCGGCAGCAATTATTACCGCCTCGCCGTTGGGATTTTCAGGCTTAAACCGTTGAATTGACGGGCTAACAATGTTCGACCATGAACCCGTTTTATTGATATGCAGCTCGCCGGACGGTCCGCCACCGCCGGGCGGATCGTCCGGCCAGAGGGGAATAATGTCGTCTCGAGCAAACAATTTGCCAGTGGTCATAGAAAGCGCAAGGGCTCCCGTGCCGAGAATAAAGTGTCGACGCGTAATCATGATGCCTGTATTTCAATGCTCAAATGATCAGCAAACTGTTGCGGTTCACTGAGGAGTGATTATGTGATGCAAGTCCAGTGCCAAATGCTGGCGATTATGTACGCAACTTTGCCTTAAAATCCATAAAAAAACGCGCCAGCCAGGCGCGTTTATTCGTTAATCAAGCTGAACTAATCTTCTTGCTGAAACTGCGTCATGACAGTCTGTTCACACTGCTGTTCATTGGCACGTAATTTAGCGCGCTCTTCATCGCCCAGTTGCAGCCAGGCACTGGCCACTTCATTGGCGGTATCTTCATCAAACTCGGGCTGATTCATGGCTGAAGGTGACTGGCTTTGCGCGACATACGTCTTCATTTTTTCAACGTATTGATCAGCGCTGGAAACCGCGTGCTCGCTGCTAACAATGTGACACAGCTGGCTGGCATACACATTTTGTTCGCCTTCGTTGGCTGCCAGCGCACTGCCGGAAACCAGCATGCCCAGCAGCAGTAGTTGAGTAGCTTTCATTACTGACTCCTGTTTTTTTAAATTAAGCAAAAACGTTAGTTACGATGTCGTGCTTCAAGGCGTTTCTGCCGCCAATTCAACAGCGGTGTCACCGTTACACCGTGAACCACAATGCTGCTTACCACCAGCGTCAACGCCATATCCACCATCATTTCGGCCTGCGCACCTTCCATGCCGTGCACCCAGGCAAAAGCGATATAGTTAAGGCTACCGATGCCGCGAATACCCAGCCAACCTATCAGCAAGCGTTGCGCTGTGGGAATGCCGGCTCCGATAGTTACCAGCCACACCGCGACCGGCCGTACTACAACAAACAGTAGCAGGCCAAGCATCACACCGTTGAGATTCCAGTGATACGCCAGCGTTACGCCCAGCACCACCATCATCAACGCAGCCAATAAACGTTCAATAGTATCGCCGAATGACAACGCATCGCCTACGACCAAACCCACCGATTTCACCATGCCGTTGTCATCGTGCTCCATGCGTTTATTGGGATTTACCAAGGCTTCCGCTGGCAACACGCGCTCATCATCGGTCATATCATCCGTTTGATAGCGTTTGAACACCCCCAGCTCGGCACGACGTAAGCCTACGCCGGCAGCAAACGCAGCGAGAAAGCCAGACGCACCCAGCCATTGTGTCAACGCATAACTCAGGGCGATCAGCGCCAGCGCAAGAAAATCATTGGGTGCGACATTACCATGCGCACTACGTAAATTGGTTGCCAGCGAGCCGATCAATCGCCCAAGCACAAAGCCAATCAGCAAACCACCGCCAATCGCCCAAAGCACCTCAGTCGCGCCCCAATGTGTCAGCAGCGCGCCGTTCAGGCTTTTACCGTTAAACAGCGCCAGCGCCAAAACCAGCAACGGCAATGCCGAGCCATCATTCATGCCAGCTTCACTTGAGATTGCGACACGCAGTGAATCATCGTCACGCGCATCGTTAACAGAAATCAAACTCGCCAGCACCGGATCGGTGGGTGCGACAATTGCGCCAAACGCCAGCGACAGCGGCCAGTCAAAACCAATTATCCAGTGCACCAGCGCAGTCATTGCGGCAACAGTGAGCAGCATAGCCGGGAACGCCAGCCTGACGCCAGTACGCCAGCTGAGCGCTTTTAACGGCAACCGTAATTTTAACCCGGTGATGAACAGCGACGCCGCCATGGTGATTTCAGTGATGTGCGCTACCAGCTCGGAATGGCGGATAATGTCAATTTGCAGGACGTTAAAAACCCACGGGCCGCATAACACGCCCGCAACCAGAAAAAGTCCAAATGAGGTCACTGGCCCACGGTGTATCCAACCGGCAGCCAGTGACATAAGCAGTAGCAGACAGCCGGTTGCGGCTGTCCAGGCGAGAAAATCCATAACGCTCCAATTATTTCCAGATTACCTTTAATCCTGGCACATCTTTTGAAAATGAGGTGAGCGTCATGGCAAGCACAATATAATCAGTTTTTAAGATGGCGACTGGCGAAGCGCACCGCCAAACTCGCGGCTCCGGCTAACGTGGATAACGCCACCACGCCGTTCCAACCCCAATGCGCCAGCGCCAGGCTTCCCAAGGCTGCACCGCTTGCCATCCCAATAAAGACCACGGTAAACAGCAAGGCGTTCAGACGGCTACGCGCTTCCGGGGCAAGGCCATAGACCAATGTTTGGTGCGCGACCAGGGTGGCCTGCACGCCCAAATCAAAACCGACGGTACTGATGATGATCAATGCTAGCTGAGCAGGCATCGGCAGCAGCGGCAGTAAAAACATCAAGGCGAAAGAAACGGTCACTAACGCTGCGCCCACTTGGGTAACGCGTGCCGGGCCGATGCGGTCGGCTACGCTGCCTGCCAGCGGCGCAGCCAATGCGCCCGCCGCGCCGGCCAAACCAAATGCACCCGCAACGGCGCTGTCGAAATGAAACCGCTCGCTAAGCATGATCGCTAACGTTGACCAAAAGGCGCTGAAACCCACCGATAACAATCCTTGCGCTAACGCTGCACGGCGCAATGTTTGATGCTGACGCCAGAGATGCACCAACGACAGCAGTAAACGTGGATAGCTTACCGATGTGCCCGGCGTAAAGCGTGGCAGCACGCGCCACAGCGCCATGCTAATGAAAAGCACCGCCAGCGCAGCGATCATATACATGGTGCGCCAGCCGAAATATTCCGCCACTACGCCGCTCACTACGCGTGACAGCAAAATCCCCACCAGCAAACCCGTCATGACGGTGCCAACTGTTTTGCCGCGGCTGCGCTCTGGTGCTAACGCTGCCGAAGCGGGAACGATATCCTGCGCCACGGTGGCGGTTAATCCGGTAGCAAAGCTGGCAACCAGCAGCGCACTCAGACCACCCGAAAATCCACACAGCAGCAGCGCCGCCATTAACAGCAGCCCTTTGATTAATATAATGGTGCGGCGATCGTGTCGGTCGCCGAGCGGTGCCAGCAGTAAAATGCCCAACGCATAACCCGCCTGCGTCAGCATCGGTACCATGCCCACCGCGCCAACGCCCACATTGAATTGCTTGCTGATGATATCCAGCATGGGCTGGCTGTAGTAAATCGACGCCACGCTTAAACCCGCGCCTGCTGCGAGTGTAAAAACCAACGGGCCCGGAAGGGCTTCGGCCTGGTCGCTATTGATGCTGTTAACTGCTGACATAATCTCTTCCTATAAATTCATTTCGCACATTAAAGCGCACTGCGGCTATACGCGGTAGACTGCTTGAAGGCAAAACCGTTATGCATGAGGCGTATGAGCAACTCCATCAGCAGTGATCGCATTGAACTAATGCAAACTTTTATCCGCATTGTTGAGAGCGGCAGTCTGTCAGCCGCAGCGCAACAACTTGGCACTACGCAGCCGACCATCAGTCGTCGCTTGCAGACGCTGGAGCAGCGGCTCGGCCTGAAACTGATTATGCGCACTACCCATGCGCTGAAACTCACCGATGATGGTGAACGTTGCTATGCGCAAGCGCGGCAGCTGCTGGCAACCTGGTATGCGCTTGAAGACGATTTGACGCGTGCCAACGACGATCCGGTAGGAACATTGCGCGTGCGTGCGCCGCATGCGTTTGGTCAAGATCAGCTGATCGCCCCGCTGCTCGACTACCTGCAGCGTTATCCACGCCTGAATGTCGAGTGGATGTTAAACGATCGCACGCCCGATTTTATGGCAGAGAACGTGGACTGCGCGATTCAGGTCGGTGCACCGACAGACACCTCGCTGGTGGCGATTTTACTGGCTGAAGTTCCGCGCATTGTAGTGGCATCGCCAGACGTATTGGCACAGCACGCTCCTGTCGAACAGGTTGAACAATTGTGTGATTTGCCTTGGCTGGCGCTGACCAGTTTTTATCGTAATGAAGTGGCATTGCAGCGAGTTCAGGATGGACAGCCCGTGAATCTGGCTATTACGCCAAGGTTGAGCAGCGACAGCTTATATGCGGTGCGCAAAGCGGCCTTAGCAGGAATGGGTGCAGCGATCGTGTCGGCTTGGGTAGTGCAAGAGGATTTGGCTGCTGGACGGCTCATTCAACTGACGCCGGAATGGCAAGCACCGCCGCTGCCCATTTGGCTAACTTATCCGTGGGCAAGTTATTACCCGGCAAGGCTAACCCAGTTTTTTGCAATGATTAAAGATGTAATGCCTACGCTGGCAGGTACAAGGCCAGCATCACGTTAGGTTTGGAAGGCGCGCGTAGATTTGGAAGGTGCGCGCTGTCCCCCATCCCGGCCTTCCCCCGCGACGCGGAGGAAGGAGACGCTGCCACATGCAGGTGAAGAGCGGGCATATTGCAGCGTCTTCCTCCCCGATGTATGGGGGAGGATTGAGGTGGGGGACAAACGACTTTCTCTGCGCGCTGTCCCCCATCCCAGCCTTCCCCCGCACCGCGGGGGAAGGAGACGCTGCCGCATGCGGGTATTGAGCGGGCATATTGCAGCGTCTTCCTCCCCCATGTATGGGGGAGGATTGAGGTGGGGACAAACGACTCATCTGCGCGCTATCCCCCATCCCAGCCTTCCCCCGCGACGCGGGGGAAGGAGACGCTGCCACATGCTGGTACAGTTCGGACATATTGCAGCGTCTTCCTCCCCCATTTATGGGGGAGGACCGAGGTGGGGGACAAACGACCTCGCACTTAACCGGATTGAAGTGGCACAAACCCTGGCCACCGCTTAATTTCCTAATAATCTTTCTTTTGGTTACGCGACATATTGTCCAGCCAGCCCATCACAAACGCAGACAGCACAAAGGTCAGGTGAATAATCACGTACCACATCAGCTTGTCATTAGCGACATTGCGCGCTTCCATGAACACGCGCAGCAAATGGATAGACGAGATCGCCACAATCGAGGCCGCAACCTTGTTTTTTAACGAGCCAGAATCCATCTTGCCCAGCCAGCTCAGCTTCTCTTTGTCTTCATCAATGTCGAGTTTAGAAACAAAGTTTTCATAGCCCGACAGCATCACCATTACCAACAACCCTCCCACCAGCGCCATGTCGACCAACGACAGCAGGATTAAAATCAGATCGTTTTCCGCCACGCTGAAAATGTTGGGCAACAGGTGAACAATCTCCTGAAAAAATTTGATGGTTAGCGCCAGCAATCCCAGCGAAAGTCCAATGTAAACCGGAGCCAACAACCAGCGGGATGCATACATCAGGTTTTCGGTAAAACGTTCCATAATTTCCCAATAGTGATCAAATAAGCTGGGCAGTATAACCGAGGAACTGTGAAGTTATTTCAGTGCCTCTTCAGAAATTTCCGGCGCGGGCGGCAGCGGCAATGATAAGCGAAATGATGCGCCACCCTGTGGACGATTCTCTGCCCAAATCTGCCCGCCGTGGCTTTCAATAATGGTTTTGCAGATAGCTAAACCCAAGCCCACACCCGGCACCGCCGACTCCTTATTCCCGCGCGCAAACTTATCAAAGATACGGGTTAACTCTGCCTCGGCAATGCCCGGCCCGCCGTCCCAAATTGCCAGTTCCAGCCGGTCTTTTTCCTGCCACGCCTTGATACCGCGCGGTGCGCCGTGACCCGCATATTTCAGGCTGTTTTCAATCAAATTGGTCAACACCCGCTCAAGCAGCGTGCTGTCGCCTTTGATCAGTACCATCTCTGGCGGTAACTCCAGCTGAATATGTTGCCCTTTCAGCGAGGCAGTCATGCTGCTGAGGGCGCCGCCAATCACCTCTTCCAGCGCCAGCCACTCTTCACGTAAATTCAAACCGCCCGATTGGATACGCGCCATATCCAACATATTGCTCACCAGCCGAATCGTGCTCAACGTCTGTTCGCGAATCTGGCTGGCCTGCTGCACATATTTTTCATCTTCGCTGGCGAGATCGAGCATCAACATTTCCGCCTGCCCAAACAGCACCGTCAGCGGTGTGCGCAAATCGTGGGATAGCGCCGAAAGCAGTGCATTCCTCAACTGTTCACGTTCTGCTGACAAGCGCGACGCTGCTTCACTCTGCGAAAGTGCAATGCGCTCTAACGCGTTAGCGATCAGCACGGTAAAGGTTTCGACCAACCGCTGCTGCTCAGGAATCATCAACTGGCGCAGGTTTTGTGGCTCAACCACCAGCAAACCGCGACACAGCGCACCACTTTTAAGCGGCAGAATTTGATAAGGCACGGCGGACAAGGTGTCAGTGCCCGCGCCTGCGGGTTGGCCTTTGCTGAAGCTCCACTTGGCGATAGCGCGATCCGGTTCATTGGCGGGTAGCGCATCACCAATAGACTGTAACTCACCCTGCTCATCCGGCAGCAGCAGCAGACTGCGCGCCTGTAACGTAACGTCAATTACCCGCTGGCTGGTCGCAGCGATATCCTGCGGCGTTAACGCGCTGCTCAGCGATTTCGCCATCTCGTACAGATAGCGCGCCCGCTGCTCGCGGTAACGTGCAACCCGCGCCTGATAGCGCACGCCAGCGGTGAGATTCCCGACAATCACCCCCACCGCCAGCATCACCGCAAAGGTCACCAGATATTGCAAATCGGAAACCGCAACCGTGCCGGTCGGTGCGACAAAAAACAGATCGAAAGCGAGAATGTTCATGATGGTCGCAATGATCGAAGGCAAGCGTCCATAACGCAGCGCGACGATCACCACCGCCAGCAAGTAGATCATCACGCTGTTAGCGGGATCGAAACCGATCAGCAACGTTTGCCCCACCGCTGTCACCAGCACGCACAGCACCAGCGCCATAAAGCAGCCACGCAGGTGCAACCGCCATTTATCGTTGCTAATGCGTCCTTCCGCCAGTGGATGCGGCGCATCCTTCACCGGTTCATCTAGCGCCACCACCAATAAATCGACATCCGGGCCAAGCTGACCCAGACGCTCGGCAAAGCTATCGCGTCGCCAGCGGCGTACCGGACGGCGACCCGTCACAATTTTGCCAAGATTGTGTTCGCGTGCGTAACGCAGCACCGCCTGGGCTTCATCAGGATCAGAGAGCGTAGCGGTTTCTGCGCCCAGCTCCTGCGCCAGTTGCAAGGTGCGGAGAATGGCACGACGGCGGGCTTCTGGCAGGCGATTCAGCCGCGGCGTCTCAACGTAAACCGCATGCCATTCGCTGCCCAACCTGGCGGCGAGCCGCGCCGCGCTGCGCACTAATTTTTCGCTGCCGCTGTCGTCGCCAATGCACAGCAAAATGGCGTCACGCGTATGCCATACGCGATCGCTGCCTTGACGGTCGCGCCAGGCACGCATCTGGTCATCAACACGATCGGCGGTGCGGCGCAGCGCCAACTCACGCAGTGCAAACAAGTTACCTTTGCGGAAGAAATTTTCGATGGCGCGTTCAGCGCGCTCACCCATGTAAACCTTGCCCTCTTTCAGCCGCTGGCGCAGGTCATCCGGCGGCAAATCGACCAATACCACTTCATCGGCGCTGTCGAAAAAGGGATCGGGCACGGTTTCGCGCACCTGAATGCCGGTCACGCCGCCAACAACATCGTTGAGGCTTTCAAGGTGCTGAACGTTGACGGTGGTGAGTACGTCAATGCCCGCCTCCAGCAACTCTTCAATATCCTGCCAGCGCTTTGGATGACGCGACCCTTGTACATTGGTGTGCGCCAGTTCATCCATCAGGATGACCGCAGGATGGCGCGCCAGCGCGGCATCGAGATCGAACTCGGCATGGCGCGAACGCCCCGTCGCGCGGCGTGGCAACAGCGCCAGACCTTCCAGCAGCTGTGCCGTCTCAGGCCGTTCATGGGTTTCTACCACGCCGACCAAGACATCCAACTCTTGCGCCCGCATGCGCTGCGCCTCTTGCAGCATGGCGTAAGTTTTCCCGACGCCCGCGCAGGCACCAAAATAGATTTTCAGCTTGCCGCGATGGCTGTCGCTGTTTTCCTGCAGCAGCGCATCGGGATTGGGCCGCAAAGGCTCGTCGTTCATAGCGTCCTTATTAAGGGTTTGCTGGCATCGCATCCAGCGCCATATTCAGCTGTAATACGTTCACCGTCGCTTCGCCGCTGAAGGTCAAAAACGGACGACGCGCCTGTTGTGTAATCAGCGCCTGCACCTGTTCTAACGGCAGCTGGCGCGCAGCGGCAATGCGCGGCGCTTGCCATTGCGCGGCCGCAGGCGAAATATCGGGATCGAGGCCGCTGCCCGACGCGGTAACTAATTCAACCGGCACCGCTTTTGGCGCGAGCGGATTGGCTGCCCGCAACGCTGCAACGCGCTCAGCCACCAGGTTATCCAGCGCCGGATTGCTGCCCGCCAGATTGCTGCCGCTGGAAGCCAGCGGATTGTAAGGCGCATCGCCGCTTGCCGACGGGCGACCCCAAAAGCGATCTGGCTGGGTAAAGTTCTGGCCAATCAGCGCCGAACCGCGCACCACACCTTTTTCCTCTAATAACGAACCGTTGGCCTGAGCGGGAAAAAGCCATTGCGCCAGGCCGGTGGTGAGCAAAGGATAAACCACGCCGGTGACAACGGTAAGCAGCAACAACAGTAAAATCGCAGGACGTAACTGACTCATTTTTTTCTCCTCAGGCCACGCCAAACAGCACCAAGATTAGGTCGATGGCTTTGATACCGACAAACGGCACCAGCAGCCCACCTAATCCGTAGATCAACAGGTTACGACGCAATAATGCCGCCGCACTCAGGGGACGATAACTCACGCCTTTTAGCGCCAGCGGGATCAGGAACACAATCACCAGCGCGTTGAATATCACCGCCGAGAGAATGGCCGAGTTAGGGGAATGCAGCTGCATCACGTTGAGCGTATTGAGCTGCGGATACGTGGCGGCAAATGCCGCCGGAATGATGGCAAAATATTTGGCTACGTCGTTGGCGATACTGAAGGTCGTCAGCGAACCGCGTGTCATCAGCATCTGCTTACCGATGTGCACCACTTCCAGCAGCTTGGTGGGATTAGAATCGAGATCCACCATGTTGCCCGCCTCTTTTGCGGCCTGGGTTCCCGAGTTCATCGCCACCGCAACGTCAGCCTGTGCCAATGCAGGCGCATCGTTGGTGCCGTCGCCTGTCATCGCCACCAGGCGGCCTTCAGCCTGATATTGACGGATCAGCGCCAGCTTGGCTTCCGGTGTTGCCTCCGACAAAAAGTCATCCACGCCCGCTTCCGCAGCAATCGCCGCCGCCGTCAGTGGATTGTCGCCCGTGATCATCACCGTTTTAATGCCCATTTTGCGCAGCTCGGCAAAACGCTCTTTAATCCCGCCTTTAACGATATCTTTCAGCGCCACCACGCCTAACACGTTCGCGCCTTCTGCCACCACCAGCGGCGTACCGCCGGTGCGCGCCACCTCTTCAACTCGCGCATTCACTTCAGCCGGAAAATGACCATTACTGGCTTCAATATGACGACGTACTGCGTCCACCGCGCCTTTACGAATCAAGCGATCCTGCACGTTCACGCCGCTCATGCGGGTTTGCGCCGAGAAGGGAATAAAACTCGCGCCCATGCTGCTGAGATCGCGCTCGCGCAGATTAAACTTCTGCTTGGCGAGCACCACAATACTGCGCCCTTCGGGGGTTTCATCCGCCAGCGAGGCGAGCTGCGCCGCATCTGCCAGCTGCTCTTCGCTGACGCCGGGTGCCGGTAAAAATTGCGTGGCCTGACGATTACCCAGCGTGATGGTGCCGGTTTTATCCAGCATCAACACATCGACATCACCCGCTGCTTCCACCGCCCGCCCGCTGGTTGCAATCACGTTTGCGCCTAACATGCGGCTCATTCCCGCCACGCCAATCGCAGAAAGCAGGCCACCAATGGTGGTTGGAATCAAACAGACCAGCAGCGCCACCAGCACCGTAACGCTGACCGGCGTGCCGCCCCACGCGGAAAAGGGCCACAGCGTCACCGTTGCCAACAAAAAGACGAGGGTGAGCGACACCAGCAAAATAGTCAGCGCGATCTCGTTAGGCGTTTTACGACGTTTCGCGCCTTCAACCATGGCAATCATACGGTCTAAAAAGGTTTCACCCGGATTTGCGCTGCAACTGATTACCAGCCAGTCGGAAAGAATGCGCGTGCCACCCGTCACCGACGCAAAGTCGCCACCCGACTCACGTATCACCGGTGCCGATTCGCCGGTGATGGCGCTTTCATCCACCGATGCGCCACCTTCCAGCACTTCACCGTCACAGGGAATGATGTCGCCCGCTTCCACTAACACCACATCGCCTTTACGCAGCTGATCGGCCGCGACCTGCTGCCAGCTTGCGCCGTAGCGCGCCTCGGCGAGTTTTTTGGCGAAGCTGGTTTTCTTCACGCCTTTTAAGCTACTGGCTTGCGCCTTGCTGCGCCCTTCCGCCAGCGCTTCTGCCATGTTGGCGAACAGCACGGTAAACCACAGCCAAATCGCGATCGCACCGGTAAAGCTGGCGCTGCCGCTGGTTTTCCCCGCCAGCATCGCCAACGTTAAGAGGCTGGTCAGTACGCTGCCGAGGTAAACCACAAACATCACTGGATTACGAAATTGCACGCGCGGATCGAGCTTTTTCATGGCATCGAGCACCGCAACGCGCAGCAGCGCTGCATCAAACAGCGCTTGTTGTTGACGACTCATGATGTTTTCACCTGAAGATTAAGATGCTCAGCGATCGGGCCTAAAGCCAGAGCAGGAATGAAAGTCAGTGCACCCACCAGCAGCACGGTGCCAATCAGCAGCGAAATAAATAACGGGCCGTGTGTCGGCAGAGTGCCGTTGCCAACCGGCTGCACTTTTTTCACCGCCATCGCACCGGCAATCGCCATCACTGGAATGATGATGCCAAAGCGTCCCAGCAACATGCAGCTTGCCAGCAGCAGATTCCAGAAAGGGGTGTTAGCACTTAGACCCGCAAAGGCGCTGCCGTTGTTGTTCGCTGCCGATGAAACGGCATACAGCACTTCGCTGAAGCCATGAATGCCGGGATTTAACATGCCAGCACGCCCAGCATCGGTCATCATCGCCAGCGCCGTTCCGATCAGTACCAGCGCCGGCGTGACTAAAATCGCCAGCGCGGTCATTTTCATTTCCCACACATCGATTTTTTTGCCGAGAAATTCTGGCGTACGACCGATCATCAGGCCCGCGATAAACACCGCTAACAGCACAAACAGCAGCATGCCGTACAAGCCTGCGCCTACGCCGCCAAACACCACTTCACCCAATTGCATCAACCACATCGGCACCATGCCGCCCAACGCGGTAAAGGAATCGTGCATGGCATTCACCGCCCCGCAGGAAGCCGCCGTGGTGATCACTGCAAACAGGCTGGAGTTGAGAATGCCAAAGCGCGTCTCTTTGCCTTCCATATTCATCGCGCTGTCAGCACCTAATGCGATGAAATGCGGATTACCCTTGACCTCTGCCCACATAACAACACTCACCGCGACCACAAACATCAGCGTCATCGCCCACAGCAGCATGTTGCCCTGACGCCGATCTTTGACGCTTTCACCAAAGGCAAAGCAGAGCGCGGCGGGGATCAAAAAGATGCTGAGCATCTGCACCAGATTGGTTAATGCGTTGGGGTTTTCAAAGGGATGAGCGGAGTTAACGTTAAAGAAGCCACCGCCGTTAGTGCCGAGCATTTTGATCGCTTCCTGCGATGCCACCGGCCCCATCGCCAGCGTTTGCTGTGCCCCCTCCAGCGTAGTGATGCTGTGATAGGGTAAAAAGTTCTGGATGCTGCCCTGGCTGACAAAAAACAGCGCCATTAGCAGGCTAATTGGCAGCAGGATATACAGCGTAATGCGTGTGAGATCGCGCCAGGCGTTGCCTAAAGTTTCAAGCGAACGACTGGCGAAGCCGCGGATCAGCGCAAACGCCACCGCGATGCCGGTGGCTGCCGACAGGAAGTTTTGTACCGTTAATCCCACCATCTGACTGAAATAACTCAGCGTGCTTTCGCCACCATAAGATTGCCAGTTGGTGTTGGTGACAAAGCTCACGGCGGTATTCAGCGCCAGATGCCAACTCAGGCTCGGCAACTGCTGCGGGTTAAGCGGCAATTCGCCTTGTAGCAATAAAATGGCCAGCAACAGCAGCAAACCAAGGGCATTAAACAGCAGAATCGCCAGCAGATAATGCGGCCAGCGCATGCCTGGCTGCTCCGTTCCCAACAGACGCCACAGCGGGCGTTCCAGCCCGGCAAACAGCGGCTTGTCAGCCACGAAACGTGCCATCCCGCGTCCCAGTGGCTGCGCCAGTACCATGAGCAGCAGCACATAGACGGCGATCAGTAAAAATGCATTGGCCGCCATTAGAACGCCTCCGCATTGAGCAAGGCATAAACTAAATAGCCCAGCAATAACACCACCAGCACAATGCCGGTTATTACGTCCACGCTCACAGTCACCTCCAGAGAATTGGATTTGCTGATTAGCTTGCGCTGAGGCGTATAAAGAAGGTGTTAAAATGCGTGGCGTGGGTGTAAATAAAGTATAAAAATGGCGATAAATCAGGCGTTTTATGTGGGGTATGCAGGCTGCATTAATAGGCGGCGCTTAAGCCGCATGCAGCGCCCAAATACGGTTGAGATCGACGTTTATCCATAAATTGCTCTCTTCTGCGCTAACAATACTGTCAGTACAAAAGCTGTCACCGAGATCGACTATTTCAGGCTTCATTTCGCGCTGGGCATGCAGCGACCAGAATACGTGAACACAAGGACGCAACAGGGATTTTTCGCCTGCCTTTACCACCAGCGCAACCCGGCCCGATGCCAGACGTACCAGCGATCCCACCGGATAAATGCCAATAGTGCGCACAAAACTATTGAGCAGGTGGCTGTCAAAATGACCGCGCCAGCTCAGCATGTTGTGCATCGCTTCTGCGGGCGTCCAGCCTTTACGATAAACACGCGTCGACGTCAGTGCATCGTAAACATCGCACACTGCCGCCATGCGAGCGAACCGTGTAATCTGTTCGCCTTTCAGCCCATGTGGATAGCCATTTCCGTCATATCTTTCATGGTGATGCAGGGCAATATCCAGTAGATCTTCGTCAGCGTCAGCCTCCATTAAAATCTGTGCTCCGATAATGGGATGCTGACGCATGACGTTGAACTCTTCCTCTGTCAGCTTGGTGGGCTTATTGAGAATATCCAGCGGCACCGCCGCCTTGCCCACGTCATGCAGCAAGCCGCCCATACCCACGCGACGAAGCTGCTGTTCGTTGAGACCCAATGTTTTACCCAGTGAGATCATCAAGCCGCAGACCGCCATGGAATGCAGATAGGTGTAATCATCGTGGCTTTTTAGCCGCGCCACGCTCAGCAAAGCAGAAGGTTCACGCTCAATGGATCCGGCGATTTCATCGACTAAATCGATCATAAAAGAGAGATCGAGGCTGTTACCCAGACGCGCTTCGTTGAACATCGCTAACACTTTCGGCTTGCCCTGCTGAAAGATCAGCTGCGCCTTATCCAGTTCCTGAAAAAACGGCGTACGTGGAATAGCTTTTTTTTCTACTGCTGGCGCAAGCGGGGCCTGTACCGATTTATCGAGATCGATCCAGATCGATTGGATCCCTTCGTTACGTAAAGTGATGATCTGATGAGGATCAGTGATCAGCATTTGGTTGCGAATGCGCTTGTCTTTCATCCACCAAACGTCCAGTTTGTGGATGAACATTCCGAGCCGCAGTTCGCCAACGGCAATCAGCTTTATCACGATATCACTCCTTAATATCAGCGGGTGGTAGGGTGATATCGGCAGCTGAACAAATATTCTTCAACAGGTTTTGTGCAAACTGTGTGGTACGACGAGACGGGGATTGTGCGCGCTGTCTCCTGTCCTCTGCGCACTGTCAAACGGCCTCATCTGCGCGCTGTCCCCCATCCCGGCCTTCCCCCGCACTGCGGGGGAAGGAGACGCTGCAACATGCAGCTTCATCACTAACATATGGCAGCGTCTTCCTCCCCCCATGTATGGGGGAGGATTGAGGTGGGGGACAAACGGCCTCATCTGCGCGCTGTCCCCCATCCCGGCCTCCCCCCGCAACGCGGGGGAAGGAGACGCTGCAACATGCAGCTTCATTACTCGCATGTGGCAGCGTCTTCCTCCCCCATATATGGGGGAGGACTGAGGTGGGGGACAAACGGCCTCGCACTTAAGGAGGATTGAGGTGGGGGACAGACGACCCCGCATTTATGGGGGCCCTTTATCAGCACGTTAAATTGCTTTAATGCCATCTTCTTTCCCCTGTTTTTCGAAGCCTTGGTGATTTTCCTGCTGCTCTTCCCCGACACGTTCGATAGGGCCCATTACAAACAGGAACAATACTGCGGCAATCACGCAGTGCGCGCCGACAAACACCAAACCGATACTGTAACTGCCGGTCAAACCCACAATGATGCCGAACAGCAGCGGCGTGGTGAAACCCGCGATATTACCGATACCGTTAAAGATTGCGCCCGCCAGGCCAACCGCTTCTTTGGGTGCGGTATCGCTGATCACGGTCCAGGTTCCTGCGCCTGCCGCCACACCTTTGCCAAAGAAAGCAAACGACATGATGGCGATAATGCCCACATTGCTGGGGATCACTGCCGCCAGAATCAAGCTGGCTGCCATCAACATACCCACGATGTAAGGCGTTTTACGCGCCCAGGAAACGCTCCAGCCTCTGGCCAGCAGTTTGTCAGAGATATAACCGCCGCTGATGCCGCCGAGGAAGCCAAACAGCGCCGGTGCAATGGTGGCTAAACCGGCATCCATGATGTTCATGCCGCGCGCCTGAACCAGATAGATAGGAAACCAGGTGATGAAGAAGTAGCTCAGCGCGATGATGCAGTACTGGCCGAGATAGGCACACCACAACATGCGGTTGGTCAGCAGTTTTTTGAACATCGCTTTGCTCAGTGCCGGACGCTCTTTCAGTGTTTTGGCTGAGTCGATATCCACCAGCGCGCCACCCTCAACGATGTGGCGGAATTCGTTTTCCGACACGCCAGGATGATTGCGCGGTTCACGCATATAGGTTGCCCAAACAAACACCGCCAGCACGCCAATGCCGCCAAGCACAAAGAAAGGCCATTCCCAACCGTGACGTGAAACCAGCCAGGCAGAAAGCGGCGAAAAAATAGCGACAGCAAAGTACTGCGCCGAGCTAAACAGCGACGACGCACGACCGCGTTCAGCGCCAGGAAACCACATGATCACCACGCGGGCGTTGGCAGGAAAGCTGGGTGCTTCTATCAATCCCAGCAGGAAACGCAGGCCAAACATCAGTATCAGTGCACCTGTCATGCCGCTGGAAAACTCACCGACAAATCCCATCGCGATGGTAGATACCGACCAGAGCGCCAGCGTGACGCCATAGACTTTTTTAGCCCCAAAACGATCCAGAAAAAGTCCGCCGGGGATTTGGCCGATCACATATGCCCAACTGAATGCCGACAGGATCAGCCCAAGCTGGATCGCGGACAGGCCAAATTCATCTTTGATCGCCGATCCTGAGATCGACAGGATCGAACGGTCAGCATAGGCCACCACCGATAAAAAGAGGATCAGACACAAAATCCAGATACGAACATGCGAGGTTTTCGTCGCGAGCTTATCTTTCAACATGAGGTGAATTCCTTAAAAAGGGGCAGCGTCCTGCCGCATAGTTTTTTTTCAGGAATACCGCTGAGATTCCCTTGTGAAGAAAATATAGATAGGAGCCTAACTAAAGGTCATTGTGCGAATGGTGAGATTGTCGGCCATGTTTAGCGCTAATTTTGGCAACTGCCACAATGCGCAGTGCGACGCTGCACATAAGCTGAAAAAGTACGCCATTTTTGCCGTGGAATGTGCGCCGTGTCTGAGAAATCAGCACCAGAGAACGCTATGCAGCATAAATTTTTTCAGCAAAGTGTGCACCCGCTTGCAAGAGTAAAATCAGGCAATTGTCAAAGCACGCGCCGACTCGTAGGCTGCAAATGAATTCATTAAACCATTTCCTTTATTAATGAAAAGAAAATTCCAAAAATAGCCTGCGGAGTCTGCAATGAAAAAGAAAGCGTTAGTAATGCTGTGCATGATGAGTCTCTCCGCTTCGGCGCTGGCTGAAAAAATCGGCGTATCGATGGCTTACTTTGACCAAAACTTTCTCACCATTATTCGTCAGTCGATTGATAAAGAGGCTAAAACGCAGGGGCTGGAATCGCAGTTTGAAGATGCGCGCGGCGATGTCGGTCGGCAAACCGATCAGGTACAGAGCTTTATCGGCTCAGGTGTAGACGCCATCATTGTCGATCCGGTTGATTCTGCCAGCACGCCTGCGCTCACCAAGCTGGCGCAACAGGCAAAAATTCCGCTGGTGTTTGTTAACCGTACGCCAGGCGATAAAACGCTGCCGCCGGGCGTGGTGTTTGTGGGTTCTGACGAACGTGAATCGGGCGTGTTGCAGATGGAAGCGCTGGCAAAAATGGCTAACTATCGCGGCAACGTCGCCATCATGATTGGCAACCTCACCGATGCGGGTGCATTGCAGCGTACCAAAGACGTTGAGCAAGTGGTGGCGAAATACCCCAACATGAAAGTGGTGCTGAAACAAACCGCCAACTATTCACGCAGCGAAGGCATGGATTTGATGTTGAACTGGCTGTCGAACGGTGAAGATATCGACATTGTTGCGGCCAATAACGACGAAATGGCGATTGGTGCCACCATGGCCATCGCGCAGGCAAAACCGAAGAAAAACATTCTGGTCGGCGGCATTGATGCCACGCCGGATGGATTAAAATCGATGGCTAACGGCAGCATGCAGGTCACGGTATTTCAGGATGCGGTGGGACAAGGCAAAAAGTCTGTTGAGGTGGCGCAGCGTTTAATAAAACGCGAAAAAGTGGATTCGCATCAGTGGATCCCGTTTGAGTTGGTCACTAAAGAGAACATGCAGCAGTACGTCAATAAAAGTAAATAACCTGAAACCGGAGCGGCCTGTCCGCCGCTCCGGGCTTGGTTAACTATCCAGCAGCTTCGCCATCATCACCACGTCATGCCGTTTTCCGTCACGCAGCGATGCCTGACGCCGTACGCCTTCACGCTCAAACCCAAGACGCTCATACAAGCGCAGCGCGCGGTGATTATCGTGAAACACTTCCAGTTCGATGCGCGTCACGCCCAGCCAGTTTTGCGCGTAATCTATCCCGGTACGAATCAATCGCTCGCCCACGCCGCGCCCGGCAAAGGCCGGATCAACACCAATGCCAAAACTGATGCAGTGGCGCGTCCGCGGCCTGTTTTCAACAAACAGGGTTAATTCGCCCACCATTTTGCCGTCAATTTCAGCAACAAAAGCGATGAATCCTTCAGCATCCATTTTCAAAAATTTCTTTTCCCAGGTCGCTACGCTCGGATACGGCAGCTGAAGCGTCCAGGGATAAACATCAGGATGGCTGTACAAACGCTGATAAGCCGCAGCATCGCTGGGTTCACGTCCACGAACGGTAATTTCCATATTTTCTCCTGTTAGACGGTGGGTTTCACTGCACCAAATTGCACTAAGCTGTAATTCTTTATCGGTTGGAAAGAGTGATTCTATGTTGTATCGCCGTTTTGAACGTTTTATCAATATTTTTCAGGATGCGCCCACCGAATCGCCGCCCTCATCAGTCTGGCCCTTTTACGCGTATTATTTGCGTCAGGTGTGGCCCAGTTTTGCGGCGCTGTTGGTGGTTGGGCTTGGATCGGCGTTGGTGGAGGTTGCGCTTTTCAGCTACCTGAGCCGCATCATCGACCTGGTCAATCATTCAACGCCCGCCAGCTTGTTCCGCGACAACTGGCAAATTCTGCTCTGGATGGGATGTGTCGCCTTGATTCTGCGACCCATCTTTATCGCGCTGCATGACATGCTGGTGCATCAAAGTATTAACCCCAGTATGACCAGTATGATCCGCTGGCAGCACCACAACTATGTGTTGCGCCAGAGCCTGAACTTCTTCCAGAACGACTTCGCTGGACGCATTGCGCAGCGCATCATGCAAACCGGCAATGCGCTCAGAGATTCATCAGTACAACTGGTGGATGCCATCTGGCACGTGCTGATCTATTCCGTAACCTCGCTGATTCTGTTCGCCGAAGCGGACTGGCGATTGATGATCCCACTGATTATCTGGATTGTTGCTTATGCCGCCTCGCTGCGCTTTTTTGTGCCACGCGTGAAAGCGCGTTCAGTGGTCTCTTCAGAAGCGCGTTCAAAATTGATGGGCACGATTGTCGATGGCTACACCAATATCACCACCATCAAACTCTTTGCCCACAGCGACCTGGAACGCAAATATGCCCGCGAAGCGATTCAGGAACAGACCAACAAAACGCAGCACGCCAGCCGCATGGTTACGAGCATGGATCTGACCTTATCAGCGTTGAATGGCCTGCTGATAGTCTCCACTTCCGGGCTGGCGCTGTGGCTCTGGAGCGAGTCGCTGATCAGCGTCGGTGCTATCGCACTGGCAACTGGTTTGGTGATCCGCCTGGTCAACATGTCCGGTTGGATCATGTGGGTGGTGAACGGCATTTTTGAAAATATCGGCATGGTGCAGGATGGCCTGAATACCATCGCCCAGCCGCTGAGCGTGCAGGATGCGCCAAAAGCCAAAAACCTTGAAGTGACACGCGGCAATATCCGCTTTGAGGATGTGCGCTTTGATTACGGCGGCGGCCGTCAGGTCATCAATCGCCTTAATCTCGACATCAAACCGGGCGAGAAGATTGGGCTGATTGGCCCGTCTGGCGCGGGCAAATCCACCCTGGTTAACCTGCTGCTGCGGCTGTATGACCTGAACGGGGGCCGCATCGTAATTGATGGCCAGAATATCGCGGAAGTTACCCAAGAAAGCTTGCGCAGCCAGATTGGTATGATCACCCAAGATACCTCACTGCTGCACCGTTCGATTCGGGAAAACCTGCTGTATGGCCGCCCCGATGCCAGCGAACAAGCGCTGCAATTGGCTATTCATCGCGCCCGCGCAGATGAATTCATTCCGCTGCTCTCTGACCCGCAAGGACGTACCGGGCTGGATGCGCAAGTTGGTGAGCGCGGCGTGAAGCTTTCTGGCGGGCAGCGTCAACGTGTGGCGATTGCGCGCGTGCTGCTGAAAGATGCGCCGATTTTGATCATGGATGAAGCCACATCGGCACTCGACTCGGAAGTCGAAGCGGCTATTCAGGAGAGCCTGGAATCGCTGATGCAGGGCAAAACGGTGATTGCTATCGCTCACCGCTTGTCGACCATCGCCAAGATGGACCGCTTAGTGGTGCTGGAGAAAGGTGAGATTGTCGAGATGGGCAGCCACCGCGAGTTGCTGGCGCAAAACGGACTGTACGCCCGCTTGTGGCAGCATCAAACCGGCGGCTTTGTCGGCACCGATTAATCACCGCGTCGATAGGGCAAGGCGTCGCGCGCCTCCTCTTCCCAGGCGCGTACGCCCTCCCTTTCTCGCTGAAGAAAATCATCCACCGCTTCACGCAATCCCGGATGCATTAAGTAATGCCACGAGTGGGTAATATGCGGCTCAAAGCCGCGCACCAGTTTATGTTCGCCTTGTGCGCCCGCATCAAAACGCTGCAATCCTTCTGCAATGGCAAAATCCATTCCCTGATAGAAACAGGTTTCAAAATGCAGCCGGTCAAATTCGGCTAAACATCCCCAATAACGTCCATACAGTGCGTGTTCATCTTTGAGGTAAAACGCCATCGCTGCGGGCTGCTGCTGAAGGTGCGCAATCACCACGCGGATATTTTCTGGCATCCGCTCCGCCAGCAAACTAAAGAAATTGCGCGTTAAATAGGGCCGCTGGCCGCGCACTGCGTAAGTGTTGGCGTAACAGGTATACACAAAATCCCACTGATCTTCACGGAGCTGATCGCCGCGATACCCGCTGAATTCAAAGCCACTCTGCGTCACCTGTTCACGCTCTTTGCGCAGCTGTTTACGCTTGCGTGACATCAACGTGTCGAGGAAATCCTGAAAGTCGCGGTAGCCGCGATTGTGCCAGTGATACTGCAGGCCCCAGCGTTCAAGCCAGTTGGGCTGCTCGTGCAGCAGATGATTGGCCTGCGCATCGGTAAAATTAATGTGCGCGCCGCTCAATCCGTTTTTTAGCAGCGTTTCCGGTAAGGCTGCCAGCAATTGTGCCGCCGCGTCGGGCGCGCCAATCAGACGTGCGCCCGTGACCGGACTGAAAGGAATGGCCCCAAGCCATTTTGGATAATAACGGATTCCTGCACGCTGGCTGGCATCGGCCCATGCATGATCAAATACATATTCGCCCTGCGAGTGACGCTTGCGATAGCCAGGAATAGCAGCGCGCAGCACGCCGTTTTCACGCCACAGCAGATGATCCGGTTGCCAGCCCGATTCAGCGCGCACGCTGCCGCTCTCCTCCAGACTGGACAGAAAGGCGTGGCGTAAAAAAGGTTGATCATCAGGTAACAGCGCATCCCATTCGGCGGCAGCAATCTCTGCTAACGAAGTCAGGTGAATCAGTGACATCAACAACTCCAGACAAGAACGGGCGAACCGTCAGTCAAGCAGGTTTTTGAGTAGAGGGAAAGTGTAATGGTATCAGCAGCGGCCAGACGTTATCTATTGATCGAACGGGAGAGATCGTTCCGTGATGACAACGCATTGAAACTGCACCCGTTCGATGGTGCGCATTTTACCCGCTCACTCGTCATTTGGCACAGACATCACGCTAGCTGCTCGATGTGGATGTCGCCTATTTTCACTCCGTATCCGCTTAACGTATCACCGCGACTATTCTTTCCATTTTGGAAATAACGTTTACCTTTTGGACCGGATTATCACTGAACCCGCAGCGGGTTAAGCTGCTTCTTATTACCATAGAGGAGCAGAATGATGTTAGTGAACGGCAAATGGAGTGCAGAATGGCATCCGGTGCAGGCCACCGATAAGCAAGGCGGATTTGTTCGCCAGACTTCACGCTTCCGCGACAGGATCAGCAGCGATGGCTCAACGGAGTTTGCTGCCGAACCCGATCGCTATCATCTCTATGTTGCGCTGATTTGTCCTTGGGCATCACGTACATTGATTACCCGTAAACTCAAAGGGTTGGAATCACTGATTAGCGTGTCGGTGGTTGAACCGCTACTAAGTGAGCAAGGCTGGCGTTTCGGTGATTATCCGGGCGCTGATCGCGACAGCGTAAACGGCGCAGAATATCTGCACGAACTTTATACCCGCGCTGACGCTGACTTTACCGGTCGCGCCACGGTACCGGTATTGTGGGATAAAAAGACCGTCACCATTGTAAATAACGAATCCGCTGATATTGTGCGAATGCTGAACAGCGGGTTTGGCGGTTTGGCGGATAACCGCATCAATCTCTATCCTGAATGTCTGCGTGAAGAGATTGATGCCCTGAACGCGCAAATCTATCCACGCCTGAATAATGGCGTCTACCGGGCGGGATTTGCCACCACGCAAATCAGCTATCAGCAAGCATGTAATGAGGTGTTTGAGCAAATGGATGAGCTGGAAACGCGCCTACAAGATGGCCGCACTTTTCTGCTTGGCGAGCGTATCACCGAGGCGGATATCCGCTTGTTTGTCACGCTGATTCGTTTTGATGCGGCCTACTTCGGGTTGTTTAAATGCAACTTGCGCCGGGTACGTGACTATCCGTTGCTCAACCGCTACCTGAAGAGCATGCTGTCGGTGTCTGGCGTGCGCGAAACCGTCAATATTGATCATATTAAACAGGGTTATTACTCGATCAAGGCGCTGAACCCCAACGGCATTGTGCCCGCAGGCCCAGACCTGAGCGATTACGGCTTTTAAGGAATAAACATGGCAAAAGCATTGGTGATATTTTTACACGGCGTTGGCAGTAATGGTGACGATCTTGCTCCGATTGGTCAGCATTGGACTGCATTGTTACCCGATGTTGTTTTTGCCTCGCCTGACGCGCCTTATGCTTTTGAGCAGGGATTCGGCTATCAATGGTTCAGTCTGGCCGGTGTAACAGTAGAAAATCGCCCAGCCCGCGTGCGTGAAGCGCGAGCCGCATTTGATGCCCGACTAAGCGAGATCATGGCGCAAAACAATATGGCCGATCAGTGGGATAAAGTCGTGCTGGTGGGGTTTTCACAAGGCTCAATAATGGCGCTGGATGCGCTGGTAGATGGCCGTTATCCGTTGGCCGGCGTGGTGGCTTTTTCAGGTCGACTGGCTTTTGATGGCCCCCTAACGCCGCAGCCTTATACGCCAGCGATGCTGATTCACGGGCACGCCGATAACGTGATTCCGTGGAGAGAAAGCGAATCGGCAGCGCATCGGCTTAAAAGCGCCAATGTCCCGACCGAAACGCTGTTTGAACCCAAAACGGGTCATTCGATTTCAGGGCAAGGCGCGATGCATGCTGCCGCTTTTATCGCCCAGTGTTTGCAGGATTAAGGCCAGTAACGATTTAATGCTCGCCACGCGTGTTGTGCCGCTTCGGCGGGCGGCAAGCGTTTGAGTTCATCGTTAAACACTTCAATGCCCACCGGGCCTTGATAACCGGCACTTTTCAGCTTATCAACGAAATGTTCAATATTGATGATGCCGTCGCCGGGCAACAGGCGTTGATGGCGCGCGGTGTCGATCAATGCCTGTTTATCCTGTGACGGTTTTTCCGCCATATCGCACAGTTGCACTTCATAGATGCGATCGGCAGGAATGCCGTCCAGCTGCGAAGCATCGCCGCCAAGGGCGCAAATGTGAAACAGATCCACCACTAAACCGATGTTGGGCTGATCGAGACGCTGCAAACGTTCCCACGCCAGCGGTAGCGTGTTATCCACGCTGCACCATGCCATTGGCTCATACATGATGCGCATTTTGTAGCGGGCGGCTTCCGACGCCATCCAGCGTAAATCGTCATCAATGCATTCGGGAAGACAATCTTCACGTGTGGTTGCCGGTGCCTGAATGGTATCGCAGCCCAGCGCCTGCGCGATCTGAATAAACTGACGTAGCTCCTCGCGTTTTTCAACGCGCAGGCCATCGGATGCGCCGGTAAAATCGCGTAACACTTGTAGATTGGTAAAACCTATTCCCTGTTGGCCCGCAAACTGCGCTAACGCCGCTGCACCCTGCTCACAAGCTTGTACATCCTCACGCCATATTTCGACCTGATCGAAACCGGCTTCTCGTGCCGCCTGCAATTTTTGCTCGGGTCCACCGTTTAACAACACCAGGTTAAGGAATTTAGGGTTGTGGCTCATCAACGTGCTCCTTAATCGTCCGGAATAATCGGTGACTTAACGTTCAGGTTCTGTTTTTACTCTTTACTGAACCTGAAACAGTATCTACCTCTTTAGGGTTAATTCAAGGGCGATTTCGCTGCCTTTCCGCGCCAGGGATTACCCCAGCACGTTGACCACGGCAAAGCCGGCAAAGGTCATCAGCAGCGAACCGATAACGTGTACTAACACGCTCGACATCGCCCAAAGGTATTTACCTGATTGTAGCAGCACGACAATTTCAGCGGAGAAGGTCGAAAACGTGGTCAAGCCGCCGCATAACCCGGTGACGATCAGCAATTTCCAGGTTGGGTCGATTTGAGGATTTTTTACGAACCACGCCAGTGCGGCACCAATGACAAACCCGCCTACCAGATTCACGATTAACGTGCCTGGCGGCAGATTAGGAAACAGCGTATTAAAACGCAGTGAAATGAGCCAGCGCAGGGCACATCCAACCGCTCCGCCTAACATCACGGCTAACAGAGATTTCAACATCAGTAATGCTCCTGTTTAGGGATACGCGCAGGATCGCGGTGGCAGGCAAAACACGCGCCTGACACATCCGCTCCTGCGTGAGGATTACGGTGTATGTCAGGCGTCATCAGCCGCGGATTAACGCCGCAAGCGGTTGGGAAAGGTGGAACGCCATCACCTTAAGGCGATGATAATACTCGCGAGATTGGCCGCTGACAACTCAGGGTTTTAAGGGGAAATAGAGCGTGAAGCGGGTTAATCCCTGCTCACTCTGAACCGCGCAGCGCCCATGATGTAACTGCATTATGCTGCGCACAATCGACAAGCCTAAACCGCTGCCGCTGGAAGAGAGATGACGTGAACTGTCGGCGCGCCAGAAGCGATCAAACAGTCTGGCTTGCCGTTCTGAAGGAATGGTTGGGCCGTGATTTTCCACGCTGATTGTTACGCCATTCGCGCCTGTTTCGCTGAACAACCGAATCACGCTGCCGCTGTCACCATAGCGCAGCGCGTTGGCGAGTAGATTGGCCAACGCACGCAGCAGCAGGTCGAGATCGGCCTGCACTTCGCCCTGTAATTCAACCCGTAACGCCATCTGACGCTCTTCAGCCAGACCTTCAAAATAGTCTGCTAAGCGTGTACCCAAACTCTCAAGATCCAGGATTTGTAGGGCAATCGCCTGGCTGGCATCTTCAGCTTTCGCCAGAAACAGCATGTTATCAATCATCTTTGCCAGTCGTTCTAGCTCTTCATAATTCGAGCCGAGCAGCGCCTGATATTCAGCGGGCGTTCGTTGCTGACGCAGCGCCACTTCGGTTTGCCCGATGAGCGTATTCACGGGTGTGCGCAGGTCGTGAGCCATGTCCGCTGAGACCTGACTCAACTGCTGATAGCCTGTTTCCAGTCGCGTCAGCATTTGGTTAAACGCCGCCACCAGCGGCTGGAGTTCAAGCGGCACTTTTGTGAGTCGAATGCGATGAGAAAGATGGCGAACATCTATCGCATCCGTTTCTGAAGCCAAATGACGTAGCCCAACCAAACCTCGGCGCAGGGAAACATGCGCGATTAACGCCACTAACAGCGTAGCCAGTAAGGTAAAGGTGATAATTTGATCACGATAGCTGGCAAGGGTTTGGGTACGTTCGGTCATCAAACGTCCGGTGACAATTTCTATTTTTCCCGGTCCGTCACGCGTATTGGCCAGCGCGGCAGCGGCGATAAACGGCGTGCCATCTGACGACTGTAAATGATGAACAGCGTTGAGCGTCAGCGGCTGTTCGGCGGACATCGGCGTGATGGCAGGCAAGGTGCGCTGGCCAGGATTGACCTCAATCAGTGGCGATTGACCGGGAAAACGCAGCATTAATAGCGACTCGGTGTTTCCCAACATGTTGGCAAACAGTCGCGGCTTTTGATGAATAAGCGCAATCGCGTCCTCATCACGCAGCAGCGTACGAATTTGATCCATGCGCGCCAGCAACGCGCCATCATCACGCACACTGATTTGCTTCGCCAGCGAGTGATACAGCGCCAGCCCCGTTAACGCCATCACTACCAGCATGGTACACGCCAGAATCAGCGACAGCCGCGTGGTGAGCGACAGCGGTTTCATGCTTCCGCCTCGCAGCGATAACCGACGCCGTGCACGGTGTGAATCAGTGGCCGGGAAAAGGGTTCATCTACTTTCTGTCGTAAGCGGCGCACCGCCACATCCACGACGTTGGTATCGCTATCAAAATTCATATCCCAGACGCGTGAAGCGATCAGCGTGCGCGTTAACACCTCGCCGGGATGCTGCATAAACAGCAGCAGCAGATTGAACTCTTTATTAGTGAGATCGATGCGCTGACCAGCACGCTCAACCCGCCGTTTAGCAATGCTAAGCCGCAGGTCGGAGAGTGTCAGAATATCGGGAAGCTTCTGCTGGCTGCCGCGTCGCAACTGCGTTCGTACCCGTGCCAGCAGCTCAGCAAACGAGAACGGTTTCACTAAATAGTCATCTGCGCCCAGCTCCAGACCTTTAATGCGATCCTCTAGCGTGCCTTTCGCCGTCAGGAAAATCACGGGCGTGTGGATCTGTTGATCCAGCGAGGCCATCACTTCCCAGCCGCTCATTTCCGGCATCATGACATCCAGTAAAATCAGATCGTAATGGTGTTCTTGCGCGCAAAACAGGCCATCCTGGCCATTTGCGGCGACATCGACAACATAACCCGCTTCCGTCAGGCCATGTCGCATGTATTCACGGGCCTTCGCCTCGTCTTCAATCACCAGAATTTTCATCGTGTTCTCCGGGAATATCTGCGGGCGCGCCGGTGGTCAGGATTTGGCGTGTTGAGCTGCTTGCTCAATTAAACTGGCGACCGCATCAGGATGTGATTCATACACCGAATGGCTGGCGCCGGCCACTTCTACTGTGTGACTGTGGGCGCGTTTGGCGTACATCCGCTCGAGATCGGGATTAATAATTTTGTCGGCTTTCGCCACCATGTACCAGCTGGGTTTGGTTTTCCATGCAGGATCAGGAATGTTGGCGGTAAACACGGCAGCAGACGTCGGCATCTGTGCATGCGCTTCAAAGTCGGCTTGTTTAGCCGTCAAATCGGCAGCAAAGTCGCTATGAAAGTGTTGCGGCGCAATCATCAAAAATCCATCCGGCGTTTTCATGAAAGGGTGCGCGCTATTAGGGAATTTTTTGCCGTTGCTGGCTTCGGTTTCCCCATTATCCAGCGCATGTGCCGCGATATAGACCAGTCCCGCCACATGGTTGTCGTTGCCCGCTTCGGTAATGATCGCGCCGCCGTAGCTGTGGCCGACCAAAATCGCCGACCCCTCTTGCTGATCAAGCACGCGCCGTGTCGCGGCAACATCGTCAGTAAAACCGGTTAACGGTTCCTGCACCAGCGTGACGTGATAGCCGTCGTGCGTCAGCCGATCGTAAACCGGACGCCAGCCCGAACCGCCTACAAAGGCGCCGTGGACTAATACAATATTTTTTACTGTTTCCGCCTGTGCCGCTGCTCCTGCCAGAGCACACAGCATACCTGCGGCCAGAATGATTTGCTTTTTCATGATCGTTTCCTCATTGATTTGATGTGAAGAGGATAACGAATCGGCTCTGACACAGAGGTGAGGAAGTTATGACAAAAGAATGACCGTTCGTTTCGATTATTTCGATTACATTGAAACCCAGTGTAAACATCAGGCGCTAAACAGGCGCGCCAGAGTTACTTGACGCGCTGGCACTCATCGCTGTAATGCTGGGTACTTAATACGTTTTTCGGAGAACACCATGCGCACTCTGATTTTTGATACTGACATCGGCGTTGATGACGCATTTGCGTTGGCGTATGCAGCAAAAACCCAGCGTTTGCTCGGTATCACTACCGTGTTTGGTAATGTTGCGGTTGGGCAAGCGACAAAAAATGCCCGGCTATTTTGTGAAAAAATGGGCATTGATGTGCCGGTTTATCGCGGCTGTTCACGTCCGCTGGCGCAGGCACCCAGTGCGCCCGCTAAACTGCACGGTGAAGACGGATTGGGTGATGCCTTTGAAAACCCACACAGCGATCAGGCCACGGGCGCGGTGCAGTTCATCATTGATAGCGTGCGGGCGCAGCCGCATGACATCACGCTGGTGGCGATTGGTCCGCTGACCAATATCGCCAGCGCCATTAATCAGGCGCCTGACATCATTCCGCTGGTGAAAGAGTTGGTCATCATGGGTGGCGCGTTTGGTACAGAAGGCCATTCAGGCAACGTAACGCCCTTCAGTGAATTTAATATCTGGAAGGATCCGCACGCCGCCGATCAGGTACTGTCATCGGCGTTACCGGTGGTTTTGATGCCGCTGGATGTTACGCACAAAGTCTTAATTCGCGAGGCAGAAGTGCATCAGCTGAACCAGCCCGTGTTAAGTGCCATCTGCCGTCCTTACCTTGCCTACAGCCTGGCAAAAGAGGGTTTTGCCGGCATGGCGCTGCATGACACGCTGACCATTTCCTGGCTCTGTTTGCCCCACGCGTTCACATTGATCGAAAGCCCGCTAAGAGTGATCACTGAAGGCATCGCCAGCGGGCAAACGGTCAGAAAACTCAGCAGGTTAGCATCACGCGAAGATGCGTTTCGCGATCTCCCTGCGCAGCGTATTGCGTTATCTGTCGATGCCGATGCGGTACGCGCGCACTTCTTCTCTACCCTTTCCGCACAGCCATCATGACTTCAAGCGGGTTAATCCTTGAGAATGGGGTTAACCCGCCAGGCTAGCGCAGTACATCAGCGGTCAAAATAGATAACACCTTTGATCAGCTCACGATTGTTAATCACCTGCGGTTCAAAATCTTCCGCCAGCGTTGAGAAAGCGAAGTGTTCATTTAACATCATTTCAGCACGCAATTTTCCGCTGGCCATCAACGCACGAACACGGTCGAAATCTTCACGCGTCGCGTTGCGGCTGCCCATTAGCGTGGTCTCTTTTTTATGAAACTCGCTGTCGGGGATCACCAAATCACCTTTATGCAGACCGACGTAAACGATGGTGCCGCCGTGACGCATTAAATTCACCGCGTTGTTCATCGCTGCTGGACTGCCGGTGGCATCAATGACTTTCAGGGCCAATCGGCCATTAAACTGCTCGCGCAGCGCATCGTAAAAGTTTTCGTCGGCGGGATTAAGCGCCGCTAATGCCAACTTATCGTTGACGTGCTGGCGACGGAATTCGCTGGTATCTGCTACCACCACGCTTGCACCGTTTGCGGCGGCAATCGCGGCCACGCCTAACCCAATCGGCCCGGCTCCCACGACTAAAACATGTTCACCGGCAACGATTCCGGCGCGGCGCACTGCATGTGCACTGATAGCGAAGGGTTCAATCAGTGCGGCAGCTTCGGGTGCCACATCGTCCACGGCCAGCAGATTGCTAACCGGCACGTTCAGGTATTCACAAAAACCGCCATCCTGATGAACACCAATCACAGAGATTTTTTCGCAGCAGTTAGTTTTGCCGCTCTGACAAGCATCGCATTGCTGGCAGGAAATATAGGGGATCAGCGCTACGCGTTGGCCCCGTTCAAACCCGCGAGCATCGCTGCCCAACTCCACGACTTCGGCACACAATTCGTGGCCTAACACGCGTGGATAGCTGAAGAAAGGTTGATTGCCTGCCCAGGCATGAATGTCGGTTCCGCAAATACCGGCGGTGAGAATTTTAATTAGCGCTTCGCCCGCCGCTGGCGTCGGCTTGTCACGCGTAGTCCAAACCATTTTGCGCGGTTCAGCGATAACCAGCGTTTTCATTGTCGTCATGATGATTCTCCCGTTGTCTTGCAGGCATTTATGGCGAATCTCAGCGCAACCGCGGATTTAAACAGTGGGAACTGTGAAGCACGACGATTTTTTTGGGCTTTGAATGGTTTTTAATGCATAAAAACCCGGAGGCGTCATGAGTCGAAGTCAAAACCTGCGTCAAAACGTGATCAACCAGATGTTGGAAAGCATTGCGCAGCACCACATTCGCTCACCACTGCCGCCGCAGGCTGCGCTGGCGGAAATGTTTAACATCAGTCGCACCACGGTGCGTCACACATTGCATTATCTGCATCAGCGTGGCGTGCTGGAGAAAGTGGAAGAAACCTACGTTATTGTGCGCGATCCTACTCAAGAAGATGGCTTCAGCGCCCTGACGCCGCCAATTGAACAGCAGGCCAGTCAGTTTGAGCAGGCGTTTTTCAATATGATTAACCAGCGTCAGTTAACGCCTGGCGATGCGTTTAGCGAGTTGCAGTTGGCCCAGCAGGTGAAAGTCAGTCCGGTGGTGGTGCGCGAATTCCTGCTGCGCTTTATGCGTTACGACTTGTTGGAACCGGTTAAGCGTGGCCAATGGCGAATGAAGAAATTCACGCAGGATTACGCTGAGAAGCTGTTCGAACTGCGAGAAATGCTGGAAACCCATGCACTGAGCCGCTTCCTCAATTTACCTGCCGACGATGAACGCTGGATTCAGGCGCGCGATCTGCTGAACCGTCATCGATCAATGCGCGACACCATCGCCAGTAATTATCGTCATTTCGCTGCGCTGGATAAGCAGATGCATTCCCTGATTTTATCCGCTGCCAATAATCCTTTTTTTAATCAATCGCTGGAGATTATTTCAGTTATTTTTCATTCGCATTATCAATGGGATGAGAGTGATTTAAAGCAGCGTAATATTGTGGCGCTGGAAGAGCATATGGCGATTCTCACCGCGCTGATTGGCCGACAAGATGTTGATGCGCTGTGCGCATTACACAATCATCTAACGACAGCCAAGACCTCAATGGTGCGATCCATTCGTCAGTACAATTAAGAACCGATTAAAAACCACAAAGCATTAGCTCCCGCACGAATCAGAAACATCTTTGCAACATCGTTGACCCTTTGCTTCTAGTCTCAACTGCAACGTCATGGCGGCCCCTTTTACCGTCACGCGAACACTGACTTTCACCATAACGATAAGTACCCAGTTCCGGGAGGTTGCAATGGACAATACATCGGTTACCGGTCGCGATACCTCGCCCGGCAAGCCCTCGCCAGGTCAGGATTACATCCCGATGCGTAGCGATGTGGTGCGCTCACCGCGCATTCGCAAAATTCAAATTACGGCAATGCTGCTGTTGCTGTTCGCCGCCATCATTAACTATCTCGATCGCAGCTCGCTTTCTGTCGCCAATATGACCATCCGTGAGGAAATGGGTTTAAGCGCCACCGAAATTGGGCTGCTGCTGTCAGCGTTCTCGCTGGCTTACGGTTTGGCACAGCTGCCGTGTGGCGCGTTGCTGGATCGCAAAGGTCCCCGCATCATGTTGGGGTTAGGCATGTTCTTCTGGTCGCTGTTCCAGGCGGCATCAGGACTGGTAAACAACTTCACTCAATTTATTTTGGTGCGTATCGGCCTGGGAATCGGTGAAGCGCCGATGAACCCGTGCGGCGTCAAAGTGATCAACGATTGGTTCAATATCAAAGATCGCGGCATGCCGATGGGCATGTTCAACGCTGCCTCGATGATTGGCCTTTCCGTTGCGCCACCCATTCTGGCAGCAATGATGCTGGTGCTCGGCTGGCGCGGCATGTTTGTCACCATTGGGATTCTGGGCATTTTCCTCGCCATCGGCTGGTATATGATTTATCGCGATCGTGACAACAGCAAGCTGAGTGCAGAAGAGATTAATTATCTGCAAGCGGGCAGCGTGGCGTCGCGTAAAGAACCGATCAGTTTCAAATCCTGGCGTGGTTTGTTCAAGCAACGCACCATGTGGGGCATGATGATTGGCTTCAGCGGCATCAACTACACCGCATGGTTGTATATTGCCTGGCTGCCGGGTTACCTGCAATCCACTTACAACCTTGATCTGAAAAGCACCGGCCTGCTGGCAGCGATTCCGTTCTTGTTTGGTGCGGCAGGCATGTTGCTGAACGGCTATGTGGTTGATGCGCTGGTACGTCGCGGTTACGACGCCGTGAAAACCCGTAAAGTTTGCATTGTGAGCGGCATGGTGTTGTCCGCAGCGTTTACCGCGATTGTGACGCGGGCCACCGATACCACCAGCGCAGTGACGCTGATTGGCCTGGCGCTGTTCTGCATCCACTTTGCGGGTACCTCATGCTGGGGCCTGATTCACGCTAACGTGACGGCGCGTATGACCGCATCTGTGGGCAGCATCCAGAACTTCGCCAGTTTTATCTTCGCCTCGTTCGCGCCGGTTATTACCGGTTGGGTACTCGACACCACCAAATCCTTCAGCCTGGCGCTGATGATTTGTGCCTGCGTCACCTTAGTTGGCGCGCTGGCTTATTTGGTGCTGGTACGTAAACCCATTACCGACAACGATTAATCTTCCCGCGAAGGCGCTGATCAGTTCAGCGCCTTCAGCGTTACGCCATGCCGTACGCCGTAACGCTGAATCCCTGAAATCACCTTTTCAACACTCAGCGGCGGCGGCGGCGGAAGCAGCGCTGCGCGCTCACGCAAAGCAGAATCGAAGCGTGCCAGCGTGGCAAAATCACGTGGGAAACGCTCCGTATCTACCCCAACAAAAGCGCCTTCATCGCGGGCAAAATTTAATAACTCCTGCCAGCGCGAAATCTCGGCCAACCCAATACTCTCGGTGCCATGTGAAAACAGCATCATGTCGATGTTGCGGAATGGCGGCTGTTTCTCCAGGAATTTTTGCAGCGCGGCCGCTGAAGGCGAGGTACAGAACACCAACCAGAAGGGAATCGCGTGCTGGTGCATGCTGCACCACGGATCCATCAGTAAGAAGCTGTCCACCGTCAGGCGCGTCGGCAAAATTCCGGCGGCCAGATACCAGTCTCGATAGATTTCAGCCACGACAAAACTCAGCGCTTCCGGGTCTTCGTAACGAATTTCCATCAGCTTGAGACCTTGTGATGTCGCCAGATTTTTCAGCGGCGGAATCAGATAACCGTCCAGCCCCCATTCCGCTTCCGGCACACTGTCGGTGGTGCGAGGCGCATCCCATTTTTCGCGATCAATACCGTAACGTGCCAGATACTCAGCCACGCGCGGCCCGCCCTCCAGATACTCTTTTTCGGTTGCTCCGCCCAACGCACCAAACTGGAAAAAGGAGCGATCGCTGGTGCGTGTCACCGGCCATTGACGCGTGCAATGATTGATAAACAGTGTTGAGCCAGCGGGCAAACTGCCCATTAAAAATTCGTTAAACGCCAACGGCAACGCGCGCAGCTTCAGTCGGTAATAGCTCATCTGATCAAGCATCAACCGATCCTGATTTGGATCCTGCATGTGGTGCACCGCCAGTTGCGGCCAGGCAGCAAGCAGAGCCGCAGCCACGTGTTTGCCCTGCTCAAAACCGGCCTGCGCATCATCGGGATCGTTGTTGAGTGCCCGCACCGGACAAAGAAAGGTTTGTGGCAACCACGGCACGCCCATTGCCGCCGCGAGATGAATCATTGCGCCATTTGATGAGCCGATAAACGCCGCCGGATAGGATTGCTGTGGATATTCGCTTACCATCCATTCGGCAATACCTTCAATATCCAGTTCGCCAGCCTGTGCCACGCTGATCCCTTCCGCCATGCCGCCAACGGCGTATCCCCATTCTCGCAGCCGCGTCGGCAGTTTATTCAATGACGGCAACAGGCGATCCAGCGTTGGCGACTGGCTGGGGCTGGCAAACGGGCGATCGTGTAGCGCATTGGCTAACGCCACTAACATGGCAGCAGAGGAATCGAAACGGGCGATGCCTTTTGGCGGTTTACTCATGATGATTCTCCTGCTGAATGCGCGCCAGGAACGGACGAATTGCGCGACAGAAACTCCACGGATAAACAAAATGTAGCGTATGGGTGCCGCCGCGCAGCGTAAGGGTTTCACCGTTGGCCAGCAGTGCACCCAGCTCTTCAACCCAGCGTGCGGGCGAGACCGTATCACGCGAGCCGCGCAGTAACAGCGTGGGTGCCGTAATGTAGGTGAGCCTTCGTTCGATATGGTCGCGCATCATGGCGCGCAGGGTGCCAAAGGCGCGCCACAGTCCCGCTTTGGCGTAGTCAACACGCGACAGCTGACTGGGAGAGCGATGTGATTCCAGCCGCCCGTTGTGCCAGTCGCGCCAAATTTGACGGGGCAGGCTTCGGGCGTGACGATCAACCGTTGGGCCTTGCAGCACCAAACCTGCCACGGCTTCAGGATGATTAACCGCTAACGCCGCCAAAATTTGGCAGCCAAACGAGTTACCGATCCAAATCGCGCGCTGGAAATTGTTGTGCTGTAGCCAGAGCCAAAGCGCTTCGGCTAACTCATCCACCGACAAGATGGGCGCTTTCGCCGGTAACGCGCTGGCGCCAAAGCCGGGCAAATCTGGCACTAAAACGTGGTAATCGCGGCTTAATGCTAAAGCCAGATCTTCCATCGACCTGCCCGACAACACCAGGCCGTGAATCAGCACCACCGGCAAGCCGTGGGTTTCATTGGGTGTGACCCGCGTAAACATGCGCCAGTCACCAATTTGCTGATAATAACCGGCCAACCCGGCGTGATGGCTACGCGTTGAGACTGGCGGAGTTTGCTTCAGCTGTTGCCATTTTTTGATGCCCCACCACGCGGCGGCGGCCCCTAAACCTACACCGGCGACCAGCGCCGCACGCTGCCGCCGTTTACTCTGGATAGTTCGCCCCATCTGCTGCTCCTGTTCAGACGTAGACTTTCAGTGTAGGACGGGATTCAGCGGCAGGCGGTTTATCAGATTAATGGGGCCATAAATTGTATTTCACACTGGCGGGCAATTTCCCACAGCTTGCTGCGGATCACCTGTTTCAGGTGCAGCGTAGATTGTGATTGTGGCTGGTCGCGACGGCTAATCAGCATCACTTCAAACGGCAGCGGTTGTGCGATGGGCAGCAGCTTGAGTTTGTCGGCGTAGCGGCAAGCCGTAAACAGATCAACCACACCTACACCGCCGCCCGCCAGCACCATATCGGCAATGACTGAATAGGTTTTGATCGACAACGATAGTGCCGAATGCAGCTGCTTATCACGCAGGGCGCGATGCAAAACGCGCCCAAGCGGATCCTGATTCTGCATCATCAACAGATTGTTAGCGCACAGCCATTCCAGCGTAACCGGAGCCTGCTGCGGCGAGTCGGCTGGCAACAAGGCTACCATGGATGATTGAAACAGCGGCTCGGCCAGTAAATCAGCATCGACCTGTTGACCAAACACCAGCGCGAAATCGAGTTGATTATCAAGCAGACTGCGACACAGCGTGCCGAAGTGTTCGGTCACTAGCTCAACGTTTACCGCCACCGCCTGTTGTTGATAGGCCACCAGCGCGGGTGCCAATACCATTTGACCAAAGGCGTGCGCCGCGCCCACGCGCACCGTTTGCCCTTCGCCACGTCGCAGCTGCTCAGCGAGCAGATTGATCGCCTGCAAGCGATGATAAAGCTCATCAATTTCCGGTAACAGGCGACGCCCTTCAGCAGTGACCACCATGCCCTGCGCACGCCGCTCAAACAGCGTAAAACCGAGCTGCTGTTCGGCGTGATTAAGTACCCGACTCACATTGGGCTGTGACACATTCAGCAGGCGCGCCGCACCGCTGATGGTGCCGGTCTGCACAATCGCCTGAAAAACTTCAATATGCCGCAGCCGCATCGTTATTCGCCCCAGGTCGCTTCGAGCACGCGCAACCAGTTGCCATGACAAATTTTATTCAGCAAGGCGTGGCTGTACCCGCGCTTCGCCAGCGCCTCGACCAGCAGCGGGAAGCCCGCCACATCTTTCAGCTCATCCGGCATGGTTGCGCCATCCAGATCTGAACCAAAACCCACGCCATCTTCACCGACTTTTTCCAGCAGATATTCAACGTGGCGCACGATCTCATCCACGCCGGTTGCCGCATGACGATCGCCATCGGCACGCAAAAATGGCACAGCAAAGTTAACGCCGACAAAGCCTTGGGTTTCAGCGATTGCCGCAAGTTGGCGATCGGTGAGATTACGCGACTGCGCACTTAACACATGCGCATTGGAATGACTGGCGACCAACGGTGCATCGCTGATTTCAGCGGTATGCCAGAACCCTTTCTCATCCATGTGCGACAGGTCAACAAGGATACGGCGACGATTACAGTCGCGCACCAGCTGTTTACCTGCGGGTGTTAAGCCCTCGCCAAGATCTGGCGACGAGGGATAACGGAACGGCACACCATAACCAAATTGGTTGGTGCGGCTCCAGAGTGGGCCAAGCGTGCGCAAACCGCTGGCGTAGAGCATATCCAGCAGATCACCGTTGGTATCCAGCGCTTCCGCACCTTCAACGTGCATCACCACCGCCAGAACCTGTTGCGCCATACATTCACGAATCTCTCGCACGCTATGGCAGATTTTGATCTTACCGGCTGAAGCCGCCTCAATTCGTAGCAGCAACGCCAGCATAGAAAAAGTGGCATCGCGTGCCGCTGAGACAATTTCCTGAGGAAAATCCAAGGCATCTGGCTCGCTTCTTGCAACAGACGGATGCGTTGGCACCCACGTGGCGAAAATGCCGCCCGCCATATTGCCTTGGCGGATGCGCGGAAAATCCATTTGGCCTGAATCGGTGCCCTGCAAAAAAGCGCGGACCGGATCCGGCTGATGGTGCTCCCACAGCTTGTTTAACACGTCGTTGTGCCCATCAAACACCGGGATGGCAAGCCGTGCAGCGGTAATTGTGTCAGACATATTTATCCATTCCGTTAACGAGAGAGAGCGCACAGCGCAGGCAAACTGACCGCGCGAACGCACCAAAAAGAGGCAAAGGGTTTTCGGCTATAGGCATTATTAATCCGCTTGCCGCAGAAAGATGTCAAGACAAAAAAAGCACAAATATAAAATAATTATATTAATAATCAATTAGTTGGAGATAGCATGGTCACCAGAAGACGTTTTCTCGCAGGATGCAGCGCCGTTCCGTTCGTTTCCTATCTCAGCCTTAATTCTGCCTTTGCCGCTACGCCGCCCAGCATGCTGGTGATGGCGATGCAGCTCGATAACATAACCAGCCTCGATCCGCATGAAAGTTTCGAAGCGACCGGCGGCCAAATCTGCGGCAACCTCTATCAACGTCTGGTGATGGCTGACCCGGTTCAGGCCGATAAAGTGATAGGTCAACTGGCAAAAAGCTGGGACGTCAGCAGTGATAATAGCGTGTTCACTTTTCATCTCGACCCGGCGGCAAAGTTCGCTGACGGAACCGCTTTGACCGCTGAAGATGCGGCTTTCTCACTCCAACGCATCGTCAAACTGGATAAAAGCCCGGCGTTTATCATCAACCAGTTCGGTTTTACTAAAGAGAACGTTGACCAGATGATCACGGCGACCGATGCGCAGACATTGCAGATGAAGCTTGGTGGCCCGGCATCGGAATCGTTCCTGTTGTATTGCCTGTCCGCGACGGTGGGCAGCATTGTGTCGAAGAAAGCCTGTTTAGCGAATCAGCAAGGCAATGATTTCGGTAACGCCTGGCTGAAACAGCACAGCGCGGGATCAGGCGCCTTTACGCTGCGCGGCTGGAAAGCCAGTGAAAGCGTGATTCTGGAACTGAACCCGGCTTACGCCAGCCAGAGCAAAATCAAACGTGTGATCCTCAAACACATCGCCGATCCCGCTGCGCAGGCGCTGATGCTGAAAAAAGGCGACGTGGATGCGGCGTATGATTTGACCACCGAACAGCTCAAGCCGCTGGTGAATGACACCAGCGTGTCGCTGGTGAAACAGCCGCTCTCCGCCATTATGCTGATGTCTTGCAATACCACCAATGAACTGCTGAAAAAGCCGCAGGTATGGCAAGCGATCAAGTGGGCGCTGGATTACGACAGCATCCAGAAAAACATTCTGACGCTGACGTATAACGTGCATCAAAGCTTCTTGCCGAGCGGCTTCCCGGCGGCGCTGGATGACACACCGTTCCATAAAGACGTCAGTAAAGCCAAAGCGCTGTTGGCAGAAGCGGGTTATCCAGACGGTTTCGACATCACGCTCGACCACTATTCAATGCAGCCTTACCCAGATATCGCTCAGGCGGTTCAGACTCAGTTAGGCGCGATTGGTATCAAGGTGTCGCTGATCTCTTCAGAAAACCGTCAGGTGCTAACCAAAATGCGCGCCCGCCAACATCAGCTTGCGCTGACATCATGGGGCGCAGATTACTTTGATCCCAACTCCAATACCGAAGCGTTCTGCGTCAATACCGACAACAGCACCAATGCGCGCAACCGCACGCTGGCGTGGCGTTGCGGCTGGTCCGACGATGAATTCAACACACTCACCGAGCAGGCACTGCATGAAAGTGACCCCGCGAAACGCATTGCGCTCTACCAAAAAATTCAGCAAATGGGCCGGGAAAAAAGCCCGTTCATTTATATGATGCAGCAGATTCAAACCGTGGCCTGCAATAAAAACATCTCTGATGTGCATCTCACGGTGCTGGAACAGTGGTCCTATGCGCAGGTGAAAAAAGCCTGATGGGGGCGTTGAAAAAAACCTTCAGCACCTTGGGCAGTTTAGTGCTGACGCTGTTTGGCTTATCCGTGTTGACCTTTTTCATTGGCCGCGTCATGCCCACCGATCCGGTGCTGGCGGCGGTGGGTGATAACGCGCCGCAATCGGTGGTTGAGCGCGTGCGGATGGAAATGGGGCTGGATCAGCCCCTCTACATCCAGTTTGGTCACTACCTGAATCAACTGCTACACGGAGATTTAGGCAAATCCATTCTCACCTCTAACGCTGTCACCAGCGATATTGCGCGCTTCTTTCCGGCGACGATGGAGCTGGCAACGGCGGCGATCGTGATTGCCGCGCTGGTTGGCATTCCCCTTGGGGTCTGGGCCGCAGTACGCCAGCGTTCGTGGATAGATCAAACCATTCGCGTGATATGCCTTGCTGGCCATTCGCTGCCGGTGTTTGTGCTGGCGCTGCTCAGCCTGCTGGTGTTCTACGCGGTGTTGGGTATCGCGCCTGGCCCGGGACGCCAGGACATTATTTGGCAGGACATGGTGCCGCAGGTTACGGGATTTTTAACCATCGATTCCCTGCTGGCGGGCGAATATGACGCCTTTTGGGATGCGCTGGCGCACATGGCGCAGCCGGTGTTGATCCTGGCATATTTCAGCATGGCGTATATCACCCGCATGACGCGTACCTTCATGCTCAACGCATTAGGCGGCGAGTTTGTGATCACTGCCCGCGCCAAAGGGTTGTCGTCCCGTCGGGTGATTTGGCGACACGCCTTTCCCACCGTGGCGGTGCAGTTGGTCACGGTGCTGGCGCTTACCTACGCCGGATTACTGGAAGGCGCGGTGGTGACGGAAAACGTCTTCGCCTGGCCTGGTCTCGGCCAATATCTCACTACCTCGCTGATGAACGCTGATATGAATCCAGTGGTCGGTGCCACGCTGCTGGTCGGCGCGGTTTACGTGTTGCTAAATCAGCTAGCTGACCTTCTCTATCGACTTTGGGATCCCCGCGTAAAATGACTTTTTTCTCACGAGCCTGGCTGCTCGACGACACGCCCAGCAACCGCCGACAGGCAGTTTGGGGCCGCCGCTACCGCTTGTGGCTCAACCTGCGCAGCAATCCGCTGGCCGTGGCAGGATTGATTGTCATTATGCTTATGCTGCTGCTGGCGCTGTTTGCGCCTCTGCTGAGTGGTTTCGCTCCCAGCGCACAGCATCTGGAGAATCGCCTGGCCGCGCCCTCTTTTACACACTGGCTCGGTACCGATGAACTCGGGCGCGATGTCTGGACGCGCATTATTTATGGCGGCAGAACCACGTTGGGCATGGTGATCGCGGTGGTGCTGCTTACCGCCCCGCTCGGCCTGCTGATTGGCTGCATTGCGGGTTATTGCGGCGGCTTTATTGATAAAGCGTTGATGCGCATCACCGACATTTTTCTCGCCTTTCCGCGTTTGATTCTGGCGCTGGCGTTTGTTGCTGCGTTGAAACCGGGCATTGAAAGTGCGGTGCTGGCGATTGCCTTAACTTCGTGGCCGCCTTACGCACGTCTGGCGCGTGCCGAAACGCTGCAATATCGCCACAGCGATTTTATCGCCGCCAACCGCCTGACGGGTGCAACACCGCTGCGCATTATCCTGCGTCACATCATGCCGCTGTGCGTGCCCAGCCTGATTGTGCGCATCACGTTAGACATGAGCTCCATCATCATCACGGCTGCCAGCCTGGGCTTTCTCGGCATGGGCGCGCAACCGCCATCACCCGAATGGGGCACGATGATCGCGACTGCACGCCGCTTCCTGTTCAGCGAATGGTGGGTACCGCTGATGCCGTGTATCGCCATCTTCCTGACATCGCTGGCGTTTAACTTTTTAGGCGACGGTTTACGCGACGTCCTCGATCCCAAGGAGCGCTAAATGCTGGTGGAAATTGAAAACCTGCGCATCGCCTTTCGCAGTCGCAGCGAAACCGTTGAGGCGGTGCGCGGCGTCAGCCTCAGCGTCGGCAAAGAGAAGTTTGCCATCGTCGGCGAAAGCGGTTCCGGCAAGTCGCTTACCGCACGCAGCCTGATGCAGCTGTTGCCCGGCAATGCAGACGTTAGCGCGGATGTGTTGCGCTTTGACGGCATCGATCTGCGCCAGGCGAGTGAGAAAGTGCTGCGCCAGATTCGCGGCAAGCGTGTCGGTTTTATCCTGCAAGATCCGAAATATTCGCTTAATCCCGTGATGACCATCGGTCAGCAGGTGGCAGAAGCCTGGCGTGAGCACAAAGGCGGCAGCAAAAAAGCCGCCATGCAGGCAGCCATTGGTTTGCTGGAGCAGGTCAAAATTCGTGACGCTGAAGCAGTCGCACAGCGGTATGCGCATGAAGTTTCTGGCGGCATGGGCCAGCGCGTCATGATTGCCATGATGCTGGCACCCGATCCTGAATTGCTGATTGCCGATGAACCCACCAGCGCGCTGGATGCCACGGTGCAGGCGGAGATCCTCAAGCTTATTGACGATCTGGTTTCTGCGCGCGGCATGGGATTGATCCTGATCAGCCACGATCTGCCTTTGGTGTCGCACTTCTGCGATCGCGTGGCGGTGATGTACGCCGGCAAGATTGTTGAACAGCTAAAGGCGGGCGAACTGCATCAGGCGCAGCATCCTTATACGCAAGGTTTGCTGGCCTGCCTGCCGTCGCTGCGCCATCCGCGCGCGCGTTTACCGGTATTGCAGCGCGATGCCGCGTGGCGCGATTAAGGGAATCAAGATGATTGAGATTGATGATCTGCGCATTGCTTTTGGTGCGCACGAGGTGGTGAAAGGCGTAAGTTTTCGCGTAGCCAATGGCGAAAGTTTTGGGCTGGTGGGCGAAAGTGGTTCCGGCAAATCCACCCTTTTGCGGGCGTTGGCCGGGCTGAATCACGACTGGCGCGGTACGATGCGGTTTGGCGAAATGGCATTGAGCGCAAAACGCGGACGCCATTTCTACCAGCAGGTGCAGATGGTGTTTCAGGATCCCTATGGTTCGCTGCATCCGCGCCAAACCATCGACCGTATCCTGCACGAGCCGCTGCTGGTGCATCGGCTGGATCGCGCTGAACAGCGCATCAGCCAGGCGCTGAGTGAAGTTGGTTTAGCGGCGGCGGTGCGTTTTCGTTTTCCGCATCAGCTTTCTGGCGGTCAGCGCCAGCGCGTGGCGATTGCCCGTGCGCTGATTGCTGAACCTGAAGTCCTGCTGCTGGATGAGCCGACGTCAGCGCTCGATGTTTCGGTGCAGGCGGAAATCCTGAATTTGCTCAGTGATCTACGCAGCGAACGCAAACTCACCTACATTATGGTGACGCACAATCTGGCAGTGGTGGCGCATCTCTGTCAGCGCATTGGCGTGATGCAAAACGGTGAGATGGTGGAGCAGCTGAGCGCGGACGATTTGCGCGCCAGGCGCATTCAGCATCCGCATACTGCGCAGCTTTTTGATCTCAGCATGACGCTTGAGGAACCTGCATGACAGTTAACTGGCAACACGCGGCAGACGTCGCGGAACAGATCACCCAAAGCTGGCAACAGCCGGGCGCACCGGGCGGCGCAATCGTACTGTTCGACGCCCATCAGATCCACTCAGCGCACAGCGCGGGCCTGGCCGATTTAGCCCAGCAAACGCCGTTCAGCCCCGACAGCGTGGTGCGCTTTGCTTCAATTACCAAACACATTTTCGCAGCACTGGTTACTGGGCCGGGCCGTCACTATTTATCGCTCGACGATAAGCTGGTGCAGCATTTACCCCAGCTGCGCGGCGCGAACGGTCAGATTACTGTGGGCCAGGCACTCGATATGAGCAGCGGTTTACCCGACGTGCGTGAAACGTTATCGCTGCTGGGTTTGTCGGTTTACAACGCGACTTCAGCCGCAGATCTGCTGCACTTTGTAGCGGAAGAAGGCGAGTTAAATTATTCGCCAGGCAGCGAAATTTCTTATACCAATACCGGTTATCGCCTGGTTGAAGAGGCGTTGAAAGCCAAAGGGGTGCGCTTTCGCGACCTGCTCCAGCAGTATCTCTGCGAACCACTGGAGATTGATCTCACCGCCGCCGAAACCTGGTTTGATATCGTACCGGGTTTGGTGCCAGGTTACTGGCATGATGGTGAGCGCTGGTTGCTTTCCAGCGCTGGCCTGCATCTTTCGGCATCAGGTTGTATCACCGGTAGCCTGCGTCATTTGACGCGCTGGTTGCAAACCTTGCTGGCAGACAGCGGACCAGGCGCGGGCGTGTTGCAGCGACTCAGTGCGCCACGCACCTTGGCAGATGGCCGCACCAGCGGCTACGGCTTGGGGTTAACCAGCAGCATGATCGGCAGCCAGACGCTGTTTGGTCACGGCGGTTCGCACGCGGGTTATAAAAGTTATTTTCTGCTGCACCCGGAATTAAAAATTGGCGTGGCGTTGGTTGCCAATCGTGAGGACATTACAACCTCTGAAAGCGCGATGCGGGTGATGGCGGCGCTGATTAATCGTTCCCTGCCAGAAAAAGGTCATGACTTAACGCCTGGGCTGTATGTGGCAGAAAATCCGGCTGAAGCCGATTGGCTGGAAATCGCTGGCGTGACCGCGACCTGGCTGGGCGCAGGCGAAACGCTGTGGCGCGGCGATGCGCATGGCGATGCCGTGTCGCTTTCCAGCACTTTCCCGCTGCGTTTACGTCATGAAGGGCAGGCAATTGTCGGTGAAATTGGTCACGCGGCACGCCGCTTTGTACCGGTAGAGCCAGATGAAGCCTCGATTACGGCACTACAAGGCCGCTGGTTTGCGCCAGAACAGCGCGCGGAACTGACTGTGGAAGGCAAAGTGTTGATGATGGGAATCGGGCCCGCCGCAATCCCCGCCACGCTGCAATCGCTGGGGCAGGATCGGGTTCTCGCCACCGGTAAGGATGGTCCGTGGCAGAAGCGCTTTGTGATACAGCGCCAGGGCGAGCGTATTCGACTCCAACTCAGCCGCAGCCGCGTGGTCTATTTTCAGCGCTCACCAACCTGAGCCGCAGCAGCGTCGTCTTTTCCAGCGCTCACCGAGGCGAGCCGCAGCAGCGTCCTCTTTTTAGCCTCAGCGCTCACCGAAGCGAGCCAAAATAATTCGTGCTGCAGGAAGGCGGCAAACGGGTTAATCCCCGGGAGCTTACATGAGTAAGTGACCGGGGTTAACCCATGCAGCCAACGCACCTGCAGCGCGAAGTATGAAGGCGCTACGCGATTGCGTTAACTAAACGGCCGATTTTTTCGATATGTACTTCGATGACATCTCCGCTAAACATAAACAGCGGCGGCGTGCGTTTCTTGCCGACACCGCCCGGTGAACCGGTGATGATCACATCGCCAGGTGATAGCGGGCTGAATGCCGAGATATATTCAATAATCTTCGCCACCGGATGCACCATGCTGCTGGTGTTGTCGTTCTGCACTTCCCGATCATTCAGGAAGGTTTTGATTGCCAACTGCTGCGGATCGGGGATTTCATCGGCAGTGGTCATCCACGGCCCGAATCCCCCGGTTTGCGGCCAGTTTTTCCCAGCGGTGAACCAGGTAAACTGCATATCGCGTACTGTCGCATCCATAAAGCAGCTGTAACCGGCGACCACATCTAACGCCTCTGCGGCTTTTACCTGATGCGCAGCTTTACCGATAATCACCGCCAGCTCACCTTCATAATCAAACTCTTGTGTAGTAGCTGGCTTCTGCAAGGGTGAATCGTGGCCGGTCAGCGAATCGGCGAAACGAACAAATAAAGTCGGCGCGTCGAGGGTTTCGGCGAACTCTTTACGCTTATCGGCGTAGTTCATGCCTACGCAGAAGACTTTACCCGGGTTTTCAATCACTGGCAGAAAGCGCAGTGCAGAGAACGGATGATCAGCGGGCATGGCACGAAACGCATCGAGATCGGCCAGCGATGAGCGGGTCAGAAAGCTTTTAAGATCGGGACATTCTGCGCCAAAACGCAGGCCGAGATCGATAACGCCATTTTCCAGCACAATACCAAAACTTTTTCTTTCCTGGTCAGGAAGGTAAAAACTGCAAAGCTGCATTACTGCCTCATTTGTTATATACCCATCACTCTTCAATTCGAATGATTTTGGGTATCGCGTGTTGTGAACGCTGTTTTAAAAACGTGTGCTTAATCAATGCCGTGCAGGGTAACAAAAGCGACGCTAAAAATCGTACAGAGTTCTGCTCATCGGATGACCTAATTTTGCGTCGTCGCCAGATAAGAGAATGCGCTTAACAGGCTGATAATTGTCGCCATGCGGTCAGCCTGATAACCCACCGTCACCGCATCAATCCGCTCTACACCCGGTATCAGGCTGAACAAATCGGCTAATACCGGTTTGCTGGCCTGCAAACGCAGCTGATAAGGCGCGGTGAGCAACGTCGTCGATTTCAGGTCCGCCCGTTTAACGGCATGTTCTGCGGCTTCACGAATTGCGGTTCGGGCCATTTCAGGGCTGAGCGATTCAGCGCTGGTTTGTGAAATGGCACGCTTCACCTGGACATACTCCACTGACGGATAATATTCGCCAATCCACTTTTTCAGACAATCGTCGCCGCTTACCAGCCACAGTGGCGTGCCCTGCTCCGCGCCCGCTGCGGCATAGATGTCGCTTTCACCCATCACCTGGCCGTTGATCTGAATACGCCAAAATGCGCGCCCGTTAATGGTATGCGCCAGCACGCCAAACTCACCCGCCGCGCTGTGATAGCCGATAAACATCATGCCGTCGAAAGCTTGCTGCTCCAGCCCTTCCACCATCGATAAGCCGCGCGGTTTGCCCTGCACCAGCCGGGCGCGCGGATCGATATTTTCAGCACGCAGATTGGTCATTTGCGCGTGGCTGTCGGCCACCACCACTTCCGTTGCACCACCAGCAAACGCGCCAGCAATGGCGGCATTCACCTCTTGTTCCATCAGGCCACGCGCCAACTGATGTTCTGCATGTCCTGGAGAACACTGCTCCGGGCGCATGACGCCAGCGATGCCTTCAATATCGGCAGAGATAAAGATTTTCATTGGTCAGATTCTCCTTGTGCAGCCAGTCGATCCAGCACCTCACGCAAAGCCGGACGATGATGATCGCGAAAACCGGTTACTGCCTCGGCGCTGAGTAACGCATCCAGCACCGCGTGCTCGGTGGCATCTGCGGCGGCGGCCAACAGCGGCTCTAGCGCAGCGTCATCGGGCGGTTGCGGCGTTGCTTGAGTGGAAAACGCGACGGCGATGTCACCGGAACCGTGGCCCCAATAACTGCCAAGTCGCCCCAAACCCGCACCGGCGCGTTTCGCGACGCGCTTAAGCTGACGAGCATCGAGCGGCGCATCGGTTGCCATGATGATGATGATCGAACCGGCATCGCGCTGCGGCGTCAGTTCCGGCAGCAGCGGCGCAATCATCTCGCCCAGGCGAACGCCATCCAGCGTTAACGCGGTTAATGCGCCGAAGTTTGCCAGCACCAAAACACCGAGCGTGGCGTTCAACGTGGGAATGAGCCGCGAGGCGCTGCCGATCCCCCCTTTCAGGCTGAAACAGCTCATGCCACGCCCAGCACCCACGCTGCCACACGCAAAATCTGCATCGGCATTGCTAAGCGCAGAGCGCGCCATCTCTTCCGTGATCGCCAGCGCCTGAATATCATTTAGCCAGCCATCATTGCACTCCAGCGCCAGCGGGTTCACGGTGGGTAAACTGCGGCCTAATTCCGGATTAGCAAGAATCGCCTCACGCACCAGCGTGGTATACAGCGTGCCCACCGCCAGCGTGTTGCTTAGCAAAATTGGGGTTTGCAGCACGCCCAACTCACTGAGCTGCACTAAGCCAACCGGCTTGGCAAAACCGTTAAATACTGCCGCCGCACAGGGCAGCGGCTGGGTAAAAAGATTATCGCCGGGCGGCACAATTGCCGTGACACCGGTCTGCACTTCGCCTGCTGCTATTGTGTGATGCCCGACGCGTACGCCCGGAACATCGGTGATACGATCAGTTGCACCACATTCGCTGCGCGGTTGACCGAGTTGACGTTCGCTGCGCCAGCGCTGCAACAGCAGGTCACGCTGCATCTGTTGAAAATCCATGATTAGCTCTTCAGTTTTGGATCCAGGGTGTCACGCAGGGCATCGCCCAGCAGGTTAAACGCCAGCACGGTGATAAATATCGCCAGCCCCGGAAAGACGCTGACATGCCACAAGCCCGCCATCATCATGCTGCGGCTCATGGCCAGAATATTGCCCCATTCAGGCACGTCTGGCTCCGGGCCAAGGCCAATGAAACTCAGGCCCGCTGCGGTGAGAATACTGGTGCCAATACGCATGGTGAAATAGACGATTACGCTGGAAAGCGTGCCGGGCAAAATGTGGCGTAGCAGGATAATCCGATCTGGCGCACCGGCGCAGCGCACGGCTTCCACATAGGCCGCCTGTTTCAGCGTCAACGTGGAGGCACGCACGATGCGGGCGAAGACCGGCACACTGAACACCGCTACGGCAATGATCACGTTATTCAAGCCGGGACCAAGAATCGCCACCACCGCAATTGCCAATAGCATGCCGGGAAAGGCGAACAATACGTCAGAAGCGCGCATGAGCAGCATATCGACCCAACGTCCGTAATAACCCGCCAGCAGGCCAAGGAAAATCCCCACCAGCATGCCGAGCGTGACAGACACCACGCCGACGTACAGCGAAATGCGCGCACCATAAATAATACGACTTAATACGTCGCGGCCCAGATCATCGGTGCCCATCCAGTGTGTGGCAGACGGCGGCGAAGAGAGCGCCATCCAGTCCGGCTCCATGGGGTTCCACGGGGCTAACCAAGGGGCAAAAATCGCCACCAATACCAGCAGTAGCACAAAGCTGCCCGAAACCAGCGCCAGCGGATTACGCACTAAAGCGTGCAAAAAATCGCGCCACGGCGAGCGGATAGTGTCAGGCACAACAGCAGAAAGCGTTTCGCTCATCTCTGACTCCTATTTCAAACGGATGGCGGGATTAACCACCGCGTAGAGCAGATCGACCAGCAGGTTGATCGCAATAAATTCAAACACAAACAGCATCACCAGCGCCTGGATCACCGGCTGATCTTGCGATTTGATCGACTCGATCAACAGCCAGCCTAAACCCGGCCAGTTGAAGACACTTTCCACCACAATTGATCCACCCAGCAGAAAACCAAACTGCAGACCCAGCATGGTGATCACCGGGATCAGTGCGTTACGCATCACATGTTTCCAGGTGACCAGCCGCTGGCGCAACCCTTTGGCGCGCGCGGTGCGCACGTAATCTTCCTGCGCCACTTCGAGAAAGGCTGAGCGGGTAAAGCGTGCCATGACCGCCGCTACTGAGGAACCCAACGTGATAGCGGGCAGGATAATATCGGCGGGCTTATTGAAGCCGCTAACGGAGAACAGGCCAAACGGCATGGCAACAAACTGTATCAGCAGCAGGCCAAGCCAAAAGGTTGGCATTGAGATGCCGCCAACCGCCACGCTCATTAAAGTCCAGTCTTGCCATTTTCCGCGACGCAGCGCGGCGATCACCCCCAAAATGAGGCCCAGTACGACTGACCAGACAAAACCGGCCAGCGCCAGCCACATAGTTGGCATAAATCCTTGTTTGATCACCTCTAATACCGGTTGCTGGGTACGATAGGTGACGCCCAGGTCGCCACGAAAAATGCCGCCAAGCCAATGAATATATTGCTGTGGTAGCGGATCGTTAAGACCAAGGTGCTGACGTGCTGCTTCGACCGCCTCGATGGGCGCATCGGGTCCCGCATAGATACGTGCCGGATCGCCGGGCAGCAGCTTGATGAAGCCGAAGACCAGCAGTGAGACCACCAACAGCACCGGGATCATCTCCAGCAGTCGACGAATGATGTATGCGAACATGAGGTTCCTTTTTATTGACTCGGTGCTTATTGTCCAGGGACAAGGCGCGGACCCAAGATTGTGCTCGCTGTCCCCCATCCCGGCCTTTCCCCGCCAGCGGGGGAAGGAGACGCTGCCACATGCAACTTCATTACTCGCATATTGCAGCCCCTTCCTCCCCACATGTGGGGGAGGACCGAGGTGGGGGACAAACGACCCCGGACTAAAGAGGACCGAGGTGGGGGACAAACGACCCCGGACTAAAGAGCAACGAGATGGGAGGCAAACAACGCCCTGCCCCAACAAAGCCTTACTTAAACGCCGCTTGGGTAAACAGCAAATTGCCGTCTGGCAGCATCGAGACGCCGCTCAGCGCTTTGGTCTTGCCGACTAAATTGTCCGGCGTACCTAAGAATGCAATCGGTGCATCTTTCCACAGCAGCGTCTGCGCTTCTGCGTAAGAGGCAGCGCGCTTGGTTGGATCGGCTGTCGCTAAACCGCCTGCAATGGCTTTATCCACCGCGGGATTGCTGTAGTAAGAAACGTTATAGGAGGTCGGTACCCAAGATTCAGTGGCGAACAGCGGACGCAACGCCCAGTCTGCATCACCGGTTGAGGTAGACCAGCCGCCGTAATAGAGATCATATTCAGCCTGCTTAGGATCTTTCACACCCCAGAGTTTGGCGTTGCGGGTGCCGGAATCCATTGGCGTTACCGTTACGCGGATGCCCACGGTTGCCAGTTGGGCCTTCAGGAACTGCGCAGCGCGCACGCTGGCTGTGGCATTGGTGCTCCACAATTTCAAGTCCAGTCCGTTCGGGTAGCCCGCCGCTTTCAGCAGCGCCTTGGCTTCGTCAGGCGCATAGCGGTAATTCGGCTCGCCTTGTTTCTGATAAAACTGGACGCCCGCTGGAATCGCCGAGGTCGCTGGCGTTCCCATGCCGGCAAAACCAACTTTCAGCCAGAGATCGCGGTTAATGGCGTAGTTGATCGCCTGACGCACGCGCACATCAGCCAGTGCTTTATGCTGCGTGTTGATCGCCATGTAATAGAGATAAATGCTCGGATCGCGCTGAATCGCCAACTTGCTGTCGCTTTGCACGGTGCCAATTAAATCGGACGGCAGCGGGTAAATCGCATCTACCTGGCCTGACTTCAATGCTGCTACGCGTGTAGCATCTTCTGGGCTAGGCGAGAAAATCACGTTGTCGACTTTCGGCCAGCCTTTATTCCAGTAACCCGTATATTTCGCCATGGTGACTGCTTTGCCCGGCTGCCATGCAACGAATTTGAACGGGCCGGTGCCCACAGGATGCAAACGCAGTTGCGACTCTTCTGGGTATTGCTTGAGAATCGCCGGGCTCCACATCACGGCTGATGGATGCGCCAACGTGTTGATGAAGGCACCAAAGGATTCATTCAGATCGATCTGCACCTTATTCGGTGCCAGCACCGTGACGGTGTTAATCATGCGATACAGGCTGTTGCGTTTCAGCCCTTTGCTCTGATCGGCAAGGCGATCAAGGTTAGCTTTCACCGCCTCAGCATCAAACGGCGTGCCGTCCTGGAAAGTCACGCCATCGCGCAGCGTAATCGTAAATTGAGTCGCGTCTTCATTGCTGGTGTAAGCGGTGGCGAGCCACGGTGTCAGCGTCATTTTGGCGTCGAACTGGAACAAGCGTTCAAAGATGCCGCTCTGCACCGAATAGCTGATGTTATCGGAGGTATCGTGCGGGTCTAGCCCGGTAATGTCGGCATACATGGAGATGCGCAGATCCTGCGCCTGGGCAACATTCGCCAGACACAATGACAGCCCAAGGGCGAGAGACGTACGACGTAATAACGGCTTCATGGTGGCTCCTGGTATTGATGAATTAACGCGGAAAAGCGCCTTCGGCTACCCAATGATGGGGAGCCACCTGGCGATAACGATTTTTCTCTACCGTCTCGCCAACCTTGCGCAGCGGCGAGGGAATTTCGCTGTCATCGAAATGACGCTCAGGACGGTTCAATGGATCGGCAACCGGCACCGAAGCCAGCAGACGTTGGGTATAAGGATGTTGCGGATGGTTGAAAACTGACTGGCGCGGGCCGATCTCGACAATTTGGCCGAGATACATCACCGCCACACGATTGGCAATACGCTCAACCACCGCCATATCATGCGAGATGAAAATCCATGCCACGCCGGTTTGCTGCTGCAAATCCATCATCAAATTGACAACCTGCGCCTGAATCGAGACGTCGAGCGCCGAAACGGCTTCATCAGCAATAATGACTTTGGGTTTGAGCGCCATCGCGCGGGCGATAGCAATACGCTGGCGCTGACCGCCAGAAAACTCATGCGGATAGCGCTGCGCATGTTCCGGCAGTAGACCGACACTTTTCAACAGCGCCTCAACCTGCGGCGTGGCCTCTTCCAGCGACTTCACCACGCCATGTAATAGCAGCGGTTCCGCAATGGTAAAACCCACGGTTAACCGAGGATTGAGCGAGGCATAAGGGTCCTGAAAAACCATTTGAATTTCACGGCGCAGCGGTTGGAATTGCGCCTCTTTCAGGTTGGTAATTTCATTGCCTTGAAAGTGAATGCTCTCGGCATCGCTGTGTAATAAACGCATCAGCGCCCGTCCGGTGGTGGACTTTCCACAACCGCTTTCGCCGACAATCGCCAGGGTTTCGCCTGGCCAGAGCGTGAAGTCGATCTGCTCTACCGCATGAACCTGATGGGTTAGCGCTGAAAAAATACCGCTGCGTATCGGGAAGTACACTTTCAAACCGCGTACATCTAGCAACGGTTTTTCCTCGTAACGGGCGGTGTGTTGGCTGGATGCGGCGGTGGTTTCTGCGCCCAGTAATGGAAAGCGCTGCGGCCATGGCAGCTCACGCATGTCGCCGAGTTTGGGTACTGCCGCCAGCAATGCCTTGGTGTAGTCATGCTGCGGTGCAGTGAAAACCTCTGCGACCGTGCCCTGCTCAACAACGTTGCCGCGATACATCACCACAACGCGATCGGCAACTTCTGCCACTACGCCCATGTCATGGGTGATGAACAACACCGCCATCTGCTTTTGCTGTTGTAAATCACGCAGGATATGCAGAATGCGCGCCTGCACCGTAACGTCGAGCGCGGTGGTCGGTTCGTCGGCAATCAGCAGTTGCGGATCGCACGCCAGCGCCTGCGCAATCATGACGCGCTGGCGCATACCGCCAGACAGCGAATGGGGATAGCTTTTCATTACGCGATCAACATCGGCGATGCGCACCTGACGTAACAGCTCACGCGCCCGTGCATGGGCCTGCGCTTTATCGCACAGCTGATGGTCGCGCAACGCTTCAGTGAGTTGATCGCCCACCCGCAATACCGGATTGAGTGACGTCATCGGCTCCTGAAAAATCATCGCCATTTCACGACCACGCAGCGTTCGCCGCTGTTCATCGCTCAATTTGCTCAGATCATGCTCTTTTCCGGCACGATCGCGGAAAAAAATGGAACCCCGTTCGGTGCGCGCCGAGGCGGCCAGCAATCCCATTATCGCCAGCGAGGTCACGGATTTACCGGAACCACTTTCGCCGACTACAGCAACAATTTCACCGGGATGAATAGCAAAAGAGATGCCCTTGAGCGCCTGATGAACGCCGCTGCGCCCACGAAAGCTGACGCAAAGATCCTGAATGGCGAGTACCGGCGCGGAACGCGTATCGGCAACGCTGGCGGGGGCAGTTAAAAAGGAGGTGTCCGTCATCGTTGCTCCAGAGTGTTACAGCCAGATGCGGCCTTGCGAATAGGTGAGAAACGGCGAACTGTCTGCCGCTAACCAAATGGGGCCGTCGAGATCGACATGCTCTGCATCAATCGCCACCGGCAGCGCGGCTTCCATTGCCAGCGACGAACCCAGCATGCAGCCCACCATCACCCGCATTTCCTGCTTTTTCGCCTCGACAACCATCGCCAGCGCTTCGGTCAAACCACCGCACTTATCGAGCTTGATGTTGATCATTTCATAGCGATTGCGCAGACCTTCAATGTCGGCAACGGTGTGACAGCTTTCGTCAGCGCAGAGAGGAATGGAATGGGTGAAACGTTGTAAATCACCATCCTGACCAGCAGGTAACGGCTGCTCAATCATGGCGATGTTGTAGGGCAGCAAGGCGTTAAACAGGCTTTGCAGATCAAGGCCCGCCCAGGCTTCATTGGCATCAATGATCAGCGTCGCATGGGGCGCAACGGCACGGATTGCCGCCACTTTTTCCAGAATCTCATCACGGTTGAGTTTGATTTTCAGCAGCACGGCACCGCGCGATACCGCATCTGCGGCAGCTTCTGCCATGTTTTCGCGCGTATCCAGACTCAACGTTTCAGCGGTCACAACGGAGACCGGCACCTTGCGGGCCGCCTGCTGCCACAGCGTTTGTTTCGCCAGTGCGGCATCCAGCCGCCATAAAGCGCAGTCCAGCGCGTTACGGGCTGAACCGGCAGCGAGACGGGTTTGCAACGCGTCACGGCTGAGGCCAGCTTCAATATCGGCCTGTAACGCTTCAAGCTGAGCATGCACGCTTTCAGCGGTTTCGCTATAACGCGGCGTTGGCGTACATTCACCGCGCCCGATAAAACCGTTCTGTTCTAACGTGACGCGAATGACCGTTACCGCAGTACGGGTGCCGCGTGAGATGGCAAACGGACGCGCTAAAGGCAACTCCAGCAGCTGAATCTGCATGCGACGCATCTTAGCCCTGCTCCTTCAGCAACGCTGCGATCGCGTCGATACCAAAGCGCACCGGATCGGTCGCAGGAACACCAAACTCAGCACTGACCTGTGCGCAATAGTCGCGGGCTTCTTGTTCAGGGAAATTAGAGGTGTTGATAGCAAAACCGGCGAGTTGGACGTTGTCGCTGGTCACTGCGGCAGCGCGCAGGTTAGCGTCAACGCAATCGGCCACGCTAACCATCGGTTGATGCGGCAAGTGACGCATATGCGGACGGCCCATTTCATGACACATCACCAGCCAATGTGGCTGTGCGCCATGAATCAGCCCCATGCTGACGCCTGCATAAGAAGGATGGAACAGTGAACCCTGACCTTCGACAATATCCCAGTGATCGTCATCGTTAGCTGGCGAAAGCGCCTCTGCTGCACCTGCGATGAAATCGGCAATCACTGCATCAATCGCAATGCCTTCGCCTGCAACCAGAATGCCGGTTTGCCCGGTAGCGCGGAAATCCGCTTTCATTCCGATCTCGCGCATTGCCGCTTCCAGCGCCAGCGAAGTGTACATTTTGCCGACCGAACAATCCGTACCGACCGTTAAGATGCGTTTACCGCTGCGTTTTTTACCGCTGCCAACATCCAATTTTGGCCGCATGTGGCGAATATCGAACAGTTCCACGCCATGCTCTTGTGCCAACGCCACCAGTTCCGGTTCATCAGCCAGGCGATGATGCAAACCGCTGGCAACGTTCATTCCTGCGGTGATCGCCTCGGTTACGGTTGCTAGCCAATGCGTGGGCAAATATCCGCCTGCGTTAGCGGTACCGAGTACCAGTGTTTTCGCGCCGCGCGCTTTCGCTGTCGCGATGTCGAGTTCTTCCAGGCCAAGGCTGACCGTGCAACCCGGCAAACGGATTTCACCAACGCATTGTTCAGGACGCCATACATGAATGCCGCGCGCTGTTTTGGCTGCCAGCGGATCGGTGACATCACCAAGGAAAAGCAAATAAGGTTGAGGGATCAGCATGATGTTTCTCTTTATTCCGTCAGAGTTTAGGGGGCCTGAACGGAATATTTCATGCAGATGACAGCGTGACGAATGCTTGTTTGATGCTGGGGTATAACCTACAGCTATGTGTAGATCGCCTGCTTATGGTTGTAAGTCTGAGGGCGCTTAAAAAGGCGAAAAAGAGGGCGTTACAGCGAAAAAGCGAGAGGAAAAAGTGATAATCACCGGTCGATCCCTGACCGCGATTATCGAGGGTTTCTTGCGGGGTGTTTAGTACATTGCACCCGGCGGTACGTGTTTAAACGTTTCAACGTAAGCGCGGAACACGTACTTAATAATGCGTTTCATGTGTCACCTGTTTCAAAATTTGTTGAAGAAATACGCGAAAAGTATAACTTCCGCGCATTTTACAGGCAATAAATTTTGAAGTAGATCACGTTTTTTGGGTTTTTTGCTTTTTACTCAGTCACGGCTTAAGCGAAGTAACCAAGATGTTGGAACAGAATAGTTGAGCCCACTGCAATCAAGACTAAACCCCCGAGCACTTCGGCCCATTTGCCAAGGATGGGACCGATAAAACGCCCGACCAGTACGCCGGTGGTGGCCATGACGGTGGTAGCCGCGCCGATGGTTAACGCCGTGGTAATAATATTGACCTGCAAAAAAGCCAAACCAACGCCGACCGCCAGCGCATCCAAACTGGTCGCTACGGCTGTGGTGGCCAGCACCATAAACCCGTGCTGCTGTGGCGCTTCGCAAGGTTCTGCGACATTTTGGCGAAAGCCTTCCATCATCATACGGCCACCCAGAAAGGCCAGCAGAATAAAGGCAACCCAATGATCCCACGCCATAATGTAGCGGCTGGCTGCAAGCCCGATTGCCCAGCCAATTAATGGCGTTAAGGCTTCAATCGAACCAAAAATCAGACCGGTACGCAGCGCTTCTTTGAATCCAGGACGATGCAGCGTGGCACCTTTGCCGAGTGCAGCGGCAAAAGCGTCCATGGACATACCTAAGGCAAGAATGAGCGTGGCAATAAAAGTCATGATTTCAGGTATTGCGATGAAAAAAGCCAGAGTTACCGCTGATTTCACCACACATTTTGTTCAGTAATGAAAAAGTGGCCGCAGTCTAGCACGCATTACTAAAGATAAAAAGACAGTAAAATCATGGATTTAAGTATAGCAAAGGCTATAACTTTTAACAGCCGCTATGTTTGACGCTAAGTTGATGGTGTAAAAGCATTTTCTGAGACCTGTCTTAGTGATTTGAGACCGTTTTTTAACGCCCGGTTCGGCATTGTGGGATTGAACCGCAACGTGGATTGCCCGAAAATAGTGGGCTAACCCTTTGAGAAAGTCGCTAATGAATAACCCATTTGAAACAGTCATTATCCCAGGCGGTATTTTATTGCTGGGTTTCCTCTCCGCCCTGCTGCTGCCCGCGCCCGCTTTTGGCATCGCTTTGGCGCAACGCCTGATGGAGATGTTTCATTTCCAGGATCTCAGCCAGCTTTACACCGTGGTTTTTTGCATTTGGTTTTTGCTGCTGGGAACGGTGGAGTTCTTTGTGATTCGTTTTGTCTGGCGCCGCTGGTTTAGGGTTTAAACCTGAGCTTGAAAGCGGCTCTTTCTCTCTGCTGACATAACAAAGCGCGATGGCTGTTTAGGTTTGCAGCCTGTTTGAATACACACAAATATGTAACATAATTTTTACAGAAAGGTGATTCAGATCACGTAACCAAAAAATCGCATAAATTCTCAACTATTTTTTTATTGTTTATAATCATTAAGTTAATTAATCCCTTAAAAACTCAACGGTTTCCTCTGCTGTTTTTTGCTTAAACCCACCTGCAACATATTACTCGGTTAACTTACTGAGTTAATGGTAAAAATACCTTATATCCCGCCGCCTTTGATGATTAATTCTTATGCTGAATCATTTCTGCATTTAAAAAATAAACAAATGTTTAATTCAGATGCGAGAATGTTATATTCCTAAGACAAAGCATAACGTGCAGTTAACCGTTATCACCGCTTTAACCTATACCTGAGTCTTAACCTTAAGAGATAGCGCAACGCGCTCGAACGAAGCGTGTCTATTTCGCCTGCAAACCTGTTGAGCTTCAGGTCAACAGAAGAGGAGATGTCGCCTCATGTGCAATTCAGCTGTAAACCTTGCGCTCGCGATGAGTGCCATTGGCAAGGACACCACCACGCAGGAGCGTAAAGACGTCGATGTTCTGCTTATCGGCGCGGGCGTCATGAGCGCAACCTTAGGCGCATGGCTGCAAGACTTAGAGCCAGACTGGTCAATCGAAATGGTCGAGCGTCTGGATAGCGTGGCTGAAGAGTCGTCGAATGGCTGGAACAATGCGGGCACCGGCCACGCTGCGTTGGCCGAGCTGAACTATACGCCGCAAAAGGCCGACGGCAGTATCGACATCTCTAAAGCGGTGGCGATCAACGAATCCTTCCAGATTTCACGGCAGTTTTGGGCTTATCACGTCCAGAAAGGCAATCTGAAAAACCCTAAAAGCTTTATCCACAGTACGCCGCACATGAGTTTTGTCTGGGGCGAGGATAACGTTTCGTTTCTGCGCAAGCGCTTCAAGGCGTTGCAGAAAAGCACCTTGTTCCGTGGCATGGATTACTCAGAAGATGCTCAGCAGATTGAGGAGTGGATCCCGCTGGTGATGAAAGGCCGCGATCGCAGCCAGAAAGTGGCCGCGACCTGGACCGAAATGGGTACCGACGTTAACTTCGGCGAAGTCACGCGTCAGCTGATTGCAGCGCTGGAGAAAAAGCCTAATTTCCGTCTGCGCCTGCATCAGGAAGTGCGTGATATCAGCCGCCTCGATGATGGTCGCTGGCAGGTCACGCTGCACTGTCTGGCAAGCGGTACGCAGCGCACGCTGACGGCGAAAACGGTGTTTATCGGTGCAGGTGGTGCGGCGCTGCCGCTGCTGCAAAAAGCCGGCATCCCGGAAGCCAGCGGCTATGCAGGTTTTCCGGTCGGCGGTTCTTTCCTGGTCACCGAAAACCCAGAAGTTGTGAAACAGCACATGGCGAAGGTCTATGGCAAAGCCAGCGTTGGCGCACCGCCGATGTCTGTGCCGCACGTTGATACTCGCGTGTTGGATGGTAAGCAAGTGCTGCTGTTCGGGCCGTTTGCGACCTTCTCTACCAAGTTTTTGAAGCAAGGTTCACTGCTGGATATGTTCGCTTCCATGAACAGTTCGAACCTGCTGCCGATGATGCATGTGGGTTTGAAAAGTTTTGACCTGGTGAAATACCTGATGGATCAGGTACTGCAAAGCGATCGCGATCGAATGGATGCGCTGCGCGCGTACGTTCCGCAAGCTAAGCAGGAAGACTGGCGTCTGGTGACAGCGGGCCAACGTGTGCAAATCATCAAGAAAGATGAGAAAGAAGGCGGCGTGCTGCGCCTTGGCACCGAAGTAGTGGCATCGGAAGATGGCTCGATTTCTGCCCTGCTTGGCGCATCACCAGGTGCATCAACCGCCGCACCGATCATGCTGGAGTTGATGCAAAAAGTGTATCCCGAGCAGATGGCATCGCCGGAATGGCAGAACAAAATCCGCACTGTGATCCCATCCTGGGGCCGCAAACTGAATGGTGATGTGGCGCTGACAGAACGCGTACTGGCTGATACCAGCCGTATTTTGCAGCTTGAATACGTCGCGGTCACGCCCATGGCTGCCAACGACGAAGGCCGCGAAACCGCGCACGTTGTTGGAAAGTAACCGGCTAAGCTTTCTTCAAAGGCCTCGCATTGCGAGGCCTTTTTGTTTGCTGCTGGCCTGGTCGACTCACTGATTCTCTATTAGGGTTAGTGGTGTGCTGCACACCATTTGCCCACTGAATCAGGAGGAAATGATATGTCCCAACCGACCGCCGCCGCTGAACTCACCTTGCTGGATCGCTATTGGCGTGCTGCCAATTACCTTTCTGTTGGGCAGATTTACCTGATGGCAAACCCGCTACTGCGTGAGCCGCTGAAACCGGAACACATCAAGCCCCGCCTGCTTGGGCATTGGGGTACTACACCCGGTCTGAATTTTATCTATGCCCATCTCAATCGCATCATCCGCCAGCAGGATCTCAACCTGATTTATATCTGTGGGCCAGGACATGGTGGCCCAGGAATGGTGGCGAATACCTGGTTAGAGGGCAGCTACAGCGAAATTTATCCGCACATTAGTCAGGATGCGGAAGGTATGCAACGGCTATTTAAGCAATTTTCTTTTCCCGGTGGGATTCCAAGCCATGCCGCGCCGGAAACGCCGGGTTCGATAAACGAAGGGGGTGAGCTGGGCTATTCGCTTTCTCACGCGTTCGGCGCGGCTTTTGATAACCCCGATTTAGTGGTGCCTTGTGTGATAGGCGATGGCGAAGCGGAAACCGGGCCGCTGGCGTCAAGCTGGCACGGCATCAAATTCCTTAATCCTGAACGTGACGGCGCGGTGCTACCGATCCTGCATCTCAACGGCTACAAAATTGCTAACCCGACGATTCTTGGGCGCGCCAGCGATGACGATTTGCATCAATTGTTCAGCGGTTATGGCTACGAACCGCTGTTTGTGTCGGGTCATGAACCTGAAAAAATGCATGTGCAGATGGCTGATGCCCTGGATAACGCCTTTGCGAAAATCGCCACTTACCAGCGTGAAGCACGCGAAGGCCATGCCACAGAAGATATTCCGCGCTGGCCAATGATTATTCTGCGCAGCCCTAAAGGTTGGACCGGCCCGCAAACCGTTGATGGCAAAAAAGTAGAAGATTTCTGGCGTGCGCATCAGGTGCCGGTTTCAGGCTGTCGTGAAAATGATGATCACCGCAAAATTCTTGAAGAGTGGATGCGCAGCTATCAGCCAGAAGATCTGTTTGATGAAAACGGTACGCTGAAAGCTGAATTACAGGCGCTGGCACCGCAGGGCGACAAACGCATGGGCGCTTCACCCTTTGCTAATGGCGGCTTACTGCGGCGCGAACTGAATGTGCCAGATATTCGCGAATTTGCTTTTGATACGCAAAAACCCGGCTCACAACAGGCGCAAGCTACCGAGCATCTGGGTCGTTATTTAAGCGCCATCTTTCAGCGAAATAAAGACAATTTCCGTCTGTTTGGCCCAGATGAAACCGCGTCAAATCGCCTGACGCCCGTGTTTGATGTCACCAGTAAAACGTGGCTTGAGGCCGTTAAGCCTTATGACGAACAGCTGGCCCGCGATGGTCGGGTAATGGAAATTCTCAGTGAACATCAGTGTCAGGGTTGGCTGGAAGGTTATTTACTTACGGGCCGCCACGGCTTGTTCAACTGTTATGAAGCGTTTATTCATATCGTCGATTCTATGTTTAATCAGCACGCTAAATGGCTGAAAGTGACGCGCAAGCTGGGCTGGCGTAAACCGATCTCCTCGCTGAATTATCTGCTCTCTTCGCATGTCTGGCGGCAGGACCATAATGGCTACAGTCATCAGGATCCGGGCTTTATCGATCATGTTGCCAACAAGAAAGCTGACATTGTGCGCATCTATTTGCCGCCAGATGCCAACACATTGCTGTGGGTTGGCGATCACTGTTTACGCACCTGGGATCGTATCAACGTGATTGTGGCAGGCAAGCAGCCCGCGGCGCAGTGGCTGGATATGGACAGTGCGATTGCGCACTGCGAAGCGGGCATGGGCGAATGGCGCTGGGCAGGCACCACACCAGAAGGCGAATCGCCCGATGTCGTCATGGCCTGCGCCGGCGATGTGCCGACGCTGGAAACCCTGGCCGCGGTCGATTTACTGCGCGGCTATTTGCCTGATTTGCGTATTCGCGTGGTAAACGTGGTGGATCTTCTTGCACTGCAAACGCAAGATCAGCATCCGCACGGCAAATCCGAAGCAGATTTTGATGCGCTGTTTACGCAAGATAAACCGGTGATTTTTGCGTTCCACGGTTATCCGAGCCTGATTCATCGCCTGACCTATCAGCGTAACAACGACCGCAACTTCCATGTACGCGGTTTTAATGAAGAAGGCACTACCACCACGCCATTTGATATGACAGTGCTTAATGAACTCGATCGTTATCATCTGGCGCAGGAGGCGATTCTGCGCGTGCCGGGCCTTGCCGATAAACACCCCGAGCTGTTGGATGACCTGCAGGAACGCATTGCGGAGCACCATCGTTACGTACGGGAATATGGCGAAGATATCCCGGAAGTGCGCGACTGGTTGTGGCCATCACAGGACGCGCCGGGCGCGCCCGATTAAGCCGCGAATGCATCCACCAGCATCCACGCTGTCGTTGCAACCAGCGACAGCGCCATCAAACTGTTAAACAGGCGGCGCTTCCACTCAATTTGCAGGTGGCTGCGCAGCCGATCACCCAATGCCGCCCAGACTAAAATGCACGGCAAATTAAGCAGCATAAAACCGATCATTACCGTCAGTACGCCGCTGCTGGTGCTGTAAAGCAGCGCGACGTTACTCGCCATCAGCCAGGCTTTAGGGTTAATTGCCTGAAAACAGGCACCGCCTAACAGCGACATCGGCTGCGGCTTAGCCCGCAATTCCGGCGCGCCTGCCCGAAACAGCTTCCACGATAGCCACAGTAAATAGGCACATCCCACCAGCGTTAGCGGCAGGCGAATCGTCGCCATCCAGTGCAGCAAGAGTTCCAGTGCCATGCCCGCAATCGCCGTTTGCACCGCACAACCAATCATAATGCCAAACACCATGGGCAAGGTACGTCGCATACCAAAATTGACACCTGATGTTGCAAGCAACAGGTTATTGGGGCCTGGCGTAATGGACATAACGGTGACATAACTGAAAAAAGAGGGATCGAGCATGATGGCTTTCCGGGTAGTGAACAGAGCTTCATGCTACGGCGATAAAAACAATGGTAACAGAGACACAAAATTACTATTGTGATGGTTACAGTTAAGATTATTTAAAATTGTACCCGTTAATTTTGGAGGCTTCTGTGTCCCTTGCGCCATCAACCGATCAACGCCTTTATCATCAGCTAGCAGATAACTTTGCTGAGGCGATCCATCAAGGTACGCTGAAGCCTGGCAAACGCCTTCCCGCTATTCGTCGGGTAGCCCAATCGCAGCAGGTTAGCGTTAATACTGTACTTAATGCCTGGCAACTGCTGGAAGATCGCGGCTTAATCGAGGCGCGTCCCCAATCAGGATATTATGTCCGAAGCGTATTACCGGCGGTGACGCGCGACGCGCCGCATAAAGCGCGCGTCAGAGATCCCAGCAGTGAAAAACTGGACCTGATCGATAAAGTATTTGCTGCGCAAAATCACCCTGATTACATCAATATTTCGCTGGCTTGCCCGCAAGATAGCGAGCTGTTTCCCTCGGCGCGGATTGGCCGCATTACCGCTTCATTATTACGTCGAAATCCCAACATGATTGGGCGCTATGCGCTTCCGCCTGGTAGTGAGCGCTTACGGGAGGAGATTGCGCGGCGCGCTTTGCATGCCGGGCAATCTTTGACTTCTGATGAGATCACGCTGACGCACGGTTGCATGGAGGCGTTGCAGCTGGCCTTACGTGCGGTAACTCAACCGGGCGACTGTATTGGGCTGGAGTCACCGACTTACTTTTTCCTGTTTCCGCTGCTGGCGTCGCTGGGCCTGAAGGCGCTGGAGATTCCTACCGATCCGCAGCAAGGCTTATCGCTGGATGCGCTGGAAATGCTGCTGCAGGAGAAGCGTATCCAGGCGCTGATTACCATGCCGAGTGCGCAGAATCCGCTGGGTTACTGCATGTCGCTGGAGAATAAGAAGCGGCTTGCGAAGTTAGTGAATACTTACCAGATTCCAATGCTGGAAGATGGCCTGTATGACGAATTGCAGTTTGACTGGCCGCTCTCACCTGCCGTGAAAGCCTTTGATCAGCAGGGTTGGGTGCTTTACTGCACCAGCTTTACCAAAACCGTGGCACCCGATTTTCGCATTGGTTGGATTGCTGCCGGGCGCTTTCATGATGCGGTGGCGCGACTCAAAGCGGTTTCTTCTATGGCTGAGTCGGCGCTGCTGTCTGAAACCCTGGCGGAATTTTTAGCTAACGGCGGTTACGATCATCATCTTCGTACGTTACGACGTCGTTATGCCGCGAATCTGGATGAAGCGCGAGGATTGATTGCGCGTTACTTCCCGCAAGGCACGCGCGCGACGTTGCCGCGCGGTGGTTTTGTATTTTGGGTCGAGCTGCCGGGTGGAGTGAATACTACTGAAATGTTTGATCGCCTGCTGCGCGAGCAAATTTGCGTCACGCCCGGCGCGCTCTACTCTTTGAGTGAACGCTATAACCATGCGTTGCGCCTCTCCTGCTGTTACCCGTTTGATGACCGCTATACCTGGGCTATCAAGCGGGCTGGCGCGGTGGCTTGCGAACTGGCGGGTTTGCCGCCAGGTCAGGATCAAGGCGTACCGTTACGGCCCCAAACGGTGTAGCCGTGGCGTTCGGTCAGCCGTTCGTAATAGGTGCGCACCGCCGGATAATCGGGATGATCCAATGGAGTTTCAAACCAGCGGTTCACCGCCAGGCCAACCGGAATATCAGCCAGCGTAAAGTTACGCCCTGCGACGTAGCGCCCGGTTTTTTTTAGCTGCTGATCAAGGATATTCATGGTGTGCGACCAGCCTTTACACGCGGCAGCCAGCAAGCGTGGATCCTGATGGGCAGGCGAATTGCGCACCAGCGACATAAACGCGTAGCGCCAGGACGTATTAAGCTCGGTGGACTGCCAATCCATCCACTGATCGACAGGCGCACGCGCCTGCGGTTGTGTCGGATAAAGCCATTCGCCGCTGTAAGCGTTGACCAGGTAGCGCAGGATGGCGTTGGATTCCCACAGCACGAAGTCATCATCTTTGAGTACCGGAATCAGCGCATTGGGATTGAGCGCCATGAACTCGGGCGAGTGCAGCGATTTGTTGCTGTCGCCCCACTCTTCGCGTTCGTAATCAAGATCCAATTCTTCACACAGCCATAAAACTTTGCGCACGTTGATTGAGGAAGCGCGTCCAAGAATTTTCAACATAACCAGCTCCACCAGCGAAATCTTTAACTTATTCATAACGCTGTTAACAGTGATAAGCAATCACCAGACAGAAAAAGCCTTTTGCAAACCCTAATCAGCAAGGAGAGACAATGAAGGTCGCGTTTAAGCAAGTAGATGTGTTTACTTCGTCAGCATTTAACGGTAATCCGCTGGCTGTGATCATGGATGCACAGGGATTGAGTGATGAACAGCTGGCCGCGATTGCGCGCTGGACGAATTTGTCAGAAACCACCTTTGTGCTGCCACCACAAGATGCGCAGGCGGATTATCGCGTGCGCATTTTTACCGTTGAAGGCGAGCTGCCATTTGCTGGACATCCCACGCTGGGCACCGCTCATGCGCTGCTTGAAGCGGGTTGGCCGACTAAAACGCCAGGAGAGATTGTACAGGAGTGCGGGGTGGGTAACGTCACGGTGAAAATCGGTGCCGGCGGTGCGCTGGCCTTTGCGGCACCGGCTGCAACCTTAACGCCCTATAACGATGCCTTGATGAGCAGTGCCTTAAACAGCGACGCGTTCGATCATACGCACAGCGCCACGGTGGCAGACATGGGAATCCGCTGGTTGTTGATTCCGATGATCAGCGCCGACGCGGTGTTGGCAATCCAACCTGACGTCAGCGATATGCAGCGCTTGAAGAAACATGCTGGCGTAAATGGCGTGATGGTGTTTGGTCGCCTGCCAGAAGGCGAAGCGGAGCAGTATGAAGTACGCGGATTACTGGTAGAAAACGGCAGCCTGACAGAAGATCCGATCACCGGCAGCGCTAACGCCTGCCTGGCGCGTTACTTTGCCGCGCAAGGCCAAATCAGCGCGTATCGTGTACGTCAGGGCACCGCCATTCAGCGTGCAGGCCGCGTGCAAGTCGATTTCGACGGCGAAAGAATTTGGATTGGTGGTAACACCGTTACGGTTATCGACGGCACGATTCAGTTATAAAAGAAGTCAGCGGTCAGCGGTAAAAGAAACGGGCGACATCTTGTCGCCCGCACGCTTAAATCGACTGCCCGCCTGATGCTTCAATGCGTTGACCGGTGATCCAGCCGGTTTCGTCACTCAGCAATGCGGTGATGGCATTGCCAATATCGTCTGGTAAGCCCACGCGTCCCAACGCCGTTAGTGAAGCGATGTGCTTGTTCATTTCTGGGTTGTCACGCACCCGACCGCCACCAAAATCGGTTTCTATCGCACCTGGCGCCAAAATATTGACGCGGATACCGCGCTCACCTAACTCTTTCGCCTGATAACGCGTTAAGACTTCCATCGCTGCTTTGATCGAGCCGTAGGTGCCAGAACCTGGCAGGATGATGCGCGTCAGTCCGCTGGAGATATTCAGGATGCGTCCGCCATCGGCAATCACGGGCAACAGTTTCTGCGTCAGGAAAAAAGGGCCTTTGAAATGGACATTGATCAGACTATCAAATTCCTCTTCGGTGGTTTCCGCGAAAGGTTTGTAATGACCGATGCCAGCATTGTTCACTAAATAGTCAAAGCTTTCTCTCTGCCAGCGATTTTGCAGCGCGTTTTTTACTGCGGTCACGAAGCCGTCAAATTGTTGAGTATCGCCGACATCCAGTGCCAGCGCGACTGCACGGCCACCGAGCGCTTCAATCTCCTTAACAACCGCCTGCGCCTCTTCTGCCTGACTACGGTAGGTCAAAATGATATCGGTCTGCCTGGCTGCCAGTTTTAGGGCTGCATTCTTGCCTAAACCACGACTTCCGCCAGTAATTAACGCTATTTTATGACTCATACTTCGCTCCTGTTGCAAAATTGAACACGCGTTAAGGATATTCGCTAATAATTGATCCATAAACGCAGTTCAATACGCATCACTGTTTCACTTAAAACAACAATCGGTGAACAACATGGATAAAATTCACGCAATGCAGGTGTTCGTCCGGGTTGCCGAAATGGGCAGTTTTACCCGAGCTGCAGAAAGTTTAGGTCTTCCTAAGGGCAGCGTGTCGCGGCAGTTACAGGCGCTGGAAAATCAGATGGGAACGCGGCTACTGCATCGCACCACGCGTCGCGTGCAACTGACTCAAGATGGGCTGGTTTATTACGATCGCTGCCTGGACATGCTGTCGATCCTGGATGATATGGACAGCCTGTTTCAACACGATCCCGCCACCCTAAGCGGCAAGCTGCGCGTGGATATGTCGGTGGCGATGGCAACCGGCTTTGTCCTGCCGCGCTTGCCGGAATTTTTGCAGCACTATCCCGGTATCGAATTAGAACTCAGCAGCAGCGATCGCCAGGTTGATGTGGTTCGGGAAGGGTTTGATTGCGTGATTCGCGTTGGCGATCTGAAAGATTCAGGCTTGATTGCCCGTAAGATCGGCAGCTACAGCTTGATCAACTGCGCAAGTCCTGGCTACCTTTCGCGCTTTGGTATGCCGATTCGCCTGGAAGAATTATCGCAACATGCGATGGTGCATTACACCCAACAGCTGGGCCAAGCTTCACCCGGTTTTGAGTATTTCGATGGCAAACTGACGCATTTCGTCAAGACGGGCGGCGTGGTGACGGTGAACAGCACCGAAACGTATCGCGCTGCCTGCCTGGCGGGTTTGGGCATTATTCAGGTGCCGGCGATTGGCATTCAAAAACTGCTGGAGTCGGGTGAGCTGGTTGAAGTGCTGCACCATTTTCCGGCGAAACCGATGCCTATCCATCTGCTCTACCCACATCGGCGCAACGTAGCACGGCGCGTGCGGGTGTTTATGGAGTGGCTGAGCCAGGTCTTGCAGGAGTACGTTACCTGACAAGCTATAATTTATTTTTGATTAATAACAGGATGATGAGCGTCTATGACAGACAACCAGGAAAAACCACACGATACGCAGCCTGATAAGCCGCTGATCGATATCAAGACCGGCAATAAATCTGTCGATAAATCCATTGTTCGCGTGTCGCGTTTTGCCGCCTGGTTTCAGGCTATTCCCGCGGTTGCGCATTTCATTCGTGCGCTTGATCGCTTTAACGATCGTCTCGGCAGCCAGTTTGGTGCCGCCATTACCTATTTTTCTTTTTTATCGTTGATCCCGATTTTGATGGTCTCCTTTGCTGCGGTGGGTTTTGTGTTGGCATCCAATCAGGATCTGTTGACCGATGTGATCAACAAGATCGTGAGCAGCATCAGCGATCCTACTTTGGCAACCACGCTAAAGAACACGGTGAATACGGCGGTTCAACAGCGTGCGACGGTGGGAATCACCGGTTTACTGCTGGCGCTCTATTCAGGATTGAACTGGATGGGCAATCTGCGTGAAGCGATTCGCGCGCAGTCGCGTGACGTCTGGGAACGCAAGCCCGACGATAAAGAGAAGATTTGGAAACGCTACCTCCGCGATCTTTTGTCGCTGATCGGTTTAATGCTGGCGTTGGTTATCACCCTATCGCTGACCTCTGTTGCCGGTTCTGCGCAGGAAACCATTGTGCGTGCGTTAGGGCTGGATGGCATTGAATGGCTGCGCCCCGCGCTGACTATCATCGCGACGTCGATTTCCGTCTTAGCCAACTATCTGCTGTTTTTGTGGATTTTCTGGATTCTGCCGCGCCACAAGCCACGTAAAAAAGCGCTGTTTCGCGGTACGCTGCTGGCGGCGATTGGCTTTGAGGTGATTAAATTTGTGATGACGCTGACGCTGCCCAAGCTGGCTAGTTCACCTTCTGGCGCCGCCTTTGGCTCGGTGCTGGGCTTAATGGCCTTTTTCTATTTCTTCGCGCGTTTGACGCTGTTTTGTGCGGCCTGGATCGCTACGGCTAAGTACAAAGATGACCCGCGCATCTCGGAAACGGTTAAAGATTCACGTAACCGTTGATGACAAAGCGTTAACAACAGCGGAAAATCTTTCCCCTCGCCTATTTTTCATGCAAATAGCAGGATGAATAGCTGAGGGGTCTCTTTTATTAAGCCATTTTGTAGAGTATCCCGCCAAAATTCCGCCACTTCACCCTGACATAACCCGACATTAGTTAAGAGACAGAAATTATCCACTTTTTGGCCGCTAAAGCCTGTTGTGTCGCGGTTTTTCGTCATTGAATGACGTCATACAGGTGCGTAAGATTCTTGGTCTCATTTACAAATAAGATACAGTTATGCAAGCCTCCATCTCAGAAAAAATCGACAAGCAATATGATCCAACGCCGGTCAATTCGCGTAGCAAAGTGGTTATTGCATCGCTGGTCGGTACAGCCATTGAATTCTTCGATTTCTATATTTATGCCACTGCCGCCGTGATTGTTTTTCCGCACATCTTCTTCCCACAAGGTGATGCCACCGTCGCGACGCTACAATCGCTGGCGACTTTTGCCATCGCCTTCGTGGCGCGTCCAATTGGCTCCGCGCTATTTGGCCACTTTGGTGATCGCATTGGCCGTAAAGCCACGCTGGTCGCTTCACTGCTGACCATGGGCATTTCTACCGTGGTGATTGGCCTGCTGCCAAGTTATGAAACCATTGGTGTGATGGCACCGCTGCTGCTGGCACTGGCGCGATTTGGGCAGGGTTTGGGATTAGGCGGCGAATGGGGCGGAGCGGCGCTGCTGGCAACCGAAAACGCACCGGCTAAGAAGCGTGCGTTGTACGGTTCATTCCCGCAGCTGGGCGCACCGATCGGCTTCTTTTTTGCCAACGGAACGTTCCTGCTGCTCTCCTGGCTGCTTACCGATCAGCAGTTCATGGATTGGGGCTGGCGCGTGCCGTTTATCCTTTCCGCCGTGCTGGTGTTAATTGGTTTGTATGTGCGCGTTTCGCTGCATGAAAGCCCGGTGTTTGCCAAGGTGCAAAAAGAGAAGAAACAGGTGCGTGTACCGATTGTGGCGCTGCTAAGCAAGCATATGACCGCGACGATCCTTGGCACCTTTATCATGCTCGCGACCTATACGCTGTTTTACATCATGACCGTTTACTCCATGAGTTACGGCACCGCAGCGGCCCCTGCTGGCCTTGGGTTCTCGCGTAACAGTTTCCTGTGGATGCTGATGGTGGCCGTGATTGGCTTTGGCATCACGGTGCCGATTGCCGGTATCCTGGCTGACCGCTTTGGTCGTCGTAAAACCATGATCACCATTACCCTGCTGATTATCGTTTTTTCGTTTATGTTCCCGATGCTGTTGGGTTCAGGATCGCAAGCGCTGGTCATGGTCTTCTTGCTGCTCGGCCTGAGTATCATGGGTTTGACCTTCGGCCCAATGGGCGCGCTGCTGCCGGAGTTGTTCCCGACAGAAGTGCGTTATACCGGCGCGTCGTTCTCCTATAACCTCTCATCGATTCTTGGTGCGTCCGTTGCGCCTTATATCGCAACCTGGCTGAACACCCACTATGGTTTGCAGGCGGTAGGGTTTTATCTGGCTTCAATGGCGGTGCTGACGCTGATTGCGTTGATTGCCTGTAAAGAGACGCGTAACCAAACGCTGTATGAGGCGTAATTGCTAAGGCTTCGGCTTCAGTAGTGATGAGAAACCCGGCTCAGGCCGGGTTTTTTATTGGGGTTGGGTTGAGTATTTGATGGTGCACGCTGTCCCCCATCCCGGTTACTCCTGAGTAAGGTGTCGTTTGTCCCCCACCTCGGTCCTCCCCCATAAATGGGGGAGGAAGATGCTGCTATCTGTTAATTATGAAGCTACATGCGGTAGCGTCTCCTTCCCCCGCTTCGCGGGGGAAGGCCGGGATGGGGGGCAGCGCGCACCGACAAACGACACCTTATCTAGCCTGCCTGGAATGGGGCAGCGCGCACCAACAAAGACACCTTATTTAGCCTGCCCGGAATGAAGCAGCGTGTACCCAATTCAGCCCATAAAAAAACCCCGGCAAGCCGGGGTTTCTCTGCTGAAAATCGTGTTACTGAGGATTAACCAGCGACAGCGATACGCTTCATATCAGTCATGTAGCCACGCAGTTTGCGGCCTACGGTTTCGATTGCATGCTGACGAACCGCTTCGTTGACATCACGCAGCTGTGCGTTATCAACCTGAGTCCCTTCAACCGCTTTACCCAGATCGCCCGGCTGCAGAGTGGTCATGAACTCTTTCAGCAGCGGAACAGCCGCGAAGGAGAACAGATAGTTACCGTACTCGGCGGTGTCAGAGATAACTACGTTCATCTCATACAGACGCTTACGTGCAATGGTGTTAGCAATCAGTGGCAGCTCATGCAGTGATTCATAATAAGCTGACTCTTCAATGATGCCTGCATCAACCATGGTTTCGAAAGCCAGCTCAACGCCTGCTTTCACCATGGCAACCATCACAACGCCTTTGTCGTAGTATTCTTGCTCTTCGATTTTACCTTCGTACTGAGACGCGGTTTCAAACGCAGTTTGGCCGGTCTCTTCACGCCAGGTCAGCAGATTTTTGTCATCATTCGCCCAGTCAGCCATCATGCCAGAAGAGAATTCGCCGGAGATGATGTCGTCCATGTGCTTCTGGAACAGGGGAGCCATGATGGTTTTTAACTGTTCAGACAGCGCATAAGCGCGCAGTTTCGCCGGGTTAGAGAGGCGATCCATCATCAAGGTAATACCACCAAATTTCAGCGATTCGGTGATGGTTTCCCAGCCGAACTGAATCAGTTTTTCAGCATAGGTCGGATCGGTACCTTCAGCCACCAGCTTGTCGAAGCACAGCAGTGAACCCGCCTGCAGCATGCCACACAGAATGGTTTGCTCGCCCATCAGGTCAGATTTTACTTCAGCCACGAAAGAGGATTCCAACACACCAGCGCGATCGCCGCCGGTTGCCGCAGCCCAGGCTTTAGCGATGGCCATGCCTTCGCCTTTTGGATCGTTTTCTGGGTGAACCGCGATCAGCGTAGGTACGCCGAAACCACGTTTATATTCTTCACGCACTTCGGTGCCCGGACATTTCGGTGCAACCATCACCACGGTGATGTCTTTACGGATAGTTTCACCGACTTCAACGATGTTAAAGCCGTGCGAGTAACCCAGCGCAGCGCCATCTTTCATCAGCGGCTGAACAGCCTGAACGACCGCTGAGTGCTGCTTGTCTGGCGTCAGGTTAACCACTAAATCAGCTTGTGGAATCAGCTCTTCGTAAGTGCCTACTTTGAAACCGTTATCGGTCGCTTTGCGCCACGATGCACGTTTCTCCGCGATGGCTTCCGCGCGCAGAGCGTAGGAAACGTCCAGACCGGAATCGCGCATGTTAAGACCCTGATTCAGGCCTTGAGCACCACAGCCAACGATGACGACTTTTTTGCCTTTCAGAAAGCTAGCGCCGTCCGCGAATTCATCGCGCGCCATGAAACGACATTTACCTAACTGCGCTAACTGATTGCGCAGGTTCAATGTGTTGAAATAGTTGGCCATGGGTACTCCAGTGAGGTTGTGTTTACTGTTTTTGTTTGGATACGACAGCTGATTGCAGCGCCGCGAATGACCCCATCATATGACAGGAAATCTGTTGCTTAAATTGATATATTAACAACGTTACATTGCAATATTTGCAATACCACTTTGAGACGATGCGCATATGGACTTACGAGATCTAAAATTGTTTCTTCATCTGGCTGAAAGCTGTCACTTTGGCCGTACCGCACGCGCTATGCACGTCAGCCCTTCGACGCTGTCGCGTCAGATACAGCGCCTGGAGGAAGATGTGGGCCACGCGCTTTTTTTACGTGATAACCGCACAGTGACGCTGACTGAAGCAGGTGAGCGCTTGCGCCAGTTCGCGCAACAAACGCTGTTGCAGTATCAACAGCTGCGTCACGTGATGGATCTGAATGGCCCGTCGCTGAGTGGTGAACTCCGTCTTTTCTGCTCGGTAACGGCCGCCTACAGCCATCTTCCGCCGATTCTTGACCGTTTTCGCGCTGAACATCCACAAGTTGAAATCAAGCTCAACACCGGCGATGCCGCCGATGCGGTGGAAAAAGTGCACTCCGGCGATGCCGATCTGGCGATTGCCGGACGGCCTGAAACGCTGCCCGCCAGCATTGATTTTATGCCATTGGGGCTGATCCCGCTGGTGCTGATCGCGCCAGCGCTGCCCTGCACGGTGCGAGCACAAGCCACGCAGCCGACGCCAGACTGGTCACAAATTCCCTTTATCCTGCCGGAACAAGGGCCTGCACGCCGCCGCATCGATTTATGGTTTCGGCGTCACCGCATTCCCAATCCGTTGATTTATGCCACGGTTTCCGGGCATGAAGCGATTGTGTCAATGGTCGCGCTAGGGTGTGGCATTGCCTTGCTGCCTGATGTGGTACTGGAAAACAGCCCAGAACCGGTGCGTAATCGCGTATTGATGCTGGAAAATGTGGAATCGGTCGCGCCATTCGAGCTTGGTGTCTGCGTACAAAAAAAGCGGCTCGGGGAGCCGCTTATTAGTGCTTTCTGGAGCCAGCTGTAGTCACCGAAATTTACTGCCCCGCGAGGAAAAAGCGGAACGCCGGGTTCTGGGTTTCATCATGAAAGTCGTAACCCAGATCGGCGAGGTGCTCTTCAAAGCGGGGTTCAATATCGCCCAGTTCAAAGCCCGCCAGCACGCGACCGTAATCGGTGCCGTGGCTGCGGTAGTGAAACAGTGAAATATTCCAGTGGGTACCGAGCGTTTGCAGAAATTTCAGCAAGGCGCCCGGCGCTTCTGGAAACTCAAAACTGAATAAGCGTTCACGCAGCGGCTTGGATGGACGTCCTCCCACCATGTAACGCACATGCAGCTTCGCCATTTCATCGTCTGACAAATCCACTACCTGATAACCACTTTCGGTCAGATGCGTGATGATTTCACTGCGCTCTTCCAGGCCACGCGTTAAGCGCACACCCACAAAAATGCAGGCTTTGTCAGCATCAGCATAGCGATAGTTGAACTCAGTAATGGAACGTCCACCTAGCGTCTGACAGAACTTCAGGAAACTGCCCTGCTGTTCGGGAATGGTGACTGCCAGCAGCGCTTCACGCTGTTCGCCTAACTCGCAACGCTCGGAAACATAACGTAACCCGTGAAAGTTGACGTTAGCGCCTGATAACACGTGCGCCAGACGTTCGCCTTTGATGTCATGTTGCTGGATGTACTTTTTCATGCCCGCCAGCGCCAGCGCGCCAGAAGGTTCAGCGACGGCACGCACATCTTCGAACAGATCCTTCATCGCGGCGCAGATAGCATCGCTGTCAACGGTGATGATGTCGTCGAGGTATTCCTGGCAGAGACGGAAAGTTTCAGTGCCGATGCGCTTTACCGCCACGCCTTCAGCAAATAAACCCACACGCGGCAGATCAACCGGGTGGCCCGCTTCCAGCGCTGCTTTCAGGCAAGCTGAATCTTCTGATTCCACCGCAATCACTTTGATTTGTGGCATTAGCTGTTTGATCAGTACCGCCACGCCCGCCGCCAAACCGCCGCCGCCAACCGGCACAAAAACGCGATCGAGATGCGCATCCTGTTGCAGCAGCTCCAACGCCAGCGTGCCTTGCCCGGCGATCACTGCGGGATGATCAAAAGGCGGAACGAAGGTGTAGCCCCGCTGCTCTGACAATTCAATGGCCTTGGCTTTCGCCTCGTCAAAGTTGGCGCCAAACAGATAAGCCTCACCGCCAAATGCGCGCACCGCATCAACCTTGATATCGGCTGTCGCCAGCGGCATCACAATCAGTGATTTGATACCTAACTTACTGGCGGAGAGCGCCACGCCCTGTGCATGGTTTCCGGCCGAAGCCGTTACCACACCGCGCGCTTTCTGCTCTTCATTCAGACCGGCAATCATCGCGTAGGCGCCACGCAGTTTGAAACTGTGCACCGGTTGACGATCTTCGCGCTTCACCAGAATGGTGTTACCGAGACGCGATGAAATTTTTTCCATTTTTTGTAGCGGCGTTACCTGTGCAACTTCATACACCGGTGAACGCAGCACCGCGCGCAAGTACTCTGCGCCACATGGCGCATCGGGTAGCGGTTGAGACTCAGCCATCAGTTAGCCTCCCAGCTTACTCTTGTCACGTACCGCGCCTTTGTCTGCGCTGGTTGCAAGCAAAGCATAGGCACGCAGCGCAAAGGAGACTTCACGTTCACGGTTGACTGGCGTATAAGCCTCGGCACCGCGCGCTTCTTGCTCTTCACGACGCGCATGCAGTTCGTTATCTGGTACCGCCAGCTTGATGCCACGGTTCGGGATATCGATCTCAATGATATCGCCCTCTTTCACCAGCGCGATAGTGCCGCCGCTGGCGGCTTCTGGCGATGCGTGACCAATCGACAGGCCTGAAGTCCCGCCTGAGAAACGGCCATCGGTGATCAGTGCACAGCTTTTGCCCAGCCCCATGGATTTCAGGTAAGTGGTCGGATAGAGCATTTCTTGCATGCCTGGTCCGCCTTTCGGCCCTTCGTAACGGATGACAACCACATCGCCCGCAACGACTTTGCCACCCAGAATGGCGGCTACCGCATCATCCTGGCTTTCGTAAACTTTCGCCGGGCCACTGAAGGTCAGGCTTTCTTCGTCCACGCCCGCAGTTTTGACGATACAACCATCTTCTGCAATGTTGCCGTACAGTACCGCCAAGCCGCCTTCCTGTGAGTACGCATGCTCGCGGGTACGAATACACCCCTCGGCACGATCGTCATCCAACGTGTCCCAACGGCAATTCTGTGAGAATGCCTGGGTGGTACGAATACCGGCTGGACCTGCGCGGAACATGTCCTTCACCGCCTGGTCTTTTGTCAGCATGACGTCGTACTGATCTAACGTCTCACGCATTGTCTGTTGGAGGATGTTGCGAGTGCTGGAGTCGAGCAAGCCAGCACGATCCAACTCACCCAGAATCCCGATTACGCCACCTGCACGGTGAACATCTTCCATGTGGTATTTCGGCGTACTCGGCGCCACTTTACACAGTTGCGGCACTTTGCGTGACAAGCGGTCAATATCGGAAATATTGAAATCGATTCCTCCTTCCTGCGCCGCCGCTATCAGATGCAGAACAGTGTTAGTGGAACCGCCCATGGCAATGTCCAGCGTCATGGCGTTCTCAAACGCTGCCTTGGTGGCGATATTGCGCGGCAGCATGTTGACGTCATCCTGCTCGTAATAGCGTTTGGTCAGGCTCACGATGCGCTTACCGGCGTTGATGAAGAGATCTTTGCGGTCTGCGTGAGTTGCCAGCAAAGAACCATTGCCCGGCTGCGAAAGACCCAGCGCTTCGGTCAGACAGTTCATTGAGTTTGCAGTGAACATGCCGGAGCACGAGCCGCAGGTTGGACACGCAGAGCGTTCGATCTGCTCGCTGTCGGCATCGCTGACGTTTGGGTTGGCACCCTGAATCATCGCATCAACCAGATCCAGCTTGATGATTTTGTCTGAAAGCTTGGTTTTACCGGCTTCCATTGGACCGCCGGAAACAAAGATCACCGGGATGTTCAGACGCATTGACGCCATTAACATGCCGGGGGTGATTTTGTCGCAGTTAGAGATACAGACCATGGCATCGGCGCAGTGTGCGTTGACCATATATTCAACCGAGTCTGCAATGAGCTCGCGTGAAGGCAGTGAATACAGCATGCCGCCATGCCCCATGGCAATACCGTCATCGACCGCGATGGTGTTGAACTCTTTGGCTACACCGCCCGCCGCTTCAATCTGCTCGGCGACCAGTTTGCCGAGGTCACGCAGATGAACGTGGCCAGGTACGAATTGGGTGAATGAGTTGACCACGGCAATAATCGGCTTGCCGAAATCGTCGTCGGTCATTCCTGTCGCGCGCCACAAGGCACGGGCACCTGCCATATTACGGCCATGGGTGGTAGTGGCGGAACGGTACTTAGGCATGCTCTATTTACTCCAAAATGAATAAGGTCGCGGACGTCGACTGACGCCCGCGCACTATCTAATTATGAGTTAACCGGATCTAACCAGCCCCATTTGTCTTCAGTCTCGCCAGTGAACAGGCCAAAGAATGCCTGCTGGATGCGTGCAGTCACCGGACCACGCTTGCCTTCACCGACCTGGATGCCGTCGACGCTGCGAACCGGGGTGATCTCTGCTGCGGTGCCTGACATAAAGATTTCGTCAGCCAGATACAGCGATTCACGCGACAGCGTTTGCTCACGCACTTCAATGCCCATGTCGATGGCCAGTTTGATGATGGCGTCACGCGTGATGCCCGGCAGTGCAGAGGAAGTGAATGGCGGTGTGAACAGAATGCCATCTTTCACTTCGAATAAGTTTTCACCCGCACCTTCTGAAATATAGCCATTGGTGTCGAGGGCAATACCTTCCTGATAACCGTGACGGCGCGCTTCGCTACCGACCAACAGTGAAGAAAGATAGTTACCACCCGCTTTAGCGGCGGTTGGCAGCGTGTTTGGCGCAACGCGATTCCAGGAAGAGACCATCGCATCAATGCCGTTCTCCAGCGCTTCAGCGCCCAGATAAGCCCCCCACGGGAATGCAGCAATAATCACATCAGTGCTGAAGCCATCTGGCGGGTTCACGCCCAAACCGACGTCGCCCACGAATGCCAGCGGACGGATATAGGCGCTTTTCAATTTGTTAACGCGGATAACTTCGCGGCAGGCTTCCATCAACTCGTCAACATTCGGTTTGATTGGAAAACGGTAAATTTTGGCGGAATCGTGCAGACGTTGCATGTGCTCGCGATGGCGGAACACAACCGGTCCGATGTGAGAGTCGTAGCAACGTACGCCTTCAAAAACTGAAGTGCCGTAATGCAACGCGTGAGACATGACGCTAACCTTGGCATCTTCCCACTTAACCATCTCCCCATTGAACCAAATAAAGTCTGCTTTCTTCGTGCTCATTTTTTTATTCCTTTCGCGACTATGCGCGGATTTGTTGTGTTGTCTGTTGTTGAATCTGGACGCACGCGACATCCATCAATTTGCTTAACTGAGAAGACAGTAAATCGACTGAGCGCTGGCTGGCAACGGTCATTTCAATATTAATGTTTTCGGCATTGGCCACTGACGCCATGTTCATGGAACACACCTGGAAACCCCGGTGACGGACCACGCGTAAAATGCGCTCCAATATTTCAGGGCGGAAGCGTGCTTCGATAGACAATTGATGCTGGATCATGCGGTTTTCTCCATCATGTTTGCGTTGCTGGCACCCGGTGGTACCAATGGCCAGACGTTTTCATGCTCATCAATCGCAACATGCAGGAAGTAAGGACCTTCGCTGTTCAGCAGAGCATCAAGTGCGGCGTCGACCTGTTCTTTACGGGTAATACGCTGGCCTGGGATATTAAAGGCGCTCGCCAGTGTAAGAAAATCGGGGTTATCGGACAGGTTCGTTTCACTGTAGCGACCATCAAAAAACAGCTGTTGCCACTGGCGAACCATGCCTAAACGTTGGTTATCCAACAACACGATTTTTACCGGCAGCTTGCCGCGTTTGATGGTGCCCAGCTCCTGAATATTCATCATGATAGAGCCATCGCCAGAGACACAGATCACCGTATCTTGCGGACGTGCGACTTGCGCGCCAATGGCGGCTGGCAGCCCAAAACCCATCGTGCCTAGTCCGCTGGACGTAATGAAATTTTCAGGGGCGCTAAAAGACATATGTTGCGCCGACCACATCTGATGCTGTCCGACATCTGTGGTGACTACAGCGTTGGTTGGCTTACGATCGGACAACTGCTTTAACAACAGCGGAGCGTAGATTGCATCACCGGGATGATCGTAACGCCATTCGTGCATTGCTTTGAGGCTTTTTACCTCTTCACGCCAGGCATCAATTTGCAGCGGCTGGCTCAGGGCAGGCAACACATGATTCAGGTCGGCTTGCAGAGAAACATGGGCACGGCGCAGTTTATTGAATTCAGCAGGATCAACATCCAAGTGAATCACGCTAGCAAGCGGTGCAAAGGTATCCAGCTTGCCGGTTACGCGATCATCAAAGCGCGCACCTACCGCAATCAGCAAATCACAAGACTGAACAGCCAAGTTAGCGGCTTTGGTTCCATGCATGCCCAGCATACCGAGGTAAACCTCGCTTTCTGCATCTACGCTGCCCAACCCTTTTAATGTGGCAACGGCTGGTATACCAGTTTCTTGTGCCAGCGCACGCAGCGCCGGAACTGCCTGCGCCATGCCAACACCGCCGCCGATATACAACATCGGTTTCTGTGCCTGCGCCATCATCGCACGCGCTTCAAGAATGGCGTCGTGCGGCAGCGCCAACACTTCTTCAACCGGCAGCAGATGTGGCACGGGTTCACCTTTCGCAATTTGGATATCTTTAGGAATATCAACTAAAACCGGGCCAGGACGGCCAGATTGAGCAATGGCAAACGCTTCAGCCATCACGGAAGGCAGATCATCAAGCGACTCAACCAAAAAGCTGTGTTTGGTGCAGGCCAGGGAAAGGCCTAACACATCAATTTCCTGAAAGGCATCGGTTCCGATGAACGCGGATGAAACCTGCCCGGTGATCGCAACTACAGGAACGGAATCCATCATGGCGTCAGCAAGGCCAGTGATCAGGTTGGTCGCACCCGGACCTGAGGTTGCAATGCAAACACCCGTTTTACCGGTAGAACGCGCATATCCGATTGCAGCCATCACAGCGCCCTGCTCATGCCGGCACAATAGGTGATCCACGCCGCCGTCATAGAGCGCATCGTATACCGGCATGATTGCGCCGCCGGGATAACCAAATACGGTATCAACGCCCTGCGCGCGTATAGCCTGAACCACCCACTGTGCACCTGTCATCGCTATTCTCCTGTATCCTGAGGGGAACAACAGAATTTTATGCTACTGTTCATTGTTTGTTCCTTGATGATTTGCTGATATTTAGCCTGGCCGAAAAAAAACCCCCGGACCTTTCGGTGCGGGGGTTTTTCGAGTTTCAGGCTTGATTTTTAAGCCTTTCTTTCTCCAAGCGTTGCCCCGCACGGTAGGTTAATAATCACCACCACGCTAATCACGACTAGGCTAATCACTTGTAGAAGGGCTTTCATTTTTTGTTCAATTCTTTTACGTGTTCGAAGTAATGCCTACAGAGTTATCATAGTTAGCAGGGTGATGACAATAATTTTCATCAGTTATTTTCATAATTTTGATTTGAGTTATTCGTTATCAAATTGTAATTAAAAGGATATTTGCTGAATGATAAATATTCATCACTTTCCTAACGTTATAATTGATTGGTGCTTTTGCGGGCAGTGTCTCGCTTAGCCGTAATCTCAAGCAAGTGACATAAATTTGCTGTGCAGCATCTCGCGCGTCCACCTTTATCCTTTCGTAATCTCTCCCTTATGTCGTCAGAATCGCTGCAACAAGGAGCGGTTATGTCATTGTCTAAAGTACTTACGCGTGCTGCATTGGGTGTGGAAGCACCATTAGTGACCATTGAAGTGCATATCAGTAATGGTTTGCCTGCATTGACATTAGTTGGTTTACCCGAGACGACGGTAAAAGAAGCCCGGGAGCGGGTTCGTAGCGCCATCATCAACAGCGGCTTTAACTTTCCAGCTAAACGTATCACCATCAATCTGGGCCCAGCCGATTTACCGAAAGAAGGCGGACGCTATGACCTCCCGATGGCAATCGCCATTCTTGTGGCTTCTGAACAGCTTCCTGCCGAGAAATTGACTCAGCATGAGTTTCTGGGAGAGTTAGCTCTTGATGGCGCGCTCTGTCGCGTTCAGGGCGCGATTCCGGCAGCAATGGCTGCGCTTGAAGCGGGTCGTCAACTGATACTCGCTGTGGAGAATCAGGCAGATGTAGGACTTATCCGCTTGGGTACATCACTGGTTAGTCCGCATCTACTCGATGTCTGCGCTTTTTTGCATAATCAGTGTGAACTAACCGTAGCCGAACCGCAGGATGAAACACCCGAGCATTTTAGCGAAGATTTAAGTGACATCATTGGGCAGGAACAAGGCCGAAGAGCCTTAGAGATTACCGCTGCAGGCGGACATAATTTGATGTTAATTGGCCCGCCCGGTACGGGAAAGACCATGTTGGCCACGCGATTGCCAGGTATTATGCCACCGCTGAGCGATCAGGAAGCACTGGAGTGTGCCGCTATCGCCAGCCTGGCCAACAGCGGTGATCTTCATCAGCAATGGCGTAAAAGGCCATTCAGGTCCCCTCATCATAGCGCTTCGTTGTATGCGTTGATTGGGGGCGGTTCGCTACCTCGTCCAGGCGAAATTTCATTAGCGCACAATGGGGTGCTTTTTTTGGATGAACTTCCTGAGTTTGAACGAAAAGTCTTAGACTCATTACGCGAACCGATAGAATCTGGCGAAATCGCCATATCTCGAGCCCGAGCGAAAGTGACCTATCCTGCTCGCTTTCAGCTTATCGCAGCGCTGAATCCTAGCCCAACTGGTCATTACCAAGGCCAACATAATCGCTGCACACCTCAGCAAGTTTTACGGTATCTCAGTAAGCTTTCTGGGCCCTTTCTTGATCGTTTTGATCTCTCGCTTGAAGTCCCTTTATTGCCAAGCGGGATGCTAAGCCAGCAACGTCGCGCGGGTGAAACATCTGCAAAAGTACGTGAGCGCGTTTTGTCAGCTCGAGCTGTACAGATTGCGCGTGCAGGAAAAATTAACGCTCATATGAGCAATGCGGATATACAGTGTTGGTGTGACATTCGGAAAGAGGATGCAGAGTGGCTTGAATCTGTACTGAATAAACTGGGCTTATCAGTACGAGCATGGCAACGGATTTTAAAAGTGGCGCGTACAGTGGCGGATCTGGCAGGAGAAAAGGATATTAACCGAAGCCATTTGCAGGAAGCGCTGAGCTATCGCAGTATTGACAGGTTAATGATTTATCTTCATAAAAGCCTGCAATAAAAAAGGGGCTTTCGCCCCTTTTTTTAATCTTCACTGTCGCTGTAATCTTCGACGGTATCCATTTGAGGCTTACCACCCGACAAGGTGTGAAAACGCTTAGGACGCTTGATACGTGCGGTATATTTTGTCCATACACGTTCCGCTTCCGTTTGCGGCTCACGCACACCACGACATACTTCAATAAATAAACGTTCTTCTTCCGTTATCGGTTCACGCTTTGACAAATCAAGTTCGTTAAAAGCGAATCCGTGGCGCTCAAGAAGCTGTGCTTCTTTAATAGTAAAGTCACCGTGACGCGAAAAACCGCGAGGGTAATGTTTGTTATCAAAGAACCGATTTTCTGTTGAGAAGCTTTCCGCCATGTTACACGCTCCTGATTCTCGTATGGCCGTGCTATTTATGGCGCGGAGTATTAGATAGGCTTGACAGAGTGTAAAACAAAACATTTAAATCTATACGACAAACATTTTTTGGGAGAACGCTGTGGATACGGAATTACTGAAAACTTTCCTGGAAGTGAGTAGAACTCGCCATTTCGGGCGCGCTGCAGAAGCACTTTACTTAACGCAATCTGCGGTCAGTTTTCGCATCCGTCAGTTGGAAAATCAGCTTGGTGTAAATCTTTTTACTCGTCACCGCAATAACATACGACTGACTTCAGCTGGCGAACGGTTATTGCCCTATGCCGAGAGTTTGATGAGTACATGGCTCATGGCTAAGAAAGAAGTCTCGCATACTCAGCAGCATCATGAGCTCTCAATTGGGGCCAGCGCCTCGTTATGGGAGGCTTACTTGACGCCCTGGCTGCAGACGCTTTATGAGAATCGTGAGAGTCTTCACCTTGAGGCGCGTGTGGCGCAACGTCATCTGCTGGTTAAGCAACTACATGAGCGTCAACTCGACCTGCTGGTCACCACTGAAGCACCGAAAATGGATGAGCTGACGAGCCAACAGATAGGTCATATCTCATTAGCCCTATTCCGTGCGCGTAAAACAGAGAAGCGTGAGAAATACGATTACATTAAGTTGGAATGGGGTGCGGATTTTCATCAGCATGAAAGTTATCTTTCAGGAGGAGATGACGTACCCGTTTTAACGACTACTTCTGCGCACGTCACGCGTGAACTGTTACATACCACCGGCGCCTGTGCGTTTTTGCCTGATTACTGGCACAGCCTTTATAGTGATCTGATGGTTATTCCCGACACACCGGTTGCTGTTCGCCCGCTTTATGCGGTGTGGCTGCAAAACAGTGATCAGCAGGCACATATCAAACAGCTCTTAAAATTCCCGGTAATGGTACGCTGACAGATCTTTTGCCTAACAAAGCACTAATTAAGCCCGTTATAAAGTTAACTGGCTTAATTTTTGTTCTTGTCGCTGTTTTGCAGGCAAAAAAAAACCTTTGCCTAAGCAAAGGTTTTTTCTATTTCTGGCAGGGGCGGAGGGACTCGAACCCCCAACACCCGGTTTTGGAGACCGGTGCTCTACCAATTGAACTACGCCCCTAAATAGGGTGGCGGAACGGACGGGGCTCGAACCCGCGACCCCCTGCGTGACAGGCAGGTATTCTAACCAACTGAACTACCGCTC
>NZ_JAWUEB010000021.1:0-1164 GCF_036663535.1 Pantoea sp. T14
TCCCCTATACGGTTAACCTTGCTACAGAATATAAGTCGCTGACCCATTATACAAAAGGTACGCAGTCACCCCATAAAGAGGCTCCCACTGCTTGTACGTACACGGTTTCAGGTTCTGTTTCACTCCCCTCGCCGGGGTTCTTTTCGCCTTTCCCTCACGGTACTGGTTCACTATCGGTCAGTCAGGAGTATTTAGCCTTGGAGGATGGTCCCCCCATATTCAGACAGGATACCACGTGTCCCGCCTTACTCATCGAGCTCACAGCTTATGCACTTTTGTGTACGGGACTATCACCCTGTACCGTCGGACTTTCCAGACCGTTCCACTAATGCACAAGCTGATTCAGGCTCTGGGCTGCTCCCCGTTCGCTCGCCGCTACTGGGGGAATCTCGGTTGATTTCTTTTCCTCTGGGTACTTAGATGTTTCAGTTCCCCAGGTTCGCCTCGCAACACTATGTATTCATGTTGCGATGATGCACTGAGTGCACCGGGTTTCCCCATTCGGACATCGACGGCTGTAGCGGTTCATATCACCTTACCGTCGCTTTACGCAGATTAGCACGTCCTTCATCGCCTCTGACTGCCAGGGCATCCACCGTGTACGCTTAGTCGCTTAACCTCACAACCCACAGGCGTTTTGCAACGCTGCGTGCTGTAAGCATTTGAGAGACTCGAACGCGTCGCCTGTGCACCCCTTATTACGGAGGGATGCGGCGCGCGTCGTTTCAATTTTCAGCTTGTTCCGGATTGTTAAAGAGCAGTAAAACTTCGCAATGCACTCGAAAATGCATTCTGAAGTTTTGTTTGGGTATCAACGGGGGAGTTGATGGTGGAGCTAAGCGGGATCGAACCGCTGACCTCCTGCGTGCAAGGCAGGCGCTCTCCCAGCTGAGCTATAGCCCCAAAAGTCTGGTAAAACCCGTCGACCAGTGATCCTGACGAACAGGATTTGGTAGGCCTGAGTGGACTTGAACCACCGACCTCACCCTTATCAGGGGTGCGCTCTAACCACCTGAGCTACAAGCCTGCCGGGGTTTTACTGCTTCTTTACTTTTCTATCAGACAATCTGTGTGAGCACTTCGCGGGAGGTATCTTCAGGTAAGGAGGTGATCCAACCGCAGGTTCCCCTACGGTTACCTTGTTACGACTTCACCCCAGTCATG
>NZ_JAWUEB010000022.1:0-311073 GCF_036663535.1 Pantoea sp. T14
GGTCAGCCCGGTGCCGTCGAGGGCAATCGCGCCGGTCACGCCGCCCGCCACCGCGTCGGTGATGCTGCTCAGCACCGATGGCGCGATCTGGGTGTCGACGTTGAGGGTGATGCTTTCGGAGGTCGCGGAAACGTTGCCGGCCGGATCAACCGCCCTCACCGTCAGCAGGTGCGTACCGTCGCTGAAGCGCCCGCCCGCCGGATGCTGCCACGTCCAGTTCGCCGTGGTGGTAGTGAAGCTGGCGATCGCGTTTGCGCCGTCGTAAATCGTCACCATGCTGCCCGGCTCCGCGCTGCCGCTGATAACCGGGCGGCTGTCGTTGGTCAGCCCGGTGCCGTCGAGGGCAATCGCGCCGGTCACGCCGCCCGCCACCGCGTCGGTGATGCTGCTCAGCACCGTCGGCGCGGCTTGGGTGTCGACGTTGAGGGTGATGCTTTCGGAGATCGCAGAAACGTTGCCGGCCGGATCGACCGCCCTCACCGTCAGCAGGTGCGTACCGTCGCTGAAGCGTGCGCCCGCCGGATACTGCCACGTCCAGTTCGCCGTGGTGGTGGTGAAGCTGGCAATCGCGTTTGCACCGTCGTAAATCGTCACCAGGCTGCCCGGCTCCGCGCTGCCGCTGATAACCGGGCGGCTGTCGTTGGTCAGCCCATTGTTGCCGATGTGATTGCCGCCCTCTATGCCACCGCTGACGTTATCCAGCACAGTGTTAATGCTGACGTCCGGCGCAACCGTATCAATAGTGATGGGATAATCCACAGTCGGCAGACTGGTGTTGCCGACCGTGTCGGTGGCGGTGGCAGAGAAGCGATGCTCACCCTCACTTAACGTAGGTGCCTGGAACGCCCAACTGCCGTCGGCGCCAGCGATAACACTGCCGACTACCCGACCATCAATACTGATTTCAATAAGTGCACCGGGTTCCGACTGGCCGCTCAACAGCGGTTGGTTGTCGTTGGTCAGCCCGCCGGAAGAAATGTTGCTGGTCAGGCCACCGACGTCATCTGTCACGCTGTCAATCGAGACCGCAGGTGGCGTCAGATCAATATTCAGCTCAAACTTAACGGACGCCGGGCTAACCTTGCCCTCGACACTGGTTTCCGTTGCTGTTAGCTGATACGTGCCTTCAGAGAGGGACAGCAGCGTAAATATCCAACTGCCATCCTCGCCAACCACGGCCGAACCCTGCAGCTCGCCGTTCGCGTAAATATGAATAATGTTGCCAGGTTTACTGCCTTGGCCGCTGATATCAGGCGACGGGTCGTTGGTTACGGCCCCCTGTTGCAACGAACCGGTGACGCTGCCGAAATTATCATGGCCTTGGACAATAGTCGGTGCTGGGATTTTATCAGCCGGGCCGCTGTGCTGGTTCTGCATGGCAAGAACGACGCCGCCCAAGCCCAGTAAACCGGCAAAGGCGGCCGCCGCCTTAAGAAAGCCGTAGTCTTTTATCGGATAAAACGCCTCGAGCGGACCCGCGGAGTTGCGGCTCATAACCATCACGGCACTGTAATTATCTTCGAATGCTTCTGCTTCCCCGCTGGCGGCGTCGGCGCTGACGTACTCATGTAGATCGCCGCGGGCGTCAACGCCCAGTACATCGCCTGGCTGCTCGTAGTAATCAAGAATAATCAGTTGCGGCTGCTCATCGCCATCAATGCGGACTTCAAGATGATTGTCTTTACGGCTCAGTTTCAGCTTCTCAGGACCTGAGGCGTCTTTCGTTGCCCCTTGGGTAATGAGATAGCGGTTGCCCGCAACAGCGTTGAGATGAAACGGCTTGCCCTGAGGCAACGTCACGCGTTGAGACGCCATGCCGTCGTTGAGTAAGGTCAGATTCAAAGGGATGATTGTCATTTTCTTGTCCAAAAAAAAAGTAACAGGCCAGCCCGTTAATTTGAACGACCTGGAGAATTACAGAATTTTCTCAGAGACAAGCGCGAGGATGTATAAGACGAAACTCGAATTTAGTGAGTTTCTCATTTTTCGCCACAATCTTGATGAGTAAGTTTAGATGTGGCATTGTCGCGAACCGTAGCTTTTCCCATCACGACGTCCCGTCGACAGCTAACAGATGTACCCACCAAGAATCTACACTTTACGCATCTTTTTCTTTACAGCAGGAGTAATGCGATAAGTCGACGCTAACTAATTTGTCTTGCTTTTCAATGGAATAAAGTTCTGTCAACACGGCTTTTATAAGTAGCACGTTGATGGCTTCATCAACCGAAAACGGGGCTCTGCAATCGCACAATAAAGCAGTAAGTTGTGCTGCAAATCAATCCATCCTGCCCTAATCACCCATGTTAATCTGAAAAAATAGGATCATTCCTATTTTACGAAAACTATAAACTATCCCTTGGGTGAATGATGGCGCGTTACGACCTCAGGCTGCAAAACGCAGCCAGTTTCGTTTTTATTCTTCTCGTTTTGTTCGCATTCCCGCTCTCATCTGCATACGCCCTGTCAAACGGATGTTCGGCTGTTAATGCGCTTTCTGGTTTGACGTCCCTGTCATTTACTTCCAATGCGTATCCCGCATCAGATTTTGATGTCAGCGATGCCCTGACAGTCAGTTTTACCGACAGCGGAAGCGGATATGGTGGCAATGTGATGAGCGCTGACAGCATCGGTGTCGCAGGTTACAACTACAGCAATTCTCAGACATACAATGCCGCCAACGCTACCAGTTCTTCACCCCATACCGTCACCATAAATCTGGCAGCAGGCACTCTCGCTTCCAGCGGGCTTCGAGTTCGCCTCACCACAAGCTATGGGGAACTCAGTAACGTCGTTTTCAGCTGCACTGGCAACATTGCAGTATCCAGCGATGCAGCACTAAGCGGCCTCTATCTCTCTGCAGGCACACTCTCACCGTCGTTCAGCTCAGGTACGACAAGCTATGTGGCCTCTGTTGCGAATAGCGTATCTTCCATCACCGTTACGCCTCTTACCGCTGATTCCAGTGCGACTGTCACAGTAAACGGTTCAGTAATAACATCCGGTTCCGCTTCTTCGGCGATCGGCCTGTCATCAGGCGTAGCAACCAGCATTCCGGTGGTCGTGACAGCACAGGACGGGACAACTACCCGCTCTTACACACTCACTGTGACGCGTGCAGAAGCCATGCCGATAGCAAATAACGCTACAGCGACGGTTGCGGCGAACAGCACAAACAACGCGCTTACACTGTCGATCAGTGGCGGCACGCCGGTGTCGGTTGCTGTAGCAGCACCGCCTTCACATGGCACCGCAACGGCCTCCGGCACCCAGATCATTTACACGCCAAACGCCGGATATTCAGGCAATGACAGCTTTACATACAACGCGACCAATAGCGCGGGGACCTCTGCAAATGCCACGGTCTCTTTATCCGTCACCGCGCCAGTATTAACCTTCTCACCAGCAACGAGTGCGCTTCCGGCCGCTACGCTTAATAGCGCGTGGACGCAGACGCTGACTGCTTCTGGCGGCTCTGCGCCTTATACGTGGACCGCAATCGGCCTGCCCGCAGGCATCACACTAGACAGCACCACGGGTGTGCTTTCAGGTACGCCCACTGCGACGGGCAGCTTTACCCTTAGGGCCATCGCAACCGACAGCAATAACGCCTCCGGTACTGTCAATTACACATTAAACGTAAGCGAAGCGTTACCGATTGCCCGTGCTGTCGCGGCAACAGTCAGTGCCAACAGCAGCAATAATACTCTTCCGCTGGCACTATCTGGCGGAGTTGCTACTGCGGTAAATATCGCTAACGCACCTGCACATGGCACCGCAACCGCTTCCGGCACCGCGATTACCTATACCCCGAACCCCGGATATTCCGGCAGCGATAGCTTCACCTATAATGCGACAAATAGCGCAGGAAGCTCTGCCAACGCCACGGTTTTACTGACCATTACAGCAACGCCACTGACATTCACTCCAGCGGGTGGTTCCTTCCCGGCCGCAACAGTGGGCAGCGCCTGGTCACAGACTGTGGCCGTTTCTGGTGGTACTTCATCCTATACCTACAGCGCCAGCAGCCTGCCCGCTGGCATTACGCTCAACGGTGCCAGCGGCGTGTTTTCGGGCACACCAACGCTCGCAGGTAATTACAGCTTTCAGGTGACGGCGACCGATAGCGCCGGCTCTGGCAGTACCGTCAGCTATACCCTGAGTGTCAACGAGGCGGTGCCGGTTGCCAGCGCAGTCATGGCCAGCGTAGGTGCGGGGAGTTCAGATAACGCCATCACACTCAGCATTGCAGGAACAGTCACAAGCGTCGCGGTGATTCGACAGGCCAGTCACGGCACCGCCATCGCCGCAGGTACCCGCATTCGCTACACCCCGGTCAGTAACTACACCGGTAGCGACAGTTTTACCTACACGGCAACCAATGCATCTGGCACCTCCCAAGAGGCCAGCGTTTCCCTGAATGTGGCGGCGGCCACGCTCGTGATGGTTCCCTCCAGCGGTGCACTGCCGGAGGGAACGGTCGGTAAGGCTTACCTGCAACGTTTCAGCGCTTCAGGTGGAGCCGCACCCTACCGCTGGCAGCAGAGCGGGACTTTGCCCCAAGGTCTGACATTCGCCAATGGTGAATTGCAGGGCACTCCGACAACGGGGGGTTCTGCTTCATTTACCCTGACCGCAACAGATGCAAATGGAGAGACAACAAAGGCGGCTTATTCACTGGCGATCAATAACGCCGCACCGGTGGCGGCTAACCACAGTGCCTCACTTTACGCCGGACAGTCGGTGAAGGTGAATCTGGTTGACGGTGCGACCGGTGGCCCCTTCACCGCGGCACGTTTGCTGGATAAGCCAGAGAGCAACCTCGGCACCGCCTCTATTCAATCATCCGGTACGTCATTTCAATTGTTGTTCACTGCCGCCGCACAGGCTAGCGGCACCGTTGCCCTGCGTTATGAACTGTCGGCGCCTTCCGGCACCACCCAGCCCGCACAGATCACGCTGACCATTGCCGCCCGTCCCAATCCCACGACAGATGCGGACGTGATTGGCCTGATTAGCGCTCAGGTTCAGGCTGCGCAGAACTTCGCACGCGCCCAGATACGTAATTTCAATGACCGCCTGGAACAGCTGCACAGCGGGGTGAATCTGCCTTCCAGTCACAATGGTCTCCGTTTCAATATGCCAACCAGTCGCCCTGAGCGTGATACGGATAAAGATCTGTGGGCCAGCGCCTGGCATCAGCAGCAAAAATACCAGGATGAACATGCACAACCGCCGCCGTCGCCGTTTGCCAGCAGTCATGACGGTGAGCGCCTCTCTTACTGGACCGGTGGCTATATCGATTTTGGCAGCGATAAAGATGACAGCGTGCGATTCAGCCACACGATGGTGGGTATCACGACCGGTGCCGATTATCGCTTCACTCCGGCCTTTACCGCCGGGATGGGGATGGGTTTTGGCCGCGACGTGAGTGATGTCGGTGATTCAGGTTCTCGGGACAATGGCCGTTCGCTTAGCTCGGCAATCTATGGCAGCTGGCATCCAGATGCGTTCTTTATTGACGGACTGCTGGGTTACAGCAGTCTCGAGTTCGACAGCAAGCGATACGTCAGCGAATCGGATGCATTCGCGCGCGGCAGTCGTTCAGGGCGTCAGGTGTTCAGCTCTCTGACCTCTGGCTACGCCTTCCGCACGGTTAACAGCCTTATCTCACCCTACGCACGCCTACAGTATTACCGTACCTGGCTGGATGGCTACGCCGAGTCGGACGCGGGGGCATTCAATCTGGCGTTTGCCCCACAGCGTTTCACTCAGGTAGTGACCACGACGGGTCTGCGCGGCGAGCACAGCGTGCCGACCACCTGGGGCTTTGTGAAACTGCAAAGCCGCCTGGAATATTCACAGCTAATAAATGATAACGGTAGCGCCCGGGTGGGCTATGCCGATGTGGGCAATGACACCTGGAGTATGTCGCTGTATGAGCAAAGCAAACAGACACTGGCGCTGGGTGTGGGCATCGATTTTGTGCTGCCACATGAAATCACGCCGGGGATCGCTTATCAGGCAACCCTGGGAATGGATGAACAGCAGACGCGAGCACAGACGATTATGGTGCGGGTGAATATCGGATTCTGAGTGAGTGCGTGTTTCCTCAACAAGCATCTCTATGTCGGAAGCATTAAGCTGATAAAAATCGACCTGTGCCTGACCGAGACGTTTAAGCAACTCATCCAGTGAACGCTGTAGATGACGGTGTGATAGCCCGGAATCATTTACGTCAGCGCTGGCGTTGGTGGCGATAACCCGTCTTTTCGGCACCTCGGTCTGACGGGCAGCCAGCCCGCGCTTTACGGTTAAGGGAGGCGAGAGTTGATGCCAGGCCGGGTTTCATAAACGCGCCACCCTCTCGTGGTCATTACCTTGCACAATCTCCTGGATATCAGGTTCGGGTTGAGGCTCTAATTATCAGTTCGGGCCTCTGTCCAGCACTACTGAGAACCTGATGCCCCGCCAAAACGTCAAACAGCAGCGTAATGGCCTGACGGGCGACCTCATCAAGGTGCAGGTTCAACGCCGTTAGCGGTGGCTGGGATTCTCGTGCCCGAATGCCATCATAGCGAGTCACTAACCGCATCCTTTGCGGTATCTCCGTTGCTGTTTCATGAAAGGCGCGGATGGCTCCGCTGGCAAAGGTATCCACCAGAATCAGTACGCCATCCACCTCGGGATTATCCTGCAGCAACTGGCGCGTAGCCTGATAACCGGCAGTTTCGCCCTGCTTTTCATCAAGGTAATAAATCACCGGCGTCTGCCGTCCTTCGCACCAGAGGCGATAGGTGGCTTCCGTCTCCAGCGTGGAGGTGCGGCGTATGTTGCCGACAAACAGCGCGCATTGACTCGCACCTTCCGCCGCCAAGTGCGTTAGCAATAAATCAGTCGTCGTCGCGGAATGCAGATCAACCCAGGGCACTGGCGTGGTTGTTCCCGGCGTACGGCCAATGGTGACACAAGGGATCCCCGCCTGTTCCAGCGCCAGCAGCTGCGGATCGTTTTCAGCGGGTTCAAGCAGAATAGCGGCATCGAAAGTTACGGTATCCAGCGGGTTCTTGCCTGGCGGCACAAGTATCAGCGCGTGCTGTTTTTCCAACGCCATAATCGCCGCGGTGAGTGCAACCTCCATCATAAATCCCAGTTTTGACGCCCCGGAAGCAATAGACAGCGGTAACGAAGAGAGCAGCGCAATCGTGTTGGTTTTTCCGGTACGCAGCTGGCGGGCACGAATATTCGGTGTGTAGTTCAGCGCCTGGATCGCCTGTTCAATACGTTGTCTTGTCTCAGGTTCAACAAAACGGGTGTTATGAAGCGCATTGGATACCGTACCCGGGGAAACGCCGGCCAGGCGTGCAACATCAATCAACTTTGCGCGTTTTTTATCTTGTACTGGCATGGTGTTGGTAATCCCTGACATTTTTCGGTCAGGGTAACACATTTGCTCAGGTATAAATTTCAGACCTAATTCATAACAAAATCATATTACTGAATGGCTATTCAGAGGTAGCGCTTGAGCAGAAGTTAATGTCTACTATTTCCATTAAAACGTTTTAATGACGAATTTAGCGACAGATGTTTCTACAGGAGCTTACGTGACACACTCAAATCAAGATCCCTCTTTTACGCTCGGACGCCGTCCAACCGGACTGACTTTCGCGGATAAAGCAAAAAGCTTTGGCGGTTATACTCTCTTCGCCCCACAAACAGCCGACGGTCGAGTCTATCTGATCGATGACGAAGGAGACGTTGCGCATCAGTGGCAATTACCGGTCCGTGCCGGACGGGATGCTGTTCTGCTTCCTAACGGCAATCTGGGTTATAACGGGAGCCACCGTAACTCAGCACAACTCTACCCGGCGTGGGATCTCTGGCACGGCGGTGATTTCTATGAAGTCACTCCAGATAATGAAGTGGTGTGGCATTACGAAGATATTTTTCACCATCATGACGCGCAATGGCTGGCGAACGGTAATCTGCTGTATACCACGGCAGCCCCATTACCCACAGAGATAGCGGCACGCGTGACAGGCGGCGATCCCCGTCGCGATGCACCCGACGGCATCATTCAGAGCGATATCGTAAAAGAGGTCACTCGAGAGGGAAAAGTCGTCTGGGAATGGCGTGCCTGGGAGCATCTGGCGCCGGAGGATTTCCCGGTCCATGACATTTTTGACCGCCGCCACTGGCCGATGATTAACGGTTTGTCTGTTACCCGAGATGGCCTTGTGCTGATGAGTCTGCGCACAACCTCTGGCGTCATTGCGGTGGCGAAAGAGAGCGGTAAGGTTGTCTGGCACGCCGGCCCGGACGTTGTCGCTCAACAGCATACCCCAGTTGAGATGGAGAATGGCTCGATTCTGGTTTTTGATAACGGCAATCTGCGCCCCGGAGTGACCTCACCGCACTCGACGATACTGGAGTTCGATCCCCAGACTAAAGCCATCACATGGCAGTATCGCGACATTTTTCCGCCCGCTTTTTTCTCACCCTATATGGGAAGCGCGCAGCGACTGGCGAATGGCAATACGTTTATCTGTGAGTCAGCATTTGGCCGCCTGTTTGAAGTGACGCCGCAGGGTGAAACGGTGTGGGAATACATCATCCCGCATTTCAATGAATACCCGGAACATCTCAGTAACGGTGTTATCCCCGGCAAGCATAACAGCACGTTTCGCGCGCATCGCTATAGCGCAGATGCCATTCCGTGGCTGAAATAACCTTTCTCCGCCAGCTTGTGCTGGCGGTTATTTTAAATGTTGATGGGAGGCAATATGCCGCTACCTGATTCCGCAGCACCGGATAATGAAGCCTTGCCCTGGCAAACTAAGCTGTTGCTGGCGATTCAGCATGTAATGGTTGTCGCAGCCACACCGATCACCGCGGTTTTCCTGATTGCTAATGCACTCCATTTCACTGATGCGATCACCCTCTCGGTACTGAGCGCGACGTTTTTGATGTGCGGCTTGGGTGCAATCTTACAAAGCCTTGGCATCGGAAGTTTCGGCGCACGGCTGCCGTTTATCATGGTTCCGGGCGGTGCTCCAATAGCGATTTTCATTGCGATCGCTTTGCAAACCACTATCCAGACGGCAATTGGCGCAGTGATATTAACTTCGCTGTTTTACTTTATCGCCCTGCCCGTTTTCCGCCGCTTCCTGCACCATTTTCCACCGTTTATCATTGGTATTATGTTGCTGCTGGTCTCCGTTAACTTGATACGTCTGTATGGCGGGCTCATTACTACGCATCCAGCCAATGCTCAATTTGCACCGTCAACCAACATTGTGTTGGCGCTGGGTACTATCCTGATCACGCTGGTTTTTGCGCTTGTCTTTACCGGTATTCTGCGTCAGCTTTCAGTGATGTTTGGCCTACTGGCGGGAACATTGCTCGGCGTCCTGCTCGGCGTGACTGACTTTAGCGGTGTCAGCCACGGCCCGCTGCTAAGCGTACCGCAGTTTTTCCCGTTCGGCTGGCCGGTATTTAATATCTCAGCCTCGCTGCCTTTACTTATTTATGCCGTTATCTCTATGGCTGAAGCAACCGGGCAAACGATTGCGACAGCTGAGATCGTTAATTCTACTCAAAACGTCCATAAAACAATCCCACGGACTATTCGTGGAGATGCCATCATGTCGCTGCTTGGCGGGATTTTCGGAACCTCTCTTATTATCACTTCCGGCGAGAATATCGGCGTTGTGCGTACAACCAACGTAAAATCACGCCACGTCACAGCGATAGCTGGCCTACTGTTGATCCTGATTGCCGTGTTTTCGCCTCTGGTACGCCTTGCAGCCGGCTTGCCCGGCCCGGTTGTTTGCGGCACGGCTGTCATTGTCTTCAGCATAATTGGGGTGATCGGAATCGAAATGATTTCCCGTGAATCGCTGCACATGCCGGGGAAAACCTATGCATTAGCCAGCGGGTTGGCCATGGGAATGTTGCCGATCCTTGTCCCTGGCCTTTATCAGAATTTACCCTCAGCCGTACAGATGGTTCTGGGTAACGGCATGGCTGCCGGAACCCTCACCGCAATCATCGTAAATTCGCTGTTTTTAATGAGCGAAAAACGGACTGTAGCAAGGGTAAATCGGTGAGTTTAGAGGGCTGCTGCAACGCGCTGAACAGTTGTTTAAAATATCAAACGCTCAAGTGATGTAGATACCCTATCACCCGTGATTACACATTGAGGATACTTGTTAGTTTTAACAAGTATCCTTTTTAACAACTCACTGACAGTAGCCTTCCACCTTCAGCCGATACCCGCACCACAATGCCGCTTGTAGTGACTGAAATACACATTCATTCAGGCCATGCTCCCGCGTCACAAAGGCATTTGCAGCGCGGGGGAGTGCGTTCGCCGGAATATGTGCCTCTCATTTCAATGAATCAAAATATCGGTTATCAGCCCTGTTCATAAAGCCATGTAGACAATACGGATAATTCTTTTGAAGATGCCGACTATGCTTAACCTTCAATAATTTTTCAAAAACCGTTTTATTCCAACTTTTGTCCATTGTCTTTTTTAATTACTGGAGGTTTGGCATGAGCAGCCAACGCGAGACAAAACCTCACCACAATGCGGTCGGTGAAAAATTCAGGGCCGCGTCCGCCGCCACAGTATCGTCAGATGCTGCTTTTGGCGTTAATGCATCATCTGCAACACCCCCGCCTTCGTTAGAGAAAATCTCACTAAAAGTGAACGGCAATCATCAACAGCTGGAAGTCGATACCCGCACCACACTGCTTGATGCACTACGTGAACATTTTAAACTCACGGGAACGAAAAAAGGGTGTGACCACGGTCAGTGTGGCGCCTGTACGGTTATCGTTAATGGGCGACGGATCAACGCTTGCCTCACCCTGGCGGTCATGCAGCACGATGCTGAGATCACCACCATTGAAGGTCTGGGCACGCCTGAAAAGCCGCATCCTTTACAGACGGCGTTCATCAAGCATGACGGCTATCAGTGTGGCTACTGCACACCCGGTCAGATATGTTCAACGGTTGCGGTTCTTGAAGAAATCAAAGCGGGCATTCCCAGCCACGTCACGCACGATCTGGTTTCCACGCCTGAAGTCACTGCCGATGAAATACGGGAGCGTATGAGCGGTAATATCTGCCGCTGCGGTGCCTATTCCAACATTCTTGCTGCGATTGAAGAGTTTGCGGAGGGGCAAAAATCATGAAAGCTTTCACCTATGAACGGGTAAAAACCCCCGTTGAGGCAGCTGCCAGCGCGCTGCAACATTCAGGGGCTAAATTCATTGCGGGTGGAACCAATTTGCTCGACCTGATGAAGCTTGAAATCGAAGCGCCATCCCATCTGATTGATGTTAACGGCCTTGAACTGGATAAAATCGAAGCGACTCAGGAAGGTGGGCTACGCATTGGTGCGCTGGTTCGTAACACCGATTTAGCCGCAGACTCTCGAGTTCGACGCGATTACGGCGTGTTATCGCGCGCTTTGTTAGCAGGCGCCTCTGGACAGTTGCGCAATCAGGCGACAACAGCAGGTAATCTGCTTCAACGTACCCGTTGTCCTTACTTCTATGACACCAATCAGCCCTGCAATAAACGATTACCGGGTAGCGGATGCGCTGCACTTGATGGCTTCAGTCGTCAACATGCTGTCGTAGGTGCAAGCGATGATTGTATCGCCACCCATCCCAGCGACATGGCCGTCGCTATGCGTCTGTTGGATGCAGTAGTGGAAACCGTCAGCCCGGATGGGAGTGAACGCACTATTCCCATTGCTGATTTTTATCGTGCGCCGGGAAACACTCCTCATCTGGAAACTGTCTTGCATCCCGGGGAGCTTATTATTGCGGTCACCCTTCCCCCACCGCTGGGTGGAACGCATATTTATCGTAAAGTGCGCGATCGCGCCTCTTATGCGTTTGCTCTGGTGTCAGTCGCCGCCGTCATATTTCCTGATAAATCAGGCCGCGTTGCGCTTGGCGGCGTTGCACATAAACCGTGGCGGTTAGAGGACGCGGATAAAGAAATTATTCATGGCGCTCAACCGGTATGCGATCGGCTCTTCGCCAGCGCGCAACCCACCGCTGAAAACGAATATAAGATCACTCTGGCGAAGCGTACGCTCGCGTCGGTACTGGCGGAAGCGAGAGGATAAATGATGAAATTCGAAAAGCCCGCAGGGAATAATCCCATTGATCAGCTCAACGTGGTTGGTCAGCCGTTAAGTCGTATAGATGGCCCATTGAAGACATCCGGTTTAGCGCATTATGCCTATGAATGGCATACCGAAGCCCCCGATGCAGCTTATGGTTATGTTGTCGGCGCCCCTATATCAAAAGGCAAAATCACTGCCGTCGATACCCAGGCAGCGAAGCGTGCACCCGGTGTGCTTGCCGTCGTCACCGCTGAAAATGCTGGCCCACTGGATAAAGGTGAGAGAAATGCTGCCCGGCTGCTGGCTGGCGACAACATTGAACACTACCACCAGGCTGTCGCACTCGTGGTAGCGGAAACGTTTGAACAGGCACGCGCAGCGGCGACGCTGGTTAACGTTCAGTACGAGCGTGAGCCTGGTGCCTATGATCTCGCACATGAAAAACCCACCGTAACGACGCCTCCCGAAGGCGAGACCGATAAAAAGGTCGGTGATTTTGACAGCGCTTTCGCCACGTCTGAGATCAAGTTAGATGCGCAATATACGACGCCTGACCAAAGTCATATGGCCATGGAACCTCACGCTTCTATGGCTATCTGGGAGGATGACAAGCTTACTGTCTGGACATCTAATCAGATGATTGACTGGTGTCGTACCGATTTGGCCAAAACGCTCAATATGCCTGTAGAGAAGGTACGCGTGATTTCGCCCTATATCGGTGGTGGATTTGGCGGCAAGCTGTTTCTGCGTAGCGATGCGCTACTGGCAGCGCTGGGGGCGCGCGCGATAAATCGCCCCGTTAAGGTCATGCTGCCAAGACCCATGATTCCGAATAATACGACCCACCGTCCGGCAACCATTCAACACATTCGTATCGGCACAGATCGCGACGGCCATATTACGGCCATCTCACATCAAAGTTGGTCTGGTAATCTACCGGATGGCACGCCAGAAACAGCGGTTCAGCAAACAGAGTTGCTTTATGCTGGCGCTAATCGCCTGACAGGATTGCGTTTGGCGAAGCTCGATCTTCCCGAAGGAAACGCAATGCGAGCACCGGGTGAGGCACCGGGTCTGATGGCACTGGAGATTGCGATTGACGAAATCGCAGAAAAAGTGGGCATGGATCCCATCGCGTTTCGCATTCTCAACGATACCCAAGTCGATCCCGCTAATCCCGATCGCCCTTTCTCGCGCCGTCAGCTGGTTGAGTGCCTTAAAACCGGAGCGGAGCATTTTAACTGGAGCCGCCGCAACGCTAAACCGGCAATGGTCAGAGAGGGGCGCTGGCTGGTAGGAATGGGCGTGGCGGCAGGCTTTCGTAATAATATGGTGGCGACATCGGGTGCACGTGTGCATTTAGATGATAAAGGCACCATTACCGTCGAAACCGACATGACCGATATCGGCACCGGCAGCTACACCATTATCGCCCAGACGGCAGCAGAAATGATGGGTGTCTCCATTGACCAGGTTGTTGTGCGATTGGGGGATTCGAGCTTTCCGGTTTCTGCAGGCTCAGGCGGTCAATGGGGAGCAAACACTTCTACGTCCGGTGTTTATGCGGCCTGCGTGAAACTCCGCGAGGCTGTCGCAGCCAAACTTGGGTTTGACCCCCAAAATGCCACCTTCAGTGATGGTCAGGTACATAACGGAAACCGGAGTGCACCGCTTGCTGCTGCTGCTGCTCAAGCTCCCCTTACCGTAGAGGACAGCATTGAGTTTGGTGATCTCGATGAGCAGTATCAGCAGTCAACGTTTGCAGGGCACTTCGTTGAAGTCGGGGTTGATATTGCAACGGGTGAAGTCAGAGTTCGCCGCATGCTGGCGGTTTGCGCAGCCGGTCGTATTCTCAATCCCAAGACCGCACGAAGCCAGGTGATTGGTGCAATGACGATGGGCCTCGGTGGGGCACTGATGGAGGAGCTGATAGTCGATAAGCGACTGGGATATTTTGTAAACCACGATATGGCCGGCTATGAAGTGCCCGTTCATGCCGATATTCCTGAGCAGGAAGTCATTTTTCTGGATGACACCGACCCTATCTCCTCGCCCATGAAAGCAAAAGGTGTGGGTGAGCTGGGTTTATGTGGTGTCAGTTCGGCCATCGTTAACGCGATCTATAACGCCACCGGCGTTCGTGTGAGAGATTATCCGGTAACACTGGATAAGCTACTGAAGGGACTTCCCGCCTTGGCATAATATGCGTTATCACAGGCTTGTCAGTTATCCAGCAACGTAGCAAGGATGCTCAAACAGCGGACAAGCCTGGACTGACCTTCCATGCATGTCAGCGCTGGACATTCATATTGGGATATTTGTAACCTTTAGCGTATCTACCGGTTTCTGGAAATTTCCTGGACTGATTTAATGTGTGATTTTCCGATACTGCCGGGACGGGCAAGTATCTGACGGGAAAAACACGGGACGGCTTTTTATCATATTTTTTCATACAGAGCATTTTGACGTTGCTACGCGAAAATTGCGCCGGTTTCAGGACTCATAGCCGCGAGAATCTTAAGCGACAAAGGTATCAGTTTGGCTACCACCAGCCATTTAAATAATTTTTTACACTCTACTTTCCCCGCGTTACCAGACTCCTTGAAGAACTGCACTCGCCTTGGCTGCGGGCTAGGAGTATTAATTGTTTTAAAGGATGATGTAACTAGTTTCATTACTTTCCTTTGCTTTGATAAGACTGATTAATTTACAAGCCCAAAATCACTCCCTTAACGTTATGCGTGCGATGAAAACAGCCAACGGAGCAAGACATAATGTTGACTTAATCATTGCCAATTTTACGTAACTACCGCCTGAATCGTGTAATAAGGGGTCCGCTTGAAAAACGGAAATTATCCCAGGCTAAGCGCGTTATTTATTCTGGGCTCAATCAAGTGACCGCACCTGCAAAATGTTATGCAATACACTGCCCTCGCCCCCAACAATACATATGTGCACCCTTAGTGCAGACTAAATGATGACATTTGGGTTATGACATTCATACTCATGACATATAGATAATGACATAAGGAGATTTCAGGAGGAATTTACCCTGTGACATTTGCGTATACTCAAATATGCCATAAGGTTTTTTCGTCCGGATGGAGCTCCATCCGATTTTATAAATTTTTTAAAAGGATCTTTAAATCCCACATGTCAACAGCCGTTATCTAAATAATCGAAACAGAATGAGAGGGTTATTTTAAAAGGGTATGTAAAAGTGGCTTCACTTAATACCACGCACGTGCCAAATAATGACTCAACATTCAAAGTCTTTTATTTTAATTATTTGACGGGTGTTAAGTCAGGTTCATGCAAAGCCCTCATTTTATTTCTGCAAACGACTATTTTCATTAATCACAGAAGCGCTGGCATCATACGCTTCCTGTGCTTTTTCAATAAGTTCAAGATGATTAATCGCCCAATCATACATGGCGCTAAAAGGTTTTTGCAAAGAGCGGCCAAGTTCGGTAATGGCGTATTCTACTGCAACCGGAGAAGTGGGCAAAACCGTACGGTTAATCAACCCGTTACGTTCCATTTTACGCAACGCCTGGGTGAGTGCTTTGTGTGTTATCCCTTCCATGCTGCGCTTCATTTCATTAAAACGCATTGTATTTTCATTGAGTAAAGTCAGTATCATTACACTCCATTTGTTTGCTACCTGATCGAAAAAGACACGCGCGGCACAGTCCGCAAAAAAAACGGGATCAACAATGTTTGTCATATAGGTATCCTTCAGTATATCTACTCGCTTAAAAGTGCGTAATTGACCTTAATTGAATGTTATATACCATGCTACTGACGTTGGTATAAATATCTCACTCCCAACCGCATCTTCTGCTAAATAAAACGGCAGGACAAATATTTAGCGAGTACTAAGGACCCATTATGAAAGAAGAAAAGTTCTCTCTGTCCCGACGTAACCTGCTGGCCTTCGCCAGCGCCACCGTTATTTCGGCGACAGTGAAAGCAAGTCCGGCACATTTTGCGCCAAAGGATTCGTCGACGGCCAAACTTTTTTATACGGAAAAAGGGGAAGGCAAAAACATAATGGTTTTACATGGCTGGACGTGTGATTCGCATGACTGGAGCTGGCAATTACCCGAGCTTGAAAGCAAATACCGTACGGTGGCTGTTGATTTACGCGGGCATGGACGATCGCAGGTTATGCCATCAGGACATTATGCTCCTGCTGACTATGTTGCCGATATTGAAGCACTGATTTTGACACACTATCCTGGCCAAAAATTTATTCTTATTGGCCATTCCATGGGTGGCCAGATTGCAGCTCGTCTTGCAGCGAAAAGACCTGACTTAGTGAGTGCTGTTGTCTCTATAGATGGTTCGATGGGATTCCCGGATAAACAGGCGGCGCTTTTTCAGAAAGCGGTTGATGACCTGCAAAACGGCGATCCCTATTTGACCGGTCCGGCGTTATTTGAACTTTTTTACGATAAAAGTACCCCGCCAGCGTTTAAGCGCTGGCATGCAAGACGTCTTCAGGGTGTGCCGCTGCATGTGATACGGGAATCATTCGGTCCACTGTTTCTGGGTGCGGGACAAGTGGGTATTGGCAAAGCGAGTGAGAATTTTTGTCGTAGCTTAACGATTCCTGTTTATCACCTTTGTCGCGATGCCACTCAGGCAGGGAATATGCGGACATGGTTTGCAAACCCAAAGTCAAAAACAGACTACTGGACGCAGACGGGTCACTGGATTATGCAGGATCGCAGTGAGGACGTGAACAAAGCCGTGACGGCCTGGATTGATGAGCTTTGATTTCCAAATGGGAAAGCAGAATACGCGGTTTGAGAGCTGATATTTTTAGTCGTATGAAGTGAATGCGACTCGCCAGAAGCCGCCAGGTCTTTTTTACCGCTAAAGCGACAACATATAGGTGATGAGTCAGATTAGTAGCGAAACGTGGATTCTCCCCTAATAACCAAAACCGGTAATACGCCCCTCGGCTTTTCTCGATAAAATGTCAGCGATTAGCGAATGATTCATTTAATGGCCAAGGACGGCAATCTCCGCTTCTGGCACAAAGCGGACGGTCAAAGTCGGTAGCGTCTGAAGCCGTTTCTGTATGCAGGATTATTGCTGCCCTGCTTTTACCCTGAGTAAGGTTTGCCGGATTGTATTAAATTCATGTGCAATGGCACTAGTGCTTATCCCGGTATTATCAACCTGAGCGGGGATTACGTCTGGCGAACAAACCTCAAACTGGGACAGGGTAAATACCGCGCGTTACGCTCAGTGGATAGTAGTCTGTACATAAAACAGGCTTAGCGTAGCATATTTTCCGTTTTCCAAGCGGCCTCCCCCTCCATGACTCTTCCATTTTTCAGGCGTAAACAACTATTTCGATAGGTAAACGCAATTATCGAAGTAAACCGTCCAGAGTACGCTTTTCCTGCTGTACCCATCTAAAGCAACGTCAGTTGTCCCAACGATATTCCCTCATTAAATTGCCTATTCAGTGATGCCTAAAAGGCAACAGGCAGGACGAATTATGTTTCTTCCAATGAACAGGGAAAAGACTATGTTATTCAAAAATGGAGGAAAACATGAACAAACCTTCTTCACCCTGGTGGTGGGACTTATCCACCCGTGAATTTAGTGAACTGGATATGGCTAATATCGTGGCGGTATTGCCTGTCGGCGCAGTAGAGCAGCATGGGCCCCATTTACCGGTCAGGGTGGATGCGGCCATCAATGCAGGCATTGTTAATCGTGCAGTTGAGCTGTTGCCATCAGACTTGCCCGTCTTGTTTATGCCAGCCGTACCGGTTGGCAAATCAGATGAGCATATCGCCTATCCAGGAACGCTTTCTCTGCCTTATGAAGTACTGGGTAAAGTGTGGTTTGAGATGGCGAAATGTGCCTGGCGAGCGGGTATTCGTAAGATTATTTTCTGGAATTCACACGGCGGCCAACCGCAGTTGATGGAGATAGTTTGCCGTCAGTTGCGCATAGAGTTAGGCATGTTGGCCGTCAGTGCGAGCTGGTTTCATACCATTGATGCCTCTGATCTCTACAGCGCCCACGAAATGCAGCATGGCATCCATGGTGGTGAGTCTGAAACAAGCATGATGCTGCATCTGCATCCTGAGTTAGTGCAAATGGATCATGCTGATAACTTTGTTTCTGCCTCCGTTGCCCTTGAAGCCAAAGGCGGCATTTTAACACCCGAAGGCGGTGTGGGTTTTGGCTGGATGGCGCAGGATCTGCATCTTTCTGGTGCTACAGGTAACGCTTCTGCAGCAGATGCGGAACGCGGTAAAGTTGCCACCGATCGCGCAGCTCAGGCTTTATTGACGTTGATTAAAGAAGTGCATGAATGTGAAATGAAGATGCTGCGTTCTACTACGGCATTTTCAAGCCGTCAGGAATAGTTCAGAGCAGGCCCATATGGGCCTGCTTCAGCATAATTCCGACATCATACTTTTAATCGTTTCGGCAAAAACGCTACCAATGGCACTGGTCCCGCGATCGTGACCTATCAGCATCAGTGTTTGCGTTTGCTGCGAAAGTTCTCTAACAGGAATGTAGATTAATCTGCCGCTACGCTGGTCAAACTCAATATCTATGGGCGTCAGGAAAGTCAGGGTTTGATCCATGATGGCCGACTGACGCATCACTTCAATCGAATTCGTTTCAATCACTGGTTGGAGATTCACCGAAGCACGGGCAAAAACCTCATCGAGATAAGGCCGGATAACCATTGATTTATCGGCTATAACAATCGGATAGGGTAAGCAATCACTCAAACGCAAGCTGGGTTTATCTGCCAATGGATGGCCTACACCCACTACCGCACCAAGCCGCACAGCGACACTGGCAATGTTGCGATGTACTGGTTGCAGATCAAAATCAAATCCAATACCCAAATCTGCCTCGCCGCTCGCCACAGCGTTTGTGATATTTTCACCCGTCGTTAATTGCTGCAGATTGAGTTTGACGCGTGGATTTGCTCGCCGAAATTCAGAGGCTGTACGCGGGATCAAATTCGCCGCCAGCCCGCTCATCATCGCAATGGTCACTTCCCCTCGACGCAACCCTTTCAGCTCCTCAATTTTCATTTGCGCCCATTCAATCTCTTTAAAACTCAGACGCACATGATAAATCAGCGCTTCGCCAGCCGCAGTCAGGACCATTTTTCGCGGCAGACGCTGGAACAGCGGTGTGCCCAGTTCTTCCTCTAACGCGAGGAGTTGCCGGTTAATAGCGGAAGCTGAGATATGCAGACGTTCTGCTGCTTTGCGGATGGAACCACTGCGTGCAACCTGATCAAGATAAACAAAAAGACGATGCTGAAGCATAATTTTCCTGCGTTGCCTTTTAGGCATCAGTAAGGACGAAAAATGATGCTTTTAAGATAATGAACTCCGGGTCATTAATACATCATTAACTACATTCGGAGAGAAATGATGGCAGACGTATCCCGCAGACATTTTGCAAAATTAGTGGCTGGTGCGCTATTGCTGCCAGCAATGGCTCCCCTTCTGTCGCGCAAAGCTTTAGCAGCGAACAACAACGTAAAAATTGCGCTTCTGTTGCCCGGCTCGGTAGCCGATGGCGGTTGGAGTTCACTGGCTTATGCCGGCCTTCAAAATCTCAAAAACAGTGGTTTCAGCGTGGCTTACAGCGAAAGTGTGCCACAAGCGCAAATGGAACAAGTGATCCGCGGCTATGCCGACGATGGCTATAGCTTGATTATCGGGCACAGCTTTGAATACGGTTCGGCATTTGCAGAAATCGCCCCCGAATATCCCGATACCTACTTCTTTGCATCCACCTTTAAACCCGCCGAAAAGACGCCGACCAACGTTGAGTATGTCAACCTCGCCTATATCCAGGGCGCTTACGCCGCGGGTGCGCTGGCCGCCCTGATTTCAGATAACGGCAAAGCTGTTGGCTTTGTCGGCGGTGGCGATAATCCAACTCAACAAGCCATGATGCGCGCCTTTATTCAGGCTGCTGAGAAAACCCGCCCCGGTATTCGTGGCATGGGCGTAGTCACGGGCGATTACGACAATGCTGCCAAGGGACGTGAAGCGGCTACTACCATGATCGGTAACGGCGCAGATGTTATCTGGCATGCCGCTGACGTGACCGGCCTTGGTGCGATGCAGGGTGCAGCCGCAGGGAAAGTTAAAGCTATGGGATGCTACGTTGATCAGAAAGATGTCGCCCCGGACTTCGTGGCATGCAGTTTCCGCCAAAACCTCGACTGGATGGTCGAGCAGGTCGGTGAGTCCGTTGCGAGCAAGCATTTTGATGGCGGTGAAGAGTGGAGCCCAAGCGTGGGTAAAGCCTGGTCGGTCGTCAATGGCAGTAAGCAGTACAACGAAAAACTGGTGAGTGCCAGTGCTTGGGCTACGTTCGAGCAGATCTGGCAACAACTGGACAGCGGCGCGCTTAAGCCAACGGTTTAACAGGCGGATAGTGTCATGACAGCAACGGCTACTATACGGATCGCGCTTAACCACATTACTAAACGCTTTGCCCGTGTCACCGCCAATGACGATGTTTCACTCAGCATCAAGCAAGGTGAAATCCATGCGCTGTTGGGAGAGAACGGCGCCGGAAAAAGCACTTTAATGCAGATCCTGTACGGACTTTATCAGCCAGATGAAGGTGAGATAGTGGTGGATGGCAAAGCAGTAAGTTTCCGCGATCCCAGCGACGCCATAGCCTGTGGTATCGGTATGGTGCATCAGGAATTTATGCTGGTGCAACCCATGTCGGTTGTTGAGAACGTCGTGCTGGGCCTGAAGGAAAACACCAGCGGCGTACTTAATTTGAAAACGGCGGCAGAACGTTTGCAGGCGTTGTCGGATAAGCATGGGCTGGCAATAGATCCTTGGGCAAAAGTGCAACACCTTCCTATCGGCGTACAGCAGCGTGTTGAAATTCTTAAACTGCTCTACCGCGACGCGCAAGTATTGATCCTGGATGAACCCACCGCAGTACTGACACCACAAGAAAAAGCGGGCCTGTTTTCAACGCTGCACTCGCTGTGCGCAGAGGGCCGCTCAGTGGTTATTGTTACCCATAAACTCTATGAAATCATGGCAATCGCCGATCACGTCTCTGTAATGCGGGGCGGAAAGATGGTCGATTCCGTAGCCATAGAAGAGACCTCGGAACGCGATCTGGCTCGCCGAATGGTGGGCCGCGATGTAGTGCTTCGAGTAGACAAGCAACCGTGCAAGCCGGGCAACACTGTGCTGCATGTTGACAATATCGCCGTGCGCGATGCGAGCGGCCAACAAAAAATCTGGCGCGTTTCACTGACCGTAGCCGCGGGTGAAATTCTCGGTGTTGCTGGCGTGGACGGAAATGGACAGTCAGAGCTGGCCGAAGCGCTGCTTAATCTACGAGAAATCGAAGCCGGCCATATTCGTTTAAACGGCGAAGATATCAGTGATGCATCGCCCGCTGAACGCCGCAATAAAGGAATGGGTTTTATACCGGCCGATCGTCGGGGTGTCGGCTCAGTGACTGAGCTCTCTATCACTGATAATGCCATGCTTGGCACTCATCGCAGCTTCACGCGTGCGGGAGGTTGGCTGCTGGATCGACAACGGATGAGTCAACATGCGCGCGACATCATTGCGCGTTTTGCGGTACGCACACCAGATGTCGATTTTGAGGCCGGTAAATTATCCGGCGGCAATTTGCAGAAGCTGATCTTGGGTCGAGAAGTGGCGAGTGAGCCCTGTTTGCTGGTGGTTGAACAGCCGACTCGCGGGCTGGATGTCGGGGCGATTGAAAGCGTATGGCAAGGGCTGATTGCAGCACGTGATCGGGGCTGCGCCATTTTAATGATTTCAGCGGAGCTGGAAGAGATCATGAATCTTTCCGACCGCATTGCCGTGATGTACAACGGCCAGATCGCGGGTGTACTCAATGCCGCATACGCCACACCAGAACAAATCGGCGCGCTGATGGCGGGCGCGCATCTGGCTAAAAAGGAGGGCAATAATGAAGAAGCTGCTTGAGCGTCGTCTCGCCCCGGCTGAATCAACCTCCGCAGTCATGCTGACCAGCTTTTGCGGCATTTTTGCCGCTTTTGTCATTGCCGGGCTGCTGTTTATCCCCTTCGGCGGCAATCCGCTGGCGGCCTATAGCTTTCTGTTTGATGAGGCATTTGGCTCACTACGCAGCATTGGCCTCAGCACGGTGCAAGCCACACCGCTCATACTGATCGCCTTGGCCACCATTGTGGTTTGGCGTGCAGGTCTGGGTTATATCGGATTTGAAGGCTGCTTTCTTATGGGTGCCACTGCTGCAAGTTGGATTGCATTAGCGGGCACGCCACAGGGCTTTCCCTGGTCTATTCCCCCATTGCTCTACTGGCCACTGGTGTTGCTCGCCGCCTTTCTGGCCGGCGCAATCTGGGCCGGTTGGGTGGGCGCCTTGCGCGTACGCTTTGGCGGAAATGATGTACTGATCTCACTGATGGCCAATTATGTGGCGGTATTTATTGTGCAGTATCTGGTCTCTGGGCCAATGCGCGCGCCAGGAGATTTGCCACAGACCCCACGCCTGCCGGTGGAGAGCTGGCTGCCCTTCGTGATGAGCGGTATGCGCGCCCACTGGGGCATTGCTATTGCGCTGGTCGCCACGCTGTTTGTGTTTTGGCTCTTGCGCGCGACGCCTGCCGGTTATGAGATAAAAGTGGCTGGCCTTAATCTTCGCGCAGCCCGATATGGCGGCATTGATGTAAATCGTCGTCAAATGGGTGCCATTTTCCTTGGCGGTGGCCTGGCGGCATTGGCCGGTCTTTGCGCCGTACTCGGCGTTCAACACCGATTAATGGAAGGCATCTCTGGCGGGGTAGGATTTATTGGCGTCGTTGTGGCTCTGTTGGCACGACTAAATCCCTTGTTGGTGATCCCCACAGCCATTCTTTATGGCGGTCTCGAAGTTGGCGGTAGCGCAATGCAGCGGCAAACCGGTTTACCCACCTCGGTGGTACTGATCCTGCAAAGTCTGGTGGTGTTACTGATTTTGGCAGGCGATATGTTGCGCTATTACCGATTGCGCATACCCAGCCTGAATAAGCGACGTTGTCAGCTCGCGGAGGATAAATCATGAGCGCATTGGCAAACCTCGATACGGCATTTTTTATCAGTTGGCTGGCTGCGGCAATTCGCCTTGCCGGGCCAGTGCTACTGGCCGCACTGGGAGAAATCTATGCCGAACGGTCTGGCGTATTAAACATTGGTATTGAAGGCACCATTTTAATGGGCGCATTGACCAGCTATATGACGGCTGTCGCCAGCGGCTCGACCGCACTCGGGTTTATCGCAGGCGGCGTAGGCGGACTCATCGTCGGTTGCGTGCTTGCCGCCCTCTATTTACGCGCCCATGCCAGTCAGATTGTGGTTGGCATAGTCTTCAATATTTTCGCTGCGGGTCTCGCGACTTGGATCTACACGCTGATTATGGGTACGGCCTCATCGCCGACGATTCCGATGCTCGAACCCTGGCATATACCGTTACTTTCGTCATTGCCGTTTATCGGCCCGATCTTATTTCAGCAGCCGCTGCCGCTTTATCTGACGTTGATACTGGCGGTAGTGGCGCACTATGGCCTGTTCCATACCCGCTTTGGCCTCTCTTTACGGGCCGTGGGAGAAAATCCTCGTGCTGCGCACGCTGCGGGTCTCAATGTGTTGAAAATCCGCACGTGGGGTGTGCTGTTTTCCTGCGTGGGTGCCGGACTGGCGGGCGGCTATCTGGTTACCGCACAAATTGGTTTGTTTCGCGACAACATCGTTAGCGGGCAAGGTTTTATCGCGCTGGCCATTGTGATATTTGGCCGCTGGAGTCCACTCAAGGCGATGGTGGCTGCATTTATCTTCGGGGCAGCAGATGCACTGCAGTTATCACTACAACTGTTTGAAAACACGCTGCCACCCCAACTTCTGCTCGCCCTGCCCTATTTGCTGACCATTTTGGCCATGTCTGGCGTGGTAGGCCGCACGCTACAACCCAGCGCGTTAACCCAGCCATATCGTAAGGAATAAAACATGAAAAAATTTCGTTTTAATAATATCGCAGATGTTCAGGCATTCCGTATCAGTGCTGACAGCAGTAATTATTTTGCCATCCTGTTTGATAAACCCCTGGACGATATTGAGAATATTTTTGTCGTCGAGATTTTTAATGTTGGTGGCGCGACACCCCCAAACGAACATGCAACTGCCCACGAATTTTTTTATGTGCTGCACGGTGAAGGGATTGCCCGCTGTAACGATGAGGAGGTAACGATCAAAAAAGGCGACTCGCTGTTGCTTCACCCAGGCAACGATCACGCCATTCGCAACACGGGTACAGGAAAACTGTATACGCTAACGGTGATGACACCCAACGAAGGATTTTCAGAGCTCATCCGAAGCGGTGAGTCAGTCACGCTGGATGCAGAAGATTTATCCGTGTTGTCGGGAGAGTAATATGCCAGCGTATGTATTAGGCAGCACCCAACAAAACCAGTGGCGGGTCTCGCCGGAGGTGGTCGATACGCTTCGGCCCACAAGACAATCGCGATCCGCTACGCTTGAGACGCGTAATCGTTCTGTGATTATCGATCTAAACCGCAGCGCACTGGTGGTGGTGGATATGCAGAATGATTTTTGTCATCCCGATGGCTGGCTGGGCAACCTGGGCGTTGATATCAATCCCGCCCGCGCGCCGATTTCGCCGCTGCAACAGTTACTTCCGACGTTAAGAGAGGCTGATGTCCCGATCATTTGGCTTAACTGGGGCAACCGGCCGGACAAATTGAATCTGAGCCCCGCCCTGCTTCACGTCTACAACCCACAAGGCGACGGCATTGGGCTGGGCGATCCGCTCCCGATTTCTGGTGCACCTGTATTGGAAGCGGGCAGTTGGGCAGCGGCAGTGGTTGATGAACTGAAGCCCAGTGAAGATGATATTCACGTAAACAAGTACCGCATGTCCGGCTTTCAGGATACCGAACTCGATAGCATCTTGCGTAATCTGGATGTCACTACGCTGCTGTTCGCTGGCGTCAATGTCGATCAGTGCGTGCTCTGTACGTTACAAGACGCCAATTTCCGCGGTTATGACTGCCTGCTGCTGGAAGATTGCAGCGCTACCACCTCCCCGGACTTTTGCCGAGATGCAACGCTTTACAACGTACAGCAGTGCTTTGGCTTCGTGGTCAACTCCACCGAAATCCTTCACCAACTTAAGGCAGATTAATGAGCTACTTGCTTGCTGATGGCTGGATCATCACCATGAACCCGCAGCGTGAAATCTTAGAACAAGCCAGTCTGGTGATTGAAGATGACAGGATCAGTGCGATTGGAACACGGACAGTGCTGGAAAAAGCCTATCCAGAAGCAGAAACCGTTGATTGCCGTGAGCGCATTATCATGCCGGGCATGGTCAATACCCATACGCATCTGTTTCAAACCCTGTTGAAGGGATTGGGTGATGATATGATGCTCAAAAAGTGGTTTACCTGCATGACGGGTCCGAGTGCTGTTGCGCTCACTAAAGAGGACGTTTTCGCTGCTGCGCTGCATGGTTGCATTGAATCGCTGCGCTCCGGCGTGACATCACTGGTTGATTTTATGTACGCGCATCCCAAACCGGGCCTGACGGCGAAAGTCATTGAAGCATTTGAAATCAGTGGAATACGTGGACACGTTTGCCGAGGTTTCCTCACCAGCGGTGCTGAACATGGCATCCCGACAGAATTGATTGAAACGCCGGAACAGGCGTTGGCAGATGCCCGGGCAGTGATCCACAAATACCATCGCCCTGATGGGCGCGTAAAAGTCGGTATTGCACCCAGTATGATTTGGGCCCTGGACGAAAAGGTACTGAGAGGGACGCGCAAGCTGGCAGATGAGACAGGCGTTATGATCACCACCCATGTGGCCGAAACTGACTTCGAAATCGAACAGGCAAAGCTGCGCTTTCAGGCTACAGATACTGAATTTCTCAGCGAAATTGGTTTTCTTGGTTCCGATGTGCTGGCGGTTCATTGTGTGCAGTGCAGCTCCCGCGATATCCGCGCCTTAAAACATCATGACACTCGCGTTTCACACAATCCTTGCAGCAACCTTTATCTCGCATCTGGCGTGCCGCCCATCCCGGAAATGCTGGCGGCGGGTTTAACCGTGGGTTTAGGTTCAGATGGTCCTGCCAGCAGCAATAATCACAGCCTGTTTCAGGCCATGAAAGTCGCCGCTTTGATGCAAAAAGGAGTCCATCGCGATCCCACCATCATGACCGCTGAAAAGGTGCTGGAAATGGCAACCATTGATGGGGCGCGTGCAATTGGTCTTGATCATCTTGTCGGCTCACTTGAACCTGGCAAGCGTGCTGATGTTGTCATTGTCGATACGCGTCATCCGGCAATGACACCCATCCATCATCCGGTCTCATCTCTTGTTTATTCTGCTCTGGGGCATGAAGTCAGTGATGTCTTTGTTGATGGTAAATGGCTATTGCGAGACGGAGAATTCACGCATCTTGATCAGAGAGAAGTCATGGCGCGTTCACAACGGGCAGCGCATTCTCTGGCGGTACGTACCGGCAACAACAAGCAACGCCAATGGCGCTCATCCGCATTCTAGCGTTGCCGGTGACTAGTTCTCAGTGGCTGACATTGCCGTCATCGGCGGCATGATTTTTCGACGTTAGTGAAATTTCCCGTCCCGGCAGAGTGCGTCGTATTATGTGACTGCCACGCCAGGATGTTGGCAAGACCCAGCGTTCAGCAGTGGCAGGCTAGGGTTGATGCCGGTCGTCCCTGAACAACACCTGGTTGATTCATATCGGGGAAAGGGTAAACAGACATTCTCCCGTTCTTAATAACATGAAATAAGAACGGGAGAGTTGGTAATAGTTTGTCCTTCCACCTCAACTGGCCCGATTCGTAAATATGCGGCCAGGCCATTAAAATTCCACTAGCCTTGTTACAGCACCGTTCATTTAAAATCATGACGCTTCGTCATCTTAATAAACGGCTTGTTCAGGCTGGGAGAGAAACGCAATGCGGCGCATCAAATTATTCTTATCGGCCCCTTCCCACCCTTATCGTCACTTCCGGCGTGGCATTCTTCGGACTTCATGCCAACTCATGGCCACATTATTTCTGCTGTTGTGCACGGCTTCTCAGGCGGCTGACATCACTCTGTTTCGTACTTTAATGCCTGAAACCACCAGTCTGAATCAGTATCAGTGGCATTATCGGCCCGTTGTGATCTTTGCCCCTTCGGAGACAGATCTGAATTATGTTCACCAAATGGCGATGCTGGAAAAGAGCAAGGCTGAGCTAGCCGATCGCGATATTATCGTACTGAGCGATACTTCCCCTGCCTCAAAAGGACACCTACGCGCTCAACTAAAACCCGCCGGGTTTGAAGTTGTGCTTATTGGCAAAGATGGCGGTATGAAAATACGGGAAACAAAACCGATAAGTTCAGAGGATTTGCTCTCCACGATTGACAGAATGCCGATGCGTAAAGCCAATCTGGACTGATGTGCCACACGAAGCAGGAAAAGGTTAATAAAATATAATCATGATAAGAGTAAATTATTTGGTCTGACTACCAAGTAAAGGTGTGGCTTCTATGAACAATGACTTAGGCCCATCCGTTTTTCCCGTTATCTTGGTGATTGCTGCCTTTGCAAAACCCCCGTTAACTGCATGTCACGATGTCTGCCAGGAACGAGAAGAGGACATAAGCGTTGTTAAGCGGGTAATGACTATTGAGTCGCTCTGATGCAGGCTCTTGTGCCACCAGACTTTCACAGGCTTGAAAATTCATAACATTGATGAATATCATTCATAGGACCTATGCCTCTGCTTACCATTATTTGTCAGAATAAACCCGTTAACATGCGTCTATCTCTTTATGTCCTGACGGATCACCATGCTTAACCTACAGGCTCAAACACAGCCAGCGACAGTTAAAAAAAACGGTCTTTCTTTTGTACTTATTCTTAGTGCTTTGATGGCTGTTACCTCCCTATCAACCGATATCTATCTTCCTGCTATGCCCATCATGGCAAAAGATTTACAGGGCGATGCAGAACTGACAATCACAGGTTTTCTCATTGGTTTTTGCATTGCACAGCTTATTTGGGGACCGATTAGCGATCGTTTCGGGCGACGTCTGCCGCTGTTCATCGGTTTGGGATTGTTTGTTATAGGCTCGGTAGGTTGTGCGTTATCTACAGATATCGTAGAAATAATTTTCTGGCGCGTTTTTCAGGCTTTAGGCGCCTGTACCGGTCCGATGCTGGCGCGGGCAATGATCCGCGATCTTTTCAGTCGTACTCGCGCAGCACAAATGCTTTCGACCCTCATGATCATCATGGCAATCGCGCCGATTGCTGGTCCGCTGATTGGCGGACAAATGATTAGAGTCACATCGTGGCACGCCATTTTCTGGCTGCTGGCGATTATCGGAACAGTCATGCTGATATCGTTATTCTGGCTACCGGAAACACTACCTGAAGAAAAACGCTCACACGCTTCCGTGACCGGTGCTTTTCGTAATTATTACGCATTACTGGCCAACGCCAGTTACATGCGTTTTACGCTATGCCTGACGTTCTACTACGTTGCTGCCTATGCCTTTATTACCGGCTCACCGTTTGTTTACATCACGTACTTCGGCGTTGATCCGCAGCATTACGGTTGGCTATTTGCAGTAAACGTTGTTGGATTGATGGTGGTAAGTATGGTTAACAGACGCCTGGTCCATCGTTATCCACTGGAAGTGTTACTCAGGATTGCTGTCTTCGTCGCAACCCTGAGCGCATTAGCACTTGCTGTCACAACTGCGTTAAACGTTGGCGGAATTACCGTGATCGTGGGAACCGTATTCGTGTTTTTCTCCATGAATGGCATCATTGCTGCAACGTCTACGGCTTGTGCCCTGGACGCTGTACCTAATGTTGCAGGTTCAGCATCGGCGCTAATGGGCGCGCTGCAATACGGAAGCGGCATTATCTCTTCGCTGCTCCTGGCACTATTTAGTGATGGCACGCCATGGACAATGAGCTGGATCATTGCCGTGTTTACGGCAGCCAGTGCTCTGATGGCACTGACTGTTCAGGTAAAAAAATAGCGCTTATTTATCGATGCCAGATGACACTATCTTCAACAGAAACCCGTCCTTCCCTGTAACTCAGAGAGGGATAGTTTTTGTCTGGAATACCAAACGAAATGCCGTAAAGCAGCTTGAAATTCTCCGGTATATTTAGGATCCGGCGCACCGTTTGCGCAAAGTAACTCAGTACTGCCTGCGGTACTCCGGCATAACCGCGAGCCTCCAGTGAAAGAAGGAATGTTTGTGCATACATACCGGCATCGGAGGCAACGCGAACGTTGTCCCCTACAGCAGGAATGAACAATAGGGCTACATGGGGTGCTCCGAAAAACTTAACGTTGCGTTCGACCACTTCTGAACGACTCAAATTATCACCACGCGCAACTCCCAGTGCCTGGTAGTACGATCTCCCCTGCTCTGAAGCTCGTTGCCTGAACGGATTGGGATAGGCTTCTTTATCGAAAGTAAAATCAAGAGAGTAGCTTCCGACCTTTAGATCTGTAGTCAGTGCATGACTTAATTCGTTAAGCTTTTCCCCCGCTACGATATGCAGGGACCAGGGCTGAGTGTTGCAATTTGATGGTGCGCATTGCGCTTCATGCAAAATGTCATAGAGAACATCGTTGGGAATAGGCGATGGAAGAAAGGCTCTTGCCGAGTGTCTGTTTTTTACAACTTCATGGAATGAAGGTTCTCGCGAACTCATCTGCTCCTCCGTCTAAAACTGATCTTGATGGGATTCATCACTATCTCATCATTCATCCTGTCTCATCAGGCGCCTGGTTATCATTCCTTGCACATGATTAGGTCTATGAATTTCATTCATAGCGCCTATTCAATGTGCGTAATTATCTTTAACGCCAACTTAGTTAATCTGAGCATATCGAGCTAATAAGCGCTGTAAAAATCAAGCGGGCAATGGATACAGCCAGGGGGCGATAATAGCCCGGCTGGCTGGGGTATTGTCGGAGACGGGTTAAATATTCTTATCGAAGAAAACGTCCAGCTTTTGCATTGCCTGGTCAACGTAACGAGAAACCCAATAGGTTTCGATATGGGTAGCGCCGTCGATCAAGAAGAGTTCTTTATTCTTCGTACCGGTGGCTTTAGCGAATGCATCTTCAGTCATATACAACGTATCAGCTTTTGTACCGGCAATCATGAGCAGCGGTTTGTTAATAAGCTTGATATGGTCAGTCACATCAAAACTCATCAAATCCAGCAAACTGCTTGTGGTGTACTTAAAAGTTGAGTTTGGGTGTGCGTGGGTTTTCCAGTAGTACTCGTAACCCTGTCGATATAAGGCAAAAGGTAATTTAGCGATCTGTTCGTCGGTCAGGTTGGCATCACCGGAGTAAAGCACTTCGCCTCCGGCTGCTTCCTGAGCACGCGCGTCAGAAGCCTGCTGAAGACGCTGCTGGATAGTGTCCAGCTGTGAATCCTGCATACCATTACGGCGCACAAGACCTGAATTAAACATGCTGATGGTTGCAATCGATTTGAACCGTTTGTCCGTCTCGGCAGCAACAAGTGAATACCCGCCGCCTCCGCAAATGCCAAGCAGACCGAGGCGGGAAATATCAACCCCCGGATACTGGCTGATGTAGTCAGCCATGCCGTGAACGTCTTCAATACGGTTAGCCGGTTTATCCACGCTGCGAGGCATACCACCGCTGCCCCCCTGGTAGGCTGCATCGGCGGTAATCGTAATATAGCCATGTTCAGCAAGTCGCTGCGCATACAACCCGGCGACCTGTTCTTTTACGCCGCCATTAGGATGTGCGACTACCACCGCAGGGTATTTTTTGGCGGGATCGTAGTTAGCAGGCGTATAGACATTCGCGACAATCTGGATGCCATGTAGATCGTACTTCACCGGATGAATGTTGACCTTGCCTTTAACATTTTCGGTGATGGCACCGTCATAGACGAGTGTGAATGGATTCTTTTTGTAATCAGCTGCATTGACTGAAGTCACTCCGGCCATTGCCGTTATCAGCATTACGTTTATAAGCGCGAATTTCATAGGATCTCCCGATAAATGTCAGCCTGGCTATGCAGGCTTCTGGTAGCAAATATACGGGCACAGATTAGGGGAAGAGAGCTGTCAGCATCGTGACAGGTAAATAACGTTTTTGTCAGGAAGCCGTTATGTGGCAGGCAGCGTTTTCTGACGGCTCTGTCAGGTAGCTGTCAGCTTTATGTTGGCAATCAAGGAGCAGAATGCTGTCAGATTCCATGAGGTTCATGTTCAATTTGCTGAGAAAAGGAGTGATCAATGAAAAGTCAAAACAACCCTGCGATGCCTGGACGACGTAAACTATTAGTGGCCGGTGCGGGTATCGCCACCGCTTCACTGATCCCCCACGCAATGGCCGCAGGGAAATCCTCTCAGGTCGATCCATCGAGAAAAAGCTCCCAACGTCCTGCTGCGCCGGGCAAGCGCAAGCTTGGGAAGCTGGAAGTCTCCGCGGTAGGACTCGGTGTTCAGAACATGAGCCGTAAATACGACACTTCTGTTCCATGGCGTCCAGAGATGGTGAGCATTATCCACCGAGCTTTTGATGAGGGTGTCACGTTTTTTGACGCTGCTGAAGCCTACGGTCCCTTTGAGGTAGAAAAAATACTCGGGGAAGGCGTCGCCCCGTTCCGGGACAAAATCGTTATCGCCACTAAGTTTGGCTGGAACATTGATCAGCAGACAGGCAAACGCCTGCCGGGCCTCAACAGCAGACCGGAACATATCCGACTGGTCGTCGAAAATATGCTTAAGCGCCTACGTACCGATCGCATTGATTTACTGTATCAGCACCGGGTTGACCCTCAGATTCCGATCGAAGATGTCGCAGGCGTAATTAAGGATCTCATGGATCAGGGGAAAGTCCTGCAATGGGGTCTGTCAGAGATGGGGACAAATACCTTAAGACGGGCTCATGCGGCATTACCTGTAACAGCCGTACAAAGCGAATATTCACTGCTCTGGCGGAGGCCAGAAAAGCATGTGCTTCCACTATGCGAAGAGCTGGGAATTGGGTTTGTACCATGGAGCCCATTAGGCGTGCAGTTTTTAACGGGCTGGATTGATGAGAAGACACGATTCGCTGCCGGTGATTTCCGCGCGACAGAGACTCGCTTCTCGCCCGATAATCTACCGCACAACTTACAGCTAGTTGAATTGCTCAAAACCTGGGCAATAAGAAAAAATGCCGTACCGGGCCAGATTGCTCTGGCATGGTTACTGGCTCGCAAACCCTGGATTGTCCCAATCCCCGGCACCACAAACAAAGACCATATGCTGCAAAATACGGCCGCTACAGGCGTCTCGCTGACTCCCGCCGAAATGACTGAGCTTACTCGCTCACTTGACGCTATCACTATTCAGGGTCAACGGTTGCCAGATGCTGTACAGGTTTATTCAGATGTTGAAGCACCATTGAAAAGTTAAGAGGAAATCTCGTTATGCGTCTGTTGTTAGTTGAGGATGAAGAAAAAACGTCAACCTATCTCAGCCGTGCGCTGGGTGAATCCGGATTTACGGTGGATGTCTCTGCTGATGGATCTGAAGGTCTTCATTACGCGCTGGAATTCGACTACGACGCGATAATCCTTGATGTGATGTTACCGGGAATGGATGGCTACCGGGTTCTCGAAGGTGTGCGGGCGACTAAACAGACTCCTGTGCTGATGCTTTCGGCACGGGGATCGGTTGACGAGCGCGTTAAAGGCCTTCGTCTTGGCGCGGATGATTATCTGCCCAAGCCTTTTTCGCTTATTGAACTGGTTGCACGCATTCAGGCACTGGTGCGTCGCCGCTCCACGGATGGCGCAGATATAACCCAACTGCATATTCACGATCTGCATCTCGACTTACTGGCTCGCCGGGTATTACGCGCCGGAACACGACTGGAACTGACTGCGAAAGAGTTTTCCCTGTTGAGCCTTCTGGCCCGGCATCAGGGCGAGATTCTGTCAAAGATGATGATTGCTGAGCAGATATGGGACATGAATTTTGACAGTGATGCCAACGTGGTTGAAGTCGCCATTAAACGTCTGCGAGCCAAAGTTGATGCTCCGTTTGACGTCAAATTGCTGCATACCGTTCGTGGTATGGGGTATGTCCTCGAAGTCCGGACTGAATAAATGAAGAGGATAAGCATGCTTAAGCGTTCCATCTCCGTTCACCTGGCGGTGATGTTTGCCTTATCTGCGCTGCTGATTGTGTCCGTTATCGGTATCCTGCTGCGAAGTTCACTCCATGATTCTCTGCAAAAGCAGATGCACAACGAACTGTTGTTCCGGGAATCATTAATGAGTCCATGGATCACCGCACGAACCTCGGCTGACGGCTGGTCTATGCTGGCCAATAAATTTACCGTGCTAACCAATTCCGAAGGTGAGCGCGTTCGCTACTGGATAGTGAGCGATAATCCACGCTTTAGCATGGGTGGAGCGCCACCAGTGGGTGTTAAGTGGTCTTCTTTGCGGGAGGGCTTTAATAAAGTGCCCGGCGCATCGGAAGGTGCGTGCTCACTGTTCCTGTTAGTGAAAACTATACCCGCGAACGGTGAAAGGCCTGAGCTGCGCTATGTGGTTGCCATCGACTCCACGCCTTACATGGGAACACTCGATACATTCACACGTACACTGCTGATCATTGCTGCACTGGGCGTAGTGATTGTCGCCTTGCTGGGATACATCGTCTCAAGGATCGGGCTTCGCCCGGTTAGGACTCTCAGTAAACAGGCCCGGCATCTCGCACCGGGAGACCATGGCCAGCGCCTGAATACCAAGGCATTACCTGAAGAATTGCAGCATTTAGCCTCATCTTTCAACGGTGTGTTAGAGCGTCAGGAAATCGCCTGGCGACAGCTCGAAAGCTTTAACTCCGATGTTGCTCATGAACTCCGTACACCGCTGACTAACCTGATTGGTCAGACGCAACTGGGTCTCTCACGCCGACGTTCGCAGGATGAACTGGAAGAGTTACTCGGTTCAAATCTTGAGGAGCTTGAACGCATGACGTCGATAGTTAACGACATGCTGTTCCTGTCCCATGCGCACGCGGGTGAACATGCTTCCCAGCTTGCCCAGGTATCCCTGCGGGAGGAAACCCTGAAAACAGCGGAGTATGTTGACCCCTCTTTTGCTGAAAAACAGCTTTCGCTGGACGTTGAGGGCGAAGTCACCGCGCATATCGACAGGCGACTGTTCCACCGTTCACTGGCTAATTTACTGGAAAATAGCGCAAGACATTCACCATCCAAAAGCACGGTTACTGTGCGGTTAAGTGAAAACAATAATCTGGCGTATGTTGAAGTTTCTAACCCTGGCGACCCGATAGCACCAGAGCATTTACATCGGCTTTTCGAGCGCTTTTATCGCGTCGACACCTCCAGAGCCCGGAGTGATACCCATCATGGGCTGGGTTTATCAATCGTACGTGCCGTCGCCATTATGCACCATGGGGATGTCTTTGCGCGTAGTGAAGATGGCATCAATACATTTGGCCTCACCTTTGAGATACAAGCGGATAAAACGGCGGGCAGTGCTCACTCCGGCACTGAGCCGGGACCAGGGGTACCTGACAGAATTGTCAGGGGGGTGTCAGCCTGACGTCATCACCCCCTCGATAATATCATCGCAGGTAATCCTCTTTTCATTAATAAGGACGCTTTGCATGACTCGACATTTACGTTACCTCGGGCTGTTGCTCCCCCTTTTTACTTTTTCATCTTGGGCAACGGAGCAAAATATCTCTCTCCATATTGCCCCCGCCGGAAGTCAGAACGCGGTATATGGGCCAGCAGAGAACTTTACCGGTCACGTCCGGGTTGATCCTCTGTTCAAACCTGATAACGACATTCGTGTTTCCGGGGCTTATGTCACTTTTGAACCTGGTGCTCGTTCCGCCTGGCATACGCATCCGGCAGGTCAGCGGCTGATTGTGACCTCAGGTGTTGGGCTCACCCAACAAGAAGGCCAGCCGGTGCAGGTTATCCGAGCTGGTGACGTTGTCTCTTGCCCGGCAGGCGTCAAACACTGGCACGGGGCTGCGCCCGGCAGCGCGATGACGCATCTGGCGATAACCGGGATTGTGGATGGCAAAAGCGTTAACTGGATGGAGAAGGTGACAGATGAACAATACCACGCCCATTAAGGCATTAACGGCAGCGGTACTGCTGACCTTTGGTTTTAGTCTCACGGCGAATGCTGCGCCAGTGACAAAAGGAGCCACAGGAATGAATCAGGAACAAACCGTTTCAGACACGTTGTCTGCTCGCCAGCAGGCAATCCCTTTGATTGCGGCATATATGGCAAGCAGTCAGATGGATAAGCTGAACAGTGCGCTGAATCAGGGGCTGGACGGCGGACTCACCATCAACGAAACCAAAGAAATTCTCGTCCAGCTCTATGCCTATACGGGCTTCCCTCGCAGCCTGAACGCACTTAATGAACTGATGAAAGTCGTCGAAGCGCGTAAACAACGTGGCATCAAAGACGTTGAGGGTAAAGAGCCCGTATCCCCGGTTCCTGTCGGCGATGAACTCCGTCGTGTCGGCACTGCAAACCAGACTAAAATCTCAGGTGCGCCAGTACAGGGGCCACTTTTTGATTTTGCACCGGTTATTAATCAATTCCTGCAAACGCATCTGTTTGGTGACATTTTCGCCCGCGATAACCTTGACTGGCAAAGCCGCGAGCTGGCAACGGTTGGCGCATTAGCGGCTACCCCAGGCGTTGAGTCCCAGTTGTTGTCGCATACGCGAGCGAGCATGCGGGTCGGCCTGACAGTAGCGCAGCTGCGCCAGCTGGCACAGGTTCTGCGTGAACATGGCGAAAATGATGCGGCTACGCGAACTGACAAAGCGCTGCAACAGGCGATCGCAAACAATTAGGAGTTGCTTATGGAGCATGATCCCAACCGCAGAATGTTGATAACCGCGCTTGCCGGGCTAACGCTGGCTAATGTTCCCCTGGCGTCGGCGGCGACCGGAACTGCAAACGTTCAGGGAAACAGCCCTATTCTGGTGGCGTACTTCTCACGCAGCGGGAATACACGCGTGATTGCGGGCGTAATTCATCGCAGTCTGAAAACAGATCTATTTGAAATTGAACCGGCTACACCTTATCCGAAAGACTACTTTCAGACCGTTGAACAGGCGAAAAACGAGCGTTCCAGAGGAACAAAACCAACATTAAAAAATCGTGTCGCGGATATCGAACGCTATGAGACGGTGTATTTAGGCTTCCCCATCTGGGGAACCAGCGTGCCGCCCGTGGTGCAGACATTTCTGAGTAACCATAACTTTGCGGGGAAATTACTCATACCTTTCATTACCCATGGCGGCTATGGCAAAGGTGACAGCGAGGATATTCTTGTGAGCCTGGCCCCAGCCGCTCGTCGGGAAAAACCGCTGGTCATTGAATGCGATCAAGAGCGGAGAACCACGGAGACGGTGACCCATTGGTTAGAGACAATTCGCGGCTGATTGTGCTTATTCTTGAGCCTGCCAAATAAGAGCAAACCGGGAGGCTAATTAATCCTCCATGACAACTCAGATATGATTGAACTGCAAACATAACAGAGGACGTAATCTTGAAGACAATTTTAAAAACCCTGGCTGGCTGTATGATGGCGGGTGGTCTGGTGGCCCAGTCAGTCTATGCCGGGCCATTAGTCATTCAGGAACAAGGAAGCTTTTCCGCTGGGGGCACTGTCATCGAAGCGCCTGGGAAGTTTGACGCGAAAAAGCCGCTGGATTCTGCTGGTCAAACTTATCATGGCGACCATGCGTCAGTGTTCTACCAAATTCCGGAAAGCCCACATAAATACCCTATTGTCATGCTTCATGGCGCAGGCCAGTTTTCCCGCACCTGGGAAAGCACACCGGATGGTCGCGAGGGGTTTCAAAACATTTTTCTGCGCCGCGGATTCTCAACCTATCTTGTCGATCAACCACGTCGGGGCAGTGCGGGGCGCACTACTATAGAAGGTACTGTTACGCCAAAACCGGATGAGCAGATGTGGTTCAATCAGTTCCGCGTGGGTGTCTGGCCGGACTATTTTAAAGGCGTTCAGTTCTCTCATGATAAAGAAGCACTGAATCAGTATTTCCGTCAGATGACCCCGAATACAGGGCCATTTGATATCAATGTGATTTCTGATGCCATGTCCGCAGTAGTCGATAAATCCGGCCCGGCTATCCTCTTCACCCATTCTCAGGGCGGCGGACCTGGCTGGTACACTGCGATGAAAAATGACAAGGTAAAAGCCATTGTCGCCTTCGAGCCAGGTAGCAGCTTTGTCTTCCCGCAGAAAGAATTACCTGCACCCATGCCCAGCGCGTTCGACACGCTGAAGGGTGAACCTGTTCCAGTGGAACAGTTTATGGCTCTGACCAAAATTCCGATTCTGATTATTTACGGCGATAACATCCCGGATAAGCCTGTAGCCATGCCCGCACAGGACAGCTGGCGAGTGCGTCTGGCAATGGCCCGCGAATGGCGAGACGTGGTTAACAAGCATGGTGGTGATGTGACCGTGACGCATCTGCCGGAGTCAGGGATCAAAGGTAATACCCACTTCCCGTTCTCCGATCTGAATAATGTTCAGATTGCTGACCTGGTTAGCCAGTTCCTGAAGGAAAAAAACCTGCAGTAACACGCAAACCACAGGCAGAGTTTATTCGGCAATGAATGAGCTCTGCTTATTTGCATCGATTAAATTCCTTACTTTTAACGCCTTTTGTGCCAGCGCAGGGCATCAATCACCTTCTCAAAAGCAATGGGAAGATGTTGTCTGCCCGGATAATAAAGATAGTAACCCGGAAAATGCGGACACCAGTCGGAAAGTAACGATACTAATTTTTCTGATTCAATATATTTTGACGCTAAGTCGTGGGGAATATACGCTATCCCTGCCCCGTCAAGCGCAGCCTGCATCATCAAAAAGGTATTATTAAAAACGGTTTGCCCATTCACCCTAACATTCATTTTTTGGCCTCCATTCTCAAATTCCCAGGCATACAGCGCACCATGAGTGGGAAGCCGAAGGTTAATGCAGTTGTGATCCATTAGGTCTGCAGGAAGCACGATAGGAGGTCTGCCTGACAGATAATTCGGTGATGCAACCACCGCCATATGTACATCAGGCGTAATGCGTACAGCAATCATATCCTTATCCACTTGATCACCCATACGCACGCCAGCGTCAAATTGCTGAGCCGCGATATCTGTTAGTTCGTACCCCACGCTGAACTCAATATTTATATCGGGATATTCGTTCAGTAAAGGCAGAAGCCGGGGCCAGAGAACGGTAACGATGGCATGATCGTGGGCGGTAATGCGAACCTTTCCGGCCGGTTTGTCGAGCGAGGAACGTAAGGATGTGAGTTCAGATTCGATTTCGTCCAGTCGCGGTGCGACCACGCTAAGCAGACGGTTCCCTGCATCCGTGGTAGATACACTCCGCGTGGTACGGATTAACAACCTAATGCCCAATCGTTCTTCAAGTCCCAATAGCGTATGGCTCAGTGCCGAACGGGATACGCCTAATGCTGCCGCAGCTTTGGTAAAACTTCGCTCTCTGGCCACGGTCACAAAAGCCTGAAGATCATTTAATTTTTCTTTATTCATAATTGGTGAATTTATTGCACCAGTGTATCCACATTTGAGCACCTTATCATTTAATCAACCTTTCAATACACTTTCTTCATCTGGTTAAAAGCTCTGGCAGCATTCTTTTTGTTTACCCAAAGGTGAGTCATGCAAAATTTCCTCGATGAAAAACAACAGGCCGTTATCTTTATTGCGGCGTTTGCCGCAAAAGGCGATATGCCGAAGCTGAATAAGGCCCTTAATGAAGGCATTGAGACCGGAATGACCATTAATGAGGTCAAAGAGATCTTGGTTCAGCTATATGCCTACGTAGGGTTCCCAAGAAGCCTGAATGCTCTCAGTGAGTTGATGTCAGTAATGGAACAGCGCGACCAACAAGGGCTCAAAAATGAAACAGGAAAAGAGGCCACTCCCTTTCCTGTAGACTGGGATAGCCTTCAAAGCGGAACCCGAAATCAGACTCAATTAGTTGGTCAAAGCGTGAAAGGCCCTCTGTTTGAGTTTGCCCCTGTCGTTGACCAGTTTCTTAAGTCGCATCTCTTTGGCGATATTTTCCAGAGAGATACGCTGAGCTGGCAAACACGTGAACTCGCCACCATTTCTGCCCTTGCAGCGATTTCTGGCGTCAATAGCCAGCTCAAGAGTCATTATTCAATAAGTTTGCAAACTGGCCTGACGGGTCAGCAATTATGGGCTTTTATCGAATGCCTGAAACTGAAATTTGGCGATGAAGTCGTCGTAAACGCTGCCGCAGTTTTGAAAGAAGTTTTGTCCTTAACACATCACAATATCCCGGAAAATCCAGTAGCGGAGAAACCATGAACGATCAATTTGATGGCAACGGTATTTTCCCCAAAGGGGAAAAAAATGAAGCGTATGCGCAATATTTTCAGGGGACTAGCTACCTGACAATGCTGTCTACAGAAGGCGTAAAAATTGGCAATGTAGTGTTTGAGCCAGGTTGTCGTAATAACTGGCATATTCACCATAAAGGCGGCCAGATCCTGTTAGTGACGGGTGGGCGTGGCTGGTACCAAGAATGGAATCAACCGGCCCGACAGCTTACTGCCGGAGACGTGGTAAATATCCCGGCAGAAACCAAACACTGGCATGGCGCTGCCGCAGATAGCTGGTTTGCACACGTTGCCGTAGAAGTCCCGGCTGAAAGCGCATCCAATGAGTGGCTAGAGCCTGTTTCTGACAAAGATTACGGTAAGTTGCCATAATCAGCGCCTCTCTTTACAGCGCAATCATTCCGGTTAATACAAAAAAGGCAGGATTTCATTTGATGATTGATGAATCTTACTAATTACCCCTAGTAAATTACCCTCTCTAATCGAATAAATCACATTGCGTTATCCTTTACTCATACAACAGCTAAAGGATAACGCCATGCAAACTGTAAAACTGAACAACGGTATTGAAATGCCCCTGTTGGGCTTTGGTGTGTTTCAAATGTCTGATGCCGCCGAATGCGAGAGAGCCGTTATAGATGCCATCGATACGGGGTATCGCTTGATTGATACAGCGGCTTCTTACCAGAACGAAACCCAAGTCGGGAATGCGCTGAAACAGACCGGTATTGCACGTAACGAACTCTTTGTAACAACCAAGCTTTGGCTGCAGGATACCAGTTATGAAGGTGCAAAAGCACAGTTTGAACGTTCATTGAACCGACTGCAGCTGGACTATGTTGATCTGTATCTGATTCACCAGCCATATGGCGATGTCCATGGTGCATGGCGTGCAATGGAAGAAATGCAACAGGCAGGCAAAATTCGCACAATTGGCGTAAGCAACTTTCATCCTGACCGGCTTGCCGATCTTATTGCCTTCAACAAAATTGCCCCTGCGGTAAACCAGATTGAAGTGAATCCCTTCAATCAGCAACTGCATGCCGTGCCTTGGATGAAAAGCCGTGGCATTCAGCCTGAAGCCTGGGCACCTTTTGCAGAAGGCAAGAATGGTCTGTTCCAGCACCCTGTGTTAACAGAGATTGGCCAGAAGTACGGCAAAAGCGTCGGTCAGGTTGTTCTGCGGTGGATTTTCCAGCGAGGTATCGTTTCGCTGGCAAAATCAGTGCGAAAAGAACGTATGGAAGAGAACATCAATATTCTCGATTTTGAACTCAGTTCTGAGGATATGCTGTTAATTGCTGCTCTTGATACCGCCACCAGCGCCTTCTTCTCTCATCGTGATCCAGCGATGGTAGAGTGGCTGACTGGCCGCAAACTTGACGTTTAAGTCACTAAAAAAGGGTATCAATTAAATGCAAAAACGTTATCTGGGTAAATCCGGACTCGAAGTATCGGCTCTTGGGCTCGGTTGCATGGGACTCAGCCACGGCTACGGCCCGGCGACAGATACCCGTCAGGCTATCGAACTCATTCGTGCGGCGGTTGAACGTGGCGTGACTTTCTTCGACACCGCTGAAGTGTATGGCCCGTACCTGAATGAAGAAGTTGTCGGCGAAGCCTTAAAACCCTTTCGCGATCGCGTAGTCATCGCCACCAAATTTGGTTTTACCTTTGGCGATGATAACAAGCAGCAGATTTTAAACAGCCGTCCAGAGCATATCCGAGAAGCCGTTGAAGGGTCATTACGCCGTCTCAAGACAGATGTAATTGATCTGCTGTATCAACACCGTGTCGATCCAGACGTTCCCATTGAAGATGTTGCCGGAACGGTGAAAGATCTTATTTCAGAAGGAAAGGTCAAACATTTCGGTCTTTCCGAAGCGGGTGCGCAGACCATTCGACGTGCGCACACGGTACAACCGGTCACTGCCCTGCAAAGCGAATATTCCATGTGGTGGCGCGAGCCTGAACAGGAGATCTTGCCGTTGCTGGAGGAGCTGGACATTGGTTTTGTGCCATTCAGCCCGTTAGGCAAAGGCTTCCTGACGGGATCTATTAAGTCAGGAACTACGTTTGGCAAGGATGATTACCGCAGTACGGTACCGCGTTTTGCCGCTGAAGCGATTGAAGCAAATGAAAAGCTGGTCGCTTTATTAGGTGAACTTGCAGCCGAAAAAGGTGTGACGTCTGCGCAAATTGCGCTGGCATGGTTGCTGGCACAAAAACCATGGATTGTTCCTATCCCTGGCACCACCAAACTGCACCGGCTGGAGGAAAATCTGGGAGCCGCAGACATTATTCTTTCTCAGCATGATTTACTGCAGGTTACACAGGCGCTTGAAACGATAAAAATCGTCGGCGAGCGTTACTCACCTGAGCATCAGGCTCGTGTAGGCCGTTAAAACTCAAGCGGGTCTGCATTGCATTGCGGACCCGCTATTCCGAGTACCGAAGCGCATCTATCATTAGCGCAAATGCAGGCGGATGCTGTTTGCGGCTGGGGTAATAAAGGTAATAGCCGGGGAATGTAGGACACCAGTCCTGCAGAACCTGAATAAGTTCTCCTGACTTTATATAATCCTGAACCATATTCTCAGGAACACAGGCAATACCAAAGCCAGATAAAACAGCATCGATCCTTTCCGCCAGCAGGTTAAAGGTCACTTGGCCTTCAACTCTGACACGTAATGGCTTCCCTTCCCTCTCGAACTCCCAGTGATAAAGACCACCGGCAGTCGGTAAGCGCATATTGATGCACCGATGGTTTTGTAGCTCGTGTGGCGTTTCAGGCGCAGGTTTAGCTGCGAAATATAACGGCGCACCGACCACGGCCATTTTCATATCCGGGCCAATCCTCACGGCGATCATGTCCTTATCCACGCTTTCGCCAAGGCGAATCCCGGCATCAAAACGCCCCTCAACAATATCGGCAAAACCATTATCAACGACCAGCTCGACATTAATTTCCGGATATTCCCGGAGAAAGGGTTTTAACTTCGGCCATACGAGACTTCGCGCAGCATGCTCCCCCGAAGATAAACGGATGTTGCCTGAAGCAGTGCCATTCAGTTGAACAAGCATCGCCAGCTCCTGTTCAAGATCGGCAATACGGGGTTCAAGGCAGGCAATAATTCTCGCGCCTGCTTCTGTCGGTGCAACGCTTCGCGTTGTTCGTGTCAAAAGACGGATGTTTAACCGTTCTTCCAGTGCTTTTATCGCATGGCTAAGCGCTGACTGGGAAACACCAAGCTTGCCAGCAGCTTTGGTAAAACTTCGTTCTCTTGCCACCACAAAAAATATTTGTAATTCATTGAAGTTTTCTTTGAGCATAGGGCTTTTCCTTAATGAATTATCCCCTCCAAAGAGAACTCATGAAAGGTGTTCATAGACGCAATCATTTTAGCCCAATCACTGACATTAAAGATAATTGATATTCTGGCTATCTCGAAAATATGCTCGAATTATCAGAAGGTTTATCATGAAAATACTCGTTGCCGGGGCGACAGGAAGTATTGGTCTTCATGTCATGAATGCCGCGATTGACAAGGGTCATCAGCCCGTGGCGCTCGTCAGAAATCGGCGCAAAGTAAAATTGCTTCCTCATAAAGCTGATGTTTTCTACGGCGATGTTTCAATGCCTGAAACACTAACGGGTGTGACGAAAGATATTGATGCAGTCATTTTTACGCTCGGTTCAGATGGACAGGGTCGTATTGGTGCCAGAGCAATAGATTATGGCGGTGTGCGAAATATCCTGAGAATGTTCAAAGATACTCATATTCGCATCGCGTTAATGACAACGATTGGCGTCACTGAGCGGCTCAGTACATGGAATCAACATACTGAAGTTCACGACTGGAAAAGACGTGCAGAGCGCCTGGTCAGAGCAAGCGGACATCCCTACACCATCGTCAGACCAGGCTGGTTTGATTACAACCATGACGATGAACGTAGGATAATTATGCTCCAGGGCGATCGACGCCATACAGGAACACCAGAAGATGGCGTGGTATCCCGAACTCAAATCGCTCACGTGTTGGTCAGTGCCCTGACCAACGATGCAGCAAAAAATAAAACGTTCGAACTGGTCGCTGAGCGAGGGAAAGTACAAGAGGACCTCACGCCACTGTTTGCAGATTTGCTGGCTGATAATCCTCAAAAAAATGATGGTGTATTAGATATGGACAATATGCCTCTCGGTGAGGAACCAGACTGCCTTATTCGTGAGTTAAAACAATTTTCAGAACATGTTAAATCGATATAAGTAACTGATAATTATTACATAAACCCCTCATGATTATGAAGGTCAGGGCAAGTAAGCTTACCTTTGATACTGTCGTGTTGGCATGTTTTACTTAATGGCTATAGGGAGCCTTTATTCCACCTTATTCAGGATAATTCTTTCTTGCAGCATTAATCATGCCTAAGGTCTTTTTGAAAGCGAGCCAACCGTAGCCATGTCATTTCTCTATTAATGCCCAACGCTGATTGGCACATCGTGAAGTCTTCTGTTTCTGCTTCTTACACATATCAGACTCGGCAGAGAGGTTTTCTTAATGCACAGGTGATTATGCGCTGGGGCAAATTAGATCAGCGTTGAGCGGGCAAAACGGCCAAGCAGTAATAGTCCCCATACCACCTATTCACTCGAAAATGCTCCTGATATCCGAAATCGGAGCATTAATACCGGAAAGCTTGACTCAAGGTATTTCCATGGTGAACCCCTTTTCTTTTAAATCGATGCTGCCTCCTATCAGTGCAATAGTTAGCACGATCACAATACCAGCACTTATTGTTAACCTGCTAATGATAACTTTGGTTACCATTATCCCCATCGGAGGCAAACAACCTCCACACCATACAAATGAAGGAATATGACCATGAAAACCATTAAAGCAATGTCTATCGCCGCTGTAGCTGCTCTTTCCCTGATGTCAGCAGCAAGCTTCGCGCAGAGTGTTTCCGTCACTTCAAGCACGCTGGACGGAGCCGAAGCTAAAATCGCCGCACAAGCTCAGCAGCAGGGTGCGCAGTACAAAATTACCGAAGCCAACACCAATAACCGCGTGCACATGACCGCAGAACTGTACAAATAACGTATGGTCGCAAAAGGAAGTGCCGGAAGAGGCCGCCCACCGGGCGGCCTTTTTCGTATCCGCCCCCTTCCGGCGGCGCTCTGCACAGCGAGTAGATAAGCTGTAAGGCAACCGTTTAAGCCCCTTAAAAAAAGCGTTATTCAACGCGGCTCAGGAAATTTTTTTGTGAGATGCGTGATGATCATTAAAAAACCTGGGCCACAATCGCGTAATCCTTTGTGATAGTGCCGGTTAAAAGATTCGCTCAGCATGGCAACGAGAGAGATTAAAAACCGGGGTTGATGCCCATTGCCATTTTTACCTTTTTTGGGTTTAGTCGCTGAATTGAGCATCAGTGCTGGCGGATGACACCTGAAGCTGTACGAAAATTTTTATGGTATTGCCATGCTCAGCAAAGCAATGATGGCTTTACCACAATCCGTCATGTTTACAGTGTTAATGCAATTCCTTATCCAGTTTTTGTCTCATAGTACTCAGGGAAATGCGTTAACGTAGTGAACGCGTGTTTTATAGAGAGGTTTATTGAGTGCGAATAGACCTTTTCCAGTAGATTACTGTTTAGATAATGCAGTGCGCATATCCAAAAATAATAAAAATATCATTTATTACTTACACATAGCTCAACGATTTGTGAACCTAACTGGTCACGATGATTTAGATATTCATCTTGCAGACGCGTAAACCTGTTTGCAGTTACCGCTTTAAAATGTATTCAGAAAGCGTGGATAATTACCGATGGGTTCAATCACTGTGCGGGAATAACTATTTTAATTATGAAACATTCTGAATTATTAATCCTCAGGCGCATTGCAACCGTTCTGGCACCATAGGTGTAACTCAGTTTGTTACCGGTATCATTTTTAAAATGCAGTGGTTTTCTAAAAACGCAGTGCTTTTTTCCGTTAAAACTTGCCTGGCCGCTTTCATCGCACTTTACATTGCCCTTGAACTTAATTTAGACAAACCAGCCTGGGCACTGACTACAGTCTATGTATCCTCACAACTCTATGCTGCTTCAACCCTATCTAAATCAGTATTTCGCCTGCTGGGGACATTGCTTGGCGGTATATTTATCTTTTTGATCTACCCGCTTACGGTGCAAACGCCACTGCTTTTCAGCCTGTGTGTCTCACTTTGGGTGAGCTTTTGCCTCTATTTATCTTTACATGATCGTACACCAAAAAGTTATGTGTTCATGTTGGCAGGCTACAGCGCAGCTATTATGGGATTTCCAGGCGTTACTCATCCCTTAACAATCAGCGAAACGGTAATTTCTCGTATTGAAGAAATTACTTTAGGGATCGTGTGCAGTAGTTTAGTCCACCGTCTGATCTTTCCGGTTTCAATGAAGAGCCTACTGACACAAAGTGTCAGTGGCTGGTACCAGAGTGGTAGTCAGCTGTGCAGAGATCTCCTGACAGAGATGCATAGCAACAGTTCAACCGAGCGGGAAGAGATTCTTATCCGCATGGCAGCGCTTCCCCAGCAGGTAGAAACGCTAATCACTCACTGCGTTTATGAGGGCGAGGCAGCGCGCAAAGTCACACGCTTGATCAATGTGCAGTATCAGCATCTCTCTTACCTCATTCCAACGCTAACGGCCATTGAAGTGCGACTGCAGCGGTTATCGCTTCTGAATGCCGCTGTTCCTGAACCCGCTGCGCGGGCATTAAAACAATTTTTACTCTGGCTAAATGACAGTAATAATGCCCATTCTGTTGCCGTCGTCGAAGACACATTTGCTATCGCCCAAACACAACTTAAAGACAACTGGCGAAGGGGTGCATTCTCTACCGAGGAGTGCCTACTCTTGACGGGGCTTCTGGAACGTCTGGCCGATTTTGTGCGTATTGCCGGGGCTTACCACAGCATCAGCGCGCGAGTAAGTAATCTTTCCGAAAGCGTTCCCGCAGGCCGCACTGCACAGACTCACCGCCATATTGATCAAGGCATGTTAATGCTGTCGGCAACCACCGCTTTTCTTGCCACATTTGGAGCCTGTCTGTTTTGGATGGCTACCGGCTGGGCCAGCGGTGCAACAGCCCCGATGATGGCGGCGATCCTTTCATCTTTTTTTGCAACTGCAGATACGCCCGTTAATTCCATGAAACAGTTTGTTCGGGGTGTGCTTATCGCCTTAGCGATCAGCATTTTATATATTGCGCTTCTTATCCCTCAGACCGTGACCTTAGAGGCGCTGTATCTTTGCCTGACGCCTGGCCTTTTCGCGCTTGGACTGGCGATCGCCCGGCCCTCGTCAAATATGATGGGGCTCAGTGCAGCCACTCAAATTCCAGGTTTTATTGGAATGAGTCATCATTTTGCCCCGGATGTCGTTGCTGTTATTAACACAGCGATCTCTTCCATGGTCGGCCTGCTGTTTACAGTTGTCATCACGGCACTTATCCGTAACAAACGCCCCTCATGGAGTGCGCTACGTGCATTGCACACAGGCCTGCGTGACCTGCTGAGATTTGTTAAAGAAACAGAACGAAATGGGTCTTCACTTCTCGCACGTCACCATTTTATTGCCGGCACCTTGGACAAAGTGAATTTCATTCTTCCGCGTTTACGCCTCGATCCCCATCCTAAATTGGTATCGTCAGGTAATCTGATTAAGGAAGTGTGGTTAGGCGTCAGCTGCTACGACTATTACGCCCGACATCGAGATATATTGCTTCAGTATCAGTTAGACAGCGCTCAAATGTTTCATGAGATCAGTTTGTACCTGACCCGGAAAATGAAGGTATTGCAGACCACGCCACATCAGGATCTACTGGATGAGTTGGACTATCTCCTCATCCATCTGGAATTCCACGCTGAGAACGACGAAGCCGTCTTCATGCCGCTGTTTTATCTGTTTAGTATCCGGCTTCAGCTATTTCCCGGGAAAATATGGCCCGATAATTCGCGATTACTGGAATCCATCTGAGGCAAGAGATGGGGTGTTTAATCAGAACAACAATGCAACTTTACAGGATCGGCACTGGATTCATGGCTTCACTCGCCAGCATCTTGCTATTCTTCGCACTCACGACAAGCACGCGCGCGGCCTACCATTTAATCCCCAAGCCGGTTGAAAAGATCCTTTCATTCAACGTATCTCGCGTTCCGCTGACAAGATTGTGGTGATAGCCAATATGCAGAGAAGACCATGACGTTAAGGTGTAACGTAGGCCGACTTCAGCATCAAGCGTAAATATCTCGTCTTCATCAAGTGAATGGCCGACGTCGCCGTTGCTATAGAGCGTCAGTGATTTCCCCAGAAGAGAGCGCTCATAATCCCACCGAACCGACGCTCCCAAATGTTCATCATTACTACCGTCGCTGTAGCCATAACCAAACCCCCCCGCCAGGAATGACAATGAAAATCGGCTCAACTCAGTATCCCACAACTGATAACCTGGCCCGGTACCAATCAAAGACTGTCGCGCTAAATCTTCAACCCAATCCCGCTTATAGGTCATTCGACTTTGCCAGAAATACTGCTCGCGCATAATGTAATCAAAGGCATAGCGCAGGCTGTAATTATGGGTGTTAACCGTTGTATTTTCTTTTTCACGATTGTAGGTCGCGCCCATATTGTGTCGCCACTTGCCCTGCGAAACCTTAGAGTTAACAGAAAAGTTATAGTCATCATTATGGGTAGACGCTTTTTTCAAGTTAACGCCGGCGTCAATGTTTCCGGTCCAGGAGAGCGCATCGGTTCTTACCTTGGCTTTCATGAATTCATCGATGCGCTTCACCGACACTTTTTCTTCTCGCTCACTTCTTTCAACCCACACATAGCCGGGATCGGAGGAAGATAACCTGACCTGATAATTTTCGCCCGTTCGCTTATTTTCGACTAAAAAAGGATTGCCGCTAGCCAGCGTGCTGACATCATTCCAGTTAACCGTAATCGTGCCTGCGTAGGTCGTTTCAAGTCCGAGTTTGCCGTCGCTCAGATAGCGCACCGTGCCCGTTAAACGATCCCCATTGTTCAGCCAGACGGTGTCGGCCTGCGCCGTGCTGATGTAGCCAGCCAGCAGCATTGAAACACTGGACAGAACGGGTTTGCTCTTCATCACAACGCAAGGCATATCCTTCCTTAATCGTTAAATCATGCCAACGCGCTGGCAAGGTCTTATGAAAAAGTGTGCAGACTGTAAAAACGTCTCAACCACATCCGCTTGATGTCATTTTAACTGATTGATTTTGAATACTAATCGTAACATTGCGCCTGCGCAAACTTTCCGCTGTGCAACCTACATTCTCTGCGCATGAATTGCGTAGAGAAGGAAGCACCACGGCGCGTTTCGAGAGAAATACGAATAGCAAGCAAGGCGAAAAGCTTGAAATGAGTCAGAGAGTGATGAACTGAACGGTCAACAGAGAAACAGGTGCGGAAAGATGATTTTTGGTGCGGATAAGGAAAGCTATATGTTATCCATTTTAGCCGTATCAATATGAAATTAAGCCCGCAGGCTAATGCCTGGCGGGCCTGTTTGCTGATTACCTTAACGCTATCAGAACGGTCCCCACTTAATCGCTACGCCAATCAGCAGCATCACGACGCAGATGACGAACCACACAGCGATCACTGGCGCGACAAAGCGCAGCCATTTACCAAAGGGAACATTGGCGGTCGCCAGCACAGCCATTAATACCCCGGAGGTGGGACTCATGCAGTTCACAATGCCTTCACCCAGTAACACCGTTTGCACCATGACCTGGCGCGTCAGTCCAAGGTTATCGCCCAGTGGAGAGAAAATCGGTATCAAAAGCGCCGATTCACCGGAACCGGATGAGATACCGAAGTGCATGACAGCGGCGCTGACAAACATACCCACCGCTGCGATAGACGGCGGGATCGGTGCCAGTAAATCTGACAAGAAGCCAACAATTGGGTCAAGCACGTTGCCCTGCTGCAACACCAGCGAGATTGAGGAAGCCATACCGACAATAAATGCCCCTTTCACTAGCTTTGAACAGCCGCTCAAAAAGGTGTTAGCAATTTCAGAACCGGACATGTGCCCAATCAGCCCAACCACAATCGAGAGCAGAATAAACATGGCAGACATCTCATCAGTTCCCCAATGAAACTGGATGGTGCCCGCGATAAACAGGATCAACGCCAGCGCGGTCGTTCCGAGAATCAGTTTATGACGTCCTGTAACCGCTTCAACAGGTTCATTGGTTGCCGTCAGATCGGGACGCAAATGGCCTTGCTTACGTGCTCGACGCACTGACCAAATCAGATAAACCACTGCCGTGATGATAAACATCAGGAAAGTCAGGCTGCGCAGCAACATGCCTGAAAACAGCGGAAGCTGAGCCAGGTGCTGCGTTAACCCGGTGGTGCCCGGATTCAAAATCGCCACGTTGAAGCCCGCCGCGCAGGTCAGATAAACCAGTGATGCGCCTAAAATTGGAGGTAATCCCATGGATCGGGCGACAAGCAGGCCGATGGGTACAAAGGCGACCACGGCATTGACCACCACGCCAGTGGTGCCCAACAGAGCAAAGATGACGGCAAAGATCAGTACGATGCGCGTATCGCTTAACCGCGTGCTGCGCGACAGTGAGTTGAGCGCGGTGGCAATGGATCCCGTCGCTTCCACAACAGCAAGCACACCGCCGGTGAACAGGATTAGAAAGATGATCGAAGAGGACTTGACCATACCTTTGGCAATCGCCATAAAGATTTCAAGCGGATAAACACCGGTTTGCGGTACCGCATGCAGGCTGTCTCTGACCGCAAATTTAATGCCATCACGCGTAACAAAATCGAATTTTCCCGCGGGGATCAACCAGGTTGCCACTGCCGCGATGACAAGGATGATAAACAGCAGAAGATAAGGGCTTTGCCCGCTGGATGGCACTGGCGCCTGCGCGGTTTCCTTATGAACGTTTACTTGTGACATGGCGTTTCTCCCTCAGGCAGCGCGTCACCGAGGATCATACCCGCCACCAGCGCTGCACGACTCGCAACGTTAGCAATCAGAATATGTTCATGACGCGCATGAATACCTGCGCCGGTTGCGCCTAATCCATCCAGCGTCGGTAAACCCATCGCCGCGGTGAAATTACCGTCGCTGCCGCCGCCAACCGCCTTGCCCTCAACGCTAAAACCAAGTGCTTGCGCCACGCGCTGTGCACGCTCCAGCATTTTCAGCGACGCAGGCGTCTGTTGCATAGGCGGGCGCGACTGCTCTCCGCTGACCTGTAACGTAATACCTGGGGTAAACGGCGTGATCTGCATGATTGCCTGATGGATACGTTGTGCTTCTTCTGCATGGGTGACGCGCGTGTCGATGCCCAGCACCGCTTTATCCGCCACGACATTGATACGGTTGCCACCGCTGGCAATACCCACATTTACCGTGGTGCCGCGTTCCGGGGCGTTGAGTCCATGCAAGAATAGAATTTGCTGTGCCATCTCCTGAACAGCACTGATACCCTCTTCCGGGTTGTTACCTGCGTGCGCCGCTAAGCCATTTATCGTGACGTCGTAACGTCCGGTACCCTTACGCGCAATTTTCAGCGCGCCACTGCCCGCTACCGCCGGTTCCACCACCAGCACCTGTGCTGAACCCTGCGCATGGCGTGCAATCCAGTCGCTGGAACTTACGCTGCCGATCTCCTCGTCACTGTTACAGAGGAAAACAATGCGCTGATCTTTAATAAGATCCCGTTGCGCTAATGCACGTACTGCCCAGATCGCCTGAATCAGGCCCGATTTCATATCCAGGATGCCAGGGCCGTAAAGTTTGCCATCCTCTTCACGCAGCGGCAGCTCACCGATATCCCACACGGTATCGAAATGGCCAAGAACGGTGGTTTGTGGTCCTTCGCTGCCCAACGTGAATTTGAGGTGATTACCCAGCTGATCCTGATGCTCAACGTCTGCGGTTATCCCCAGACGTTGCTGAAAAATGCTCTGCAGCACTTCACCACAACTGTCCACTGCGGTTTTATCCAACGAAGGCGACTCGGCCAAAACCAGTTTTTTAATATCTCCCAGAATCTCGTCGGCGTGTTGCTGCAAATACTCTTTTATATTTTTCATTTTTTACCCATCTGTCTTAAACGTCACTGGCAGTATGCGCAGAAATGAACACGTTAAAAAATGAGGAGTGAATGCTAATATTGTTGTCCTGAGAGCAACAGATAAGCTAAAAATATGACCTTATCGACATATCCAGAAAAATCCATAAGCTATTTATATGAAGTGGGTGTGCATGGCGGGATACGTCGGGCAGCGGATGCGTTGGGCATTAATCCGTCGGTGGTCAGCCGCCAACTTTCATTACTTGAGCGCAACTTGCAGCTTCCGCTGCTTGAAAGGCGCGGACGTAACGTAGTGTTGACCGAAGCTGGCAAATTGCTGGCAGAGGATTTTGCAAAAACGAACCAGCGTCGAAAGCAGCTTGAACGTCAGTTACAGGACTTACGGCACATGCGCGGCGGTTCGATTACCGTGCGTATTGGGCAAGGCATGGTAGACGATGTCGTTAACCATGTATTGAAAGCGTTCTCTGCCGCCTATCCTGGCGTGTTCGTGAATATGCTTTCCGGTGATATGCAGAGCACAGTGATGCTGATCGCCAAAGGTGAAGTGGATATGGCTGTGGGTTTTGGCCCAACCGGCCCGCCAGGCTTGAAGTGCCTGAGCATAAATCGTGGCCCCATCTGCGCCATTGTGCAGCGGGAACATCCGATTGCCCGCTTGTCTCAGGTGAGTGTTACCGAACTCGCTCAACATCGCTTAATCGCTATGAATGAGAGCTTTGGCCTGCAACGCTACATCAACGCCATCTTCAAAAGTGAAAGCGTCATTTTCACGCCCTCCTACAGTTGTAATCTCTTTTCCAGCGCGATTGCTTTGAGCAAGGCGGGATTAGGCATTGCGTTTATGACTGCGCAAGCTGTGCAAACGCCGTTACTGCAAGGTGAGCTGATTGCAATCCCCATTGATCATCGCATTGCACGTGAAAGCCAGTGTCATCTGCTGCGCAGCGCGGATCATCGTCTGACGCCCGCGGCGCAATATTTTTGGCAGCTTTTGTGTAATTTTTTTAACGAGGCAGCAGGCTCATAACTACCCTGTCGAAATAAGCCAGCACGCAAAATAGAGCGCGGCTGGCGTATCAGATTACAGCCTGTGAAGTTGCATTTATTGCGTCAAACTTTGCGCTGCACGCTCAATCACTGCCGCAACTTTATCCGGCTGTGAGGCAAAAATAGCATGGCTGCCTTTAATTTCTACAGTATCGCTGTGGGCACGCTTAGCCATGTATCGCTCCAGTTCAGGATTAATAGTACGGTCTTGGGTAGCCACAATCGCCCAGCTCGGTTTAGTTTGCCAGGCTGGCTTGCCAGCAGGTGTCCCGAAGGCCGCTGCCGCAGGCATCACCTGAGATCGTGCCATCATATCCGTCTCTTTTTTGGGTAAGTCAGCGGCATAATCAGCCTGGAATCTTTCCGGCTTAAGGTAGAGATAGTGATCGGGCGTTTCAACAATGGATTTATTCGCTGAAGGGATCTTGCTGGCAAGGCTCAGTAAGCTCTCTCCCGCGTCTGGCTGGAAAGCGGCGATATAAACCAACCCGGCAACCGAGGGATCATTGCCCGCATCGCTGATAATCATACCGCCATAACTGTGCCCAACCAGCAGCGATCTCCCTTTCTGTTGAGCCAAAATGCGTCGTGTCGCGGCCACATCATCAGCCAAAGACGTTTGCGGCTCTTGTACAATCGAAACCTTATAGCCTGCTTTATCAAGCGCACTTGCGACAGGTCCCCAACCTGAGCCGTCAGCAAAGGCACCGTGCACCAAAACAATGTTTTTTACCGGTTCAGCCATTGCACTTTGTGCTGATACAGACATAGCCAGGCTCAGCGCCAGTGCGCTTAATGTTTTCTTCATCATGGTTTTATTTTCTCATCAGAGTATAAATATGGCCGCGAATGACAGGCCGGTTTCCGATGCTGACATCGGCATCATCGCTTATGAATCAGAATGCTTGTTGGATTAAACGGCTAACCCACTTTTTGGTCTCTACGTCCGGGCTTCGAGGTACTGACAGGCCCACCGGCCTGCCACCACCAAAGTGATGCGAATTACTGCGTAAACTGTTTGATAAGCAGTTCTGCAGTCGCTTGTGAGGAGGTTGGATTCTGTCCAGTAATCAGCAGACCATCGCGGACAACATAAGAACTCCAGTCTTCACCCTTGGAATAAATGCCGCCTTTAGCAATAAGCTCATCTTCAACCAGGAACGGCACCACATTTGTCAGGCCTACCGCTTCTTCCTCGGTATTGGTAAATCCAGTGACTTTTTTACCTTCTACCAGCGGCTTGCCGGCTGGCGTTTTCACATGGCGAAGTACGCCTGGCGCATGACATACGAACGCAACAGGTTTGTTTGCCGCCACGAATGACTCAATCAGCGCGACAGAGTCTTTATCTTCAGCAAGGTCCCATAATGGGCCGTGGCCACCAGGATAAAAAACGGTGTCGAAATCAGATTGCGAAACGCTGTCTAAACGAACGGTTGACGCGAGTTGGGCCATCGCTTCTGCGTCTGCTTCAAAGCGATGCGTTTGCTCAGTCTGGAAATCGGGTTCATTGCTTTTTGGATCTAATGGCGGATTACCCCCTTTTGGGGAAGCCAGAGTGATTTCAGCACCGGCACTTTTGAATGCGTAGTAAGGAGCGGCCAGTTCTTCCAGCCAGAAACCGGTTTTACGGCCAGTGTTGCCGAGTACGTCGTGCGAGGTCAGTACGATTAATACTTTCATGGTGTATCTCCTGATGGATTTTTGGGATTAATTTAATTTTTAAGGTCATTTTTAAAGTAGACCGGTCGTCTTGGAAGTTCTTTCAAAAAAACGCCGATAAGGCGTTTTCTTACGTTGCGTCTGCTCAGGCAGTCTAATTAAGCAGGCGCTGTGTTACCGTCATAGCCGATAATCAGCAAAGTAGTCGTCCAGCAGCGCTTCACCAAAAGCGTCTTTAGAACTGAAGTCGTTATAAAAAGAACCTTTGGGCACAGATGCAGCTGTCAGGATCTCATTCAGTCCAACCGCGGAAAACCCTTTTGCGGCTTTGATGCGGTGTCCTGCATCAAGAATGCCCTGCCGCGTACCGCTATTATTCAGTGACAGTGTTTTGTTCATGGACTAACCTTAGCCTCAATTAGACCAGTCGTCTACTAATCTTTTCATTTATTTTTTAACGGTCTCTCTTGGTGGCCTCAAATCGGCAAAACCTCTCTTGGCTATGTCCGTCAATGGTGCGTGTTATGCACCAATAACGCGCTTTAAACCCCGAAAAAATTTCCTGTCACGGCTTCCGCGTAATGTCCAAGCTGGCATAACTCCTGCATCAGCTTTCCAGGCTTGTATACAAGATCGCATAACGATCGATGACTTAGGAGAATGAATCTTGCGCAGGAATGATAAAGAGAATATCGATGCTAAGCGTCGCCAGATGATGAAATATTCAATGCTGGCTTTGGGAGGTGTTGCGCTCAGCGGCATGTTGGGAAGCCAACCTGCAATGGCGGCGGATGATGAAATATTAATCGGGTACTGGCCTATTGTCGGCGGCTTGCCTTTATACACCGGTATTGAAAAAGGCTTTTTCAAGCAGGCTGGATTAAATGTCCGCGCTGTAAAATTTGCCAGTCCGCAGCAGGTCGTTGAAGCCATGATTACAGGACGCATCCATGGCTGCGCGAATGGAACCGCAACGGGAGCACTCGGCTTAGGCGCCATCACCAGCCCGGATCTGTTCAAAATTATCTGCTCAAATCCCTCCAATGAAAAAATGGTGTTAGATGAGTTTCTGGTGCCTGTCACTAGCACGGCTAAGTCGATTGCCGATTTAAAAGGGAAGCGCATAGCCAGTGGTCCCGGTATCCAAAATGTCACGATGGCGAAGATCATTCTGGAGAAAAATGGGTTTACCGATACCAAAATTATCGAGCTTCCCGTAGGTCAACATGCCCCTTCGTTAGCGGCGGGTCAGATCGACGGCGTCTATACGCTCGAACCCACCGGCACGGTTGCCCGCATGAAGGGAATCGGCAAGGTTCTTGAAACCGGCGTCATTTCTAAATATGTGTTGGGGGATGCCAGCGCACCGTGGTTTGGCGGCGCAGCGGCTTTGACCAGCAGCTTTATCAATGCCGATAAAGCGCGGGCAAAACAGGTTATTGACGCTTATGGCGAGGCGGTAACGTTTATTCAGCAACATCCTGACGAGGCTCGCCACTTTGTCGCCGGATATACCGGCATTGAAGCCGCACTTGTGAAGGAAGTTCCGCTGCCCGGCTTTGTCATGTATGACCAACTTACCGGCGAAAACTTACAGTGGTTTCAGAAATTTTATGACGTCTTTACCGAGCGAAAAATTTTCAGCAAGCCGCTGCAAGTGGAATCATTGATTTATCGGGCTTAAGGAGAGGCAAGATGATTCAGACCTGGCGTCATAAGTTACTCCCGCTGGTTGGTCCGCTACTGTTATTCCTGTTGTGGCAGACGGCGGTCAGCGCTAAATGGCTCAACCCGGTTTTACTGCCTTCACCCGGTGATACGCTGCGCTATCTTTTTAGCGCACTGGCCGACGGCAGTATGAATCAAGATATTGGCGATACGTTATACCGCACGCTGATGGCGTTTGTAGTGGCTGCCGTTATTGGCGTGCCGTTAGGCGTGATGCTTGGTAGCAGCGAACGCCTCTATCGCAGCGTTGAGTTTCTGGTGGATTTTTTTCGATCCACGCCCTCTTCGGCTTTAATCCCCTTGTTTATGTTGATTTTTGGTATTACCGATACCAATAAAATTGCTATCGCAGCCTTTGCTGCGGTGCTGGTCATCCTGTTTAACAGCGCGTATGGCGTGATGAATGCTAAGAAGACGCGCATCATGGCGGCGCAGGTTATGGGTGTTTCACGCTGGCATGTGTTCAAAGACATTATGCTGATGGAAAGTCTGCCGCAGACTTTTGTCGGCTTGCGCACTGGCGTCTCAATGGCATTAGTGATTGTCATCGTTGCTGAGATGTTTATCGGCTCCGAAACGGGTCTCGGACATCGCATCATTGATGCTCAGCAGTTATTCAACATCCTGGATATGTACGCTTCGATCCTGATCACGGGTGCGTTTGGTTATCTACTGAATCTGGCTTTCCTGCTTATTGAGAAGCGTTGCGTACACTGGAGTGGCAAAGCATGAAAAATCCTCTTTATCCTCAGCCAAATACCCATGTCACGATTCGTGGACTGGACAAAAACTTCGCCGGACAACCTCTGTACCACGATCTCAACCTCGATTTTCCTAAAGGAAAGATTGTGTCAATTTTTGGCCCAAACGGCTGCGGAAAATCGACACTGATGAACATGATTGCCGGATTGATACCGGTAGATCGCGGACAGATTCTGTTCGACGGGAAAACACTGGCGGAAACAGCCATCGGTTACGTTTTTCAAAACTATCGTGATGCGCTGTTTCCCTGGTTAACAGCCTGGAACAACATCGCTTATCCGTTGAAACGCAGTGGCATGAAAGCGGATGCGGTGAAAAAGCGGGTGGCAGAACTGTCAGAAATGTTTGATATCCGCTTCGATCTACAGCGCTATCCTTATGAGCTGTCGGGCGGACAACAACAAACGGTCTGCATCATGCGTGCACTGGCGACGAAACCTGAAGTGATGTTTTTAGATGAGCCTTTCTCAGCGCTGGATTTTGAAATGACCCTGTTTATCCGCGACAAACTGCAGCAGGTACAACTGGCTACTGGCGTTACCATGCTGATTGTCTCGCATGATTTGGAAGATGCGGTGTTTCTGGCAGATGAAATATTGCTATTAACCCGACGGCCTACGCGCGTAGCAGAGATCGTTCCGTTTACATTGCCGCGTCCCCGCACAGCAGAGATGATGAGCCATCCCGAATTTATTCGGGTAAAAGCACATACGCTGGCGGTATTTAAACGCGAAATGGCGGCTGTCTCAGCGGGCAGTTAACGCATGAAACTCACCAGCGCACGCAACATGCGCTCAGGCGATCGGTTGCTTACAGGTTATGTTGAAGGTATTTGGCGATCCCTCGCCAAAATACCTTTTTTTATAGCGGTTTATGCGCCGTTTCTTTGGCGCACCATAAAGCAACAAGCGTGATAGCTAACGCCAGAGAGACGTACAGCGAAACCCACAGCGTACTCCCCATTTCTTTGAATAACGTTGTAATGATCAACGGCGCAAATCCACCGCCGATAATACCCGCCAGGGTGTAAGCCAGCGACGAGCCAGCATAGCGAACGTGAGTCGGGAACTGTTCGGTGACAAAGGCTGCCTGTGGGCCATACATGATTGCGTGGATGAGCAAACCCACAATAACGGCAATCACAATCAGCACCGGTTGCGAACTGTCGAGCAATTCAAAGAAGACGAATGACCAGATAATCGCCAGCAATGCACCGACTATATAAACGGGACGCCTGCCGAGCCGATCGGATAACGCACCAAACATCGGCACGGTGATAGCGTTACCTATGGCGCCGAGCATCGTGGCCATTAATGCCAGCGGACGTGGCAAGTTCAATACCGTTGTCACGTAAGTCAGGGTAAACACCACGACCAAGGCGTAGAGAACGTCGGAGCCGATACGTGATCCACCGGCAATCAGTAGCTGGCGCGGATAACTTTTGAAGACCTCTTTCAGCGGCGTGTGCGTGGTTTTTTCCGCAGCCTGCATGGCAACAAAGGTGGGTGTTTCCTCAACACCGCGACGCAGCCACAGTCCAAACATCACCAGCAGAAGACTCAACAAGAAAGGAATACGCCAGCCCCACGCCTGGAACTGATCAACGCTGAGCGCCAACGTCACCAACGTGATAAATCCGGTGCCGATTAACGTCCCGCAAGAAGGCCCAACTTGAGCAAAAGAAGCATTGCGTCCCCGTTTGTTAGCCTCACCATGTTCCATAGAGAGCAACACCGCGCCTGCCCATTCGCCACCCAAGGCGATTCCCTGAATAAAACGCAGCGCCACCAGCAGAACCGGGCTCCAGATGCCCCAACTCGCGTAGCCGGGTAACAATCCCATTAACGCGGTGGTCACGCCCATGATCACCAGCGTGGTAATCAAGACCGCTTTACGTCCTGCTACATCGCCAAGATGGCCAAAGATAAAACCGCCTACCGGACGCGAAACATAGCCGACCGCATAGGTGGAAAACGCCAAAATGGTGCCCACCAGCGGATCGAAGCTGGGAAAGAAAACATGGTTGAAAACCAGCGCCGCCATAATGTTATAGACCGTGAAGTCATACCACTCGAGCGCGGTTCCTATTGAACTGGCCGCCGCAAGGCGACCCGTTTTGGTTTTGGAGGAGGATCCGCGATCCGCCTGCGGAAGAGTCGAATCGATATTAGCCATTCGTTAGCTCCTGTTTTGTCAACTGCCAGCCCAATGAATAGAGTTGAATCTCGGCACTCAGCATCGCTGCGGCGGCGCGAGCAAGTTGCTCACAACAGGCGGGATTGCTGCTACTGATGATCAGCATTGGGCGCATGGCACGATTTTCATTAGTTTCACGCGGCAAAGGCGAGCTCAGCGCGGTATCCGGCGTTAACAGGTACGAAGTGATATAACCCGGCGTTTGATGATTCTTTTCCTGCCAGCCGGGTAATACGCCGATATCCGCGGTTTCATTCAGCGTCAACACCGCCAGATGATTCCCGCTGCCTTTGCCCTGTTTATGGCTGACAGCACAAACGCGTCGCATTGGATTAACCATTTTCTGCAGATTTTTCACCGACCACTCTGTCTGGCGGGTAAAGGCTGCGTGGTAATCTGCACTGGTAAACGCCTCTAGCGAATCGGTTTCGTACAGGCCGAGGTATTTACGCTCTGCATCCACAGCCTGATAGCGCGTTCCGCTTAAAAAACCGCTGATCGCCACTCGCTCTTCAACATGTTCCTGGTCATACCATTGGTTAAAATCGGCTTCATCTTCCGGTGCAATGTTCGTGGCGACAAACAGCATGCCGTGGGTTGATTTCATGTTCAGTTTCCCCTTATCAGAATGATTTCAATGGCTAAAGCCCAACTCAATAACTTCGCGTCTTTTCCCTGTGTGGATGCCAACATCAGGCCAACAGGTGCCGTATCGGCTTGATGGCAAGGTAAAGAAATGGCGCAGCCATCAAGCATGTTGATGATGCTGGGATTGCGCAGCATCAGCGCATTGATCTGCATATAAACAGCGGAGTTATCGAGTTCAGCGAGGGTTGGCGCAACACGTGGCACGGTTGGCATCAGCATGCCGTCGAAACCTGTGAGTTCAGCTTCAACTTTGTTCTTCCAGGCTGCACGCTGCTGATAAAGCGATTCTGCATCTTGATCGGTGAGCAAACTGCCACGCTGTAAACGGGTTAATACCTGAGGATCGTAAGCCTCAGGGTTGGACTGCGCGCCTTGCTGGTGCCATTGCCAGGATTCATAAGCGGTGATGCCTCCACGGGTATTCATGCTTTCCAGCTCGGCTAGCGCTTCCAGTGGGAGTTCCACCAGCGTGGCGCCAGCAGTACGCAAGCGTTCCAGCGCATTCATCCAGGCGTGGCTGACATTTTCATCCAGGCCATCAAGCACGCGGGTCTGAGGAATGGCAAAGCGCGCCTGCGTTAAGTCACACTCGGATAACGTCAAGGGAGCGTCAGCGATGACCGCGTCGAGTAACCAGCAGCTGCGCACGTCATGGGCTATCACGCCGATGCTGTCGAGCGAGGTGGATAACGGTAATGTGCCGGTTTGATCAATACGGCTGGCGCTGGGTTTAAAACCGGTCAGCCCACAAAGTGCAGCGGGAATACGCACCGACCCCCCGGTATCGGTTCCAACGGCGGCGAGACACATTCCATCACTCACGGCTACCGCTGCCCCCGAAGATGAGCCACCGGGAATCCGTTTTTCATCGCGGCGCCATGGGTTAGCTGGCGTGCCATAATGAGGATTAATGCCAAGGCCTGAATAAGCGAACTCGGTCATATTGGTTTTGCCGACTATTGCCGCACCCGCCTGAATCAGCCGGTTCACAATAATGGCGTTCTGCTGAGCAGGTTGAGCCGACGCAAGGAGGTTTGATCCTGCGGTAGTCGCTTCATTCGCCACATCAAACAAGTCCTTGATGCTGACAGGTAAACCGTCAATGGCGCTCTTGGGCTTGCCGGCTAACCAACGCGCTCCCGCCTGCTGCGACGTCAATAAAGCCTGTTCAGCGTAAAGGCTAAGGAAAACACGTTTACCTTCTCCATTGATGTCGGAAGCAGCAGATAACGCTGCCTCGGTAAAGCTTTCCGGGTGTGCTTCTGCTGAATGAATCTGCTGGCTGGCTTGCCATAATGTCGTCATTTCACACCTCATCACGCAACAACTGGCAACAGGCCAGTCAGGTATTGATGTTCCAACGTGCGGCCTGTTACTGGATCGTGTAACGCCATGCGAAACTCACTGGAGGGACGAATACCGCCTATTGCACTTAGCGTGCCGCATGACATCGCAAACCCTTCTTTTACCGGTTGGCCTGCCAGGTAGCGCGCCACTAGATCCATCGGCGTTAATAACGACGCCAGCGAACCTTGCTGATAGCTCACCCATTCGCCCTGCTCTTTGATCCATGAGCGCAGCATCAGCTCGTCCCAGTGATCTTCAAGTTCACTCATTCGCCAGGCTTGGCTGGCGACGGGTTTAATGCAGGCTTGTTTGGATAACGCCACACTGAAGGTTTCCAGATGACGATCGGTGTGATCGGAAATCAGTGATACCCAGAATTCACCGCGATGAAAGAAGATGAAAGGTTCCGCTTCACCTGACGTTTCTTCTCCCACCACTTCAAGCTGCTGATACTGGCTGAGCTGATTAGTCGCAACACGATAAAACAGCGGCACTGCACCTGGAGGGGGCACGCCAAGCGCTTCTAATTCCCTTATATGGTGCAATACGGCCTCTTTATCGCGCCCTACCCATCCCGCAATCACTAACTGCGTAATCTCAACAGTTAACTCAACGCCTTGTGCGTCGCCTGTTTTGAACGTTAAGTGCATGAAATGCTCCTCGCCTCAGAAATGCTTGTGAAATTTCACTGTAATGTTAACTAAGCCATTTTCATGCCAGGTTTTTGTGTAAGATGTCGGAGCAGCCAAAATAAGGAAGAATGTGATGAGTGATTCGATTGCAGAAAACCGTACCCGCCAGGCCAGACCTAAACATGTTTCGCTAAATGAACAAGCCTATCAGGCGTTCAAGCATGAACTTATTACGCTGCGCTACAAGCCGGGCGAGTATCTTAATACTGCTGAGGTAATGGAAGATTTGGCGATGGGAAGAACGCCGATCAATCAAGCCATTCACCGCCTGGCGACGGAAGGCTTATTACAGATTATTCCACGCAAGGGCGTGATGGTTTCACCGCTCTCTATTGATGATGCATTGGAGTTGATCGAGGTGCGACTGGTGAATGAAGCGCTTTGCATGCGTTTAGCCAGTCATAAAGTCAATCCATTACATATCGCCGCTTTGCGTGCGCTTAATGGTCATATTGCTTCAGCCAGCCAGGCGAAGAATAAAGAGCAGATGATGCTCTTGGATTGTCAGTTTCATCTTTTATTGGCGACCATCGCTGACAACAGCCGTCTCTCCGACATTCTCAGCGTCATTCACGCCCAGGCGCAGCGCTTTTGGGCCACCACGTTATCCAGCGCGGCGCATATGCAGGAAGTCATTGATGAACACGAAAATATCATTCGTGCACTGGAAATGGGTGACGCCGAGGGTGCAGAGGAAGCGTCACGGATTCATATTTTGTCATTCAAACAAGCATTGCTTGTCAGTTGATTTTCTTAACGCTTACGCATATCCGGGAGGATTAAATCTCCTCGCAATACAGCGGATCCCAACATATCGTGCGTTTTGGTCGTCAGCCAGTTAACGATGCGTGATGCCATCGCATCCATTGAATATTCAATGGCGGGAATACCCGGCAGATTTACCGAGCCGGCCAAACTGAACACCATGATATCGGCAGGCACGGATTTATTGAACGCCTGCAACTGTGAAATCACGTTCTGCGCTTCTTGTTCGTTGGCCACCAGCAGCGCGTTGAAATTCAGGGTACTGGCATTGTTCAGCAGCATTTGAATGGCTACGGAGGAGGAGACCGGATCCATAATGACCAGATTGCGATTAAACGGCAGGAAATTCTTTTCCAGCGCCAGCTTATAGCCCAATAATACCTGCTCGGCAGAGCCGCCCGCTTCAGGATGGATCAGCGCAATTTGGCGCTTACCTTGGTTGATCAGGTAATTACAGGCCGTTTCCGCCGCAAAAGCGTGATCAAACTGAATGCTGTTTGGCCCTTCTGACTCAACACAGTCCACCAGAACCACGTTTTCATCATCAATATTCAGCGGAAAGCGTGCGCCTATAATCAGCACGTCATCGCACAGCCCGCAGCTGAGTTCATCCAACGCATTCATGATTTCTGTTTTGCTATTGGCGAAGCGCAACAAAAGATGTTTTTGATGCTGGCTTAACTGCTTTTCCAGCGCGTAAAGATAGGCGGTTGTCTGGTTGATATTTTCCTGCGCGCAAATAACGCCGATGCAGTGAGTGGTCTGACTGAACAGGGATTGTGCAATCACGTTGGGACGATATTTCAATTCATCGGCAGCTTTCAACACGGCAAGACGACTGGCTTCTTTCACGCCGCGTGAACCACTCAACACCCGTGAGACTGTGGCTTTTGACACCCCAGCCAAACGCGATACATCGTTGATAGTAGACATCTTTCTCCCCTGAAACCTGCGTATACCTTAAAATATGAATGCAAACGTTAGCGCATTTATTCACCGCAGAAAGTATAGCCATTTCCATTTATCATGGAAACCGATTTTCCATTTGGATACTTCTTCTATCCAATACAGCAGAAAATTTGTGACGCAAATCGTATAAAGAAACCCCTTAAAACTCAGATATTGATAAGTATCACAGTTCTCACTTCAATCTATGGAAACCGGTTTCCATATGATATCCAATCATCGCCACACTAACGCGTAAAACGTTGAGGATGGGATGGTGATGTACAAAATAATGTTGTGTTGCTCGGCAGGCATGTCCACCAGCATGCTGGTGCGAAAAATGACAGAAGTGGCTGCAGAAAGAGGCTTATCAGTTGAAATTAATGCATTTGGCATCGCGGAATTTGATGAACAGTTCCCGCGTTATCAGGTTGTGCTACTCGGGCCGCAAGTGAAATACATGCTGAAAACCCTGTCAGAAAAAGCGGCCACCCAAGGCATTCCCGTTCAGCCTATCGACATGATGGACTACGGTATGCAACGCGGTGACAAGGTCCTTGATTATGCTCTGTCGCTCATTGAAGCGGCTAACTAAATAGGTGCGCTTATGAGTTCGTTATATCAATCTATGATTGCGGTCATTGAGCAATCAATCACACCGTTAGCGGGTCGTCTTGGGCAACAGAAGTATGTCATTGCAATCCGCGATGGCTTTACTGCTGCGCTGCCGTTTATGATTATCGGCTCCTTCATGCTGGTTTTTATCTTCCCACCTTTCTCCGAAACCACCACCAACGGCTTTGCCCGTGCCTGGCTCGATTTTTCCACCACCTATCGCGAACAGTTGATGCTGCCGTTTAATTTAAGCATGGGCGTGATGACGTTTTTTATCTCGGTTGGGATCGGCGCGAGTCTGGGTCGGCAATTTTCGCTCGATCCGGTGATGTCGGGCTTACTGGCATTTATGGCATTCTTGCTGGTGGCCGCGCCCTATTCTGACGGCACGATTTCCACACAATATCTTTCCGGGCAAGGGATTTTTACCGCGCTGATCACCTCCATTTACTCGACACGCATCTACGCCTGGCTCAAGCAAAGCAACATCACCATTCGTTTACCCAAAGAGGTGCCGACCGGTGTTGCCCGTTCGTTTGAGATCCTGATCCCTGTCGTGGTGATTATTGGTACGCTGCATCCGCTTAACTTATTCATTGAAGCAAAAACCGGCATGATTATTCCGCAGGCTATCATGCACCTGCTGGAGCCGCTGGTTTCTGCCTCAGATTCCCTGCCCGCTATTCTGCTCTCTGTGCTGCTGTGTCAGATATTCTGGTTCGCTGGTATTCACGGTGCGTTGATCGTCACTGGCATCATGAATCCCTTCTGGATGGCTAACTTATCCGCTAACCAGGCGGCTTTGGCCGCGGGAAGCGTACTGCCGCACATCTATTTGCAAGGCTTCTGGGATCACTTTCTGCTGATTGGCGGTGTGGGATCCACTCTGCCACTGGCTTTCCTGTTACTGCGCAGCCGCGCCACCCATCTCCGAACCATCGGCAAAATGGGCATCGTGCCGAGCTTCTTCAACATCAATGAACCGATCCTGTTCGGCGCGCCGATCATCATGAATCCGATGCTGTTTATCCCGTTCGTCTGTGTCCCGATGATCAACGCCGTGCTGGCCTACACCGCGACCAAGCTGGGCTGGCTGGCGCAAGTCGTTTCGCTCACGCCATGGACAACGCCAGCACCAATAGGCGCTTCGTGGGCGGCAAACTGGGCGATCAGCCCGGTAGTGATGTGCCTGATTTGCATGGTGATGTCAGCCCTGATGTACCTGCCTTTCCTGCGTGCTTACGAACGTTCACTGATGAAAACCGAAGAGCAGAAAGCGCAAAACAGTGGCCCGATTGCTGAAACCGTCGGCACGAATTGATGAGTCTGGAGAAGATCGTTATGAAATACGCATTTCCTGAAAATTTTTGGTGGGGCAGCGCCAGCTCTGCGTTACAGACTGAAGGCGACAGCCTGGCGGGTGGCAAAAGTGCCACCATCTGGGATGCCTGGTATGAACAGCAGCCCTGGCGCTTTCATCAAAACATCGGTCCGGCAGAGACCTCAACTTTTCATCAAAATTGGCAGCAAGACATTGCCTTGTTGAAGCAGCTTAATCACAACAGCTTTCGTACCTCGCTGAGCTGGTCTCGCTTAATCCCGGACGGCAGCGGTGAAGTGAACCCAGAAGCGGTCACATTTTACAATAACGTTATTGATGCGTTGCTGGCACAAGGCATAAAACCTTTCATTACCCTTTTTCACTTCGATATGCCGATGGTGATGCAGGAAAAAGGGGGATGGGAAAACCGAGAAGTTGTCGCTGCATTCAGCCGTTATGCACAAATCTGTTTTGACCTTTTTGGTGATCGGGTGATGCATTGGTTCACCTTTAATGAGCCAATTGTCCCGGTTGAAGGGGGTTATCTTTACGACTTCCACTATCCCAATGTGGTCGACTTTAAACGTGCGGCAACGGTGGCCTATCACACGGTATTGGCTCATGCGTTGGCCGTGCGGGCCTATCGAGCTGGGCATTACAACGGCGAAATTGGCATCGTTCTGAACCTGACACCCTCTTATCCCCGTTCTCAGCATCCGGCCGATATCACCGCGGCCCATCATGCTGATCTGTTATTCAACCGCAGCTTTCTCGATCCGGTCTTGCGCGGTGAATATCCTGCCGACCTGGTCGCACTGCTCCGTCAGTACGATCAACTTCCTGTCACGCTTCCGGGCGATCATGCGTTAATTGCAGAAGGTAAAATTGACCTGCTGGGCGTGAATTACTACCAACCCCGTCGGGTAAAATGCCGTGACAGTGCGGTAAATCCCGCCGCCCCGTTTATGCCTGAATGGTTTTTTGAAAATTACGAAATGCCGGGCCGGAAAATGAACCCCTATCGTGGCTGGGAAATTTATGAACCTGGCATATATGACATTCTGACTAATTTACGGATTAACTACGGTAATCCCCGCTGTTTTATTTCCGAAAATGGTATGGGCGTTGAAAATGAGCAGCGGTTTGTGCAAGAAGGAATAATAAACGACCAATACCGTATTGAATTTATTGCCGAGCATCTTAAATGGTTGCACAAAGGAATAAGCGAAGGCGCCAACTGTCTTGGTTATCACATGTGGACTTTTATTGATAACTGGTCATGGTGCAACGGCTATAAAAATCGCTACGGCTTTGTGCAGCTCGATTTAAGTACTCAGCAGCGCACGGTGAAAAAGAGCGGTGAATGGTTTGCCGCGACGTCAGCAAATAATGGCTTCAATGAGCAGGAGTAAAGAGAATGGTTGATTTAGAAGAGGCGGTGATGGAAATCATCGTGAACTCAGGACAGTCACGCAGTTTGTGCTTCGAGGCCTTGCAGGCTGCGCGTCAGGGCAGTATTGATGAAGCGCACAAGCTGCTTAAAGAGTCGGATACTTTCGCGCGTCAGGCACACAAAATGCAAACCAAATTAATCGAGCAGGATGCCGGCGAAGCGAAGCAGCCGATGACGTTAATTATGGTGCATGCTCAGGATCACTTAATGACGTCGATGTTAGCGCGTGAACTTTCTGCTGAGATTATTCATCTTTATCAGCGTTAAATTATTATTAACGAGTTGGAGTAATAAACAGAATTCAATCTTAAATAAGACCTACCTCTGTAAATAAAAAATAAAACCGCTCTCCTGGGCGACGGCACACTATTGTGCCGCGTTCAGCGAGAACGTTATTGTCTGAAAATAACTGACTATATTGAGACAACAATGAAAACAAATAAAAAGCTTCCAGCCTCGCTGCTGGTTATGGCTTCGCTTTGCTCTGGATCTGTGTTTGCACAAGAATTTACTCAGGAACAAATTGACGCCATCGTGGCAAAAGCGGTCGATAAAGCGCTTACGGAACGGCAGGCAAAAATTGATGCGGCCGTGAACAAACAAGCTGACGTTATCAACGAGCCACAAAGCACAGCACAATCCCCCGATATGGCGATCCCTTTTGGGGTGAAGTTTACCGGCTACGCCCGTTACGGCGCGCACTTCCAGAGTGGCGATCAGAAATACGTGGGTGTAGATGGCTCTTACAATGGTGCTTCTGCTATTGGTCGTTTGGGCAATGAAGGTAACGGCGGTGAATTTCAACTTTCCAAAGCGTTTAAAGGCGATAACGGCGCGATTTGGGACGTTAACGTCATGATCGATCACTGGGGCGATGAGGTGAACCTTAAAAAAGCCTATGCCGGTGTGACCAATATTCTCGCCTCCAATCCTAATGCTTATCTTTGGGCGGGCCGCGACTTTCATCAACGACCACAGCAAGGTATCAACGACTATTTTTGGATGAACCATGATGGCCAAGGTGCTGGCGTCAAAGACTTTGATATTGGTGGCGTGAAGTTTGACGTCGCCGCTGTCGCTGCCGTTGAATCTTGTAGCCCGGAAGTGATGGATGATGAAGCGAATCCCTCACGCATTACTTGTACCGGCGGCTCGGGAACGGGCGACAAAGGTAATTATGCGTTGACCTCAAAAATTCACGGTATGAAGGTTGGCCCGCTGGATTTGGAGATTTACGCAAACTACGGATTTGACTCAAAAGCCGTTGAGAGCGAAGAGCGCAGTAAAGCCTGGCAAGGCGCTTTTGTATTGAGCCACACCGGCGATAAAGGCGTTAACAAAGTGATCGCCCGCTACTCTGACAACTCTGATAACAGCGTTTACAGCAAAACCGATGAATTAAAAACGATTTATGCCAGCTTCGAAGGTAATTATAAGTTCACTCAACAGGCACAAGTTGAATATCTCCTCGCCTTCCATGATTACGACAATGATGCTGATAACACCGATAATCGCAAAAACTACGGTGCCATTGTTCGTCCGATGTACTGGTGGAATGATGTTCACTCCACCTGGCTGGAAGCGGGTTATCAGCGCGTTGATTACGATATGGGTGGTGATAACCATGGCTGGAAGCTGACGCTATCGCAAAACATTTCGATTGCGATGGGACCAGAATTCCGCCCAATGCTGCGGTTCTACGTCACCGGCGGCGAAGTGGATAACAAACGCACGGCTCGCGTGAATGGCAGCGATGACGATACACAACTCGACTCGTTGAACGTCGGTGCGATGTGGGAAGCCTGGTTCTAATCAAGGTATAAGAGACGGGCAGCATCTGAGATGTCGCTGCCTGCACTTTCTGAAGAGTATTCCAACCCGATACCGGAGAAACGGTTCGATGAGGATGGTTGTATGAAACCTTCACCGTATTACGACCGCATTGTGGACGTGATGGAGGAACTGATGAAGTTCGCCCTGCTGACGCGTGGGCGCATTGACTACCTGACCGACCGCTACAACGAGAGGAAAGAGAGTGCCGCGCAGCTCACAAAGCGGGTCAGCCAGCGCAGCATATAAAAAAGCCGACAGATGCCGGCTTTTGTTTTTCACACACGTTTAACTTGCAGCCTGATGAAAGGTCAGTGGCTGACGCGGTTACCGTGATCATCAATGACCATTTCTCCGTCCTCTTTGGTAAACGCTCCCTGCTGCGGATCTGGCAGAATGTCGAGAACCGCTTCGGACGGACGGCAGAGCTTCGTGCCGAGCGGCGTCACCACCACCGGGCGATTAATAAGGATCGGATGAGCCAGCATGGCGTCCAGTAGCTCGTCATCGCTGAACCGGTCTTCTGCCAGCCCGAGCTGCTCATACGGCTCCGTATTTTTTCTCAACAGAGCGCGCACGCTGATGCCCATGTCCGCAATCAGCTTTTTCAGCTCGTCACGCGACGGTGGCGTCTCCAGATAAAGGATCACTGCTGGCTCGGCACCGCTGTTGCGGATCAGCGCCAGGGTGTTACGGGACGTCCCGCAGGCTGTGTTGTGGTAAAGGGTAATGTCAGTCATAAGCGGTTCTCCGTTAAGGCGCTGCGCAGAGGCTGCCTTCTGGGTTAAGTTAAACAGACAGGCACAGAGCCAGCGCGGCCAGCGTCACAAAAAGCACCGGCAGGGTCATCACGAAGCCCACGCGGAAGTAGTAGCCCCAGCTGACGGTAATGTTTTTCTGCGCCAGTACGTGCAGCCACAACAGAACGGCGAGGCTGCCTATGGGCGAGATTTTCGGGCTGAGATCGCAGCCGATAATGTTGGCGTACACCATCGCCTCCTTCACCACGCCTTGAGCGGTGCTGCCATCAATCGAAAGCGCGCCAACCAGCACGGTGGGCATGTTGTCCATCACCGAAGAGAGTGACGCCGTCACAAACGCCAGCGTGGTGCCGGGGCTGAAGCCTAGCGCCAGAAACATACATTCTCCTTTTTGAATATAACCATCCGTTAAAACGCGCTGATAATTAGCCCACGCATAACACATGCAAAAAAACGAATATGTAAAGACAAATTTTTTAAATGCAGACAGGCTTGCCGTTGGTGGTTGCGTTATCGCGTTCAGCCTGCTTGCTGAGCTTAAGGATGTCATCCCGTTGGCACAGGTAAGCCTGTTCAATCACTGCTGCTGCCCAGGCTGGCATATGCGGAGACAAACGGTAATGGATCCATCTGCCGTCTCGCCTGTCGATAAGCAGTCCGCTTTCCCTAAGCAGAGCAAGGTGACGAGAAATTTTGGGTTGTGATTCATTCAGCGTGAATGAGAGTTCGCAGACGCAAAGCTCACCTTTTTCGCGCAGTAACAGCACCAGGTTGAGCCGGGTTTCGTCAGAGAGATTTTTGAAAAGTTGCAGGGGCAGAAGTTGCGGCATGGTCATTCCTGAGTCCAAGATTAAAACCAGTGTTGCCTCTTGCAAACATTCAGTCAACAACACATGCACTAATTCGCATATAAAAATCTGTACAGAGTTTATTCTTTTGGAAGCATAAACGGATGTTAAGCCTGTGCAGTTTTACGAAGGGCTGTATTCACTTTTTAATATCTAACGTCCGCTTTTGCTCATAGCGGACCGTAATTCTGTATACATCTGCTTCGTGCCAGAAACGGATGTGGGCACTTTGGAGCAATCCAGACGGTGAGTGCGGTTCGTTTGTGATAAAAGGATTATCCGGGCAGTTATGCCTGAAACCTGACGGAGCAGAAAATGAGAACGCAGAAGCGATGCATAGGTTATGTGGCCGTAGTAGTTGATGATTACGATCGAGCGATTGAATATTACACGGACAAGCTGGGCTTTACCCTTATTGAGGATACGCCGCAGCCAGGTAAACGCTGGGTTGTGGTGACACCAGACCCGGAAAGCGACTGCAATATTCTTCTGGCTCGCGCCTCAAACGAGAGGCAGGAAGGCTTTATCGGCAATCAGTGTGGTGGGCGGGTATTCCTGTTTCTCCAGACTGATAACTTCTGGCGTGACTACAATGCTATGAAATCAAAAGGGGTTAAATTTTGCCAGGAGCCTCGTGAAGAGGAGTACGGTTTAGTCGTTGTATTTGAAGACCTGTACGGCAATCGCTGGGATCTCTACCAGAACAAGCAAAACTAAACCTCTTTACCGGTTGCGCCTTCAGCGGGTAGCCGGGATACGAATACTCTCTTAAGCTCCACATGCTGCGCTTACCAGGTTCGATTTTCGCTTATAGCAGCCCGTCAGTACCAAGTTGCTGTAAAAACAGGCTTAACGTAGGATACGTTTCCGATTTCCAGGCGGGCCACAAAGTCATTAACCATTTCTGCTGCATCACATGCCCAGTTTTCGGGCGGCATTTCCAGTCTGGAAGGTGAAGCATACAGGCCGAAACGCATCGTGCCGATGAAGATAACTCTTTTAAAAGAGGTGGCGCGGTAATATGCCACCCAGATAAACTCTAGCTCAGACAGAACCAGACGCATACGCAATACATAAGAATGAGGATGACCGTTCCGACCGTGACCACAAAACTGAGGTCTTTATGTATCATTACAGGCTGAACGTCCCTTCAATCGTCATACGCGCCGCACCGTACAACTCAACGCGTCCATCATCGCGAACAACGCAACGCAGTGTACCTTTACGTGCACCGCCCTGTTGGGCGAATAACACTTTTTTACCCAAACGTTCAGCCCAGAATGGCGCTAGAAAGGTATGAGCAGAGCCAGTCACCGGATCTTCATTTACACCGACTTTCGGTCCGAACCAGCGAGATACAAAATCAAATTTATCATCCGCAGCAGTAACAATTACGCCGCGAGTATTGAAGCTCTTCAATGAGTTAAAGTCCGGTGACAACTTCTCAATGATGGCTTTATTATCTACCAGAACGATCAGATCGTCAGATTTCCACACCCCAACCGCGCCGGTGTTAATGCCAAGGGCTTCCAGCAAACCTGTCGGCGTTTCTACGGGCTTAGCTTCTTTCGCCGGGAAGTCCATGCAATACTCATCCCCGGGCTTAGATACCACCAGTTCTCCACTACGTGTATGGAATCTGATTATTTCCCCTGAGTAATTCAGTTTATTGAATAACACCCAGGACGCCGCAAGCGTAGCATGACCGCATAAATCCACTTCTACAGCGGGCGTAAACCAGCGCAGGTGATAACCCTCTTCTACTGGCACAAAGAAAGCCGTTTCTGAGAGGTTATTTTCAGTCGCGATTGCCTGTAATGTTTCATCACTCAACCATTCCGCAAGCGGACAAACCCCCGCAGGGTTACCGCCGAACGGCTGAGAAGTGAAAGCATCAACCTGATAAAACGGGATAGAGTTTTTATTATTGCTTATCATCGTTTTTTTCCAGTCAGTTATAAATGGTGTAACGAGAAACTCGGTACATGGGCGATATGATTTACGCGGCCTTTAATTTTAAAGAACCCCTTCTTTTGTAGTTTTGAAACCATGCATTTTCTGTACTGTATGTTGTTTTCCGCTCCTGTCTGGCGAAATATTGAAATGATTTCATCAAACGACTGCGTAGGGACCAGGTCGCCTACTTTGCTCTGGTTATGTTCTTCTGACGGCGGAAACACCGAATTCAGCTTGATTATAGTAAATCCTGATATCAATTCACGCCTGATGTTATTACTGAATGACAATTATTTCCTTTTTTTGCAATGCCTTAGAAATCTGCATCGTCAGCCATCCCACGAAACTGCGAAAATCAGAATTCAGGCGCAGGCTTAGCCAGTCTGGCATAACGCAAGAGTGCACTCTTATCTGGAACCCAGACCACAACCTGAACACTCTGACCATACGCGTTTCGCGAATCCAGATCATACCCGACAGCTGATTTACCATGCGGGTACTGGTAAACCGCAATAATATACTGCCGCGAGATAACCCTGAGATACTGGATTACTTGTTCCTTTGCGTAATAACTCCGCACCTCACTGCTTATTAACATCGTACTGAATTTATTCATTCATCACCCAAGAAAATATAACATTGATAGTAACATTAATTAACACCGGAGAGCTTTCAGGATAAAAATAACAACTGGCATGCAACTCTACCTGTTTATCTTTATTTGATTAACCTTCTCTTAACTGCCTCAATATTATATTTTACGGATTTATACAAATGCTGTAACTCAATATTATTCCCTCACCTTATCATTAAACTAATTAGTGTTAATGAAATGAAGGGGAGTGTATGTTTTATACGGTGACAGAGACTTTAGTCAGTCCGGAGACGCACATGTCTTTTACGTTTATCTCTCATCCGAAAAAGGAGGCCATGATTGTCTGGCATGTATATAACAGGAACATAGTAAAAGGCAAAAAGATTATCTATAAAAGCGGCAGAGTATGGTTTCGGGAAAATCAAATAATCAAATCGCTTTCCTTAATCAAAGAACAGCAGTTCAGTATGCCGTTCTGGAAGATGCTGGTAACTCATACTGGCTGTGAAAAATATATTGTGAATGGTGCATGCTCATATGTGCATGCCTGTACCTTTGCAGTCTGTCCATACCGTTACAGGTAAACATGAACCGGATTTATAATCTTAAAGCGGTTTTTGCATGATGCCTGATATTCCGGCATCTCAGGATGCCGGGAAATTAGGTGCCGGTGGGGGCGCTGAAGTTACCGCTCCTGAAAATGTACCGGTTGATTTAAAGCAGGTACACAAGCGTCCTCGTCAGTCATCAGCATCCAGCGCAATGCAGCATTTTTCATTACCGCCATATCAGCCGGCCTGCTCTCATTGTGCCGGGTTTCGAAGGGATATGACTTCCCCAGCATCCGGTATTTATGTACGCCGTAACGGTGATATGGCAACAAATCTATTCCGTCAAAATTGCTGTATCCCAGCGTCGTGCTGCGTATCAGCGCCATCAGCCGGTCGCTTTCCGTTTCTGTGTCATTGACGCCCGGTATGACCGGGACGCGAATGCGGACCTTTTTACCGGCTTCGAGGAGCATTTCGAGGTTGCGGATAATGCGCCTGTTACTGACGCCTGTGTAGCGTACGTGCAGCTCATCTGTCGACATTTTGAGGTCATATAAGATGAGATCTGCCTGCCCGCACGTCAGCCACACGTTTTTCCACGACGCAAAGCCGGCCGTTTCCACCGCCGTGTGCAGCCCTTCCTCTCTGCATGCCGTAATCACTGCTCGGCAAAAGTCAGGCTGCAGGGCAGCTTCGCCCCCGCTGAGGGTCACGCCACCGCCTGAAAGCCGGTAAAAGGGCTCATCACGTCGCAGGCGGGCCATCACCTCATCCAGCGCAATGATCTCACTGGTACGCTTAAGTGCGCGACAGGCTGTAGAATCCGGTGCAGTACGGTCGGGAAGCAAGGCCACATCAGGCCGCTCGAAAAAGGCGCGGCGGTAAGGCTGACAGCGGGCACACCCGTCACATTTTGACTCATCTACAAAAACTTCAGGCCGCAGGTCCTGACTTTCCGGGTTGGCACACCAGGCACAGCGCATCTGGCAGCCTTTCATAAACAGCACGGTGCGCGTGCCCGGTCCGTCATGGATGGAAAAGCGCTGAATGTTGATCACCCGGCCGGTGACCTCCGGTCTGTCAGAAACCTGACTGCACCGTCCGGCTGATAATTTCATCCTGGACCTCCCGGCTGAGTTCGGTAAAAAAGGCGCTGTAACCTGCTACCCTGATCATCAAAGAGCGGTAGTCCTCCGGCGACCGCTGGGCTTCAAGCAGCGTTTCATTATCGATATAACTGAACTGCATCTGTGCATTGCCCAGCAGGCTGGCAGTGCGGAGCAGGTTAATCAGGCCCCGCTCGCCTTCTTCAGACTCCAGAATGCCGTACATCAGTTTAAAGTTATGCACCATCCCGACCTCCATAGCCTCGACGTTGATACGGCTGACGGAGCTGATGACGGCCGTGGGCCCCAGTACGTCCGTCTGCTGGGCCGGGCTGATACCGTCAGCGAGTGGACGGCCAGCTAATCGTCCGCAAGGCAGTGCGCCGGTCAGCTTGCCGAACGGCGTGTTATTGGAAATGGAAAGCGTACCGAGTGTGAAGGGGCCATACAGCATGCGATACTTGCGGTGCTCGCGATCGACATAGTTAATGAGATCGCGCGCCACGTTATCAACCTCCTCAATGTCATTACCGTACTTGGCCACTTCCATGCAGGCATGATGCAGGGCCGTATGACCTGCAAAATTATCTTTCAGCGCCTGCACTAATCCCGGCAAAGAAACCTGCCGCCGGCGATAAACCAGCTCTCGTATCGCCACCATAGAGTTGGCGTAATCCGCAAGGCCGGTCCAGATCAGACCCGGTCCGTTATTGAACCGTGCTCCGCCATCCATAACGTTCAGCCCCTGCTCCAGACAGCCCTCGGTCAGGCAGGAAATGAGCGGCTTTGGCGCGTAATCACGGTGCAGACGTTGCAGGATCAGCGTTGCCTGAGCGGCCCGCCGGATGATGAAGTCCAGCTGACGCCAGACTGCCTTTTCAAAGGACGCGTAGTCGCTGAAGCTCTCCAGCTTGCCGGTGCGCTCCCCCTGAAGCGAACCGTCCCGTGGGCTGTGTCCGTCATTCAGGGCCAGCTCAATAGCAGCGGTAAAAGTGGTATATCCGGCTGACGTCCACTGGTACATTCTGCCCGCAACCTGCGGCTCAACACAGCCCATGATGCAGTAATCGCGGGCGTCTTCATAATCCAGACCTTTACGCAGCATCATCTTAATGTGTGTATCATCAAAGTGGCAGGCCGGAAAACCCATGCCGCTGCGGACTACTTCGACAATTTTGCGCATGAAGGGCTCCGGCGATGCATTGTGGATCCGCACCGCCAGCGCGGGCTGGTAGAGTTTCAGCTGGGCCGAGCAGTCCATGAACATCATGCTCAGCATATTTGTCGCATCGCCGCCTTCGCGTTTCTGGCCACCAACGACCAGGTTGATAAAGGGCTGATAGCCGGCAAAATACATAGCGGAATCTGCGCTACACAGCCACATAACCTCCGACATCTTTACCAGCCAGCAGCAAATCAGCTCGCCCGCCTCAGCCTTCGTTAATGTGCCTTCTTTCAGGTCTTTTTCCAGAAACGGCCAGAGATACTGATCGGCCCTGCCCAGCGAAATACCCGTCTGATTCTCTTCAAGAGTAAACAGCGACTGCAGAAACCATACGGACTGCAATGCCTCATGAAAATTTCGGGGGGGATGGGCTGGCACGCGACGGCATATTTCTGCGACTTTCCTGAGCTCCTGCGCACGGATCGGATCGGCGCAACTTCCCGCCAGGGTCTGCGCATGATTTGCATAGCGCCGGGCGTAAAGCATCACTCCCTCACACGTTTCGGTAACGGACTGCATAAAATGAATTTTATTTATGTGCTCCGGACAGGTGCTGTCCAGTCTGGCCAGCTGCTCATAAGCATCGTTACAGATGGCAGCCATGCCCCGCCTCAGTAACAGGTTGCCATAACCAGGACAGGAATCGCCGCCGCCATTCTGTGTTTTAATGCTCAAATCGCATATACCCGCCTCATGACTCCAGCTCCACAGCCCCGCCTCACGCAACTGCGTTTCTGCCATTTCATCCAGTGACTGGCCTTTCCAGAAAGGAAAAATCTCTTCCCGCAGGCGCCGTTTGTCGCTTTCATCAATGTCATACGGGTCCTGACTGCGCGTACTAAGCGTATCCAGCTCATCGGCCAGCCAGCGCCAGGCGATTTCCGGCGAACATTCTCCCCCCCGCCGACGCCCGGCAGGATGGCTAATAAGCAGCTCGTTGTCGAAAATTGCCAGCGGTGCCCTTTCGCAGGCCGCCCGGAATGCCCGGGCCCGCTTAATGACGGTTGGTAAACCCGGGTTCCGGCGGTATACATCGGTGAATGCCAGCGCCCGGTTAATACACACGGAAGGGCGGGCCTGAAGATATTCATCGCGTATCGCGGTGATGCGGGGAGTGATATATGTTTCCAAAACGCACCTCATTTCATTCTCAACTGTAAAGGCCAGTCATCGCGCAGCCGAGTACGACGGCGCCAATTCCTAGCGCGCCGGGCAGGTCGGGTTTGTGACCGTAAAATATCTGGCCTGAGAGGCTGACCAGCAGCACCCCTCCCCCTGCCCAGACGGCATAGGCAGGACCGGGGGAAGTCAGTGCCATCAGGCGGGAAAGAGCATAAAAGCAGAGGACATAGCTGCACGTAACAAGAAGCGTAGGAACAGGCCGGCGGAAATGTTCCGTTCTGGCCAGAAGCGTAGTACCGAGCCCCTCTGCAGTGACTGCCAGGCTCATCCAGGCAATAATCACGCTGTTACTCATGGCGGTTCTCCTCCTTATGTCCGGAGAGAAGATTAATAATCAGTACGCCACTGATTATGAGCATCAGGCCCGCGTAAAAAGCTGGCTCAGGCCGGTACTGATACCAGACAATATTGATGAAGTTGACGGCCGTGATGCCAATACCGGACCACAACGCGTATGCAAAACCCAGAGGCAGAGATTTCATCACCCACGTCAGCGCGTAATACGCTACACCGTAACCCAGAATGATGGTGATGACCTGAACAGGACTGTAAGTGTCTTCGCTACGGCTAAGATAAAAGGTGGCGGTGACTTCGGCCGTTATTGCCAGGATGAGCCAAAGCCACGCTTTACAGTTAATTTTCATTATTACCTCTCTCAGTTATCTCTTCCCCCCTGCTTTGCTTTTACTCAGGAGCAGGGACAGACGCGTGCGACAAAGCGTTGCGCCTGTTAAAATAAACGACAGTTAATGTGTAAAAGCCGCTGAACTTACCTCTGCCATGACTTTTTAAAATCACCAGCAACTTTATTAAATATTCCGGAGCTTAAATAACGGTGGCGGGTAGACTACCGGCCGGGAAAAACATTACCCTGATCTTAATCAATGTAACGTTTATTTTGGACCGCAGGGGCTGAAGCCGGAATACATAACCCACCGGGCCGGCAGTGTTGGTAACTGACGCTGCGCGAAGAAAAAATGCATTATTTTTTGTGTGGCAGGATTTTTACTTCATTACTCTTTACAGAGCTCTACTTACCTTGTTTAAAATATAGATTTACGGAAAGCGCAAGGGGCAGAATGTATGAATACTTACAATTACGGAATTAATAATAACTCAGTCAGTTACAGGCGGTTTTAACTGAAATACCTGATCCCTGTTGTGAACTTTTCCGCCATGGCTGTCAGAAATGAGGATGACAGCGACCATCAGCACTCCAATTAATATTATCAACAGTTTATGCATAGTGATTAACTCTCTAATCCTGATATATTCACTGGCAAGTCAGCAATGCAGGTTTAATTTTTCAGTAAATGAAAGTTGCGCCAGAATCTGGCGTGTATAATGCCACCGCATAGAAAATTTTTTTTTGATTCTGGTGCGGTTTTATTCACTTTCCAGACTCTGAAAACTGTCGGTGTGGAATGATGAGAATTAACCACGCTGACTACGTTGCCTTTACGGGCAGGCATAACGTTGCCGTGATCAGTAATGAATTAAATAACCACTGATATACGACTGCTGCTCTGAATAACTCAGCCCGCCATTAATCAGACGTTTAAGATGTCCATTCATCCTTGCCACCGGCTTCACCTTAAACGGCGAACAGAATATTTGCTCCGTGATGGTGTCAGGTCTGACAGGCTGGTTAAAACCTTACGCATGCGGCACGTTAGGTTGAGTCGTATTGACTTCAGACAAGCTCGTTTTGCAGACCTTCATTTATAGTGCGAGCCCCTGTCGTTAAGGAGCACAATTGATGAGAAAGAACTGGTTTGCATTGTGGACGCCCCTGTTACCAGTGCTGTTTACACTTGCCTGTCTCACCCTGATTATCTTCGGATTACATCTTGCCGCTCCGTTAATTAACCAGGTGTTGCTGGCAGTTTTACTGTCTGTCATGCTCGATCCACTCATCACAGGGATGGAAAAAAAACGGATCCCACGCATCCTGTCTTCACTGTCAGTTATTGTGGTCTTGCTGATGATTATCGTATTCATTACTGTCAAACTGACTGCGCTGACACCGGAATTAATTCAGCTCAGTCGCCAGGCACCACTGTTACTGGCAAGCCGGGTGGAGCAACTGATACTGACGTTTTCCTATATTGATATCACTCTGACACCCAGCGAAATACTGGCGTTTATCGATGCAGGCACGGTAGTTCGTAGGGTAACTGCATTACTGACTCAAATCCCTGGCGTGCTCTCCTGGTGGCTTATGGTGTTCCTGATGCTGCTGTTTATGTTATATGAACTACCGCTACTTAAAATCACGCTGCAACAACGTTCGCAGGGGAAATATCAGGCGCTGTACATCGCATTACAGGAAAGTATTCAGAGTGTCATTGTCTATGTGCGAGTGAAGACGCTGAGCAGTATCCTTGGTGGCGCGATTGTCGGCACAGGCGCACATCTTCTCGGATTAAAATTTGCTTTTTTCTGGGGAGTACTGATGTTCGTTCTTAATTATGTCCCGGTTTTGGGCTCGCTGTTGGCAGCGATGCCGCCAGTGATCCAGAGCTACATTCTGTTTGATGTGCAAACTGCACTGGTGGTGGCGGGATTTTTTACGGTATTAAACCTGACGCTGAGTTCGGTAATAGAACCGCTCCTGATTGGTAAGCAGTTGGACATGACGATGACTACGCAGTTGCTGGCATTTCTGTTCTGGCAGGCCTTACTGGGGATCACCGGAGCAATTCTTGCCATTCCGCTTACTTATCTTATTAAAAAAATTCTGTTAGCAGGCTATTTAGACCGGCAGGGCATATAAGCTGACGTTAAATCAACCTGTCAAATATGCAGCAGAATTAATTTAAAGCGAATGCTGCCCCCTTTTAGTGGAATTCAAAATCTTCTATCCTTTTTAGTGCTTACAGGCTGAAACCTCCAAAATAAAGTTTTGATCCCTTAATTGTTCTCATTTTTTTATTGACGCGAGACAACCGCATGCTTTTCGCAATAAGGTTCACCGATCATCCAAGTGAATACAATGTCAGAAAACACTATCTCAATCCTCATTTAGACTGGTTAAAGCAAAAACGAGGTGTGGTTCTTGCTGCCGGTTCATTACGTGAAAAGCATACCGATCAACCTGTCGGAGCGCTATGGGTTGTGAAGGCTGAGCATGAAGAAGAGGCCTTATCCATATTTTCCGATGATCCTTTTTGGGTCCATGGCTTGCGAGCATCGGTTGAGGTTTTATCGTGGAGCCTGGCCTTTGAGGACATGCTTAAAGATTGATGTCCGCTTTTCGCTCATAGCGGACGAGAGACTTCCGTAAGTTGCCTGCCTGGAATCCCGATAACAGCCACGACTTTTCAGTAAATTCATGAGCTATGAGTCGTCTTAATTTCGAAAGGGATAGATGCCAGCCAGCGCTAAAAATTATCCACCAGCGGTTAGGCTAAGCGTCATGTCCTTTCCGCCACTCATCAACCATCTCTTTTGGTATTTCTTTTTTATAACAAATAGGTGCATATCCTCCCTGCTTGCTCCACGCGCTTCGCCTGCCACAGCTGCTTCCGTTACGCGCGGAATTGAACGGACAAGCACAGACTCCTGGATAAGATGCGATCGATTCGTCGATAATGAGCTGTCGGATCTGGTCATCGCTCTGCCGGATGGATGCCGCTAAAGCATCCGGAGCATTGACCATCAACAGAACAACGTATGTCGAGATAAATAAGTGACGTAATTGCACAATAGTTCCTCCTGAAAAGAGGAATAGATTACAAATTTGCGGCTCTACCAATTGGTCAATAAAAACGCTAATCATGATTCATTTCATAACAGCCAGATCTTACATATTTGTTATAACGGCCCCTTTTCAATGGCGTTAGAGGTTATCCCGGTGTTTAATTGGCTTTAACAGATTCAGATTATTGAAAAGATAAATTGACCCTCAAATATCTTTTCATGCTCCCCGTCTTTGCAGGTTCATGATCAGCGCTTCAGTCGCGATGATGTAGCATTTGGGTATAGAGTGCTGTTCGAAACCGAGCTTACGGGCAAACGCTTCACTGTTGGCATTCACTGACTCAATCGCCAAAAACCTATAATCGTACTCTTGAGCAATTTCTGTCAGTTTCTTCAGCAACGCCGTTCCATGCCCTGAAGATTGTTTTTCAAATCCTATGCGCGCAACGACGATACTCTTTCGCTCATCTGACGCCCATGTATGGCCGATACGAAGATAGAGATCATACTTTTTCCTGTGAGCCATAATCCGGAAATTAGCACGGCCTTTATCAAGCCCATCGCAGATATGAGCCGCGGTTTTTTTATACGGATAAACGGTGAAAAGAAAACCGGCAATCCTGTCCAGAATATCTTCAGCCTCCTCCCTGAAAATTTTGATGGGCTCTATATCACTCCCGAAATCCTGAACACTCATAACATCCCTCCTGATTCAGCTTAAAAGTCACCTGAAGATCACGTTCGAAGACCGGCTGGCTGCGCAATGCCTGTCTCCGGCGTGATATTTGCCCTGGCCGCACTGCTGTTTATGACGTTCGGCGCAATAATGCAAAAGAAAACCCGCCAGGCCCCTGCAGACGTGCTTCCCCTGCAGTACGGAGTAAGTCTTGTGCTATGCGTTTGCCTGCTCCCCACAGACACTTTCCACGTCAGCCTTACCCCGGCCTTTTTCACCTCAGTGCTGTTTCTGGGTGTACTTATTTCTGTGGTAGCGCAGCTACTGCTTTACCGGCTGCTCAGCACAGGGAGCATTGTTAACGTAACGAGCCTGTTTTATCTGGTGCCGGTCATTACGGCCGCACTGGATTACGTATTGCTGGGTAATGCACTCCCCATGTCAGGCGTGGCGGGCATGGGAGCCATCCTGCTCGGGATTATGATGGTTTTCAGGACACCTCGATTGTAAACAGTGAAAGTCCGCTTTCCGCTCAAAACAGACCTAAATGATATCGTTCAGAGCAGAGTAAGAAGAAGGCGGAAGTCGATTGTCAGAAGTTAGTGAATAAGGCTGCGCAGTGAAAAAATAATGAGTAGCGCTCCTCCAGCTATGTTCACATATTTTTTCAGCATCAAGGGATTGGTTTTTTGGGCTGAGAATACCAAGATACGGCTTATGGTAATAAGCCAGAGGCTCATAATCACCACATGGACGGTAGCTAATATCAGGTAGTTGTCTACGCCTCCCTGGTTTCCAGCAAAATGAGAAACAACGGTGAGATAAAAAATAATGGCTTTAGGGTTGAGGACATTAGCCAGCCACGCACCTTTTAATGTAATTGGAGGCACGCTGTTTTTGGGTTGATTGCGCTTTGCATTCAGTCCACTTCGGATAAGCATGACGCCCAGCCAAAGAAGATAAATTGTTCCTGCAATTTTCAGGAAACCATAAACTGCTGGCGATGAAATAATAATTGCAGTTATGCCGAGTCCGATGAAAAGCGCATGGGTATAAATTCCCAATGCTGTTCCGGCGAGGGTTCTGAAAAGGCCGTTGCGTCCATCTGCTAGCGCGCTGCTCATAACAAGCGTGAAACTTGCTCCAGGAGACAAAGCAACAGGTAATAATGCTGGCATAAAGCCAAGAAGATTGATGTCCATATGCGTTAAATAGTAAGCGACCACCCCCTACGTTGCGAATCTATTAAGCATAATCCGTCTTACACAACAGGCTCGTAAATTGTTTCATTTTCTAATCCTCGTCGTAATCCAAATCACCCTACCTGACTTACTAATGACATTGGGATATTTCAGCGTTCATTCTGGGCGAAAATGCCTGCTTTTCGCTCATAACAGACTCTGACTGACACCTGACCGCTTTGTGCCAAAAGCGGACGTTGCTATCCTCACGCTACGTTTATTTCTATGGTGCATTTCAAATCAGGTTAACAATTCATTCCTTGATGCCGATAACTTTATTTCTTAATCAATATATGAAGGAACATGTATGTATTGCGTACGCTCTTTAATGCGCCCACTTTTTTTTCTGTCTCTCTTGCCGTTTTCTTGCATTCAGGCTGCTGATAAGCCCGCATTGCCAGGGGGTGGCACTAACCCCTTTTCTGTAACCAGAATCGACGATCGTGTGAATTACATGGTGTCGTTAAACTTCAATAGCGGAAAAACAGCTCAGCAATGGCGTTCCGTTGATTGTAAACAAGGCAAGGCACAGCTTCTGTACAAGGATTTACTGAATGAAGAAGGATTGACCAAAGCTCGCTTTTACGGCAACAGTTACCTCCGCTATTCACCTGCTCAGGATGATAAACAAATGACGGCAGAGGATATTCGCACGGTTTGCCAGCTACCGATAAAAGAAGCACGATGGGAAAGATTATCAGCTACGGATAGAGTCGGCATTACCGATCTTGTCGATGTTAATAGCATCCAGCGCATTAGCGACATTTTATCGGTACGTATGGGATATGACTTTGCGGATGTCATATGGGAACCGCCTTACGATGCGCCGCTTGGATTAAAGATTGAGCATTATTTGTATAACTGTAAAACACATCAGGGAGACGCTGTCGCATTGATGAACTTTGACAGTGAAGGCCGCGTTACGGACTCACTCATCACTGCTGATATTGTTCGCCGTAAAAATGACTTCAGAATTAACACGCTTAAGGCACAACGCTTCGAGCAGCTCTGCCAGTTACCCGTAGGAAAAACGTTCACAGCCGAAGGACACTTTGTACCCGCCGCTAACAAGCCAGCATCAACGTTGATGGGGCCATCAATGCCCGATCTGAGTAATAATAATCCACAGTGGCTGAATAAATTCTCCCTTTCTGCGGCAATTGAGCGCCAGGCGCAGTTATTGCTCAAACCCTGGGCGCTTCCGCGCTTTAAACAGGTTCGTTATACGGAAGTAAGCGCGCTCGGTAAGGTCAAAGTACAGTTGGATGCACAATCGGATGGTTATATACGCAAGCTGGAAGATTATGGTATCTGGACGGTGCAACGTTTAACGCTGGCTAATCAACTACAACTGAAGTTCACTATGTCCATCAGCAGTGGTTCCTCATTGCTCAACAAGTTACAGACGGATCTGCGTTTCCCGTTAGTGACGGGTCAACGATATCAGGCGCAATGGGACAATATTGATTCCGATAAGAAAGTCACTGCTTCAGCATTACGCTGTGACGTAACGGGAAAGGGAGACGCACATAGTATTGCATCTGAGTTTAGTGGGAAATATCTATTAGTTGAGTGCCATGAAACTCAAGAAGGGCAACCAGGGAGCAGTGACAAACTAGCGTGGCTGCAAGATCTGAACGTCTTCGTCCCGGTCGCTCAGCAAGTGGGGGATAAGCCTGAAAGTTCGGTGAAACTGGAAAATGTTAGTGTGATACGTTAATAAGCAAGCAGGCTCACCGCTTTAGCCGGTGAGCCTTTTATGACCTCACCCCGTTGATTAACACATGGCAATGTTCATAATGCACCCTTGACGGTGAGCACAGTTGCGAACTTCCGCTTTTCGCACCTAGCAGACCTCTAACCCTTTTTGCTGGTAGCCCTGTGCCACAAGCGGTCATTGCGAGCCCAGTAACGGGTATATATATAATAGATGCCTCATATCATTCAGATTAATATTAAAGATCGGGTGTGATCAATGCTCCACTGACGCGATCATCATTCACTTGCAATATTTGCTGTTGAGTTAATTAAATGATTTGATCTGGGAGCGATATTCATCAGCCAAGAAACTATCATTTGATGCATAAGTAATGGGGCGACGTTTAAAAATCAGTTCACATGGCTCTGCTTAAATAAGTCCAACACCTATTATCCGATTTCATTTCATGTATATTGATTAAATATAAAAACCAGCCCACCTAAACTTAGCATCCTGTAACCCTGATAATTTTATTCACCACATCTGATAATTGAGCAACGCTATTCCTGCTATTTTCAATCATTTCGCCTATATTAGCGGTTAACGGTGATGCCATTAAATGCAACGCCATATATTGGAGAGTCAATATATGACGTTGCATTTACTCCTTCCCTATTGTGCCTGATACATTAAGAGCAACTGCCTGTTACTTCGCATATGTCAGGAAGACACCTTCTTTAGTGACAGCAACTTTACCTGTTGCGTAGGCGATAACAATATATAACCCTTGCTGATAACTGATGTTCCCGCTTTCGCGCTCAATTTCAGCCGCTGGTTTACCATCAACCATCACGATCCCCAACTTATCCCGCTTAATTTCGATATTGTTTCCGTTATCACTAAAATGCTTAATAAATGGCTTAACTTTATGGGCCGCTTGAGCAACCTGCTTTGCATTTTCTAATGCCTGTTTCTCAGCAGCGGCACTGATTGTCGCCTGCCGATTTTGTTCAGCAACATAACAAGCGTCCCGGCTTACGCCTTGCGCCTGACAATCGGCCATACGTGAAGCCTGAGAGGTACAACCCGCCATTACACTCATAACCACCAAAGCTGATACAGCAGTTATACAATCTTTTTTCATATTGTTTTTCACTCTTAAAATCTTTTCTGGTTAATAGAAATAAAATAGATCAGCACGTTTTCGACATGGCTATAAATAGTGCATGACAACGATAATTAGTGTGAGTAAGCATTGTCTGACTGCGAGTCCACTTCTATCCCAGCCTCAAAAATTACCCGCGGCACTATGTCCGCTGCGCTGGCCGCCCTGTCCACGGCCACCCATCGCTGAGCCGTGGGCATTGCTGTTACCGTTGTTGCGGGTTGACGCTGCATTTTGATGTGGGCCTTTGTGATGGCCGCCGTTATTGTGCGAACCTTCCGTCAAAAAAACTTTTGCAATGACAGGTGTAGGAATATTGGTCACAACGGCTGGCATAATACTCACTGGCGTTGGCTGACCAACCACGGGTGTTTTCAGGGCATTTTGCGCTGCCAGCGCGGCGGCTTTAGCTTCAGCCTGCGCTTTTGCTGCCGCTGCAGATTTGGCCGCTACTTCCGCTTCCAGTGCCTGAATTTGCTCGTGCGCTATCTGGATATTGTCACTGACTACGACATATTTGGCGGCAGTCAGGTCACGCATAGCTTGTTGTGCCTGGCCTTCAGAAACACCGGCATATTTAGCCGATGTTAATGCGGCTTGAGCCTGCTGAGCTTCGCGCTGGGCTTTGTCTGCTGCCAGTGACTTTTGTGCAGCCAGGTGAGCTGTCTCTGCCGCAGCAGCTTCGTGTTGCGCAAGAGAGGCAATACGGGCGGCATTCAGTGCGGTGTTTTCTGCTTCGATACGATCGCGATTTGACTGTGCAAGTGCTGCGCCTTTGATCTCTGCTTCACGCTGCATCTCTGCGTTGACCTCCGCCACGCCGCCCGCAAGCACCTGCTGGCGGGTACGCTGCTGGTTGGCTTTTGTCAGCGCCTCGCCGCGGACCCGAGCCTCGCGCTGCATCTCTGCGTTGACCTCTGCCACGCCGCCTGCAAGCACCTGCTGGCGGGTACGCTGCTGGTTGGCTTTTGTCAGCGCCTCGCCGCGGGCCTGAGCTTCAAGCTGCATCTCTGCGTTGATCTCTGCCACGCCGCCCGCAAGCACCTGCTGGCGGGTGCGCTGCTGGTTGGCTTTTGTCAGCGCCTCCCCTTTCATCGCCGCTTCATGCTCACTGTTTTCCCGGTCAGCCTGCTGAATTTGCCCTTCCAGTTTTGAAGCAGTTAAGTTGTTGAATCGCAGATTATGAGTGATCTGCTCTTTTGCCTGGGCACTTAATCGGTGGCTTACTGCGTCGCGCTGATCAAGTTGTGCGACAGTATTTTGTTTATTCTCGCTGATTGTATTTTGCTGCGCGGTAGAAGCATCCATTTTCATTTGTGAAGCGCTGACTGCGGGGCGCGTACTCTGTACGTCACCAGACCAACTGTCATAGCCCTGCCGATAGTTATTCTGAGTCCAGCCTTGATTACTGACCGTAACCTGCGCAATAGCATTGGGATTTAAGGCATGACGATTTGATGAATTATCGATAACTGCCTGACTGATAGGTGTGCTTGCGTCGGATGTAATAACTGCTGTTGTTTTGGTGTTGGGTGCCTGGAGACTACCATTGTTTTCAAGTACGCCCTCAAGCAACTGATCCATAACATTACGCACCTGTGGATCCTTGATTGATAGCTTGGCCTGTTCAAGTGAGTCAGGGCTCATCTTATTTAAGGCCGCACGGGCAGCATCTCTAGAGGTATGACTATTCACCACGTTATTCAGGGCGCTTCGTAACGATTCAATATCCTGATAATTAACGTTACTGTAATTAATTGCCAGAGTGCTAAAAGATGAGAATGTAGCGATGAAAAGAGCAAGCGTTTTGATTGTTGTGTTCATTTCTGTTTCCTGAGACTGGGCCGGAGAACGGAGATTTCCGATGATATTTTTTAGATTAAATTAACTTACTTAAAAACATCTCTTTAAGGCTTAATCGCTAGCTTTTGTAATGCCAGCCCATGCCAAAAATGAAAGCGATTACACAAATTGAAAACACAGAGGTTAACCGCTTAAGTTGCGAAATCTACGCTTAAAATTATGCGGTTAAACTGATCTAAATCAGCATTTATCACCCTTAAAATGAATGCGATTACAAACGAATTTCAACAGCTTGTTTCGTAAAGAAAATTATTGAGCAAAAAGTGCTATATTAGCGAGGTGGCTTGTAACAGAGCATCGCGAACATCTGCCCCGTTTTTTTGTTAAAAATGATTTAAATGAATTGATAAACTCAACGCAGCCATAGAAATGATTATGTTAATCAGTTGGTTGGTTGTGTTTTGGTTTTAACAGGAGATAGGGATACTGCTAATAGGAAATAGGCTGCTGCGAAGTCTAAGGCGTGAATAGGTGCCTTCCTGCAGGTAATGATAAAAGTTCAGGATGCACCTACGAAGCAGTTTAATTTTTTACTTATCGCGTACCGTGGCTTGCATGTCTGCTTTGTGCCACAAGCGGCCTCACCTCGCATCATGATATGTTAATCAATTGCGGCAGATCAGCCGCCCCTTTTGGAGTGAACGCCGGTATGTTCATTCCGTTCTTCTTTCATCCCGCGATCCCTTCCAGAGTGACCGACGCCCCACCGCAAACAATAACCAGTACATTATCGGCAGGTTTAAAACGGATTTTGTTTTCGTACAAGAGTGACAGTGACACACCGCATGCCGGCTCAGTAAGCACGCGATGGTCATCAAGAAAATGCCGACAGGCATGCAGTGCTTCTGCGTCAGAAACCAGCATACTTTTGACATCCAGGCGACTGGCCACGTTAAACGCGTTTTCGCACACCTGGCTTGCGGCCAGCGTCGTGGCTATGCCGCTGACTTTATCAAGACGCACCAACTTACCGGCATTAAGCGAAGCGTTAAGGGAGGCAGTGCCGTGGGTTTCAACGGCATAAATCGGAATGTGACCAAGCTGATTTTTTTCCAGGCCCTGCGCTATGCCGGACAGCATGCTTCCGCCGCCGACGGACAGAATAACGGCATCAGGTTTTACCCCCTCACTGATGACCTCATCCACAATTGTGCTGATACCTTCCCACAAAAGCGGGTTATCAAATGGATGGATATAGATGATTTCATCCGTCGCCAGTGACAGGGCATAATCGTTAGCCTCACTCCATACTTTTCCATGCACAATGAGCCTGGCCCCTTCCTGTTCAATAAGCTGTCTTGCTCTGGCTGACGTGGTTTCCGGTACAACGACAGTTACCGGTAGCCCCAGTTTGCGACCGCTGTGAGCCACCGCAATTCCGGCATTTCCGCCCGATGAACTGACAAATGCTGTAGCGCCCTTACTGGCATAATGGCAACAGGCATGCCCCGCGCTCCGGAGTTTAAAAGAGCCGGTGGGCTGGGAAGACTCCATCTTCAGCCAGACATTGCATCCACTGTGTTGACTTAAAGAAAGGGAATGTATCAAAGGGGTCCGAATGCTTATTTCCATTTATTTAATTCCTTATGAATTCATCTCTCAGCGTAACTGCTGTTCTGCCCGAAGCCTTTTCAGAAGGACATCATAAAATTTATTAGCAAAACGCGGTGGATACACCTCTTACTGATTGGGCTGGTTACAGATATATAGCCGTGTTCCACCGATGTGTTCTCACCTGTGGCTGATCAGAATCAGTTCTTCACGATAACTGGCACTCTGTTCCAGCTCACTGCTCATGGACAACGCGTCTTACTGAGCAAGTCCTTATACTGCTGATGAAGACATTATTCGCATGACGATTTTTTCTCTGACGAGAAGCAGATCAAAAATTATAATCAGCCCTTTAAAATAAGCATAAAAATCAAAAATCTGTAATTTTTAAGCAACTCAGCGATCATTTGTTAACTGAAAGAAAATGTTGAAAGGAGGCACTGTTGATGACTGTTTCTATAGGTGTGCTTGCAGGTATGGGACCCCGTTCCACAGCCCCCTTTGTTGATATGCTGGTGGCAGACTGCCAGATCGGGTACGGAGCGAAATATGATATGGATTTTCCCAAAATGCATATCATCTCGTTGCCTACACCTTTCTGGCCGGGCAAGAAAATTGATGATGAGGCGATGATCGCAGCCCTGCAGCAGGGTATTGCCGAACTCGTCAGAGCAAAAGTGAGTTTGATAGCTGTTCCCTGTAACCTTGCGCACTGCTACTTTGCCGAAATGAAGGCGGCGAGCTCTGGTATTCCACTTCTGCATATCGCAGACAGTGCACTTGAGTCGTTGCCTGTAGAAGCAACCAGGCTAGCTGTACTGGCTACAGAACCCACGCTGGAAGCGGGTTTCTATCAGGCGCGGATTGAAGCTACTGGCAAAAAGATTATTGATTCACCTCTACTTCGTGAAATGACCACATCGCTGATTGGTCGGGTTAAAACAAAAGGCTTTCACGAGCCTGATGTAAAGGCAGAGTGGCAGAACTTAATGTCTTTAGTGGCAAGTTATAAGGTGGAGGCTCTTCTTATCGCATGTACAGATCTTAGTCCCCTGATAAATGACAATTCTTTCAGCTTTGTCATTGTGGATACGGCAGCAAGCCTTTCCAATGCGACCATCAAAAACTACAGGCGACTGTCCGGGAAAACTACAGGCGACACCAATAATACCGGCTAAACTGATGTCCGATTTTCACTCATAGCCGACCTGAAAACCTTGCATATTGGCAGCCACATGCCAGAAGCGGAGATTTCGAATATCACTACGTATGGACTAATCGCAAGTAAATCAGCCCAGTCTATAAATCGTTGCAGACCTTGAATCTTTTGTCCGTTTTTCTGTGAGACTTCATCCGTCTAAACAATTCTGATTTCCACGAAACAGACATACTTCGGTGAAGGCCGAAGCATCAGGCTTTTGTTGGCAATAAGCTGACCGGAAATCAACGACGGAGCAGACAAATGATTGCAGTACTTTTTGAGGCGGATGCCTTACCAGAGTCCCGGGAACGGTATCTTCAGCTCGCTGCCGAGCTGAAACCAGTATTGTCAGACACGCCGGGCTTTATTTCCATTGAACGATTCCAGAGTCTGACTACGCCCGGAAAAATCCTTTCTTTGTCATGGTGGGAGGATGAAGATTCCGTGGCTGAGTGGAAGCGGAACGTTATGCACCTGGCAGCACAAAAAGAAGGTAAACAGTCAATTTTCTCGTTTTACAGAATACGCGTTGCCAGTGTATTCCGTGATTACTCATCTGATAAGGGAACGCATCAGCATGTATGATATTCACGTCATTCTCAGTAATACTCCAGGTTCTCTTGGCTCACTGGGAAGTGTGCTGGGCACAAATGGTGTCGGCCTTGAGGGAGGAGGCGTGTTTTCGACGCCAGAAGCCGGACACGCGCATTTCCTTGTTGAAGACGGTGAGAAAGCCCGTAAGGTTCTGACTGATGCCGGTTTTGACGTCAGCAATGTGTGCCGCCCTCTGATAAGAAAATTACCTCAGAAACGCCCGGGTGAGCTTGGAGACATAGCTGAAGTAATTGCCAGGAACGGCATTAACATTCTGGTACAGTACAGCGATCACAGTAACAGGCTTATTCTGATTACGGATGACGATAGCCGGGCAGCTGAAGTAACCCAACAATGGGCAATACTCCCTGAATGAAACGTCTAAAAACTGAACGCGACAGTGAGCCGGATGATTCTCTGGAAAAATCTATGGCACAGGTTGCTTCTGCCCTATCTGACCCGTCGAGGGTCAGTATTCTGTGTGCCCTGATGGATGGGCGCGCATGGACAGCCACTGAACTCAGCGCTGTGGCTGACATTGCCGCATCGACAACCAGCGGACATCTCAGCCGGCTTCTCAGCAACGGGCTGATTATTTGCCTGACTCAGGGCCGTCACCGCTATTACAGCCTTGCGGGCCACCATATCGCCGGACTGCTGGAAAACCTGATGGGGATTTCCATGCATACGTTCAATTCTCCGGTGTCTCGCACGCCCGTCTGCCTACGTTATGCACGCACCTGTTATGACCATCTGGCGGGAGAACTTGCTGTCAATATTTATGAGTTTATGCTGCAGGATAAATGGCTTGAGGCTGACGGCACTGCGCTGACGCCAGACGGAAAATCTCATTTCCAGAATCTTGGCGCAGTGCTTAACTCACGCCCGCGTCGCAAATCCTGCTGCCCCTGTCTCGACTGGAGCGAAAGACGTTTTCATCTGGGAGGGGATGCCGGTTCGGCACTGATGACGCTTTTTCTGCAGAAAGAATGGGTAGCCCGCACGCCGGGATATCGCGAAGTGAACGTGACCGACAGAGGCAGAACTGCCCTGTGTCGCCAGTTCAGTTTGGATTTAACCTGATCCTTAATTGCGTGCAGGCTGCTTTTTCGCCAGTTATTCCGCTTTACTCTGATTCACCTGTTTTGATTTCAGTCGGGCTTTAATGCAGCCTGACAAACACAGCATAAACTCTCGCACTGTAAGTCAGACAATATGGCCACCGGACTTACCGCATAACATCGTCTTACACAAAGCCGCCTGATGTATGCTATGCCAGTCAAAAAGGATGATATCAATGGCTGACCTGAAAGACCCCTACTGGAACCGTATGGTTCCCGAACTGACCGTAACGGATTTTCCTGCTTCCCTGTACTTCTATGTTGATGTGCTTGGCTTCAACATTGTGATAAAACGTAGCGATCCTGATTTTGCTTATGTCAGCCTCGGTGAGGCGCAAATCATGCTTGAGCAGTATCATGCTGAAGGATGGAACACATCAGAACTCGTCAAACCGTTAGGTCGTGGCGTTAATTTCCAGATAGAAGTGGACGATATTGAGCAAATACTTGCGCGTTTACTCGCACATGGCATATCGCTATCTCGGGCTTTACGCGATAACCACTACAGTACCGGAGAAACGATAGCCTGCCAGAGAGAGTTTCTGGTGCAGGATCCGGATGGATATCTTCTGCGTTTCAGCCAATATATTGAGTGATTTTCCTGCTTTTCCTCCGGCCTGTTTAAGCAACTACGACTGAACGGAATATGCAATGGTATAACATTGCTGATTTAAACGTTTGCCCGTACAAAAAGCTGAAGAGAAAGTTAAGCTGACGATGCAAGTCACTGATATTGACACCCTGCCTGACTGTTAACAGTACCAGAAGCAAGTATTCTGTCTTCGGTTAATCAGTATTAATGAAGATATTTCCGGATGAATATATTTTTTTAAAACTGTGTCTTCCGGATAACAAATGCACAATTTGTTTGTTACAGGTCAAATTATACATAACATAACTTTCAAACTTAATTTGATCTGAATCAAGAAAGTTATCGACTTTTCCTTGTGTTGATTAATCAAGATTAAAGAAAAGCCATGCGTAATGTTTTACGTTAAGTGTATGAGGTACTGTATATTTACACATGCATTAAGTTTAAAATAAATGACTCCATTTTCTTACAGTGGGAACTATCAGGTAACAAAATTTTTTCAAGACTGTTAAATAAAATAATGCTGGTCTCTTAGTAATTTTTTACTTTTCAAATCTTACAGCCTGTTCATATTGATATAAATTCCACCTCCCACTGACCGAGGAGGCAATATGGAATGGTTTTTACTGGAGACGCTCATCAGTCCCGAAACAGCCACATCTTTTTCATTGATTATGAATCATAACAAAGTGTGCCGTATTATCTGGCATGAGTACGATGAGGACCTGACGCCGGGGAAATACATTCTTTTAAGCAAGGGTAAGTTTATGTTTGAAGGCAGAGAAACAATCAAGCTTATCAGGGCGTTAAAGACAGATTTTCATACGAAAACCGCCTGGAACTCTCTGAAGGCCTATACGGGCTGCGAGAAATTTTTGAAAAAAGACCAATGTAGTTATGCGCACCGTTGTGCAATTAAGACTTGCCCAAGACAACTTAATCAAAATGGTATGCCTGAGCGCAACGACAATAATCCGCATCTACATTAACGTTTGATAATTAAGTTGTAATTTTGCTCATGATTATCAGGTGCAATATAACCCCTGCCAGTTTAGTTTTAATTTCCTGAGAATAATCAGGGTTTTTATTTAAATGATACAGTCATTTGAATTATTTCTTTAGTATATCCTTCCGGGATATACCGGGTCTTGGCTTAACCGGACTGTTTGCCCTTCTACTTTACCGGATACTGCAGGTACGGAACTTGGGCTGGTTCTGCTTTTAATCGTAATGTGCCATTCCGGATCATTGATCCTGCTACCCGTAAAACAACATAGCACAATGTTCGCAACGTCCGCTTCTGGCACAAAGCGGACTGACGGCAGGCCAGGGTCCGCTATGAGCGAGAAGCATAAGTCGCTGCTGCGTGAGCTGGAATAGAGCTTTGGTGGTGCGGCGGGCGAGAAGAACAGTCCGCATTCAAAAAGCTTTCTCGATGGCGTCAAAAAGTTCTTCTACGATTTGACTCGCTAAGCGGAAACGCTGCGGTAAACATAAAAAGCCCCTGCTGTGCAGGGGCTTTTTTTATTGCTGTACTATTCAGCAAAACGTATCCGTTAGGCGTACTCAAAAATCTTTCTCATGTTTCCGCTTTCGTTGTCGATAACCTGATTGCTGGCTGAGTGATGATTTCACTCAGCATTTATTTTTTCATTTCAGGCGATAAGGATATTTATGAACAAGCTTTGTGTTGCGGCGTTGTTGGCTCTGAGTTTAACCGGCTGTGCGCAGCAGACTTTCGTAATGAAACAGAATCAAGTTGGCGCGGCGACGAAAACCACTAGCCAGCCGTTCTTTGTTTCAGGTATCGGTCAGCGTAAGAGTATTGATGCAGCGCAGGTGTGCGGCGGCCAGGAAAAAGTTAGTCGGGTTGAAGTGCAGCAGACGTTTGTTAATGGCTTACTGAGCGTGGTGACGTTTGGTATCTACACGCCACGTGAAGCGCGCGTTTATTGCGCCATCTGATAATGCCTCAGGCCGGTTCGCCGGCCTAATCCTGCGCCTGTTATTAAATATTGTAACTATTAAATTCTGCTGTCGTACCGCTGCGCGGCTTGCCTGCTGACGACGTTACTCGAAACGAGTTCAGGCAACGTCGTCCAGCCTGGTAAAAGCAGTGGTAAGCTGTTGAGGCATGTCAGTCCGTTTTGAGCGAGAAGCGGACATACACTAATGACTACTGAATATTTTCATAATTTCAAACATATCTTCCCTGTTGCGCATGCCAGCAAAAAAGCCCGCCAGTAGCGGGATACACGTTTTTACCTGCGTCTGCAAAGCGCAAAAAAAACGGCGCATTAAGCGCCGTCAGAAACAAAAATCTGCTTTGCAGTGATCAAAGGTCACCCTGGTGAGGGCTACATATTTATCGGCTTCGCGCAGTGAACATTCAGTAAAATTCATTATTCCCCGAAGGCAAAAAAAACCGCCATCTAAAGCGGGGTGAATCAGGGGTGAGATTCAGAACGGCTTACTGTGACCGGAACCAGCAGGAACCGTCACCCTTTAAGGCTGGTAAGGAACGTTCCGCCGCACAAGCGAAGCCAGCTGCCGCCCTTTTCGCACCGCACCCTGCCACCCTGGCAGATTTAACATAACAGTGCTATTGCCCCGCCGTATAGCTCCTCAGCGCAACTCTGGCGCGTGCGGGCCGTTTCAGGCACCTTTCCCCGGCCAGAATCCTGAAAAACGCCTCTGATGATTTCGATGCGGCTGCATGGTTATGCACTGTCATCTGCTCGCCACAGATTTGAGCATTCCAATGCTAGCAATGTCCGCTCCTGGCACAAAGCGGACATGCGGCAGGGCAAGGTCTGCTAAGAGCGATCAGCGGACGCTGAAAATCTTTTGAGGCTGGCGTTTAACAATGAATGTTCCTGGAAGTGCTAAAGCTCAGGAATAAGAAGTACATCAAAAATGTTTAGGATATGAAGACAGGACATTTTCAGTAGGCCAACATTCATTGGCCCCTCAAATTATTTAGGACACAAGGCTTACAGCTGAGTGATACGCGTATCTGCGATGGTTTCCGCGAAATGTTTCCCAAATAAGTCTGCGGGCGTCTGGAAACCAGGCTTTGCATCTCCCGCCAGCACTCTTCGCGCTGCCTCCGCTGCGGCTATCGCAGTAAAACTGTATCCATTAACCGTGTCTAGCAGCATTTGTACTGTCTTTCCTTCAGCGTCTACTATTTCGGCAACAGCCTGGTAACGACTGCTTTCACGCTCTTTTGCTGAAGGGCCATCGGGTAATGTAGATAAATCCCCTTGTGGAAACCCAATCCCACTAACGTGTACAAATGTAGAGATGTCAGGGATGCCCGTTGTTTTCCAGACAGTGACCAGGTCCGGCAGGGTTACTGGAAAACATTCTCGTGCACCACTGCCAAAATCAAAAGATCTCAGTTCGCCGGGGTCCTTTGGCACCAGCTGTCCACTGAGTCTTATGAGACATTCAGGCGATAAATTCTCCATCGCGCTCACAGCTGAGCCCCGTGACATTGATCCGGCCACGTTCAGTGCCAGAGAAATGCTTACAGGATACTTTACCCGTTCTGCGGCATGTACTGCGAGGCACCCCAGCATTGCTACCGATCCTCCACACCCCGGTAGCAGCATAACGCCTGCAGCGCTCGCATCCTCTTCATAGGCTTCAGCCAGCCTGTAACTGTCCTGTTCTGCGGCAATATCGAGATAGTGAATCTTATTGCGTACCGCTGCGTTTATCAGGGCATCGGCAGTGTACGCAAAAGGCCCTGCGCAGTTGAGCAATACCGTAACATTTGCCAGCGCCTCATCTATTTCAGACGGATTTTCAAGAGAGAAAACTTTGTATGGTAAGTTCAGCTCACTGGCCATAGCGACAAGTTTATCTTCACTACGGCCTGCAATAGTCACCGGTATGCCCGAATCTAATGCGTGTTGAACAATCATGCTTCCTGTATACCCGGTAGCGCCATAGATCATCATAGTTTTCATATTCATCCTGTGTAACAGTGCACCCGTTATGCTGGTTTAGCATCTGAGTTCATATAGTAAGCGTGTACGGCTTATGGATTGTGTTGCCAGCTTTTATAGACAAACTCAATGCTATATCCGTCTGGGTCTCTGACCTGGGCTGCGTAATAACGGGGGTCATAATGCTTCTGTGCTCCCGGCGGGTGAATTTCGGTTGCACCAGCAGCAAGAGCTTCAGCATGCGCCGCGTTAACCATGGACTCCGATTCTGCGATGAAACCTACGTGGACAGCATCAGCGCAAACAGTCCCCTGCCTGAGCCAGAAAAATATCCGGTCATTTGCACCAAATCCTTTGAGGTCAGGGTGTCCGTGAGGCCCCTGTGCACCGTCATAGTCATGGCGGTTTACGATGCCAAGAACAGGCAGTACGCGCTCATAAAATGCGATTGAACGTACAGGGTCACTGACTGAGATAAAAATATGATCAAGCAAAATAAATTCCTTTATCAGACGTTATAGCCACCCGCAACCTCGATTGACTGCGCATTGATCCAACCCCCATCGTCCGTCAGCAAAGAGGCAATCACCCGAGCGACTTCATGAGGCTCACCAACGCGTCCCAGCGCAGTTTGTGAAGCGAGCAGAGATTCAAATTCGTCATTAAGCCCACCGCCAAGTTCAGTGCGGATGGGGCCAGGTGATACTGCGTTCACTCTAATCCCGCGTTCGCCAAATTCCTTCGCCATATAGCGACTCAGGACTTCGAGCCCCCCCTTAAATGCTGCGTAAGGGGCGACACCAGCGGTGGCGACACGCGTGGTAGCGCTTGTGATATTGACAATGCAGGAGTCTCTGCGCAGAAGAGGCAGCAGCTTCTGTGTCAGAAAGAATGGCCCCTTGAGATGCACATTCATCAAGCCATTAAATTGCTCCTCAGTTACGGCTTCAATGGGGTTAAAGAGTCCGTAGCCGGCGTTATTTACGAGGCCATCAAGACCTGTTGTATTCCATTGTGCTTTCATCACCCGCTCAAGTGCAGCTCGGAACTCATCAAAACTACCGACGTCGCCAACATTCAGCTTCATAGCAATGGCTTTACCACCGGAGGCTTGGATGCTCTTGACAACGGATTGCGCTGATTCAGCCTGGTTGTTCCACGTCAGAATGACGCCAAATCCACGCCTTGCACACTCGATCGCTGTGCTGGCACCAATTCCCCTGCTGCCCCCGGTAATCAGAACGTGTTTCATGATGGCTCCTGTAAGTGAAAGAATACGCTACACAGGTTACGCACCGGGATTATCGCTGGCTTATGCGATCCTCTTTGATTGTTGCCCGATTCTGCTTTTATGTTGTTGTGGGTAACGGAGACGTGTTATCAATCGCTGATGGAAAATAAATTACGCGAACTACGAGAACTGGCATCCGGAGCCGGAAATCAGCGGACAGAGACGGGAATTCCCCGGGTAGCAATGGTGCAGGGAGAAATTCCTGAGCACAGACTTTCTGCTGTTTATGAGCCTATGATTAATCTGATCCTGACAGGTTCAAAAAGCATGACTGTTGGCGGAAGGACATTAAACTACAATCCAGCTACTTATTTTGTCATGTCAGTAGACTTACCCGCAGTAGGAAATGTGTTCCCTGATAACGTTACAAATGCACCTTATCTGGCTGTCAGCCTGACGCCCAAGCCTGAAATTATTGCCGATCTGCTGGACAAGATTCCCGGCACTGGTGACGCTTATCTCTATCATTCAGGATTTTCAGTAGCGCCAGTCACCCGGGAATTACTGGATGCATGGATTAGAATGCTGTCCCTTATCAGAAAGCCTGATGAAATTGCCGCTCTGGCTCCGGCGTATGAACGGGAAATTCTTTTTCGTGTACTACAGGGCCCCCTTGGATGGATGCTAAGGGAGATCGCAACGCCTGAAACCCACCTTGCAAGGATTTACAAGGTGATCAACTGGATTAAGACAAACTACACACAAGCCATACGTGTAGGGGATCTGGCTGAAATGGCAGCGCTTAGCGTGTCCGCTTTTCACCGCCACTTCCGCGCCATAACTGCCTTAAGCCCCGTACAATACCAGAAACAAATTCGCCTGATGCATGCCCGGCTTAAGCTCGCCACATCGGGCGAAAATATTATGAATGTCGCGCTATCGGTGGGCTATCAAAGCCACACTCAGTTTAGTCGGGAATACGCAAGACAATTTGGATTACCGCCCTCAGCTGATTTGAAAAAAATCTCCCTCAGCCATGCTCGCAATTAGCGCAATGTGAAGATTGCCTGCCAGAATTTTATTCGGTTGTCCTGGCATCAAACTCAGCCTGAGCAAGTGTCACGTCAGAACTGTATTCAATGGTCCAGTTAAATAGCGCCTGAAACGGCGCTTCCAGAGTGCGTCCCAAAGGGGTAATGCTGTATTCAACTGCAATCTGAGACGATGGAATGACGCGACGGGCAATTATGCCGTTTCGTTCAAGACGGCGTAAGCATTGAGTCAGTGACTTCTGGGTAATGCCATCCATGCACCGCTTTATCTCGTTAAACCGCAATGGCTTGCTGCACAGAGCGAAAAGGATTGAGACAGACCACTTGTCAGTTATTTGATCCAGTAATAACCGGCCTGAAGCCTTGTCCTCGCATGAATGACCGGGGTAATACTCCGGACTGTGCGCTTGCCTGCTGTTTGCTGACATACAGTTTACCTCCGTATACCTGGGTGAAAAAAGGTGCCTAATTGACACTAGGTATCCACAGTATACCATCTGAATCACCAATCATAAGGAGCAAATTATGTCAGTATCACTCAGTGAAAATGTTGCAAACAAGCTTGCTATCGTCGATTCGCTTTACCGATATGCGGCAGGAATTGATCTCAAAGACCCGGAGTTAATTAAAGGGGCCTTCACTGAAGATGCGGTGTCTGACTTCCGCCCTGCGGGAGCTAAAGCGGGTTTTGAATATCCTGTCCTGGAGGGTAAAGAAACGATAGCTGATGCATTGCTGAATTCGCTTAAGCCGATTGTCACCACTCATTCAGTGACGAACCCACGTGTAACTATCGATGGAGATAAAGCATATTTGGAGGCGATTGTGGAAGCACAGCACTTGCCTGAATCCGATCCCTCACGCCACTATCTGATGAAAAATCGTTATGACGTTGAACTTTTAAAGCAACAAGACGGCTGGTTCATATGCCGGGTCACAGTTGATAATGTCTGGAGGACGGGTGACCCGACAGTGCTGGCAGGAGTCTAAGGTTTACCGGAACATTGGATAACCAGAATTTCTGAGATATGCAAATGTACTGAAATCTTTATTGTGTGTGCCTTATCTTAAAACAACGGTGGATGAAGGAGCATTAAATCATCCATCGTTAAAAGAAAAGAAGGATGTTTCATATTCCAGGTTAATGACACAATCAGGGCCACTTCAATAGATTTTGATATCTATATAATCATTCTGATGTCCGCTTCTGGCACAAAGCGGACGGTCGCATCCCTACGCTGCTCCGCGCAAGGCGCATCTTGCCGCCAATACAAAAACGATCATGCGCATATACAGAGAATCGGCAGAGCCTGGCGCGGCTGTAGAGAGCAGGAGTAATACAGGCGCTTTGAGTGCAGGCTTTACTCAGTGCCTGCAGTCTTAAGCCGGGTGATAGAACGAAGGAGGCTGGCCCGTCACGCGGCGAAACATAGTCGCAAAGGATGAACCATTGTCGTAGCCAAGCGACAATGCCACTTCATTCACCGGCTTGCCCGTTATCAGCATTGCCAGCGCGCTGACCACGCAGGCCCGCTGGCGCCAGGCGGAAAATGACATGCCGGTCTGCTGCAGGAAATGGCGGCGAAAGGTGCTGGCACTCATAAACATCGCCCTGGCCCAGCGTTCAGCAGGATCGTGGACAGTTGGCGCGAGTAGAAATGTCTGGCACAGCGCCAGCAGCGCAGGCTGCCGCGGCAATGGAATATCGAACTCGCGCGCTGGCATGGCTGCCAGTTCCAGTAGCAGCAGGTTCATCAGCGCGCATTCGTGCTCGCTCTCATAGAGCGGAGGCAAATCGACAGCCTCAAGCAGTAACTGACGCAACAGTGGCGAGACGCTGATAACGTCGCAGCGGTTACGGTGGATCAGGCGCGCCGCGCATTCGGGCGCGATATACAGGCTCCGCGTCGTCACGCCGACAAACTTTACCGCATGCAGAGTTTCAGGCGGGATCCACACCGCATGCTGTGGCGGCACTACCCACTCCCCGTCACGGGTGGATACATGCATCTGACCGGTTGCGCCATACAACAGCTGCGCGCGGCGATGCCGATGGAGAGGCAGTAAAAAACCCTGCGCATAATCATTGCCGATCGCGACCACGTCACGCGCCAGACTATCAACATTGTCAATGCTCACGTTGCGCACTTTTGCCTCCTTCTGACCGGTTTGCAAGGGTAGTTGAGCGCTGCGCAAATGGGAAGTGGCGCGTAAGGGGGATAAGCTGCGGGTTCAATTTCATAGCGGAACATTCCTTTGAACGACATCCTTATTATTGCTCTGGCAGGGTTCACCACTGGCATCACAACGGTGCTGTTTGGCTTCGGCGGCGGCTTCGTTGTGGTGCCTTTTGTCTATCAGCTGCTGCGCCATCAGCCTGATATGACAGGGAATGCATTACATATCGCCGTCGCCACCTCGACGGCGGTCATGATATTCAACGCAGGCTGGGTCAGCTATCGAAACTGGCGTGCGGGCAGTATCTCAGCGCAGGCATGTCTGCCGCTGCTGTGGTTCATCGCCACGGGCGCAGTGGTTGGCTCGTGGCTGGCAGGATTGTTGAGCGAAGAATGGGTTCGCGTACTGTTTATCCTTTATATGCTGTTGACGATTGGCGACTGCCTGCTGCGCAAAGGTTTCTTCAGCGGCAGCGCGCCGCGCCGTTTATCGCTGGCAACAGTGACTGGCGGCGGGATAGTGATTGGTGTCATTGCCGCATTGCTGGGTGTCGGCGGCAGCGTTATGACGGTGCCGCTGCTGCGGCGACACGGCTATGCGATGCGAGACTGCACCAGCGCGGCCAATCCCCTTTCGCTGCCGGTGGCGCTGTGCGGCACCGTAACTTATACGGTGAGCGGCTGGCAAAAAATCCCGGCAGAGGGCTTCCTGGGTTTCATCAGCCTGAAAATTATGGGCTTACTGGTGCTGACGGGTTGGATGGGCATTCTGTTTACCCGCCGAGTGATCCCAGTCGTCCCCGATGTCTGGCATGCGAGAATCTATGTGCTGCTGTTGTGCGTCGTGCTGCTGGCTATGCTGTTGTAAGCATATAACGTGCACTATGAGGGAAGAGCGGAGGTACAGCGGTCCTGATGCTTGTGCCGCATGCTTATAGACGCTGTACGTTCCACCCTATAAAAACGAGAGCGCTTAATTACTCAACTCTCGAACTGTCAAATACCGGAATCGGTCAGGGTAGCCCTCACGTGAGGAAGACTCTGGGGATAATTTTGCTGAATAAACTCAATCATTTTTTCCCGAACGTGACAGCGTAAATCCCAGGCGATGGGGGAATTCTGAGCGGTCATCAATAATCTGATAGTCATGGTTTTTTCACTCGTATCAGTAACCTGGAGCACCTGAGTTTGTTGATCCCAGAGCTTTGTTTCACTGAGAACTTTTTCAAAATGCGCTCGGAGAGGATCTAACGGCATGGAATAATCAACGTAAAGAAAAACAGAACCTAAAATTTGTGCGTTATTACGTGTCCAGTTTTGGAACGCATTTTCTGTAAAGTATGTGATGGGTAACACCAGTCGGCGCAGGTCCCAGAGACGCACCACAACATAGGTCAGGTTTATCTCTTCAATCCAGCCCCATTCTTTTTCAACGACCACAGCATCATCAATTTTTATCGGCTGCGTAAAGGCTATCTGAATTCCGGCAAACAAGTTAACAAGGGATTTCTGTAAGGCAAAACCAATGATTATTCCGGCAACCCCGGCACCCGCCAGAATTGTAGTGCCGAATTTTCGAACACCAGGAAAACTGAGTAAAATCAGAGAAACACAGAATGTCACGAGTACGACGATAGCGACTTTTTTAACATAGATTATCTGAGTGCGAATTTTACGGGCGCGAAGATTATTCGAAAGATTAATGTCATAACGTATAAAAAGCATATCCTGCGCAACATTAGTCAATCGAATCAAAACGGAGCAGAAGGATAATATAATAAATACATGAGTGGTTGTTGTAATAAAATTAAGTGAGTCAGGTTGAATGTTTACATAATTAACCCCTACGCTTATTAACAATAAGGGAATGAAAAGAAACATTGATCCACGAAGGTGCTTTTCAAGTGATTTGAATAGCTTCTTATCACGACTCTGCCAGTAGCGGATGAATCTGAGAAGGATAAATCGCGCCAGAAAACCGAGTGCGAGTGAGAGAGTGACGAGCAATACAGCAGGCACCCATGATGGAGTGCCAGATAACTCACCAAATAACGATGGCATTATTTTCCCTTATATTCAGCCAACAACTTTACGTTGTCAGACAAGTCAAAAAAACAGTAACCATTCTCTTCCTGGTTATCTGCGGATTAGCTAATTCACGCGCATGAGTATATGAAAAATATAATAAACTGGCCTCCTCAGGACATGAAAAACATCGGGTAATTCCTGGTTAACGCTTCCTGCGTACGATGAGTTCAGTATGGGTTCTGTTCACCGTTTTTGCTTTTTCAACGTGTTAAAGTCAGCTTTTGGCACAAAACGGACAGACTAGCCGAGAAGTGCCAGAAGCGGATATCAGTGTCAGGTTGGCCCTGCCCCGAAATACTGCTCCATTCAGAAACAGAATTTCGGCATGATATTCACTTTTCTGAGCGGTGGTTGTGCCGATGAAAAAGTCACGATTTACCGAAGCGCAGATTGTCTTTGCTGTGAAGTAGGCAGAGCTGGAGCAGGAGAGTTCGCTTGAAGGAGCGGGTTGCCGACCTAAGCCTCGCCACAAACCACGCCGTGTGCCCTTGCAGCTCCGGGCTACGTGGCAATTTCAATGTTGAACTGATTCTGCTTTGAGGATTCCGACGTGACCACCTTTCATCAATTTACTGCCACCAGTTTGCGTGGCCAGCTCATCCCTATGGCCGACTATGCTGGCAAGCTGGTTCTCGTCGTTAATACCGCCAGTCATTGTGGATTTACGCCACAATACGCAGGCCTTGAATCGCTTTACAAGAAGTACGCCGCCCAGGGTCTGGTGGTGCTAGGTTTTCCCTGCAACCAGTTCGGTAAGCAGGAACCCGGCGGTGCTGACGAAATCGCGCAGACCTGCCACATTAACTATGGTGTGAGCTTCCCGATGTTCGAGAAAGTGGAGGTCAACGGCGCCTTAACGCACCCGGTGTTTCGTTATCTGAAAGACGAATTGCCCGGCGTGCTGGGTGGGCGGATCAAGTGGAACTTCACTAAGTTCCTGATCGGACGCGATGGCAAACCGCTCAAGCGTTTCGCACCGATCTCCACCCCTGAAAAAATGGAAGCCGCGATCCTTGCTGCACTTGAAATCTAATACTTCCTGTCAATCACACTATTTCCTTTGAGGGAGCTTCCGGAAAACTAATTACAACCGTAAGAGGTTATCATCCGTTTCTCGCTCATAGCTGACATGCGCACGCTGCACTAACAGGGGCTCAGGTTGAGTAAGCTTTATGTCAGTCTTGTAATGGCTTAGAGAAACATACAGCCTCTTCCCGGCCTATGTATGGTCCGTAATTCTCAATGCGCACGTAGCCATTTTTCTTATAAAAATGTACTGCCCTGTGGTTAACAAGCCGGGTTTCAAGCCAGAGTTCGGTATATCCCATGCTCTTCGCGGAAGTTTCGAGGAAAGTAAGTAAAGCATTACCAATACCTGGAGCGCTCCGGTCTGAAAACATCCTTTTAAGTTCCGCTATATTCCCTGTTAGCGGTCGGATAGCGCCACATCCTATCGCATCGCCCTTTATGTTTCTTGCCAGTGCCCACAGTGATCTGTCCCCATTCATTGAGTCTGATGTGAAGTTGCTTTTGCCACTATCACCGGTAATGGTGGCAAGCTCTGCTGACAGTTTTTCTGTTAAATAATGAGAATCTGGAGAATGTGGATCTGATTTTTCTACTGTGATCATGCCGTTACCTTTCGTATAAGTATCCGCAGGATAGAAAATGCTGATGGTAAGTGCATCATCCTTCAATGGATGATAGTGAATCGCCAGACTGCAACATACCGCCATCACCGATGTCACTACGTCCGCTTTTCGCACAAAGCCGACCGGGATTTTTATGGAGGCAGGTTTCTTACCACTACACCCTATTCCATTCTTCCTGCTGTGAGCGCGTTAACCCAGTCAGGGCGATTGTTAGCCAATGCAACCTCGGCGGCTTTTTCCCAGTTATAGGCTACCTTATGAAACGCTACGGACCATTTATCGTTGCACTTTTCCAGAATCGCATAGCGGGCATGCGGTGAACCGCTTTCCATTTTATGATAATAGGGCTGATCATCTTCATAGGCCTGTAAACCAACACTGCCGGGATTCACGATAAGGCATCCTGAGCTCAGTTCAAGGCTTCGGGGGATATGAGTGTGACCACAGAGGATAAGAGAAGCGGTCTGATGTTCCACATACTCATTCACCCTTGCGTGAGAAGAGACTTTGACGCCTGATTCCGTCACCTCTTCAAGAAGATAAATACTGTCATCACCCGGAACCCCATGAACCATTAGGATCTCGTCATGAAGGGTTAGCTCAGCAGGCATATTTCGCAGCCAGTCCCAGTGTTCCGGTCTGAGATGCCTGCACGCATGGCTGTCGGACAGCCCCATTCTTTCAGGTTGCGTTTCAAGCAACTGCCGTTCGTGATTACCTTTTATCGTGGGGAAATTCAGCGGTAAAAGCCTCTCGGCCGTTTCTGCCGGGCAAAGACCACCAGAAAAAACATCGCCAAGATTGACAACAAAATCTACTCCCCGGGTTTCGATATCCTGCAGCACGGCATTTAGCGCGAAAATATTTCCATGAATGTCCGAAATCGCTGCCATTTTCATCATCAAACTCCTGTTTTCTTAATCAGATACCTGGTTTTCTCTAATTGCTTTTTACCCTTGCATCAAGGGGTTAAGATGGGCTTCCGCTGGCCCATCCTGTTTGATTAACAGGCTCCTATATTTTGGTCAGCTTTTAGCTCATAGCCACTCAAAATTGTGCCATGGGGATGTTTTCCAGAGGGATATACGCATGCCTGCATTTAATCCAAAGCAGAAGTTAAAGGCATGAGGACTATCAGGAAAGTTTGATAACATTGACCGCGATAACGCTCAAGGCCAGGCCAATCAGGATGACACCAGAGATACGTTCCAGCCAGGGCAACATTTGCGAAAAGTACCGCAGGAACAAGCGATTGCCAATGAATATTGCCACCAGCAAATCCCACAGCAGCACGATACTAAACATCCACACACCATAGGCGACTTTCAGACTCATCGCCGTATGGGTCCCGCCGAGCAGCGTGGCCAGGCTGACGTAAAACAGCGCGTTTTTAGGATTGAGAATACCAGACAAAAAGCCCATGCCTGACTCACGGTAAGGACTCATTACGTCCGCAGATTCTGTCTTAAGGGCATCTGCTTCGACATTGTGTTCAGCAATGGAATTCCTGCCAGCAAAGCGGATAAAAAGTTGACCGATGTACAGTAAATAGGCACAGCCTGCGAGCTGAATAGCAATAAAGCTGATACTGTCCGGTCGGAAAAGCGTTATGCCGCTGAAAGCGGCGAGAATAAATACGCCGTTCGCGATCGCTATTCCCAGACATACATTTGCTGCACGCCGCCAACCGGCTCTTATTGAGGTACGTGCAACCAGGAAAAAATCCGGACCGGGCGACAGCAGCGCCAGAAAATGTGCCGCTGCCACGAAAAAAAATTGTTGCATCACAATATGATCCTCTTAAAAAAAATTTTTAACAGGATGCAAAACTGGAACAGCATTGTATTGAATAAAATTGCATTTTGCTCAAGCCCGATAGCAGCCCGGCGTTACACCAGTATGAGCCTTAAATACACGCTGGAAGTGGCTTTGATCGGCAAAACCCAGTCGGTAGGCAATATCGGTTATTTCATGGCCTGACTGAAGCCAGCTGCGCGCCTGATTAATGCGAACGTTAAGTTGGTAAGAGTGCGGCGTCATTCCGGTCGCAACGCGAACCGCCCTGATCAGCTGATAACGACTCAGCCCTGAGAGGTTTGCCAATTCTGTTAACCCCCACGGCTGGCGCTCGGTCTGTTGCAGTGCATCTATAACGCTTTTTACTGCCAGGCTGGCACAGGGCGACACGGCCGGGAATGTTTCAACCAGGTTTTCGCCACAGTCACAATCGCCAATAAACTCTATCAGCGCGGCATTTTTATCTTCTTTACTGGCGGTTGAAAACAGGAGGTTATTCAGTTCACAGAAGCGACGATAGACAACGTCTTTATCAACCAGTCGAATTTCACTTTCACTGATGAACCCACCCGACAAATTGCTCATTTCTGCAACTAAAGCACTTAACCAGCCGGCATCCAGGTGCAGCATCTGATAGCTCCAGCTCTGATCAGGCAGAGGATTACAGGCATGAACACAGCCACCCGGAATGAAAACCATCATTCCGGGCCGCAACGAGCACGGGCCAGATGTCGCGCCAGTGAAAGTACTACCGCCTGCATCAACCGCGCCTATAGAAAAAGTCGGATGACTGTGTGGCTTATAACACGCGCGGCTGTTACAGGCGCGGCGACTTTCAACATAGTTAACGGACGGATCGCGCCAGAATTCTGTCCGGCTGTCTGTGCTGACGTTATCGTTACCGCTGTGGCTCGAATCCTTAGCGGTGAGCCTGGGTCTGATGATCATGGCTGTTTCCTTCCTGATGCCAGTGGACCGGGTCATGCCAGCATGGCGTGAAATCATCCATGATGTCATTAATTTAAAGAGAGAACTCTGCAGCCTGCACTTAGTTTGCACAGATGTGTTGCCGCGGGTTTTATCATTCTATGGAATTAGGCTCTGATGCTTATTAACTTCAAGAAATCGCCAACTAGAATGCTGGAAAAGGGGAAGAAATGCTTTTCCCAATAAGGTTCACCGATCACCAAAGTGAATACAATGTCAGAAAACACTATCTCAATCCTCATTTAGACTGGTTAAAGCAAAAACGAGGTGTGGTTCTTGCTGCCGGTTCATTACGTAAAAAGCATAACGATCAACCTGTCGGAGCGCTATGGGTCGTGAAAGGCTGAGCATGAAGAAGAGGCCTTATCCATATTTTCCGATGATCCTTTTTGGGTCCATGGCTTGCGAGCATCGGCTGAGGTTTTATCGTGGAGCCTGGCCTTTGAGGACATGCTTAAAGATTGATGTCCGCTTCTTGCTCATAGCGGACCTTGTCCTACTCAATGTCCGCTTTGTGCCAGAAGCGGACATAGTTAACACAGTAAGTTAATCAACAGGGACAGGTCAGCTAACTTCCATTTTTACAGCTAACATACATAAAAACTTTTCTTCTCCTCACTGTAAATAAAGGGATTAAGATGGCTATTACGCGTAGAGATTTTTATAAGTTGGCCGTCGGCTCTGCGGTTGGATTAGCGGTTCTCAGGCAGTCTCCTTCGGCACTGGCTGAAATGCGGCCAATCCCGATTAACTTAAAGCAGGGCGCGGGTGATAAAGGGGAAACGCTGAGTGGGTTGCCACCTGCGGGTTCTCAGTGTTCGGTGAGCGATTTTGACTACCAGATTAAGTATCAGCGTGCTTTTGAGGCTGTTCTCTGGAATATGCCAGCTATCGCCATCTACAGTTTCCGCCGGGCGGCGTTTACCGACCTGGGACTGAAAGATAACGATATTATTGCCTACTCCGCTCCGGCAACGCCAAAGCTGGAAGCCATCACGGCCAACAGCACCACGCCATACATTTCTGCTTTTACCGATCTTCAGAAAGGCCCGGTTGTGCTCGACGTTCCGGCAACGACTGCCGACGGAAGTTTATATGGTCAGATTGTTGATGCATGGCAGTTCACCATTGCGGATATCGGCCCCGCAGGGCTTGATAAAGGACAAGGCGGCAAAATTCTACTGACGCCACCAGGCTATGAAAAACCTGTTCCTGAAGGTTATATTCATGTCCCTTCGCCAAATTACCGCATTGCCCTTGCATTCCGTTCCGTACCGGCAAAAGGTAAAACCGCTGAGGACGCCTATCACTACTCAAAGCGGCTTCGCATGTATTACCTGTCAGAGGCAGGTTCACCTCCGCAGCAACGTTTCGTCGATCCAATCAATGACCGCTACCCTACGTTACCGTTCTACGATGAGCGTCATTTTGAAGACCTGCATGCGGTTATGAGCGTAGAGCCGGTGCAGGAACAGGATAAAGTGATGATGGGCATGCTGATGTCTCTGGGGATCGAACATGGCAAGCCTTTTAAACCCGATGAAAAAACCAGGAAAGCCATGCGTCAGGCAGCGATAGACGCCTGGTTCTATCTGCAATACTGGTTTGATAATTTTCCTCAAGAAAAGCTGTACTGGCCCGACAGACATTACGCATCACTGCTTCAGGCTGACGACAATAAAAAATTCACGTTTGTCTATGACAACCGCATTGACCTCATCAACCGCGCGGCAGAATACTTCTGGTGTACTTACATGCCTAAAGAGCTGGGTAATTCGCCTGCAACACAGTATCTCATGGCGATGGCTGACAGCGACGGCAACCTGCTTGAGGCGGGTCAGCTATACAAGATTACCGTGCCTGCAAAGATGCCGGTAAAACAGTTCTGGGCCTTATCGGTTTATAACCGTGACACGATGTCTTTCATCTATTCCGATTCGAACCGTACGACTCTCTCTTCGTATGATATGGATAAGATGTCGAAAAATTCAGATGGCAGCGTCACGCTCTACATTGGGCCTAAAGCTCCGCAAGGACTGGAAAATAACTGGATCCCCACCAGTGGAAAACGACCTTTGCCCGCAATGCGTTGCTACGGGCCAACTGACGAATTAAACAATAAAACCTTTAAATTGCCCGATTTTGAACGAGTAAATCACTGACTATCAGACATTAATACGTTGTCAGATAACATTTTGACAGCGTAAGACAATATGTCCGCTTTTCGCTCTTAGCGGACTTTTCCAGACTTAACGGTTACATAACCCCTCTTCCGCTACCTTCAGCAGATCGCTCGCTTTCCCTTTTTTCGCCCTTAATTAAGTCTATAAGACTAACTGGCGCGGCCAGATTCAGGGCTGGTACTTGCCGTTGCCATCAGCCCCCAGCCGTTAGGCCCGAAACTCCGCTTCTGGCGGAGCTTACCGGTTCTGCCGGTTAAGGAACTGCCCATCGGCCAGATGCCTGGTTTAAACTCCTCATCCCCGCATTATCATATTCATTTCGTAACGGAAGGCAGCAAGCCCGATTGTGCATATCCTTCAATAATTTCGTCAAAGAGATGAATATCGTTCCGGCTTCTGGCCATTAGCTGTGCGCCGGCAATAGCGGAAAAAATAGCACGCGCGCGTTTTTCCCCGTCTTCAGCACTGGCGATACCTGCTTCCTGAAGCTGCGTATTCAACCACACCACATTCACGTCAGCGAATTTCTGTATCTCTTTTTTCACCGGCTCCGGCAGATCATCATACTCAGCAGCCATAAAGCTGCCCATACATAGCCGGTTCTGGCTTTCAAGCGAGCGGCGAAATATATGCGGATAACGGATCAGACTTTTAAGTGCATTGCCCTCTGCTTCACGTATTGCTTCGAGGTCGTGCGCCGTGTCTTCCCAGTAGCGCTGTGCAACTGCCGCACCTAACTCCGCTTTGCCGGGGAAATGATAATAAATGCTTGCGGCTTTGATACCGACCTCATCAGCCAGGCCGCGAATATTAAGCCCGGTGTAACCATGAGCCTGTGCCGCCAGACGGGCTGCTTTTAATATTTCGTCTTTAGATGTCTTGCTCATCATGTCTCTCCTGAAGAATATGCTTTAATTCTAACATGTGTTAGGTAGGTGTTGACAGGGTCAATTTATGCGCCTACTGTTTACCTACCAAACGTTAGTTAGATAAGGCGATGATCATCATGAGCAAAGATATTTTTTATTCAGACGCAACCCAACTGGCCGCAATGATTCGCAGTCGTGAAATCTCACCTGTTGAAGTTATGCAGGCGCACATTGACCGTATCGAAGCGATAAACCCAGAGGTTAATGCCATTGTGACAATGGCAAATGATGCAATGAAACATGCTGTTGCAGCGGAAGCCGCAGTGATGAGAGGAGACAATCTCGGTCCCCTGCATGGCGTTCCCTTCACGGTGAAAGATTCGATAGATACGGCCGACGTACTGACACAGCGTGGCTCCCCTATTTTTAAAAATCGTCTTCCTGATAAGGATGCTACCAGCGTGGCGCGTCTCAAAAATGCAGGTGGCATCCTGCTTGCGAAAACCAACCTGCCGGAATTTTCATACTGGATTGAAAGCGATAATCTGCTTTCCGGTCGATCCAATAACCCATGGGACCTGACACGCACGCCCGGTGGCTCCAGCGGGGGCGAATCAGCCGCTATTGCTGCAGGAATGTCTCCGCTTGGGCTGGGTACAGACCTGGCCATTTCAGTGCGCGGACCGGCTGCGCAAACTGGAATCACGTCCATGAAAGCAACGCACGGTAGCGTGCCCATGACGGGCATTTGGCCGCGTGCCCCCCGCCGGTTCTGGCATGTGGGTCCTATGGCCCGTTCTGTGCGCGATATTGCCCTGGCCTTCTCACAACTGTCTGGGCCGGACGGGCATGATGCTTTTTCCAGCAATGCGCCGATTTACCCAGATGGACTGTCGTTTGCATCATTACGTCCGCTTCGTATTGGCTGGATGACCGGTCCGGGCTTTGGTCCTGTTGACCCTGAAGTGGCAGCAATAGTCAGGTCAGCAGCTGAAGCGTTACAGGGACCCGGCGTGGTTGTGGAGCACGTGAGTATCCCGGCGCTGGAGCAGGATTTTGCGCTGGATGTCTTCAACCGGATACACGTCATGGAAATGAAGCCTGCATTTGCGGCAGCAACAGCAGGTCATAGCCCTGATGAGCTTTATAAGATGGCCAAAACTATGCTGTCACTGCCAGACACTTCCATGTCTGATTTTATTGATGCGGAGCAGGCAGCAGAAAGGCTACGGGATGGTTTTGCAGAGTATTTTTCTCAGTATGATGTGCTTATAACGCATGTTCTTCCTATCCCGGCACACAAACATGGCGTTGATCGATTTGTTATCGACGGTAAAGAAGTGGATGCGACTTATCTTCAGGGTGCCACGGTCCCACTTAACGTAACGGGATTACCCGGTATAGCGCTTCCGTTTGGAAAAAGTCGCGAGGGAATGCCAGTTAACGTTCAGATTGTTGGCAAATGGCATGCAGAGAGAACCATTTTACATATCGCATCCCTGCTTGAAGAAGTCAGCCCGGTAAAAGGGGCACATCCGTCGCTGTAAAATGGCTAAAGGCCTCGCGAAGTATCGTGGGGCCTAATCTGCTCATGCTCACAGAGACGCTATCAATCAAGGCCCGCTTTTCGCTCATAGCTAACCCAACGGTTTCACATCTCATCCCAACTGAATTCAGGTAATTTCCTACAAAGCACCTCAGATAACGCGCCAGCAACGGACCAGTCAGATAGCCGGCACCAAACAGCATAAAAAGCATGCTTTTTATCCTTTTGTGGCAAAGCCTCTGGAAAAAAGATAACCGCGTTGACAGAAATGCCATCCTACTAGTAGGATGGCATTTCTGGTTAATTCTGTGTTAATAATGTGTTTAAAGCATACGTACATGCTGGAGAATAAAATGTCGCTGAATATTAAGCCGATGCAAAATATGCCCTCTCATTACTGGCTAAAAAAATATTATTATTTACGTACCGGATTTTCATTAATGTGGGTTGCAGCCGCTTTTACTGTTGGTCAGCACTCATTTGGTTTGGCCGCTATTTTACTGGTTATCTATCCTGCCTGGGATGCGTTAGCCAATTATATTGATTCAACTAAGAGCGGTGGCTTCGGAAAAAATCGCATGCAGACCATCAATATTATTGTCAGCATAATCACTACGCTGGCAGTGATATTAACAATCACAAAAAGCATGAATGCAGTCATTGCTGTCTTTGGCGGATGGGCAATTTTATCAGGACTATTGCAGCTTGGGGCGGCGATTCAACGCTGGAAAAATTATAACGCTCAGTGGAGTATGGCTCTTAGTGGTGCGCAGTCCGCCCTGGCTGGGACATTTTTTATTTTTCAGGCTCAAATGCCTGTTCCACCTTCCATTATTAACATTGCTGGTTATGCGGCCTTTGGCGCTTTCTATTTTCTTGTTTCAGCCGTATCACTCACGGCGATCATCAGAAAAAATAAACCGGTTAGCTTTTCTTAATCAAAGAGTGGTTTTATCGATTCAGATTTTAATTTCGATAAATTACATTGTACCCATTCTGTAAACGCTAAGTGAAATATGAAAATGCAATCAATTTTCACCGGAAGAATATTGCTGCGTATTGCGCTAGCTGGTGTTATTCCGGTAACAGTAACGTTATTATTTCTCTGGACTGGCGGCTGGCTGGCACCTGAACGTCTTACCTCAGACAAGCTTGTAAATGTATTAGAAAAGTCATCTGGCGTGCATCCGACCTATCGTCGGAATCATGCTAAAGGCATTTGCGTGCTTGGCCGTTTTATCTCTAATGGTAATGCCAGCGTTTTATCGCGCGCGTCACTGTTTTCCCGAGGAGAAACAGCCGTAACGGGACGTTTCGCCATTGCGGGTGGTAATCCCCTCGCACCCGATTACGCTGTGCCGGTACGCAGCATGGCTCTGCTTTTTCAACAAGCCAATGGTGAACAATGGCGCACGGGCATGAATGCCATGCCCTTCTTTCCTGTCTCTTCGGTTGAAGCGTTTTATCAGCTTCAGACGGCTACACTGCCTGATACCAGTACCGGAAAAGTAAACCCGAATAAACTCAACGCTTTCATAACGAATCATCCGGAAGTAAAACCTTTTTTTGCATGGGCTAAGCAGTATACGCCGTCCACCAGCTGGGCCAGCGATCGCTTTAACAGTCTCAATGCCTTCCGCTTGATTGATAAATCGGGCAACTCACATCTGGTCCGCTGGAGTATGGTTCCGGCCATCAAGGCAGACCCTGTCAGCGATGCCAATAAACATGACAGCGATTTTTTGCAGAAAGACCTTATACAGCGCCTTGGTCAGGGCGCGCTCAGGTGGGATTTAGTCATGACACTGGCTCAGGCTGGCGATAAAAGTAATGATGCCACTAAAGCATGGCCAGCCGATCGTCAAACGATTAATGCCGGCACGCTGGTGATAAACCAAGCCACTCCTCAGCAGCAAGGCCCCTGCAATGACATCAATTTTGATCCTTTGATTTTGCCCGATGGTATAGCCGCCTCTGACGATCCGATATTGAATGCGCGTTCGTCGTCCTATGCCAGGTCGTACAATTTGCGCACTCGGGAACAAGCTCAACAAGCAGGAGCGAAATTATGAAGCATGTCGAATATTTTCATCCAGCTATGCGCTTCCTGCACTGGCTTATGGCCGCAGCGATTTTAACAATGCTGTTTATCGGCGTAGCCATGGTTGCCAGCGTATCATCCCTGCATAGTTTACTGGTGGCGATACATAAGCCGCTCGGCGTGATGATATTGGTTTTAGTCGTGGTTCGCTTGTGGCTGCGTTTTGCAACCGTAACTCCCGCTTTGCCAGCGTCATTACCCGCATGGCAGCGTGGCGTGGCGCATCTTTCACACTGGATACTTTATTTGATGATGCTGGCCCAGCCTCTTATTGGCTGGGCCATGCTTTCAGCGGCGGGTTATCCTGTTACTCTCGGTGCCGGAATTGTCCTGCCGCCTGTTGTGCCCGTGAATAATGACTGGTATGCGCTACTGCGCCCCCTGCATACCTGGTTTGCGCTCGCGCTATTCGCTACGGTAATGCTGCATCTGGCAGCTGCGCTGCTCCATGCTTTTGTACTGCGAGATGCCGTGTTCCGCAGTATGACCGGCATGCGTAAACCCTGACTGTCCGGTTTATGCCGCAACCTTGCTGAAAAAGGTTGCCACCGTGAACGCAATCCCATTGATGGAGGAAGGCAATGACGGTTATCCGTTTTCCTGACAGGAAAGTGTTAGAAATCTATGCATGTTCGGCCTGTATGCCGAATGAATCCGGCGCCCCAAAATCGCAGGCGGTTGAAGAGCCTTCTCAGTCTGTAATCGCTGGTGAAAAGGAAGCGGTTCGCCATTTCGCGCTGATAATTGCTGAAAAGCTCTTAACAGACAGAGAACTTAACCATGCTGCACCATTCCTGGTGGATAAAATTGTCAGGATGCTGGTTGAGGAATCTCGCTGTATTCAGGATAAACCTTAATGAGGACAAAGCTCGCAAGAAAAGAGTTTCTGCGAGCTTTGCGAATGCATTATTTATAAGCTTTGCCGGTATGATGGCCAAAACTTCATACTCCCCAAGCTCAATCATGAGCTGGCAAGACCGGGATAACGCATTAAGAGAATCATGATGGGTGCAATCAGGGACGTAACGCCATCTCAACCGCTGCTTCGCAATGAATCAGCGTGGTATCAAAAACGGGCACGGAAACGTTATCCTGGTTAAGTAACATACCCACTTCCGTACATCCAAGAATCACGCAATCTGCACCCTTTTCAGCTAAACGCTGCGCTATGTCTTCATAAACAGAGCGACTGGCTGGGACTATTATATCCTTGCACAGCTCCTCATAGATGATGCGATGCACTTCTGCCCGATCGGCAGTATCGGGAACAACAGGCTGAAGTGAAGCCGCCCTGAGACGATCAAGATAAAAGGACTGCTCCATTGTAAAAGCTGTCGCCATCAGACCTGGCGCTTGCAGACCTTCTTTGATAACCCGGGCGGCCGTTGCATCCGCAATGTGCAGCAGCGGGATGCTGATACCGTCCATCATCTGCTCAGCCAGTTTATGCATTGTATTTGTTGCCAGAACGATAAAATCAGCGCCTCCGCGTTCCAGCGCCTTTGCCTCGGTGTTCAAAAGTGAACCGGCTTCGTCCCATTGGCCTCTGATCTGTAAATCTTCGATGATTGCAAAATTTAGCGAACGAATCAGCAGCTCAGGAGAATGCAAGCCACCCAGGCGCTGACGAACCAACTCACACATTTTTCGGTAATAAATTTGCGTTGAGGCCGCAGACATGCCCCCCAGGATTCCAATCGTTTGCATCATATTTCCACTCAGTTATAGAGGAATATTTCGAGGATAAACAGCTGAAGTAATTAAAAAGGAGGAGACATAAAATGCTGCATCTCCATTTACCGTTATGGCGAATTTTCAGCAATAAGACGATTAAAAACAGGCTCTATAATTTGTTGAAACATATCGGCATTATCAAAAGCTCGAGCCGCCAGCATGGCACCATGTACCGTGGCCATCAGGGCTTTCGCCTCTACGGCTGGCGTTTCTTGTAGCTTAAATGTGCCTTCGCTTTGCCCCTTTTCGAGCAGCGAGGTTAACCAGTTGGAAAGGTCGTGGAAGTGACGGGAGACTTCAGCAGCCACTTCGGCTGGTAAGGTAGGTAACTCCACAGCAAGCATCACGCATATACAGAATGAGGAAGAACCGTCCTTGATACACTGGGACCAGTAGCCAATATATGCTTTAAGCTCAGCCAGTGGGTCGTTGAGCTGACGATCAAGAGCTGACATTCCCGCACGCGCTTCTTCACAATACTGCGCCACCACAGTGCGCACGAGATCCGCCTTACCGGGAAAGTGATGGTGAATGCTGGCCTTACGAATCTGCACGACTTCGGCAATATCAGCATAGCTGAAGCTCTTATAGCCGCCGGTGGTCAGCAGGCGACGAGTATGGGCAACAATTTCGTTAGCTTTCTGTGAAAGTTCAGTCATAAATAGTCTCGGATTACCGATACGAAAGAAAAAGATAGCCCTTGTATCGAGTGTAAATATTGCATCATCCAACCTATCTGTAGGTAGCCAGTTTGTCAAGGCAGCGCTTTTCATGTGGTTCACGCCTTTACAGCCTTAAAAGTCTGTCTATAGCTCTATGCTCTCTACCTTCCTGTGGCTTCCGAAACGGTAACCGGGTCAGAAGATAAGATTCTTTCCGATTCCGTACGACAGAATAGTGAGCCAGCCTCTTGAACCTGCGTATATAACTTCGCGTTTCTTTCAGTTGCGCAGCGTGCATGTGCGTTGGGCTACGAGAATATGCAACAGCTTACTCGCAGATATCCGCTTTTCGCTGATAGCGAACATGGGGGCCACGGCAAGCGGCTTTGTGCCAGAAGCGGACATTACATACCTCACGACCTATTCAGCTATGCCGAATAAACCTCAATGCGATGAAACAAATACCGACGCTTGCTGCACAGGCGGAACGGCGAAGTTACGCTGCATGCGTTTTATCTCCTCAGCCGGCGGCAGACCAAACAGGCGTTTGAACTCGCGATTAAATTGCGATGGGCTTTCATAGCCAACGGCATAACTCGCGGCGGCGGCAGTGATCTGCTGGCGCACCATCAACATCCGCGCCTGGTGCAGGCGTACCGATTTCACATACTGCATCGGCGGCATCCGGGTTATCGCTTTGAAATGGCTGTGAAACGTCGGCACGCTCATTCCTGCGTCCATAGCCAGTTGCGTCAGCGTTAACGGCTCCGCGTAAGTGGCATGGATGCGCTGAAGCACTTTGCCTATCTTGCCGAACTGCCCCTGTAAGGCCAGCGCGGCCCGCATTGCGTTGCCCTGAGTACCCGTCAATACGCGGAAATAGAGCTCACGTACCCGCGCAGGGCCGAGGATAGCGACTTCAAGCGGATTGATCAGAACTTCAAGCAAGCGCAGCACGGCCGTTTTTACTGCGTCCTCCATCGGGCTCGACATCATGCTTTGTGGAGCAGCGGGAGGATGTGGGGCGTCATGCTGTTCAATCTGCAACATCAGTTCAGCGGCAAGCTGGAAATCCAGATGCATATAAATCGCCAGCAACGGATGTTCTGCCGACGCGTCGGTTTCCATCACAAACGGCACCGGTACCGAAACCGCCAGATAGTGCTGCTCATCATATAAATAAGTTTGCTGACCAAAATAGCCGCGCTTGCTGCCCTGGCAGACAATCACGATCCCCGGATCGTAAAGCACAGGCGTTCTGGCAAGCGGGCGATCGGAACGCAAAATTCGCACATCAGGCAAGGCAGTAAGGTTGTACCCCTCCTGCACCGCAAGTGCCTTCATCAGGGCAATCATTACGGTCATCACAACACCTCATAAAATCAGGCAAGGAAAAGAGAAGATAAGGCCTAAAAATGCGGCAGAACAGAGAATAACATGCAACCTTCACTGTTCATGGGAGTTCTTTTATGACATCTGCAAAAACGATTTTAATCACTGGCGTCAGCAGCGGCATGGGTCGCGCGCTTGCACAGGAAGCCCTCGCCGCAGGCCATCGGGTCGTCGGAACCGTACGCAATCGCGAAGCGCAGCAGGCTTTCGAGGCGCTCAATGCGCAGCGGGCTTTCGGCCGACTGCTTGATGTCACGGACTTTGAGCATATTGATGAGGTAGTTGAGGAGATTGAGTCAACCGTCGGTCCGGTTGATGTGCTGGTGAACAACGCCGGTTATGGCCATGAAGGCATTCTTGAAGAATCGTCCCTCGAAGAGATGCGCCGCCAGTTTGACGTGAACGTGTTTGGCGCGGTGGCGATGATTAAAGCCGTGCTACCGGGCATGCGCCAGCGCCGTCGTGGACACATTATCAATATCACCTCGATGGGCAGTTTCATTACCTTGCCAGGCATCAGTTATTACTGCGGCAGCAAATTTGCACTGGAGGGGATATCAGAGACGTTAAGCAAAGAGCTTGCCCCGTTCAACATACACGTGACCGCAGTGGCACCCGGCTCGTTTCGCACGGACTGGGCCGGGCGCTCAATGGTACGCAGTGCTCGCAGCATCCCGGACTATGACGTTTTATTCGACCCCATTCGCCGGGCTCGTGAGGAAAAAAGCGGTAAGCAACTCGGTAATCCCGTTAAAGCCGCCCATGCCATGCTGGCATTGATTGAAAGCCAGAGTCCCCCCGTGCATTTGTTGTTAGGCAGTGATGCACTGAGCTTAGTGCGGCAAAAGCTGACTGCATTAAATAATGAAATAGAACAGTGGGAAAAACTCACTCGTTCAACGGATGACTAAGCGGCCCGTAAGCAGAGCTGAAGTGAAAAATAACGGGTTCTCAGCTGGCTGCCGAATCACGCGGAAGTTCGCAGCCAACTGAGATTTGTTGTGTTACTTGAGGGAAAAGCTGGCTGGGGCTGTAGAGCGATCGGAGGAGCGCCGGATTAACCGGATACTTAGCCCTGCCCCAGTAGCCAGGCAGACTGCCATCACCAGAAGCGCGACGATAAAGGCATGGGTAATGACTGCTCCGCTGTCACCCTTGCCCAACATGCTGTAAAAGATACCGCCGATGACGGCGACGCTCAGCGCAGTGCTAATTTGTAATACCGAGCTGGTTACGCCAGCAACCATACCTGAAAACTGTGGCGCAACCCGGCCTGTCACCATCCGCACCAGGGTTGGCATCGCCAGCCCCTGTCCAAGACCAGTAACAAAAAGGAGAACTGCGAGCGGCAGCATGGCGGGAGGTCTGCCCGTCAGCGTCGTGGCGATCAACCATGCCAGGCCCGCCAGCCCTACGGTTTCGCATCCCATCCCGATTGCGCTAAGGTAATTTCCGACAAAGCGCCTCAGGTAAGGTGTCAGTAACGGACCAATCAGAAAGCCGATGCCAAAGGGCAGAAAAAGCGTGCCCGCGCTCAGGGCGTTAAAATGCAACGCACCTTGCAGATAAACAGAAAACAGAAGAAAGAACGCGCCGATCGAATAAAACAGTAAAATAATCACAAGTCCCTGGCCCAGCCCTGGCGCGCGTAACACGGTCGGATTAAGCAGTGGCGAACCTCCCTTCTGGCTCAGGCGACGCTCATAACGCCATAACAACGAGACCAGCAGTGGGACAGTAAGAAACAACAGCCACGTCCACCAGGGCCATCCCGCCTCACGGCCTTCAATCAACGGCACTATCAGCGTGCACAGCGTGGCTGTTGCTAGCAGCATGCCGACGGGGTCCAGTCGCTGTGCAGATTGCACCCGCGTTTCTTTCAGCAATGGCAGGCCAAAAAGAATGACCAGCAGCGCCACAGGCAGGTTAACGAGAAAAATAGCCCGCCATCCCAAGTGAAACAGGTCCGCTGAAATCAGGATGCCGCCCAGTACCTGTCCGATAACGGAGGCCAGACCAAACACTGCACCATAGATACTCAGCGCTAGCGGTCTCTCCGCTTCAGGAAAAATGGCCTGCACGGAAGCCAGCGCCTGAGGGGCCATAATGGCGGCGGTGGCACCCTGTAATATGCGTCCGGTAATCAGTACCCAGGGTGACCAGGCTAACCCGCACAGCAACGATGCAGCGGCAAACCCGATAAGCCCAAGAAAAAACATCTTTCCACGACCATAAATATCGCCCAGGCGGCCGCCGGTAATTAATGTTACCGCATACACGGCAGCATAGGATGAAATGACCAGCTGGTCAGCGGAAGATGAGGCCCCCAGCTCGTTCTGAATGGCAGGCAGCGCCACGTTGACGATAAAAAAATCGAGCGGCGGCAAAAATGCCCCAACCAGTAAAATGACAAACATTGCCCAGCGACGTGGCTCGGCTTGCGGGATGCTATGTGCCGACATAAAGCACTCCTTATGAAACGGTACAATCCCCGGTAGGGACGTTTTGTGATGGCAAAATGTGCAGTTAACCTGTCAGGACGGGGCGTGTGCGCTGGGGGTTAGCGCATGCCGCCGGAGGCCAGAATTACCTCACCTGTGACCCACCCCGCCTCGTCTGATGCAAGAAATGAAACGATCGGGGCAACATCTTTCACCTGGCCGATGCGGCCGAGCGGCGTCTGCTCTTCATTCCATGTCTGGAAGTCCGAGTTCATCGCGCCAGCGCTGTGGCTTCCTTCCGTTTCGATCAGGCCGGGGTTGACGGCGTTGACACGTATTCCCCGGGGGCCGAGTTCTCGTGACAGTACGCCGGTGATGGCGTCAATCGCGCCTTTGGCGCCGCTGTAGATGGCGCTCTCGGCAATAAAGACGCGGGTGACGAACGAACTGATATTAATAATGCTGCTGCCTTTACCCAGGTGCGGCGTGGCGGCAGCGCTCACTAACAGCGGTCCCAGAACATTGATGTCGAATTGCCTGCGGTAGAGCGCTTCGGTGCTCTCTTCAATTTTGGCGAACTGGTAAACACCGGCGTTGTTCACCACAATGTCCAGCCGCCCGAAATTGCCGATGGCCGCGTTGATCAGCGCCTCAACCTCTGCCTGGTTGGTGACATCCGCCGCTACCGCTAAGGCCTGCCCACCGGCGGCTTCAATATCGGCAACGACCTTATCGGCACCGCTTCTGCCTGTGGCATAATTAACGATGACCTTCGCACCGTCAGCCGCCAGCTGGCGGGCAATGCCTGCTCCGATACCTTTAGAGCCGCCCGTTACGATGGCAACTTTACCTTTCAATTTGTTCATATTTTCAGCTTCCTGATAGGACCGCCTGGCGCGGTATGGTGGTGGAGGCTATGGTGATACCAACATCATTGTTTGGGAACTGCCACTTTTGTATATTCAATGTTCATTTTTGAACGGTGAGGCGATGACATGGAGTGGGGTGACGTCCGGGTATTTCTTGCAGTCATTCGTAACGGTTCTTTCGGGGAGGCGGCCCGAAGACTTGGCGTGAGCCATCCGACGGTCGGGCGGCGTATAAAGGCGCTTGAGGATGAGGCGCAGCAAGCGCTGTTTCGCCGGACACGGGAGGGGCTGGTGCTGACGGACGCCGGCGACGGGGTTATGAAGCTGGCCGAAGCGATGGAAAACTCCGCGCTGGCGATGGAACGCCGCTTGGCAGGTAATCACGAACGTCTTGAAGGGATATTGCGAATATCTTCAGCAGAGTGGTTTGCTAACTATGTTCTGGCCCCTATTCTGGGCGAACTGACGCGCCGCCATCCGGCAATTGTGCCAGAAGTCATCGCAAGCTATCGCTTGATCAATCTGGCGCGCCGTGATGCCGACATAGCGTTTCGCATTGTGCCCTTTACCGAGCCGGATATTGTCCAGCGACGTCTGATGAGCATGCCCTACGCCCTCTATGGCACGCCTGAAAATGCACAGACAATGCTCACCGATCCCTCTTCGGTGAGGCTAATTTTGATGAATACCGAGCAATCACACTTTCCTGACGTCTCATGGCTGCTCGAGCGGTTTCCGCACTCCAGATGTGCCTTCAAAAGCACGAGTCGGGCGATTCAGGCGCAAATGTGTCTGCGCGGAATGGGGATCGCCGTGCTGCCACAACCGTTGGGCGATGCCACCACTGGGCTGCAGCGCATTGCAACGCCTGATTTGCCCCCTTCAAGAGATATCTGGGTAGGCTACCACCAAGATCTTCGGCACATGGATCGCTTACGCGCCATGCTGGATATCGCCGATGCGTTGCTTACGGATCCCGCACTGGTGGCTCCGTGAGCCTGTTCCCCCACCCGTTCACTTAAACTGATGTTCTGAAGGAGTTCATGTGGCAGCAGAAGGAGGGGCCATCACGCCTAAAAACCTTCCGGTATCGCGTGATCACTGCTTAAAACGACTTTAAGGTTACTCGCGTCGTAACCTTCTAGCTTGTTTGCGCCCCTTACCAACAAACTTTGCCAGTTTCGTTTCCCCTTACTTTTGGATGTGCTGTACCCCACTCCTACCACAAATAAAAAACTGCCTGTACTCAAACAGGCCAGTAGGCGTGAACTTCCGCTTTGTGCCAGAAGCGGACATCTATGACATCTGTCAGGACGCGCTGTTTTAGGCAACAGTGCGGTATAGAACCTGCTTTTGGCAACATTGATCAACCTACCGCACAAATTACTTATCGCATTTAAGGCCCGCCCAGCTTTAATATATACAGTTAAACTGTATATATCAGGAGTTTCATATGTCCGAAGAGAACAAAATTGTTGTGCAGCACTTTAATCAGCGTGTCATTGCCGAAGGCAATCGGCAGGCATTTGAATCTTTAGTCGCTCAAAGCTTTATCAATCATTCCGCACCAGCGGGGGTTGCCAACGATCGTGAAAGCCTGTGGCGCACCTTCGAACTTGTCCTGCGCCCTGCGCTCACTGACTTACAGGTCCGTATTGAAGAACAGATTGCCGAAGGCGAATGGGTCACTACACGTAAAACGCTAACGGGTGTACATAACGGTGAACTTCTGGGAGTGCAGCCCACCGGTAGCAGCGTAACTATCGAGGTGATTGATATGGTGCGTATTGTTGAGGGGCAATATGTTGAGCACTGGGGACTGAATACGCTGGAGCAGGCGGTAAACCGTCTGAAAAAAAATTAAAGGAGTTTACGCAGCGCCGTAATTCCTCTTTGTAACTCCTCGCGAGCAGCAGCATCAAGCTTGTCAGTTATCTGGGCTGCAATCCATTCTGCACGTTGTGCCCGCGCATCCGTCAGCAATGCTCGTGCTTTTTCACTCAGAACAATTAAATGCGATCGCGCATCTTGCTGACACTTTTGCCGCTGCACCAAACCTTGTCGTTCCAGCTCATTAATCACCAGACGCATGCTTTGATGCTTTACACCGCGCAGGCGGGAAAGTTCAGCAACTGAAAGCGCTTGATGCGTATCAAGCAGGTCTAATGTTTCATGCTGTGATGTGCGCACACTGGAGGTTGCGACGCGAACATTGCGAACAAATGCGCTAACTGTTTGTCGCAATTCATCAGCAAGCGATTGTATTTCTGTATTCAAAGAGGAGATTCCTGCATATCTACGAAAGCACAGTATAAAAGAGATCGGTTATACATCCAGCCGCTTATAAAGGCTGGGATAAAAAAATCCTATTGTCAGTATGTTTCATTATTTACTCGTCCAGGACCTTCCTTCTTCAATGTCCGCTCTTTGCTCTTAGCGGACCTTGCCCTGCGCGCATTTCTGCTATGAACCAGAAGCAGACATTGCAAACGGAGTAAATTGCAGGAGGAATAGCACTCAGTCTGACTGCTGACAATATCAATGAAGGGCTTTTATTGAGACCTGAAGGCCATTTTATTTGATTGGGAGTCAGGGCCTCTCATAACGTACGATAGTCACCGATTCGCTACCTGATTGACGAAGTGATTCAAGCCCCTGCTCTATCCTTCCCAGTTTTACCAGGCCTGGCGAATGCCGGAAATCTTCACGAAAAATGGCAAGATTTCCCCAAGGCGCATAATAAGCGATATCTCCGGCTCTGGGCGCTATGGCCTCTCGTTTATCAGCCTGACTGAGCTTAGCGGGAAGCCAGGCAATTTTCTCGGTTGAACCATAATCTTCAAGCTTAACCGTCAGCGGTAGCATAGCAATGAACTCACGGGAGGCGGCATTATCTTCCAGTGAGCCAGTCACAGCCACCCCGTTATAAATGAATTTTATTTTCATAACATTGTCCTGACCTGCAGCCACTGCCGTGCTGGCTGTGACTGCTAACGTAAGCAAGCCTGTAAGAATGACTTTAATCAATGATGCCTCCTTATACACTGCTGCCTGTGATTCCCGCTGGGCTGCGTTGTCTAACCTTATTCCGGTATACGGTCACGCAGGACTTCACCGACAACCGGCGCCGCCGAAAAAACATTTGGCCAGCCTGCATAGAAGGCGGAATGGGTTATGATCTCACCCGCCTCTTCTGCAGTCAGTCCATTGTCCATTGCGCGGTTAAGGTGATAGCCAATCTGGGCGCTCTGACCGGCTGCAATCAGCGCGCTAACGGTAACCAGACTACGATCACGCGGTTTCAGAGCAGGTCTCTGCCATAAATCTAGAAACAGTGGATCGGTCGTAAACTTCACCAGTCCGGGAGAAATGAAACCAACATTTTTTTCTACTGTTTCAGAGCGTAGTTTTTCAGCGTTTTTATTTAAGGGGAGAAGTTCAGGAGAAGCTGTGGCTAACTGTTCAGGATTAACCCCTCTTTCCTGGAAAATATCTTTGGTCACCGCTATAGCAGACATTGCGTTTGACCATCCCGAATAAAACGCAAGGTGGGTAATAATTTCTGATACTTCGGCTGGCGTAACGCCATTATTCAAAGCGATGTTGACATAATGGCCAAGCTCGGCTGACTGGTTTTTTGCAATGAGAATAGCAAGCGTGACAATACTACGGTCACGCAAGGATAACTCCTTTCTTTTCCAGAGATCATCTGTAATGACTTCACTGCTGAAGCGGGCAAGGGCGGGTGAAACTGCCTGGATATCACCAACAGAAAGTACGGACGGTGTTACTGACGGCATAACTTCGCCTCTTTTATCTTCAGCAAATGCGGGAGCCCCCATCATGAGCGACATCGCAGCAGCGCTAATTACTTTTTTCATAGCTAATCCTTAATAGACACAATGAAACCTGTAAATGATTCATTAATTGGCTCTTACCGTGTACTAGTGGGCGAATGAATCATAAATTTCTGATACTCAGAACGTTTAAAAATAACCACATATACACAGTTAATTGTACCTTTCTATCGGTATCGTCATAACCCGGAAATACAGAATGCACCTGTGAGAAAATTTCACAGATGATGCAAATTTGTTATTACACAACGTTAGAAGCATGCTTACATTGCGCTTGCCAGACGCAACGGTTGAAGCGTATTTTCACTTCAACCGTCCTGTTGTCTGTTTAATTTACTTCGAATCTGGCTCCACCCTTATTAATGAGCAAGACTGGAACGACAGGCACTGCCTCTTTATAGGTGGTCATGTTTTTAGTCTGCATGATGTAATCCTGAAAGTGCGGTGTTTTTCGATGTGCCTGATAATCGGCATCGCTCGCATAAATTTCATAAAAATACCAGCGATTCATATTTTCCTTATCAGCCGCAGCATACATTGCGAGCACGCCATCTTCCTCTTTTAGTGACTGCTCCATTTCAGGTAATACAACTTTACGGAACGCGTCTTGATATTCTGGCTTCACATCAACTATGACAAAATTGTTTATTGTCTTGGCGTTCTGCTTAATTATTTTATCTCCCAGAAACTGCGGTACTGTTTCAATCCTTTTCTTCTTTCTCGCATCAATAACTTCAGGCGAGCTAAGACGGAATTGTTTATAAGGGCTGGAAGTCAGATGTTTTTGGTAAGCATCATCGTCTGAATAAACCTCGATCATATAGGCCATTTCCGGGTTAGCTTTGTGCTTAACCGAATACATTGCCAAGGTTCCCTTTTCATCAGCTAAAGACGCGGAGATATTTTTTCTGGCGATCTCATCATACAGCGTGCTTTGTCCGGACTTGATGCCGAGCTCGAAAATATTGAATACAGGAGCGTCGGATTTTTGCGACCCCTGAGCAAAAACGGCGCTGTTCAACATCAGTAAGAGAATAATGACGACTATATTTTTCATGGAGATCCTGAGCAGGTCACAAATGACGGGTATGCGGGTTAAACCACAGCATGATGGGTATCAACTGGCTTACATTTTTAGCCGTTCTGTCAGCTGGTGCTGATATTCAGGCAGCTTGCTGCTATGTACGCTCTGAAAAACCAGCGGGGAAAGATAAGTCATTCCTGCATGCAAAGCGCTGGCTTTCATTGGGGTAAATACATCTGCAAGGCTGACACCGATTCTTCCTGTTTTACCGTAAGTAGAATCGCCTCCAGCAGCGGTAGTGACAATGAGCATTTCTTTACCTTGCCATAATCCTGGACCGACGCTGCCCCAAGTGTCATTCAGGTAGGCTTTCATCATCGGCGTAATGTTGAACCAGTGAGTCGGGAAGATAAAAACAATACGTTTATGTTCCCGTGTTATACGCCGTTCTTCTTCTCCGTTTATTTTACGCGTGTCAAATCCGTAGAGCGTTTCAAGATTCCGGACAGTAACGCCTTCTACGCTTTCAGCCGCTTCCTGTAACCCTTTAATCATTACAGATCGTTCTGGATAAGGATGAGAAACGATAACGAGTGTTTTGAAGTCGGTTTTATCATTGCTGATGGCTTTGCTGACAGGCAGCAGAAAAATAGCAACCAGTATTACCGCAATTTTTGCTTTTCCGCAGAGGTTAAACAGTTTCATCAGTTGATCCTTTACCCGGTTGGCTTTTTAAACGCACCTATGTCCCGTGCTTTATAACATTCGTTGCATGAGCCGCTAGCGGTGCTTCGTTATTATTTAAACCATTTTTTAAGAGCAGATCCTTTAAGGCATGAGGCAATTGAAATATGTTGTTTAAATTATTCAGGAAGCCCTTCAACGATATAAGTGCGTGAATTGCCCGAACGATGACGTATAGGAATAATTTTTTGATACTCTGGTGAGCTGTACCACGCCTGCGCCTGTTTCAGATTGCTGAACTTGATCATGACCAACCTCCCCTGAGCACCAAAACCTTCCTTAATATCGGGATCGCCGCCACGTATAATGAAGCGTCCTCCGTAGGGCCTGAAGGTGGACTCGACCTGAGCGCTGTAAGGTTTGATACCGTCACGATCGGTAGGTTGGAATTCCGCTACATAATAGGCTGGTGTGTCGGCAAAAGCTTGCGTTGCCAGAGAGGCTGTAAACAGAGAAGCCAGTATCAATTTTTTTACCATGTCTCATTCTCACTTTTATTGGTCAGAAATTAGGATTCCGATTACGATCCGGCTGAATGAAATTAGCGTGTCCAGACCTGTGTCTGGTCCTTTGTCTGTGGAGTGTTCTGCGCCATGATTCCGGACAGTGCATGTGGCTGATAACACTCTTCCAGATAAAGAATCTCATCGTCATTCAATTGCAAATCCACTGCTTTTACCGCCCCGTCAACATGGTGCCTTTTCGTTGCGCCGACGACTGGCGCTGAGACTTTTGTTAACAGCCAGGCGAGCGATACTTCAGTCATTGAAACTTGGTACTGCCCGGCAAGCTCAGCCACACAGTTGATAATAATCTGGTCCTGATGCGCCGTTTTATCGTATTTTCCTTTTGCATAGTCATCTTCCTGTGCTCGACGGGTCTGTATCTCACCGGGTCGGGAAAGGCGTCCGCTGGCCAGAGCACTGTACGGAGTCAAAGCAATGTTATCTTCAGCACATAAACCAAATAATTCACGTTCATCCTCACGCATGATCAGGTTGTAGTGACTCTGAACTGAAACAAAAGGCGTCAGACCTTCACGCTCGGCTAGAGCGTTTGCTTTGGCTAGTTGCCATGCGTGACAGTTGGATATGCCGATTGCCCTGACTTTTCCCGCCCGGATCGCATGATGAAGCGCTTCCATTATTTCTAAAACTGGCGTGTTGTAGTCCCAGATATGGCAGATGTAGAGATCGATGTAATCCATGCCAAGATTGTGCAGGCTCTGGTCGAGGGATAGTGTGATAGCTCGCCTTCCGCTCACACCATCGGCAAGCTGCTGTGCTGTACGCGGAAGAAATTTTGTGGCGACCACAACCTCATCGCGCTTTGCCATTTCACGCAGCGCCCTTCCGACATAACGTTCACTGGAGCCCAGCTGATAGGCTATAGCCGTATCGTAAAAATTAATGCCCTGTTCCAGCCCATGGCGAATGATTTCACGGCTTTCTGTTTCACCGAGCGTCCAGCTGTGCTGCCCCTTAGTCGGGTCACCAAAACCCATACACCCCATACAGATGCGGGATACGTTAAGGTCACTGCTACCGAGTCGGATATATTGCATCATGGCTCCTCTGCTGAACGTTACTGTGGAAGGATTTCCACCGTGGCGTTTCTTGCATGCCTGACTAACATGGACGTCATAAAACTGCTTTGCGCATATTTATGGCGGTAAGCTTCGTCAATTTTTTGATTCAATCCGGCCTCGTCGATGGGAGTAAACTTCACATGCAGTACATGGCCAGCCGCATGGATCATGCCCGCCTTCTGACTAAGCGCGGCCTGATACCACTTTGACCTTATTCCAGTGTAAGCCCGTACAAACAATCGGTTTTCCACGACCACTTCCCAAATCCAGGTCGGCGTACCGGTGGTTTGCATATCAGGGTGATAGGGGGCGATTTTCAGATCATCTGCAGTATTGATCTTTAGCAAAAGTTCGTGGTTCCAGCTCATACACCGTTCCTCATCTTCGGCACACCTCTGCTTTTGTGCTTATACCTTTCTCTATTATCTGCTCTGTAGGTTCTGCCAGTTTCCCGCCATCATTTTCGGTTTAAATTCACGAGTCTCGTACCTGGCTAGATTCGGGTAAAAAGCGTCTTCACACAGGATACTCATCAGTTCTGCACGACGTTCAGTTCTGGCGATAATGACCCCTGCCCGTTCTTTTATCCCACCATTTTCAGTGCAGGCGCTGAAATTTTAAGTGCAGCAATCAGGCGTGAGGCATGTTCTTTAGCCATCGCCTTCTGCGCCGCGATCTTAGCTTCACTACGATCGGCATAGCTGAGTCCGCAGGTATAAACCGGTTTCTGTAAATCCAGATTGCACAACGCAGCAATGGTTTCGAACTGCATCAGATAATCTTCAAGGGTATGGCCGAATAAACCATGAGAGGAATAAAGCGCCTGCGGTGCACCGGTCGTAAAGGAGAGAATAAATTTCTTACCGCCCAGTTTGGCTGCTGAGCCATGCGCGAAACCGTGCACGAAGACCCGATCGAGCCACAGTTTCATTATCCCCGGTAATGAATACCAAGAAAAAGGGAACTGCCACACAATGACATCGGCTTTGAGTAATGCCGCCTGTTCTGCTGCAACATTAATCTCACAGTCAGGATACAAATCATCCAGACGGCGGATAGCAACATCCGGGAGGACACGGGCAACTTCATCGAGAATAGTCGCGCTACCAATGGACCCACTGAGATTCGGATGTCCCGAGATGATAAGTACGTTTTGCATGATGAATGTATAACGCTGGTTTATTTAACAGACAGACAGTATAAACAGCGTTAATTATGTTTTTTAGAGCATTAATAGTTTAAGGACTTTTAGCTTTAGGCTAATAATCAGCAGTGCAGTGAGATCAGGATGACGTAATGAATAACGTAATTTATAACCAGATCCGGATTTTCCAGTGTATTGCGCGGGAAGGCAGTATTTCTGCGGCTGCCAGGAAACTGCAAATCACTCCGCCTTCAGTGAGTAAGGCATTAAAGCTTCTTGAACAGCATACTGGTCATCCCTTGTTTGTCCGCACTACCCGCCGTATTGAACTGACTGATGCAGGTCAACAATTACTCCAGCAGACATCCGTCGCCGTAGACTCACTGGAAAAAGCGCTTGAGGATATCAGAGACCAGAGTCAGGAACCTTCAGGGCTGGTCAGAATTACCCTTTCACGATTCGCTTATCTGCTTCTCCTCAAACCCTGTATGGCAGAATTTTGCCAGCGTTATCCGGCAATTCAGTTGGAGATTTCCGTTTATGACGGGACGGTCAATATTATTGATGACAGGTTTGATTTAGGTATCCGGTTCGGCGATATCCTTGAAGGAGGCGTGGTTGCCCGCCAGCTGATGAAACCTTTTCGCGAAGGACTGTATGCTTCGGCAGCCTATCTTGAGAAATTTGGCATGCCGGCCTCACCTGTTGATTTGCACAAGCACAGGCTTATTGGCTACAGATTCATTACAAACAACCGTATTCTCCCATTGATACTGGAAGACAAAGGCGAGCAGTTAACAGTAGACATGCCGGGGCAGCTAATCAGTAATGACATTGAGGTTATGGCTGACGGAATACGTAACGGCCTGGGTATCGGAAGGTTGTTTGAACCCGTTTACCAGTTGCAGCCTGATAATAAAAATTTCATCCCGGTAATGGAGTCTTACTGGAAAACGTATCCGCCTGTGTATCTTTATTACTTAAAAAGTGCGGGGAAAACTAACAGAGTTAAGTCGCTGATTGATTTTTTACTCAATAAAACAGGTGGTTAAAATTACCAATAACGCAGTCAGCTTTATCATACATCTCATAACGTGAGTGAGTTTCACTGTTTTAACGATACTATTTTCAGGCTGACTATAGGTGAATAAGCAAATAAGCTCTCATTAATACTGAGATGCGTAAGTCTCACATTGAGTTAACCAGGCCCGGCTACCCTCTGGAAAAACTGAACGGTGGCTGCTCTTTTTAAAATCATTATCCCGAGCTTGTTTGCACCAGCCGAGGGATGCTGTGATAATTTCCATTGCTTCCCCGGATTTTCTTTCATCAAATTAAACCTTCAGCTGATAATAATCAGGCCACAGTCCATTTCCAGCATTCAGACTCCCGTTAACTGCATCAAATTAATTGAACACATAACTAACCAGAATTCTTTACGAACCAGCGCAACGTGATGACACATCGGGACGCGCGGTGCTGCGAACCGGTGAGGCAGAATGCCGCAGCGGATCAATGTTACAACCCCAGAGGTCGGGCTTCTCGGATAAATTCAATCAGCAGGCGAAGTCCGGTCGGCAACTGTCGTCGGCTTGAATAGTAGATATGAAAGCCATCCTCCAGCGGAGACCATTCCGTAAGAACCAGTATAAGCCGTCCGTCTCTTACGTAAGGCGCAACAAGTGGCTCCGGAAAGTACATCAGTCCTGCCCCGCCCAAAACGGCAACGAGGCCGGTCTCCGCCTGATTGACCGTAACTGAAGTCGGCACGGTGATCTGGAACGTCTCGCCGGCTCGCTCAAGTTCCCAGCGGTAAATCCTGTCATCGCCAAGACGGTTGCTGACGCAGCGGTGATTTAACAGGTCTTCGGGATGTCCGGGCGTTCCGTAACGCTCCAGGTAATCGGGTGATGCAGCAATCACCCATCGGATATCGGCAGACAGACGCCGGGCGACCATATCTTCCGGGACAGTTCCGCCATAACGGATACCCGCATCGAAACCTGCATCGGTCACATCAACCAAGCGATTGCTGGCTACAATATCGATTTCAACATCAGGATAGCGATCCATAAAAGCCGGCATGACAGGAGCCAGCAGAAGATTTGCCGCCTCGACGGCCGCATTGATACGGATACGGCCGCTCGGGGTGTCCCGAAACCGGTTGAGCGATTCAAGCGCGCCCCCGATAGCCTCGAAAGGTTCAAGAACAGACTGAGCCAAAGCGTCACCGGCCGCCGTAAGCGTTACGCTCTTGGTCGTGCGATTAAACAGGCGAACGCCGAGTCGGGTTTCCAACCCCTTCAGGGCATGGCTCAGCGCCGATGCACTTACGCCTATCTCAACGGCCGCGCGACTAAAACTGCGATGACGTGCGATGGCCAGAAAATAAATCAAATCGGCAACATCAGCTCTGCTTGTTTGCATAAAGAATAGATTCCCCTTGTCTGAAGAGGTCGGGTCGGCCTGCTTGTAGATGCTGTTTATCGCCGTCCGTTCCCGCCCGTTGACAGATGCCTCACAGGGCTGACTATTGAAACTGCCATAATATAGGTCGTAGCCCGATGACCGCTATCTGTTGCTGAATTTTTTTCACAAGTCAGTCCAGCCTGACCCGCTAACTGAGAACTATATGCTTCGTTATTCTTGAAAATATGCGCCCTGACCAGAAAGCATTTTCCGGATCGGCGCATTCACATAACGGAGCAGTCTATGAACTATACGCATCTTGGCCGCACGGGCCTGAAAGTCAGCCGTCTTTGCCTGGGTACCATGAATTTCGGAGACGTCACCGACGAGACGACGAGTTTTCGTATCCTGGACGAAGCACTTGAGGCGGGTATAAATTTCATTGATACAGCCGACGTTTATGGCACGGAGCAATCACCCGATATCAAACAAGGCTCGGGTCTGTCCGAGGAGATTATCGGTCGCTGGCTTGAAAAGGGCGGGCGGTGTGACCGTATCGTTCTGGCCACTAAGGTTTACCAGCAGGGGTCTGGGATGCCTGCCGATGGTAGGCTAATACGGTGGCGGCCTGCGGGATTGAAGGTGTCGTGTTTGACCGGCACAACAATCGGCTGTTCGTCGATGCGGCTACTGGTCACGTGTTCAGGCTCACATGGTCTCTTCAACGGGGGTGTGATGATCGAAACGGTGTATCTGATACAGGTCCACATAGTCCATTCCGAGCCGTGTCAGGCTGTCATCAATCGACTGAAATAACGCCTTACGGGACAAAAAACCAGTATTTAGTGAGTTTCGCCACGGTAAAAAAGCTTTGGTAGCGACGACGATTTCATCACGACTGGCCATTTCTCTGAGCGCCCGCCCCACAATTTCTTCAGAACTGCCACCTGAATAAATATTGGCCGTATCAAAAAAATTAATTCCGGCTTCAAGGGCCTCTCGGAAAAAAGGACGCGAAGATTTTTCATCCAGCGACCAAGGCTGAGGAAGCCGCTCAGGCTCGCCATAGCTCATGCAGCCAAGGCAGAGCCGAGACACCCTGAGCCCACTTCGTCCGAGATTGACATACTGCATTTCATCTCCTTACAACAACGGCAGGTGGCAGAAAGCCGGTATTAAGAATCTCACTAAGAATTTGAAACGCTACCGGTCCGACCATTCAATAGCAGCAAGGTTAAGGCATCAGTACAGGCTGAACCAGCAGCCTTTATCGAATGGGCTGCTGAGGATTTTTCACAAACAGTATTACAGGCCCAGCGGCTTTAATTCCCATGACCAGGTCGACCATCATTCGTCACCATTCCTGAAGATGCAGTCTGATTTAAAATGCCGGACAATATATCAATCCGAACTTACCCGGCAGGTGAAGGTATGTGCTGCACTTAAAGCGATCATTTCATGGCTGAACTCTGCCATCTGTTCTGAAGAGGGACGAAAAGAACGCCGGCTTCTTTCTGGGCCACAACTTGCCACTTTATGATCCATTCTGGGAGTCGGATATTACCTACTGAGCGCCTATGAATACAGACGGTAGCACGCAATGGAATCTCGCTACGTTGAATGACGAACGTCCGCTTCTCGCTCATAGCGGACCTTGCCCCGCGTAAATGTCTGTTCTGTGCCGGAAGTGGACAAAAGGGGGAGTTAGAAAGGCGGTTAATTAACTAATGTGATGGCCGAACTATCGATGGGGAGTATCCGGCTCGGAATTTTTGACTTTACGTGTTCCAAGATGTTGATAAAACCGTAGTAAGTATCCATCAGGATCGGCAACAATAAACTGACGGTTTCCGCTTTCCACTGCCTCAACACGATACCAGCGGTCCTCAACAGGAAGAAAAAGACCAACGCCATGCTGGGACAATGAGTTTATCAGGGGAGTAATTGAGGGAACCAAAATCTGAACATTCACCCCTTTTCCGAACGGGTAACCAGTCGGCTGATGCCCTCCTTCAAATGTCCGGCCTTCTCCTATCTGGTCGATCATGAGTTCAGCTTCCCCCAGTTTCAGGTAACAAAAGCCTTCTTCAGCGCGCTCATATACACATTCGAAGCCCAGAATTTGGCAGTAGAATCTTTTCGAATTGCGCCAATCTGATACAGAAAACTCAGGTACAAGTGCATTACTCATGGCCATAACTCCGTTTTCAATCTCAACGTTAATCATCTGGAACCAAGGTGAATGCCTGAGCAAACTGGCTTCCGGCGGTTCGGCAGAACCTGGCGACTCTGCCGGTTAGGCTATCGCGCTGATAATTCGGCTTGCCGGGAAGCCAGAGGGGGCCATTCAGACTTCCCCTCCACTGGTTCTGAATCATCAGCAACCAGTGTAACTGCTGTGTACCACCAGCAATGGAAAATCGTTGACCCGATAAAATGAAAGTAGGAAGAAGCCTCACAGAGAAAAAGCGCGCGGGTAGAGTAAGAAGCGAAACGGTGAATACATGCTCCTGAATGTTAGATATAACAGCAAACTTCCCGGTCAGATTTTTATTGTAATGAATTGGCAAAGGTCGTTTGATTACCTATCAGGAACACAAAAATTGTCATTTCGTTGCATATATGCGTCCGGACATCAAATTATTACATCAGTACAGCCCCAGCGTTGCCAGAAAACGTTTTGTCAGCGGTCTTGTTTCCTCTTTCCACCATACGGCAAAAAGGGTGATTTCAAGCGGCAGCCAGGGGAGAGATACCAGAGCGACATTATCCGGAACAATCCGCGCAAGGCTTTTCTGTATGAATGTGAAACCCAACCCGGCCTCCACACAGGCTAGCGCAGCCAGTGGCCCGCTGACTTCCAGACAGATATTGGGGCGGAAACCGCCTTTCCGACATGCGGCGAGCAATCGCGCCCGCGCCGTAGGATTCAGGTTTTCCTGATCTGCTATCCACGGCTGGCCATTGAGATCATCAGGGCCGGGAGCTGGTAGCATTCTTTCTCTAGGCATAGCCAGTATCACAGGTTCCGTCAGGACTTTTTCCTGACGGAACATGCCGTTAGCATCAGGTGGCGTATGCAGCAGGGCCAGATCAATGGCTCTTTCCCTCAGAAGTTCAATCTGTTGCTTTGAACGCATAGCATGTAGGCGGATATCCGCTTCATGCCGCATACCAAGCCGTGCAATTGCCTCAGGAAGAAGCCGGGAATGGAGTGCCGCTTCTACATAGCCTATATCCAGTCGCCCTGCGTAATCATGCGAAAGATGCCGGCCGTAATCTTTCAGGCGATCGTGATGTTGTAAAAAAGGCGTTACCTCATTAAGAAATTTTCTTCCCTCTTCAGTTAGCTTTAACCGCTTTTTATCACGATGAAAGAGCGTAATACCTAATTCACTTTCAAGCTGCTGGATCTGTCTGCTGAGTGGAGATTGAGAAATATGAAGCCTTTCTGCTGCCTGTCCGACATGTTCGAATAAGGCAACGGTGGCAAAAGAACGCAGTAATTTTATGTCCACAACAATTTTGGTCTCAACTGAGTCGAAAATTATCATAGTCTCATCAGGCATTTAACTTCAATATCTTTAGGCCGTGACCGTAACACTGACTTGCCAGCGACTGTTACTGGCTGGTTTAAACATCACGGACCGAATGAAGCTGCAAATTATAATTTTATTTTCATTAAGCGAGGACAGCATGGATACGTCACCTTTTCTTTCGCAAAAAATTGGCCATTACTCGATAACCGCAATAAGCGACGGACGAATGAAAGCCAGCCTGGGTTTACTGTCAGGAATTGATTTAACCGAAGCAGGAAAAATTCAGGAGAAATCAGGAGTAACAGCTCCCGATGATATTCATATTTACTGCTACCTCATACGCGGACAGGGACGCGTCATACTGGTGGATTCCGGGATGGGAGGACTGAATTATGCAGGTGGCGAATTTAAAAAAAACCTTTTCTCTGAAGGCGTTAATCCAGACGATATAGATACCGTGCTTCTGACTCACGGACATCCAGACCACATCGGCGGTTTGCTGAATGAGCATGGTCAGCCTGCATACAGAAACGCGAAACTTTTCCTGAGTCGTGATGAAGCAGCATTCTGGCAGGATGAAAATAAGCTGAAACTCATGGGTGAGCGCATACAGATGACCGGGTCGCTGGTTCGTCGCACGCTGGAAGCTTATGGCCCTGTGCTGCGTTTTACTGATGAAGCAGAAATCAGTGAGGGGATCAAGGCTGTAAGTCTGCCGGGGCATACGCCTGGACACACTGGGTTTCTGATAAATTCATGCGATGAAAGCCTGCTGATCTGGGGTGACATTGTGCATTATCCGCATATTCAGTCAGCCCGGCCTGAAGTTTCAATTTCATTTGACTGTGATCCAGCCCAGGCAGAGAAAACAAGAAAAACCATTCTTGAACAGGCCGCTCGTCAAAATTTATGTGTTGCCGGCATGCACTTCGGTGAACCCGGGTTCGCATATGTTTCCGGTTCTCCTGAAAGGGGGTATTTTTTGAAGTCATGTTCAGAACAGCAGAACGTCGTCCGCGGTATAACGGTATAATGCGCCCCGGCGAGCTTTTTGAAGTAAGAAAGCAAGCTCTTCTTTGGCATTTTCTCCAAAGGCGGCTCTGAGTGACTCTGTATTAACAGGACCTGGGCTGACGATAATTGATATTTATCTGCTTTCCTCTTTTGCAAAACTGCCGTTTAGTCTTTTCAGCACTTCACTTATGCCCCTGCTGACAATCCGATCCTCCCGCATTACTGTCCCCAAAGTCCGATGAAGCGAGGGCGTCACAGAGTAAAGACTGAGACCCTGCCTTTCTTCAATACTCGCAACGGACATGCGGGGAACGATGCTGTAGCCCAGACCGGAACGTACCATCCTTTTAATGGCTTCAATGCTGCCAAGCTCCATCATGGGGCTGGCAGTATGCCCGGCATACCGGAACCATTCGTCGATCAAGGCGCGTGTCCCGCTTCCGGGTTCAAATATAATCAGCGGCAGTGACAAAAGGGCGTCGGGAGACAGGGGGTTCGCGCTCTGCTCTGATGCATCCTTTTCCATGATGACAACAAACTCATCAGTACCCAGCGGGCTTACGCTCAGGCATTTGCCGGCTGCTGGAAGTGTTACAAGTCCAATGTCTATACGATTCTCCTCCACGCTCCGGACAATATCGGAAGTATTGCCTGTGCGTACGTCCACTTTCAGCAGAGGATGTGCCTGTCGCAGCTGTTGCAGTAAGGGAGGCAGAAGATGAATACAGGCCGTTGCACCCGTGCCGACAGTAACGGTGCCGGTTATCTCGTCTGAATGCAGAGACACCGATTCAATGGCTGTATTTACCACGGAATCAATTTTCATACAGTGCTCAGAAAAAGTCAGCCCGGCAGGAGTGGGCCTTATCCCCCGGCTGGTTCGCTCAATAAGCCGGACATGAAGCGCCTGCTCCAGCTGTCTTATCTGCAGGCTGACAGCCGGCTGTGATAGCCCGAGCGCTTCTGCCGCTCCGGAGAAACTGCCCCGGCTGATGACCATCCTGAAAGTAGCAAGGTGATCAAGGTTCAGGTTTGCCATGCCAAAGTTTTCCTTATACCGCTGATAAGTCACGCGGCCTGTCTGAAATTATTCATCCGGGTTAGTCTTTGTTTCTGACCGGAAAAAGAGCCATACCGATGGAAATAACTGAAGCAGATGAAAGACATATTCCTGCTATCCAGCAGATTTATGCTTACCACGTATTACATGGCACCGCCACTTTTGAAACCGAACCGCCGGATGCGGCTGAAATGGCAGCCCGCCTGAAAAAGGTGCGTTCAGCAGGACTGCCCTGGTTTGTGGCGGTTGATGAAGGGCAAGTGCGGGGATACTGCTACCTGTCTTTTTACCGGGAACGGCGCGCCTACCGGTTTACCCTGGAAGACTCCGTCTATATTGACGCCACGTGTCAGGGGCGGGGCACCGGCAAAATGCTGTTATCCCGAGCGATAGCTTGGGCAGAAGCCCGTGGCTTCCGCCAGCTCGTGGCCGTGGTGGGTAACAGCGAAAATACTGCCTCCCTTGCCCTGCATCGCGCCGCAGGCTTCAGCATCACCGGTACACTCAGATCGGTAGGATTCAAGCACGGACGCTGGCTCGATACGGTCATCCTGCAGCGCACGCTCGGGCTGGGCGACACCACGCTTGCGGAGAGCACAGATTGACACATGGACATCTGACAGGGCGCAGCATTTTCTGCATCGGCATGACGCAGCTTATCAACTGGGGTATTACGTTCTACATGCCGGGCGTTTTCGGAACCGCCATCATGGCGGAGACGGGATGGTCTCCCGTGGTGACATTCTCTGGCCTGACCGTTGCCATACTGGTTATGGGGCTGGTTTCGCCGCTGACCGGTTCCGTTATGGCTCGAACCGGCGGACGCATGATGATGATGGCGGGAACCTTCGCCATAACCATCGGGTGTTTTCTGATGGCGATTACTCATTCCACAGCGGCATGGGTTGCGGTCTGGGTCCTGACGGGAGTCGGCATGCGACTTGCCCTGTATGACGCTGCGTTTGCCCTGATTGTGGAAACCGCAGGCGCAGGGGCCCGCAGAGCAGTCTCTCTGGTTACTCTACTGGGCGGTCTTGCGTCAGCCGTGTTCTGGACTGCTGGCGCTGCCCTGCTGCACATTACCAACTGGCGGCATGCCTTACTCGTTTACGGCTGTGCGGGTCTGGTGGGCCTGCTTTTTCTGACCGCCGTTCCGGCAGGCCGTCGGGTAAACCCTCCCATGGTTGGTCGGTCCGGTCTTCCGGCGACCGGGACGGCAGAAGATCGAAAAGGTTTCATCAGTGGCCTGTGGTATGCCGCCCTGATTGCGCTGCTCAGCTTTGTCTCCACGGGCGTGTCCACGCATTTTCCCCGGATACTGGCCGCTTATGGCTTGCCTGCTTTGGCTGGCATGCTTTGGGGCGTGGGACAGGTGAGTGCCCGCCTGCTGGATGTGGCCTCCGGCGCTCGCCTCTCCGCGCTACGCCTAAACCTTATTATCGGTGTCCTGCTGCCACTCTGCTTTCTGGCCGGCCTTGCGGGGTGCGTTACGCCTGTGGCTACAGCCCTCTTCGTCCTGGGCTATGGGGCCGTGAACGGACTGTGCACGGTTGTGAAGGCCGTACTTCCTCTTGTGCTGTTTGATCCACAGCAGTACGCCCGCAAAACAGGCGTACTGCTGTCACCAGGATTTTTTCTCGCGGCGCTTGCCCCGTCTGCGTATGCCATGCTGCTGGAGCGGTACGGTATACCCGGCACGCTGCTTGTTTCCGCTATCCTGACCCTGTTCATTACGGCGATTTCCGTGGTGATCTGGCGACGCCATTCCGGCTCAGTCGTACAGAGCCGTGATGAAGAAGCGCCCTCCCTTCCCGGGAAAAACGTTTGATACAGTCCGCGATAACATCAAAATTTTATCTAGATTAATCCACATTTTGTGCGTCTGCTTTTTGCTCACAGCCGACTTGACCGTGTGCCTGTCTGCTTTGTGCCAAAAGCGGACATTATCAGATGAGTAAAAACCGCCCTTCAGCCGGCTTATCTTAGGATTGCTGTCACAATTGTGCTGAATACTGTGCCCGTTATAAAAGCATGTTCAGTTGTGCGTTCTTCTTTGCGTATGTCAGCATAGCGTGCAAGAGCATGCTCAGCATTTGGGGCATCGATCTCTTCATACTGCTTTTCATAACCCTGATCGGTCAGCAGAGGGGCTTTCTCGGCTTCTGATCTTTCCAGCACAGCAATTTGTTCACCCTTTCTAAAAAAAATGTAATCCGGCATCTGTCGCTCCCGAGAAAAGATAGTTTTTCATGAGATAACATATCTCATCTGGCTTGATTCTGTTTACATCTGTGTTTCTTCAGTTCGTGAGTCAGAAGTTAAGGTAATTCAATATACTTAAGGCTTTGAAAAATTTGCGACAGCAAGGAGCTCAGGATGAAAGCATTTACAGTGCGCCGCATTAACGACAGTGACCTTGACGATTTCATAAGAATAAGACTTGAGGCTTTGCGACTTCATCCAGCTGCCTTTGGTGCCTCCTATGAAGACTGGAAACAGAAATCTGCAGAGTTTTTTGCTGAAAAGTTGCGTGTGGAAAAGGTATTTGGAGGATTCGATCTTCAAAATACATTACAAGGGATGATAGGCGTTAGTAGCAATACCGCACCAAAGCTTCGTCATGTTGCCACTATTTGGGGAATGTATGTGCGCGCTGAGATGAGAGGCACGGGACTTTCGAAATCGCTTATGGCAGCGGCAATAAAAGCTGCCAGCGGAGCTAAAACAATAAAACTTTCAGTGATGACAACAAATCATGCAGCCCAGATTCTCTATCGATCTTTTGGATTCAGAGAATGGGCAACCGATACCGCTGCATTATGCGTTGATGGCGTTTTTTATGACGAACTTCTTATGAGGCTGGATGCTGAATCCAGTTCGTGACCCGGATATCTGGAAAAACCGGCTGGCCGTAAAGGGCGTTAGGGAATCCAAATGAATCATCACGGTCTATACAGACACATCCGAATAGCTATTAGTCACATATCTGATGCCTGCTCTTCGCTCATAGCGGACCATGCGCTCGTGTAATACTGCTTTGTGCCAAGAGCGGGCGTTGCTAACTCTTCGCTGCAATAAGTTTTGGGTAGTAAGACAGCCTTATCATCATTTCCTCAGTCTCACGAGGACAATCAGAGATTTGACACCCAAATATCTATCCATAAAACCATAACATTAAGGCGTTTGATGCTGCATTGAACTCTATATTAAGTAAAACATGCGGAAAATAGTCTATTTTAGTTGTACTGAAATATATTATTTCATCCATGACGTGCAGCCTATAGAATATAAATCATATTAGGTTAATTTCATTAAACTCGCGAAGAAATTCCAAGCATGAATAGACCCTGAAATATTTGTATTTTTAAATTACGTATTAAAATCATATCGACAACCGTAAAATAAAAGAAGCCTCTGCAAATGATTTAATAAAGATCTGCGATCTCCTTAAGGTTTCATGGTTTACGAATGCCCCGTTTCTTTAGGCATATTAGCCTGAGATTGCACCATTTCTGTCGTTCACAAGATTAACCTGTTTCTTCGTTAATGAAATAAGAATTCAAAGGTGGACATGGCAACCATGTATAAACCTCTGAAACCTCATCAGGTGAATAAGATAGAGCCTTATGTATTGGTGGAAAAAACAACATTATTATTTATTGTCAGGCACTAAAGTTCTTAACACAAACGCCGATAATCTTCCCAAACTTATCCATCATTAGATGCAATGTATGCTTTGTACATTCAGAGATAAGTGAAAACTCAAGTATATGAGTTTATCTGGACTTGCAGGATTTATAGCCCTGGATTTGCGCTTGATAGATCACAGCCAAACCCTGATTTTTAAATTTTACAGTAATAGTGTCTATGGACAGCACACTCTTTCAGCGCTGATCCATTCGATCATTTAAGGATAAAAAGATGTTGAATAAGTTTAAACGTAGCACAACCTGTCTCCTTGTTTCTTTTTCCCTTCTGCTTGGTGGTTGTGCTAACACTGGGAGCTCTCTCTTATCAAGCACCAAACCAGATCCACGACTGACCAGTGGTGAACAATCCCAATTATTTAGCAGTTCAGCCGCCCAGGGCTGCGGCATGGGAGCTCTAGCGGGTGCAGGCCTTGGTGCTTTGACGGGAGCTCTGGCTGGAAATAGCAAGAAAGCATTGGTAGGGGCTGCAGTAGGTGGCGCTGCCGGATGTGCTGCAGGGGTTGCGACAAACTACTACATAGACAATCTGAAAAAAGATTACGCCACCACCGCCGATCGTCTGCAAGCGATGGATAAAGACATTAATAAAGACACTGCTGATATAGCGACAACAACCGCGGCCATGAAGGCGGTTATCAGTGATAACCATGCCACATTAACCAAAATTAGCATACAGAAAGACAAAGCAGGCTTTGATAAAGCCAGCGCAAAAAAAGAATTGTCGCAAGTTGATGCCAATATCAGCGTCATGAAAGAAAAAATTAAAAATATGAATGAAAAAAGCGCTGCGTATAAGGTCGCGCTGCAGGGACAAGCCACCAGCACACCGGCGGATAAAGACAAACTGAAAAAACTGAACGTAGAGTATAGCGAGCTCAGTGGCCAAATTACCGCATTGGAATCTGAAGCGAATGGTTTATACAGCCAACGCCAAGCTATTTCATTAGGTTGATAATGACGGGCCGACATTATTGTCGGCCCTGTTTAATTTTATTGCTGAACAATTTTAAATCAGCCCTATCAACTCATGGACGCCTTTATGAGAATTTATGTCTTAGTCGCTTCGCTATTACTTGCCGGATGTGCCACATCCCCTCAGGACTGCGATTTACACGCTCAGGATCCTGGTTTTATTACCAAGTTGAGTTGTACTACTTCCGGCGGCTATCGTCAGAAAGTCGACGAGCAAGAGCGCCATGTACTGCAAAGTCAACGCGACAATAAAATCGCCCAACAAAATTTTGCGGATACCCAATCCAGGGAGCAAGCCTCTAGTCAGAAACTGGCTAATGAACAAACCAGGTTGAAAGCGGCGCGATCTGATTTGGCCCAGACGCTGAAAAAGCTCAAGTCGGGCAAGGCAAACAACCAGCTGCGCCAGCAAGAAATTAAGCAGTTGGAAGCGTTGCAAAGTCAGTCTCAGCAGGCTAATAGCGCCAGTGAAGTTGCCCAGATTGAGAAGGAAATCGCTGCTGCCAAAGCCAGAGTTGCAGCGCTTGAGCAAGCTAACGCACTTCAATAATGCGTCGCCAGGGTGGCGGCACTTTATGCTCGCCACATGACCAATCAGCATCTGATGCTAATAACAACAAACATGAATCTGGGCTATGCAACGATTAACAAGATCAGCGCTAATTGATGATTCCACCCTCGCCATCTATGAAGAAACGGTTGCGATTATTCACCGTTATCTTCCGACTTCCCTTGCGCTGCTTTATGCCACCACACGTCGAAGTGCAGAAGGGAATCTGGAGTGGTGGACAGCGCGACAAGGTCTTGCCACTCCGCTGTCAGCACTCAGCGACGCTGAACAAATCGAGATTCAGCGTAAGCGTCAGCAGTATCAGGACACAATTGCAGGTCTAATTGGTCAACTTACCGCCCGGGAGGAAAGCAAAGCGGCCCAGGCATTGCAAACGCTGCTTACCCATTCACAGGCTCTGGACTGTTATGGCGTCAGTGGTGAGCCGGTATTAATTAACTGGGCCATCCCGGAACAGACTCCCCTTACTGAGGTGGTATCAACACCGAGGCAGCGACGATTTCTGCCTTGGTTGCTATTGGGATTGTTGCTGCTGTTGCTTACTTTCGTAGGGTGGTGGTTCCGTGCCTCCTCCCTTCCAGATGCAGCCCTGCCCGCACAGAGCAAAACGCCAGCTGCGGTTAAGGACGCCTCGCCGAAAAAGACCCTGTTAACGCAGGATAATCCAAGCGTAAACCTCGCCAAAAGAAACGACTTCGGCCGCATCAAAGTCAATCTGGCCTGGCAACAAGGCCAGAATGAGCAACCGGTAGATCTGGATATTGCCGCGTTTGTTAAGTTGAAAAACGGCAGGAACAGTGGCGTTGAGGCACTCAGTAAATACTCAGGTGATTATGAAAAAGCTCCCTTCATGCTATTGCAAAAAGATCTTCGCGACGCAGGCAACAAAGATGGCGAATGGCTATTCATTAACGGCGGCCAATGGCAGGAGATTGATGAAGTACTGATATACAGCTTCATTTACGGCGGCGCGAATAACTGGAAGGGGCTTGATGCCACGATCACGCTCTCTGTTCCGAACCAGCCGCCGATCAGTTCCACTTTGATTAATAGCGGTGAACGCAATGATGTTGCGGCAATCGCACGATTAAAGAACGTTGATGGTGACATCAAGGTTGAGCGGCTTAACAGCTTCTTCCCAAACCGGGAGTCACTGGCTAAGCACTATGGCTGGAACTTTGAATGGACGCCTGGTGCCAGCAAGAATTAGCCACCTTCATCTGACTTGCGTTAAATAACAGCCTTACAAGGTTTAGACAATGCGAAATTCGATTCAGGGACCACTATTACGTACCGGAAAAAACTCTTTGTTTAAGGCGCTGGGTGAGACCGGCTATCCGGTGTTTAAGATGGCCTTTCAACTCCGTGAAGCTATTTACCGTCTTGATGCCGGGCGCGATTTGGCACGACACCTTGCCATCCCGCAAAATGAACAGGATGGCGATCGTACTGATTGGTACAGCAGCTTTGCAGGCGATGTCATCCCCTGGAGTGTTGCAACGGAAAGCGAGCGAGCTTCTGCGCGACAGCAATTCAGCGAATTCCAGATGGCGGTACAGGCCTTAAGTGAGCAGATGCTGAACGCTGAGAATAGTGGTGCAGGCGGTGATCGGCGGGTATTCGCCCAGTTGTTAAAAGCGGTCGTTAATTTTCCCGATGATGAGTTTCTTTATCTGGTTAATGGGGTGCTGGTGATCACTTTCTGGGGCTTTGTTCATCCAACTGGCGAGCAGAGTAACCCGATGCACTGGCTGCAACCCAGCTCAGTACCCGCGCCAAAAACCGGTGCTCCCGTCACTCAGCCACTGGCGCAAGCAGCATCGACACCTATCCACTCCATCGAGACCGTGCCGCATACCGGACGCAGGAAATGGAACTGGCGATGGTTACTCTGGCTTCTGGTCGCCCTGCTATCTCTTGCGCTGATCCTGGGATTACTGCGTGGCTGCGTTCCTTCGCTTTCCCTGCCGGGGCTGCCGAAATTATCCGGTGAGAATCATCATAGCCAGCCGATCAGCAATGTGGGCAATAGCCAAGACGTGGAGGTCAATCCTTCAGCCAGTACCGGCACCCAAATCCCTGTCAATACCGGTGGGCTGAACACAGCAAACAATGCGACAGTAGCGGATCCAGCCGAGGCTAATCAGTCTCTGAATCGTACAGGTACAGAGACTGCCAATGAGCCGACGATGGCTGACACCCCAACCTCAACGGAAAATGCAAGTGAGCCACAGGCGCAGCCAGGCGCAAGCGGAGTTCCAGTAGCTGATTCAGCAGCGGTGACTGCACCCGTTATGCCAGAGACACAAAACAGTGCGCCGCAAAACCCTGCGGTCACGCCTAACACCGTGCCACCAGTCCAACCCGTGCAGGGTGAACCGCTGACGCTTCCTGCTGCTTTACCCGATGGCCCTGCACAGTTTCTTAATGGGCAATGGCGAGTTAACGGCGGTATTCAGGACAAACTTACTGGTCGCCCGTTGCAGCTGCAATACAACTTCAAACAGGGCGACGGCACCGTCAGCGTCCGTCAGTCCAATGGTGTCATCTGTACCGGCGCGGCTAAAGGGAGTGTGCAACAAGGTGCACTCAACATTAAGAATCCTGAGCAAATGGCCTGCAGCGATGGCTCAAACTTTATTGGCCCAACCATAGAGTGCAAATCGCCTACTGCTGGCCACACCGATTGTGTCGGTAACAATGATGGGGATAAAACCTTCCCCATTCGTATGCTGCAACCCCATTCTTAAACAGGGACGAAGAGATTATGTTGCCTGAAATTGTTTCTTTTGATCGCCAGGTCACTCTGGTCGGAGACTCCGGAATTCAGTTTATGGATTTCGGTTTAACCCTTAAACGCCAGACTGCGGGTACGGGTGAATTTGTCAAACTCGCCAACGGCGTGCTAACACGTCTGATTTACAACGAACAGCGCGATTACTATTTCTATCAGCCGACGCCAGACAAAATTGAGAAAGCGAAAAGCCAATACGACATTCCTGTTGAGCAGAGCCTGAAGCTGCTGGACAGCGTCTGGTTGCCGCTTCCCTTGTTCCGTTTTAGCTTGCCCAATATTTACCAGGAAGGGCCGCTGAACTGGGCACGTTTTCGCATTGTGAAACTGCCAGAACCTGATATGGATGGCCACAGCCACCGCATGACGCTGGCGATTGATACCCGCATCATGGCCAAACAACAATCGGCCGCGGACCTCAGCCCTAATCATGAAGATGTGAATGCAGGTGCCACCTTTGCAGTAGCCACTGCCACTTATGCACTCAACTGGTATTTGACCCAAGACTGGGTCAAAGATTGGCTGATCGATGTATTTGGCGAAGCCAGCAAAGGCCGGGATATTGACGAGCGCGAGGATGAAATCGCCCAACAGTATCCGCTGGCGCACTATCTTAACCTGCTGTCACTGATGGCTGAGCCACTTGAGGGCCTACAAACCCAAACCACAGCCTTTATCGAGATACCCCAGTTTAAAGTGATCGCCAATCGGGAAGTGAACGCCATTAAACCGATTCCGGTCGACATGATCCTCGATGTAGGTAACTCTCGTACCTGCGGCATTTTGATTGAAGATCACGGGCAATCAGGATCCGGCTTGATGCACAACTATGTGCTGAAGCTGCGCGATCTGAGCGCACCTGAACATATCTATATCGACCCGTTTGAAAGTAAGGTGGAGTTCGCCCAAGCCTTTTTTGGCAAAGATCTTTATTCCGTACGCAGCGGTCGCCACGATGCTTTCCAGTGGCCAACCATCGCCCGCATTGGGGGTGAGGCCAGTCGCTTAGCTTCACGCCGGCGAGGGAGCGAAGGTTCTACAGGGCTTTCCAGCCCTAAACGCTATCTGTGGGATGAGAAATTTTATGGCCAGGGCTGGCGCTTTAACGGCAGCTCAATGCAGGAGACCAATCCTCTCGCCACTGCCGCCCCCTTTGCCAATTTAATTAATGAAAAAGGCGAAGCCCTGCATACCATTGAAGATGAGATGGATCGCATCCCGGTATTCACTCCACGCTATTCCCGCAGTTCGCTGATGACCTTTATGCTGGCAGAGGTGTTGACTCAAGCCATTAGCCAGATCAACAGCCCTGAGCAGCGTATTCGCGAAGGCCATGCCGGTCTTCCTCGTCAACTTCGCCATATTATTCTGACGGTTCCACCGGGTATGCCGATGGCGGAGCGCTGTATTCTTGATGAAAGAATGCGTCAGGCCGTAGGTTTAGTATGGAAATCTCTGCGCTGGCATACGGGTGAGAATGATCCTTATCTTGATGAGGGTGAAGACCACAGCAAGGGCAACATCAAAATTCCACTGCCTAAAATCCGCGTAGAGTGGGATGAGGCTTCCTGTGCCCAGCTGGTGTATCTGTATACAGAGATTAATCAGAACTTTGCCGGTCATCCGGAAGTATTTTTCAATACGCTTGGCCGCCCGGATCGCCAAGATCGGGAAACCCTCACCATTGCATCGATTGATATTGGCGGGGGCACAACAGATCTGGTCATCACCGATTACCGTCTGGATCGTAACGGCGTGTCCAGCAGTGGCGCAAACGTGCATATCATCCCCCACCAGCGATTCCGGGATAGCTTCAAAATTGCCGGGGATGACATTTTGCTCGACGTTATTCAGTCCTACGTGTTGCCTGCTTTCGAGTTGTCGCTGCGTGAAGCAAATGTGCGTTCGGTTGAGACGCTGATGTCGCAGCTGTGCGGTTCACAAAATATCAGTGCCGCCGAAGCGGTGCTGCGCCAGCAACTGAGCTTGCAATTGTTTGTGCCCCTGGCGCTGCACATCCTTGCCCGCTATGAGCAATATGATCCGCAGAATGAGCAGACCCATCTGCTGATCAATCAGCGCGTCAGTGAATTATTGCCGGCGGGCAGTATCAGTGATGAGGTTGAAAGCTTTGTGCGCCGTGAAGTGAAAAAGGCGGGAGGCCAGGATGACTTTAAAATTGCAGATATTACCCTCAATATCGCACTGACGAAGATGCACAGTGATGTGTGCTCAGGCAAGTTCAACATTGACAAAGTGCTCACTGCGCTGTGCGAAGTGCTGTCCAGTTACCACTGTGACCTCTTGCTGTTAACGGGCCGACCGTCGCAACTGCCAGGGATTCAGGCAATTGTCCGCCGCAACCTGCCCTTACCTCCAGGACGTATTCTGGCGTTACATGGTTACAAGACCGGCACTTGGTATCCTTTCCATAAAAACGGCCATATTCACGATCCAAAAAGCACCGCTTCGGTTGGCGCGATGCTGTCGCAGTTGTGTGCAAACCACAGCATTCCCAACTTCCATTTCCATATCTCAGCGCTGAAACCGTATTCCACCATTCGCCATATTGGCACCATTGATATGGACAGCCTGATCCACGATGCCGACGTTATCTACCGTCATATCAAATCTGAAGATGGGCAGATTTCCTTGCCGGTGTTGATGAATGATGAGGGCGAGGCAACCACAGCAAGCATTGTGATGCGTGGCGACCTGCGATTAGGTTATCGCCAGCTGGATGCGGAGCGCTGGTCTGCATCTCCCTTATACACGTTGCGATTCAGCGAATCTGGACGTGAAAACTTCTCTAAAGCGAAATCCCTCGACAGCGGATCTCCGTATCTGCAAGTCAGGCTCACGATAGATAAAGGCAAGGCTGCACGCAAATTAGGCCTGATCAGCGATCGTCTAACCATCGCTGATGTCAGCAGCAACACCGACCGGTCTTTCGGCAAGAAAGATGTCGAGCTGGAACTCAATACCATGCCCGATACAGGACTCATTGACAGCCGACACTGGCTCGATAGCGGGAGTGTGAAAAAATAATGAACAATGATCAAAAGACTCTTCAACAAGGATGGGCGGCTATCGCCCAAGGTTGTCAGGATGCTCTGGAATGGGTGGGCAATGTGCGCACCGGGTCTCGCCGCCTGGATACGGAAGCTGACCCACTGAATCTTAATTTGCTGCGTACCCGTAATCTGGCGAACAGCCTCTCTCAGGTCTCTGGTACGCCGATGACTGTTGGCTTCTTTGGCATTTCTCAAGCGGGTAAGTCTTATCTTATCTCGGCGTTAGCCGCAGGTAGCAATGGCGAATTGGAAGCTCGCTATGGCACCAGGGTGGTGGACTTTATTAAAGAGGTCAATCCGGTTGGCGGAGGTAAAGAGGCGACGGGGCTGGTCACCCGCTTTACTCGGCACGCGCCCGAAGCGCCGCAGGGCTTCCCAATTCCTTTGCGTCTGTTCAGTGAAATCGAATTGGCAAAGATTCTCGCCAATACCTGGTTCAATGACTTCAACCATGAACATCTGAATTATCAGCTTGATGAAAACCACATCGAAGAACGTCTGCGTCCTTTCCTGCAGCGTGCAGGTCAGGCTGATGTTAATAATGGCGTCAGCAGTGAGGACGTTGTTGCACTGTGGGATTACCTTAATTCTTCATTCAAAAAATCAGTAGAAAAGCTTGAACATGCCTGGTGGCCTCAGGTACTTAAAATCGCCCCCATCCTTAATCCACATGAGCGTGCAGACCTTTTTTCTCTTTTATGGGGAGAGCAACCGGAACTCACTGAAACATACCGTTCATTGGCCCATGTGCTGGCAAAACTCAACCACGCAAAAATGGTGTTTGCCCCGCTAGAAACGCTTATCGACCACAATAATGGCAGCATAATGAACGTCGACAGCCTGAATCGTCTTGATTCAGGCCAGGATCGCCCTGTCGAAATACGTTTTTGGAAAGAGAATCAACAAACCGGCAGCGCCCACTTGTCACAAGCGGAACTCGCGGCGTTGACCTCAGAGCTTATTTTCCCGCTGGCAGAGGTTACGCCAGACAGCGTGATGGAGCAGGTCGATTTACTCGACTTCCCCGGCTATCGCGGTCGCCTCAAACTGCTCGCCCTAAAAGATGCTGCTCAGACTGGGCAGAATCCAGTATCTCAGCTCCTGCTGCGCGGCAAAGTCGCCTATCTATTTGAGCGCTATACCGATAATCAGGAAATGAATGCGCTAGTGGTATGCGCCAGCTCGTTTAAACAAAGTGACGTATCCGATGTGGGCCCGGTGCTCACCCGCTGGGTCGAGAAGACGCAAGGCAAAACTGCAGAAGAGCGTGGCAGGAGCAAAGCAGGCCTGTTCTGGGCCATCACCATGTGTGATATGCGCATCAGTGACAGTCTTAAGAAAACGGAAAGTCAGTTGAATGAGGCCTGGGAAGGCATGATGCACATGACGCTGCTGGAACGTTTTGCCCAATATGACTGGTTAAAAGAGTGGTCGCCCGGCAAGCCATTTGATAACTGTTTCCTGGTGCGTAAACCAGGAATGGATACCCCGTTTCTGACACTCGAAAGTGTCCCTGGGCAGGAAAGTCTAAAAGAGGTCGCGATTACCGAACGGTATCGTGACGTCATCGACACCATGGGTCGCGCCTTTATCACCCGTCATAACGTGCATCGTCATGTTGCTACACCCAACGAGGCATGGCAGGAGATGCTTAAGCTCAATGATGGCGGCATTTCTCGCCTGACCGAGGCTTTGCGTGGCGTTGCTCACCTGGCGTTCAAATTGGATCGCCTGCATGAGCAGTTGAAGCAATGCCGCATCGAAACCGCAGAAAAACGCCTCGGCCGTTGGTACCAGCATGACGGTGACGGCCAACTTGGCAAAAAACAAGCCATTGCCAAAGAACTATGGCAAGGCTTATCCGCTTGCCCGCAAAGTTTGGGAGAGATGATTGGTCGTTTAGATCTGCCCTCTTATGAGCTGAATAATATCTATCTGAGCATCCGCGATCAGGATCAAGAGCTTCAAGTTAGTGATGTCAAGCCTCCGCAAAATACCTTTGCCGCTAATCCGTTTGGTAGTAACCCTTTTGCAAGCAATCCTTTCGGTGAGGATTCCATCGGGGAACAGCCCACAACGGTCGCCCCCCTGCCAGAACGCGTCGGTCAGGATGACGAATTCGCCCATCAGGCATTCAAAGCCTGGGTCGCGCATCTAAGGGAGCTGCCGCAGCAAACCGCGTATTGGCAACAGCTTGGGCTCAACAGTGAAACTATTAATCTGTTGTGTGAAGAGTTGGTCACCGCAGCCACGCGCCTGGATCTGGAAGGCATGCTCAAACGCGCACTGGCTGGCCAGGAGCAGGCGGGAACGCGTCGTGAGCAGTTACTGGCACGCCAGACTCAGCGTACCCAGCTGGCGATGCGAGATTTTATTGCCTGGTTTGGCTACCTCACTTTGCCAGAAGCGCAAATCCCTAACAGCTATGTTGGAGAGAAAAAGAAAGTGTTTGCCCGCCAGGCTCCGCTTGCCAGTGATGAATTGCCACAACTGGCCGCTGTCGCCCCACAGCCAGGCGTAGCCTATATGGGCGACTGGCTATCGGCATTAATGGCACTCACCCTGGACAATGCAGGCCACAGCGCCACTCGCGATATCTCCATTGAACAAAACCGGCAACTTGGCCAGATCATCGGCCAAATGAAACAAGAGAACCTGTCATGCTAGCTAAAATTTTACCCTGCCAACCCGCAGAGCCGGGCTTTGCACAATTGATGATTCGCCTTCGTGGTGAAGACACATTACTGTCAAATCTGAACTTTACGTTGTGCAACAATGAGCAGAATTACCTGCAGCATGACGGCCGCTGGAGCCCAGCGCCGCACCTGTTTACCCTCAATGGTGGTTATTTATTCAACAATGGCAGCGGTTTCCGTATTGGCCCGGCCTTACTTGACCCTCTGCTAGCAAGCGCTAGTCAGGTTCAAATTCAGGCTCAGTTAGCCTCTGGTGAAACTCGGAGTACCACACTCCAGTTGGTACGTGATGAGCTGTTCTCTTCTGGTGCCCGTGGACAAACCGCTAACTACGGTAGTAGTAGCGTGGCGGACTCACCTCTCCCAGCGACTGAATCCGAACCTTTCCCGGTAACAGCAGCTGAGCCTGCGCCACCTGAACCGATTCGCGCGCCAACCACAGCACGTCCCAAACGCAACTCGTCTCTGTTCCCGATTATCGCTGCCGTGCTGCTGGTGGTGTTAATTGCCGCAGGTGCGCTCTGGTGGTTTATGGGGCGAGACAGCGCCACCCCACCAGCGGCAGAGAAACCGGAAGCCCCAGCCGCTTCAGCGGCAGCCAAACCTGATGCCAACGTATGTTCACCTGCTAACCTGGCGAGCCAGAGTGAGCTCGATTTTGTGCAAAACTGCGTGCAACAGAAACTCGACAGTGACAAGTTACTGCTCATCATTCAAGCAGCCAAAGACGCGAAGCAGTGCGGTGTGGCTCAACGCCTTTACGCGCATAGCGCTCAGGGTGGCGATACCAGGGTCGCTCTCGCCTATGCCGCTGAATATGATCCGCAGGATCACAAGCCAAGCGAATGTTTCAAAACCCCTGACCCGGATACTGCCGCTTATTGGTATGACACTGTGCTGCAAACCGATCCAGAAAATCAGAAAGCAAAGCAACGTCTTGAGGAGCTGAGAAAATAATGACTACGCATTTTCTTCGGCTTGCCCTGCCGCTATGTGGCCTGCTTCTCGCCAGTCAGCCGTTGGCAGCGGAGGGTGACAAACCCCTGTTGCAGGAAGGAAAGAAAACCTTATTCCAAAGGGTTCTGACGACACCAGGCTGTAAAATAGGAACAGCAGCAGGCGATGATAAGGGCCAACTGCAACCCGCGTTTAGCAGCTTTTATGTTTATCAAAAAGCGGAGGTGAACGGCCAGAGCTGGGTCAAGGTCGGGCCCGATAGCTATGGCAAAACCATTGGCTGGTTACCACAGTCCTGCACCGTTGACTGGAAAATGCAGCTGACCCTGGCCTTTACTAACCCAGCGAACCGCGATCGGTTGGTGTTCTTTAAAGATAAGAAAAGCCTGGATGATATTCTCTCTGCGCCGGATCCCGTCTCGGTGGTTGCCCCCTTGCGCGCTCATCTGAAACGCGACGGTCATGCAGACGGGGTTTTAGCACAAGAACCAGAATACTTTGTTGATCTGCAAAAACAGTTCTACCTGTTGCCGATCCTCAGTGGCGAAGAGGTGATGACAGAGAGCGGTTTTTATACTCGCTTACTTAACGTCGCCTCTGTGAGCAAGGCAGACCTTACGACAAAACCGGCCGATGATGTTAATCAGCTTAAAGGCTTTAATGCCTCGGTGGTATTCGTAATCGATTCCACCATTTCGATGGGTCCGTATATTGATCGCACCAAAGAAGCGGTCAACAAAATTTATGACAAGATTAAACAGGAACACCTGCAGGATCAGGTTAAGTTTGGCCTGGTATCATTCCGCTCAAACACCAAAGCAGTACCCGGTTTGGAATTCACCTCGAAGATTTTCGCCGACCCCAATCAGGTGAAGGATGGCAATGATTTCCTGCAGAAAGTCGCGGGTCTTAAAGAGGCTAAAGTGTCCAGCTCGTTAGTTGATGAAGATGCATATTCCGGCGTTCTTTCTGCTATCGATAACATCGACTGGAGTCCATTCGGCGCGCGTTACATCGTCTTAATCACCGATGCTGGCGCCATTGATGGTAGCAACAAACTCTCTTCTACCGGACTTGATGCTAAACAGCTGCGCCTTGAAGCGGGCAACAAAGGGATTGCGATTTATACTCTGCATCTGAAAACCCCTTCAGGCAAAGATGATCATACGAAAGCAGAAGGCCAGTACCGCGACCTCTCTAATTTTGACAGCACGCAGTCCAATCTCTACCAATCCGTTGATGCAGGTGACCTGAAAACCTTCGGGCAGCAGGTTGATACGTTGGCGGGTGCAATTACAGAACAGGTCAAAGCGGCTTATATGGGCGATCCGGCCATCGGCAGCGCACTCTACTCTAAAGATGAGGGCAAAAAACCGACGCCAGAAGAGAAATTGCTGGGGGATACTGCCCTGATTGGTCACGCCATGCAATTGGCATGGCTGGGTAAAAAGAATGACACTCAGGCTCCGCTGGTGTTTAAGGCTTGGATCAGCGATCGCGATCTAATCAAGCAAAACATCCCAACTACTGACGTTCGCGTACTGCTGACCAAAGGGCAGTTAAGCGATTTAAGTGATGTTGTGAGCCAGATCCTGCAAGCGGCTAACGAAGGCATGATCTCGCCAAATAAAATGTTTGAGCGCCTGCGCTCCGTTGCTGCCACCATGGGTGCCGACCCTAATCAGCTAAAGCAGCAGGAGAATGCCAAAATCAATGATCTCGGCGTGTTAGGTGAATACTTAGCTGACCTGCCCTACCGTAGTGATGTGCTGAATCTTGATGAAGAAACCTGGAAAAGCTGGGATGGCTTGTCGCAGGAGAAATTCATCCGCACGCTCTCCACTAAGCTACGTTACTACCAGAAATACAATGCCGATGTTGACCGCTGGGTGGAACTCGCCAAAGGCAGCGACCCGCGCGATCGCGTCTATCCGGTGCCACTGGAAATGATGCCCTAATGCTACATATAGACAACTTGTGTGTGGTGCGTGGTGAAGGGGATCAGGCGCATCCTGTCTACCTGCCGCAGCTAAGTCTGCGGCCAGGAGAGGTGATGGCGGTGACCGGCGAAAGCGGCTGTGGCAAAAGCACCCTCCTGGAAGCAATCGGTCTATTGTTACGCCCGGCCAGTATCGGGCGTTTCACCCTCCAGGGGGAAACGCCGCTGGATGTGGCCACGCTGCTAACCCACAATCAGCAAACTGAACTGGCTGAGATACGCGCCCGCCATTTGGGCTTTGTGCTACAAAATGGCGGCTTGCTTCCCTTTTTAAGCGTGCAGGACAACATCACACTACCGTGCCAGCTGCTTGGCAAGTCGCCGGATAAAGCGATGTTATCCAGGGTCATTGATACGCTAAAACTGGGCACTCTGTTAAACAAGTATCCGGCACAATTGTCATTTGGTGAACGGCAGCGCACCGCCTTTGCTCGCGCCATTCTGCACCGTCCCGGATTGGTCCTGGCCGATGAGCCCACCGCCGCACTCGATCCCCACAATGCGCAGCAACTTTTTAGCCTGTTTATCGATCTGGTTGCTCAGGAAGGCATGATGGCACTCGTTGTCTGCCATGACTGGCCACTGGTGCAACGTTTCAATTTGCCCTGCTTAGTTGCCCGCCCTGGCTCAGGTGCATCTGACTTATCAGGGGAACAAGACCAAAGGGGAAGCCACTTTGTCCTGTAATCGCACCCTTCTGCTGGGCCGCCTGGCACTGAAAGATCTGTGGCACGATCGCATCATCTCATTTTGCATTACGTCATCTCTGGTCGCGGTGATTGCCCCACTCCTGCTGCTGTTCGGTTTGCGGTTTGGCATTGTCAGCCAATTGCAGGATGAACTTGCTCATGATCCGCGCAATCTCGAAATCAGAATGTTGAGTAGCGGCAGTTATGATCCGGAATGGTTAGAACAACTGCGCCAACGTGCCGACGTGGGATTTGCCATTGGGCAAACACGTTCGCTCAATACCCTCACCGACCTGCAAGTAGACAGTACCCATTTCATTGAAAATGCCGAAGTGATTCCGTCCGATATGGGTGATCCGCTATTAGGCAATCTCAAGATCCAGCACGAAAATGAGGCGGTGTTAACGCAGGAGGCGGCACGAAAACTGGCGGTTAAAGTCGGTGATAGCGTGACGCTGCGTGTCAGTCGTCAACTCGATGAACGCCAGGAATGGGGGCGGAAAAGCCTGATAGTGGTTGGCATTTTACCCGCTACCTATTTCAATCGAGCAGCGATTTTTACCCAATCTTCCCTGCTATTGATGCTTGAGCATTTCAGAGACGGTTATGCTATCCCTGCCCTTGGCGTGAGCAGTGGACAACCATTAAGTGACAAATCCCCACGCTATGCGCGTGCCAGATTATATGCGCGGAGCATTGACGACGTTGCCAGCCTGGAGCGCGATCTGCGCGCGCAACGCATCGAAACGTCAAGCCGAATAGCTGATATTGAAAATGTGAAAAGCATCAACCGAGTGCTGGGGCTGATCTTCAATACCATTGCCGCCACCGCATTGATTGGCTGCATCACCTCTCTCATCGGATCATTTATCGCTAACGTCGATCGCAAACGCAAACATATTGCCGTGTTGCGGCTATTGGGCTTTACCGGCCCGGCCGTGGGAGGCTATGTCATTGTGCAAGGTTGCCTGCTGAGTCTGTTCGCTTATGTGGGTGGTTACGGTATCTATCTTATTGCCAGTCAGATTTTTAACCGGGCTCTGGCTGGTAGCCAAACCACCGACCAGATGCTGTGCAAAATAACCATAGCGCATAGTCTGCTGGCCATGATGATAACCGTTGTCGTGGCGCTGGTGGTTGCCAGCATCGGAGCTTACCGGGCCATTAATATTGAACCTGCGCAGAGTCTGCGTGAGGTGTAAGTCCACCCATCCTATTTTTAGTTAACTGATGATTAGCGGAGATTGTTCGTGACCTTAACGCCTTCCTCACTGCCATACTTGTTAGTACTGGGCCTTCTCGCCAATGTCTCTTCTGTATTGGCGGAGCCCTGGACCGAGAATAACTGGAATCCGAAACCGGATGGCGAAGATATTGTTCTGCCTATGCCCTGCGAAGGCTCTATGGTTTTCCGTCGGATCGAGATCCCGATGGCAGGGCCACTTGATGACCTGCCAATTACGCTGGGCCAAGACAGTGGGGACTGGGGGGTTATCGAACATAGCTACCCCGCTTTTATTGCCGGGAGCTTCTCGGATAAAAAAGCAAAGGGACGCTATTACCTGATGGCGAAGTATGAACTGACCACCTTGCAGTATCAGGCGTTGACGGAGGGCACTTGCCCCACTCCTTCTCGCAAGCTCAGTTTACCGATGACGGGAGTCAGTTGGTTCGATGCAGTAAGTGCCGCCGATAAATACAATCAGTGGTTGCGCAGTCATGCCATGGATAAGTTGCCGCAGGAAGACGGTGATGCTGGCTTTTTACGCCTGCCTACAGAAGTAGAGTGGGAATTTGCCGCACGTGGTGGTCTTAAAGTGAATAGCGCCGAATTTCGCGATCAGCACTACCCGATGGACGACATGAAGAACTATGAGTGGTTCTCAGGTGCGCAGTCTTCCAATGGCAGAGCGCAACTCATTGGGCTGTTACAGCCCAATCCGCTGGGTTTGTATGACATGCTGGGCAACGTGTCAGAAATGATGTTCAATCCGTTTTACCTAAATAAACTCAACCGATTGCATGGCCAGGCCGGCGGCTTCGTCGTACGTGGCGGTAATTTTCTCTCCGGCCCGCCAGAAATTCGCAGCGCGACACGTAAAGAAGTAAATTACTACGATCAGGCGACGCCTTTAACCAGCAAAACCACCGGCCTTCGTCTGGTGCTGGTGGCGCCGACCATCACTTCAACTGATAAAGTGAAACTGCTGGAGAAAAGCTGGGAAACACTCGGGGCTGAAAATCAGGCCAACACAAAGAAAAACGATGAAGCCAAAGACACAGTCAAAGCGCTGGGCAGTCTCGCGTCGAATGTTGACGATGCAGCACTAAAACAAAAGTTGAAAGATCTGGAAAACCAACTGCGAGCCAGCAACCAGAAACAGCAGGAAGAGCGTGACCAGTCGATTCGCGCCAGCCTGAATTTAGGTTCATTTCTCTGCACCAAGTTACAGGATGATGGCCGCTTCCTCGATTTCTTAAACCATAACTACGAACTGCTGTGTAAGAACAAAGACGCCAGCGACGCCAATTGCGCCATTCGTAAAACCAAGCTGGGTGAGCAGTCTGACAGACTGCAACAGCTTACAGGATATTACGCAAGTAGCTTGGTTGATGCGACCACTCTGTATGGGAAAGAGGGTCTGCAGCATGAAGTCACGGTATTCGATCAAATGCTTACACTGAACAAGCGACTTTCAGGACTAAAGCCCTTCCTGGCCGCACACTGGCAGAATCAGCAGAAATATCTGGCAAACGGCAAGATAGATACAGCAGGCTGGCTGGAAAGCTGCAAACAGACCAACACCCCTAAAGCTATCACTCAGGAAAAGTAGGAAAGAACGTGGAACGGGCAAGTAACTTATATTGGCAACGGTATTACCACGGCTAGGTTGGCAGTCGACCAGCCTTGCCGAAACACAGCTCTATATCAGTATTCGGAATACCGATAGTGTATGGATTAAAGGCGTTGGTTAACTGGTGTTCAGGCTGGACAATAGTGGTGCCAGAGAGTTTAACGAACTGGCAGTAACTATTCAGCTCAATGATAAAACTAGTCATATTAAAATATCGGGATTTAAGTAATGCCTTCATCAGTTGTGCGCTCTATATTTCCGGCCTGACCGCGTTTGGCACAGCGGCCCAACATGAAGGCATTGCTGAGCAGGCTGAAGAAATATTCAGCCAAATCAGGAAAATTGTCAGCCTAGAAGAGATAGATTTTTCAGCACTAATCAAAGTGACTATATTCATCACCTCTTTTGAGGAGATCAACGGGCTACGCAACGTGCTGTACCGAAATTACCTGATCACTTGCCAGCCAGCTCGCTCGTAGAAGTCAGCCGCCTCTTCTCACCTGACCTCTCGATAGAGTTTGAGGCTATATTCGGCCTTTGATTCATTGCTCATAGCCGGATAGTGACAACTGTTCGGCTCTAACGCCGTTTTATCAAACCCTCTCTGCAACATAACGTCCGATTTTCGCTCATACTGACGTGGACTACTTGCATGCGGAAAGCGTCAAGCCAGAAACGGACGCGCCTGGCCTGTAGGTAAGTTAATCAACTAGGAAAAGTTGAACTGCTAAGTGCGTTTTAAAAGAAAATCTCTAAGTTCGGCTGTAACTTCTTCTGGTGCCTCTTCAGCCATATGATGACCGCTACCTATGGCTTTACCCGTGACATCTGGTGCCCAGCTTCTCCAGATACCCAATACGTCACCGTATATGTCTTCCAGATCATCAAATTTTGACCATAAGCATAGCGTCGGGCATTTAATCATCCGGCCGAGTTGACGGTCCTGAAGCTCATGCTGTTTATCTATATATAAACCAGCGCGATAGTCTTCTATCATTCCGTGTACTGTTTCCGGATCGTGTATGGCTCGCCTGAATTCAACATATTCTTCATCTCCCATTGATTCCGGCTGGCCTCCGTACCATTTGTCCGGGTCAGCCAGAATGGCCCGCTCTGGTTTCTCTGGCTGAGCAAAGAAGAACCAGTGATACCACTGTCTGGCAAATTGCTCATTACACCGGCTGAGAGCTTCAAGTATTGGGATACAATCCAGAACGGCAAGACAGGTGATTCGTTCCGGATAGTCAAGGGCAGCCCTGTAGGCCGTGTAGCTGCCCCTGTCATGTCCAACAAGTGCAAACTGTTCGAAGCCCAGTTGGCTCATCAACTCAATACAATCTTTTGCCTTAGCTCTTTTAGAAGAACCCGCATGATCAGGCCGGTCGGCAGGTTTAGATGAGCGGCCGAAACCACGTAAATCAGGACATACAACGGTAAATGATTTAGCAAGCTCCGGGGCGACTTTTGACCATGTTACGTGAGTACGAGGATGGCCGTGCAACAGCAAAACCGGAGGGCCATTACCACCATAACGTACATTAAGCTCTGCTTCTGAAACGTTAATTACTGTGTGCGTAAATCCCTTAAACATGTTTTTCCCCTGCCAGTTGTGTAGTAAAAATTATAGGCAGTTTCTGCTCGCAAAATTCTGAGAACTGATAAGCAACGGTAAAGCTGAGGTAAGTCATGGCATCCGAGGGCAACCAGAAATTCACGCAGGGATACAGGACAGAAACAGGCATTCGTCAGGGAAGATTTTCAGGCTTAACGTCCGCTTTTCACTCATACAGGACAGAGTGTCCGAGTCAAACTGCGTTGTGCCGTTCTGACGCTTCATAAATAAAGCTTCTGGCCGGAACGCTCATAGGTGATTGACGAAGATATTACGTGCTAGTGATCGGCGGGCAGCGGGTTAACATTACAGAGACCGCTCCCACCAGCATAAGGGCTTCATGGATCATTTCCCCGCAGACAACGCTGGACCGTGGTTAACAAACCGGCGGCTCAAAACAAAAGGCCTGTCACTCCTTTTTGCCTGAAATCACACGCCGACGATGGCAGTCGGTAGGCTGCAGTATGTTCCCGTTACATGAACGTACCTCCAATGTTTGGACAGGCTGTCCGTGCGTGTTATCCACAAGGACTGAATGTATTTCGTCCTTCTCAAACATATAGCGCTCTCCCCACTGACGTATAGCCACAACAATGGGGAAAATGGTTCGCCCTTTATCGGTAAGGACATATTCCCTGTACGCGCTGCCATCTGAAGCAGGACAGATCTCAAACACACCGATATCAACCAGTTGTTTTAGCCTGGAAGCCAGAATATTTTTGGCCAGTCCTAAATTCTTCTGAAACTCACTGAACCTGCGTACATCATCAAATGCCTCACGGATAATCATCAAACACCAACGTTCACCAATCGACTCTAATGTCCTGGCAACGGGACATTCGCTGGTCCTGAGTGATTCTTGTTTTGCCATCCGTTTTATCTCTCAGTTTACTTTTAGTGATCCAACCATACCCCTCCTTAAAAGAGGTTGCAAAAAAAAACCACCACTGTAGATTCTATTCGCAATGTAGTTTTAAAAAGAAACCAGATGAGGCAAGTATGCAGTGTAAGGCAGGCAAGAATTCTGATGTTGCGATACAGGCATCGTTAGCATATGACCCGGTGCTCTCTCCCTGGATAATTTTTTTGTTCTCAGTGACTTGTGCCCTGGCGGTGGCAAATGTCTATTCTGCTCAGCCTTTACTTGAATCTATGGCAGCCAGCCTGGATGTTGAACCCGGTATAATTGGCAGCGTTGTCACCCTAACTCAGACAGGCTATCTAGCCGGCTTGCTCTTTCTGGTTCCACTCGGAGATCGGGTGAACCGAAAAATCCTCATTGTTACTCAACTGATACTTTCAGTACTGGCTTTGATAATGGCGGGATTATCACAAAATCTGGCGATCCTGCTTTGCGCTATGCTGTTGATCGGCCTGATGGCGGTAGTGGTTCAGCTCATGGTTGCATGGGCAGCGATACTGGCAGCTCCCCATAGACGCGGAGAGGTTGTAGGTAAGGTGACCAGCGGCATTGTTTTGGGGATCCTGCTGGCCCGCTTCGTCTCAGGCATCATTGCCGATTTTGCCGGTTGGCGGGCTGTTTATTTGATTGCTGCCTGCCTGATATTGCTGGTCACATTAGTCGTTGCGAAAGTGATGCCGCCCTCCCCGCCGCAGACGAAAAAACCAACCTATGCCTTTCTATTCCTCTCTATTTTCCGTCTGTACATCACTGAACCTCAACTGAGGAAGCGCGGAGTTCTTGCTCTGCTTATCTTTGCAGCTTTCAGCATGCTATGGACCACGATGGTCATGCCACTTACTGCTATGTCGCTTTCGCATACTCAAATAGGCATGTTTGGTTTAGCTGGCATAGCGGGTGCGCTGGCGGCCTCAAAAGCCGGATTATGGGCAGACAGAGGCAAGGGGCAGCGCGCAACCGGATCAGCTCTGGCATTGCTGACACTCTCATGGCTACCCATCGCGTATGCCGAAAAATCCCTGCTGTGGTTGATTATCGGCGTCATCGCGCTGGATTTTGCGGTGCAGACGGTCCATGTGATCAATCAGAGCATCATCATTTCAGCCATGCCCTCAGAGGCCAGCCGCCTCGTCGGAGCTTATATGTGTTTTTATTCCGTGGGCAGCGCCTTTGGCGCGCTTGTCGCAACTCAGCTCTATGCGCTCTGGGGGTGGCAGTCCGTCTGCTTCGCGGGTGCATTCGTGAGTGCCTGTGCTTTTATCTTGTGGTCAGGATTACCTAAATCATGAAATTACATCATCTGCTGCTTGCGATTCTGATAACAGCAATCTGGGGGGTTAACTTTTCAGTTATCAAGCTGGGGCTGAATGCCGTGGATCCCTTAATTCTGGCAGGTATACGTTTCACGCTATGCGCCTTGCCTGCGTTATTTTTCATAAGAAAACCTGACGTCAAATGGCGCTATATCATCAGCTATGGTCTGGTTTTTGGCATTGGTTTATGGGGGCTGGTCAACCTGGGGATTAAAACCGGGCTTTCTGCCGGAATTGCATCACTTCTGCTGCAATTCAGTGCCTTCTTTACCATCCTACTGGGAAGTTTGGTATTTAAAGAAAGTCTCAACCGTTATCAAATCGCGGGCTTCACTCTCGCTTGTACGGGCTTACTGAGTATTGTTCTTATTACTGATGGTTCCGTTACTCTCTTCGGTACGCTGCTGGTATTGGCAGGTGCAATGGCGTGGAGTATCGCCAATATCATTAATAAACGTTCGGGTACGAAGCAGATATTTGCCTTTTTGGTTTGGTCGAGCGCCTTTTCTCCAGTACCACTTTTTTTGCTGGACTGGCTGGTCAACGGTGCCAACGGATACACTGCGCTAGTCACACACCTTGACGCTCGCTCTGTGCTGTCAATACTGTTCCAGGTCTATCCCAATACGCTGTTTGGCTACTGGGTGTGGAATTCCCTGCTTAAGCAATACCCGATCTCTACCGTGGCGCCCTTGTCGCTGTTGGTACCGGTGTTCGGGATTCTGGGATCTATGGTGATATTTGGGGAAGATGTCTCGATGGTGAAGATTCTCGCCCTGCTGCTGATTATTTCTGGACTGGCTGTAGGATTGTATGGTCACCGGTTAACCTCTTTTTTGCGGGAAAACGCATCAATTTGACACGTTACGTTCTTTACCGGCTGACGGCACAAGAACTATTTTGAAAAGCCCTTAAAGCCATCAGGGATCAATTAAATAAAGCGGCCCGGAAGCCCGGCTACTTGCTCTACCTTGAGAAAATGGAAGCTGCAATTCTTGCTGCACTTGAAATCGAAGTCTTCCTTTAATTCGAATCATTCACCTTTAAAGCGCTTCCGACAAACGGATCATATCCATGTGAGGTTTAACGTCCGCTTTACGCTCACAGCAGACTCAGAGTAGCGCCTGACCGCTGTGTGCCTGAAGCGGACGTTAATCCATTACCTATTCAGAAACAACCCAGTCATTTTAAGTCAGCAATAGAGTGCCAAGTTGATTAAATCAATGTTTGACGCTGACTAAATTTCCATTATTCTGGAAATATAGTTATTAGAGGTAGTATGGACTTACATACCGCAGCAAACGCACTTCGGGAGCTGGGCCACCCGACCCGTCTCAGCATATACCGGGAGCTTGTCAGGGCGGGTCATGACGGCCTGCCGGTTGGCGAACTACAGAAGCACCTTGATATTCCTGCCTCCACTCTCAGCCATCATCTTTCTGCGCTGATGTCTGCTGGCCTCATAAGTCAGGAACGTCAGAGCCGAACCCTGTTCTGCAGGCCCTGTTATTCACAGCTTGAGCAGCTGATGGCTTTTCTGACTGAAGAGTGCTGCGCCGGCGGCAGCGACTGCAGCCTGACTGCCGCGATCCCCCTTAAAGAGACTCCATTGTGAATAACGTGAATGATGCCTTGAACAATATCGATCCGACGCTCCTGGATGCGCCCCTTACGGAAGAGAAGCTGAAGGCCGCAGAAGTGCCGCACCCGCCCCGCATCCTGATGCTCTACGGTTCGTTGCGGGAACGCTCTTACAGCCGGCTCACCACGGAAGAAGCTGCCCGGTTGCTGACGGCTATGGGCGCGGAGGTGAAAATATTTAATCCGTCCGGCCTGCCGCTGCCGGATGATGTACCTGAAACGCACCCGAAGGTTGCAGAGCTGCGCGAACTGGTACTCTGGTCAGAAGGGATGGTCTGGTGCTCTCCTGAGCGTCACGGTGCCATGACCGGCATCATGAAGACGCAAATTGACTGGATACCCCTGACGTCCGGGGCGGTCCGGCCATCGCAGGGGAAAACCCTTGCAGTCATGCAAGTCAGCGGCGGCTCACAGTCGTTCAACGCCGTAAACCAGATGCGCATTCTCGGGCGCTGGATGCGAATGATCACCATCCCGAACCAGTCATCCGTGGCAAAAGCCTGGGCCGAGTTTGATGAGGACGATCGCATGAAACCTTCACCATATTACGACCGCATCGTGGACGTCATGGAGGAACTGATGAAGTTCACCCTGCTGACGCGCGGGCGAAGCAACTACCTGACCGACCGCTACAGTGAAAGAAAAGAGAGTGCCGCTCAGCTCTCAGAGCGGGTCAATCAGCGCAGCATATAAAAAAGCCGGCAGATGCCGGCTTTTTTCACACTCGTTATGTCTGCAGCCTGGTGAAAAATCAGTGGCTGACGCGGTGACCGTGCTCATCAATGACCACTTCGCCATCCTCTTTGGTAAACGCTCCCTGCTGCGGATCTGGCAGAATGTCGAGAACCGCTTCGGACGGACGGCAGAGCTTCGTGCCGAGCGGCGTCACCACCACCGGGCGATTAATAAGGATCGGATGAGCCAGCATGGCATCGAGCAGTTCGTTATCGCTGAAGCGGTCTTCTGCCAGGCCGAGCTGCTCGTACGGTTCGGTATTCTTGCGCAGCAGGGCGCGTACGCTGATGCCCATGTCCGCAATCAGCTTCTTCAGCTCGTCGCGTGACGGCGGTGTTTCCAGATACAGAATAACCTTGGGTTCGGTGCCGCTGTTGCGGATAAGCGCCAGGGTGTTGCGGGACGTCCCGCACGCCGGGTTGTGATAAATGGTGATGTCAGTCATAAGCGGTACTCCGTAAAGGCGCTGCACAGTCGCAACACCGGGGTTAAGGTTAAACAGACAGGCGCAGGGCCAGCGCGGCCAGCGTCACAAAAAGTACCGGCAGGGTCATCACGATGCCCACGCGGAAGTAGTAGCTCCAGCTGACAGTAATGTTTTTTTGCGCCAGTACGTGCAGCCACAGCAGGGTAGCGAGGCTGCCGATGGGGGTGATTTTCGGGCCGAGGTCGCAGCCGATGATGTTGGCGTAAATCATCGCTTCCTTCACCACGCCCTGTGCGGTGCTGCCGTCAATCGAAAGCGCACCAACGAGCACGGTAGGCATGTTGTTCATGACAGAAGAGAGCGCCGCCGTCAGGAAACCGGTGCCGAGCGTTGCGCCCCAGACACCGTGCTCTGCAAACCGGTTCAGGGCGGCAGAAAGGTAATCAGTCAGGCCGGCGTTACGAAGACCGTACACCACCAGATACATGCCCAGCGAGAAGATAACAATCTGCCAAGGCGCGCCTTTCAGCACCTTGCCGGTATCAATCACGTGTCCTTTGCGGGCAACCAGCCAGAGAATACACGCAGCCACCGCTGCCACCAGGCTTACCGGCACGCCGAGTGGTTCGAGAGCAAAGAAGCCGACCAGTAGCAGGATGAGAACAATCCAGCCGGTTCTAAAAGTGCGCGCATCGCGAATGGCCTCACGCGGCGCCTTCAGTTTCGTCAGGTCGTAGGTGGCCGGGATGTCCCTGCGGAAAAACAGGTGCAGCATCACCAGCGTGGCGGCCACGGAGGCGATATTTACCGGCACCATCACCGAGGCATACTCGCTGAAACCCAGCTTAAAGAAGTCCGCCGTGACAATGTTCACCAGGTTCGACACGATGAGCGGCAGGCTGGAGGTGTCGGCGATGAAACCTGCTGCCATCACAAACGCCAGCGTGGCGCCGGGGCTGAAGCCCAGCGCCAGCAGCATGGCGATGACGATCGGCGTCAGAATAAGCGCCGCCCCGTCATTAGCGAACAGGGCGGCTACCGCCGCACCCAGCAGAACGATATAGGTGAACAGCAGCCGGCCTTTTCCGCCTCCCCAGCGGGAAACGTGCAGCGCCGCCCACTCAAAAAAGCCGGATTCGTCGAGCAGCAGGCTGATGATGATGACGGCAATAAAGGTAGCCGTAGCGTTCCAGACAATCTGCCAGACCACCGGAATATCCCCAATCTGTACTACGCCGGTCAGGAGCGCCAGAGCCGCACCGATGACTGCACTCCAGCCAATACTGAAGCCCTTCGGCTGCCAGATAACCAGTATCAGCGTCAGGACGAAAATCGCACCCGCCAGAAACATACTTTCTCCTTTTTAAATAAAGTTGCCCGTTAATCCGGGTTGATAATTATCCCGCACAAAACACATTCAAAAAATCGCATATATGATGGTGAAATTTTTTAAATGCAGACAGGCTTGCCGTTGGTGGTTGCGTTATCGCGTTCAGCCTGCTGGCTGAGCTTAAGGATGTCATCTCGCTGGCACAGGTAAGCCTGTTCAATTACTGCTGATGCCCAGGCTGGCATGTGCGGAGACAAACGGTAATGGATCCACTTGCCGTCTCGCCTGTCGATAAGCAGGCCGCTTTCTCTCAGTAAAGCCAGGTGTCGGGAAATTTTGGGTTGTGATTCCTTTAGCGTGGACGAAAGCTCGCAGACGCAGAGCTCACCTTTTTCGCGAAGTAACAGCACAAGGCTGAGCCGGGTTTCGTCAGACAGGTTTTTGAAAAGTTGCAGGGGCAGAAGTTGCGGCATGGTGATTCCTGTATACGATGTTAAGACAAGTGTCGTAGCTGGCAAACTTTGAGTCAATAACATATGCATAAAAACAGATATATTGATCTGAACAGGATTTATTTTTTAAGAACTGAATGCTTGTTATGCCTGCTCAGTTTAACGGAGTAGCTGTATCCTCTTTAGAATATTGAATGTCCGTTTTTCGCTCAAATCGAACCTTCCCGGCACTTATGTCCGCTCTGTGCCAGAAGCGTACGTTATTGACGCTAAGGTATATTAAGCAAAGGAGAGTAAGCCCTGCTCCCCTTTGCAAAGCCATCGCATCTCAGCTGGGCAGCTAAACTTAATTACCGCACAAATTACCCATAGTGAAACCTTTCGTAACTGAGCAAGAACGCCTACTATTTTATCTAGTGCACTAGATAATCAAGCACCAGAGATTATGAAAAATGAAACCTAAAGAAAATATGGAAATTGGTAAGCAGCTGTCGTTCGCCCTTTACGGAGCCGCAAACCGCATGAACCGGCTCCATAAGCCGTTTCTCGACCCGCTGGGCCTGACGTTTCCCCAGTATCTTGTAATGCTTGAACTGTTCTGTGGCACACCACGGGCTGTGGGTGAGTTAGGGAGCAAACTTGATATGGACACGGGAACCATCACGCCTCTGTTAAAGCGCCTGGAGGCTTCCGGCAAGGTAACGCGCACGCGCGATCCTGCTGATGAGCGTCGGGTGCTTATCACCCTGACCGAGGCCGGAGATGCCCTACGAGAGGAACTCTGGTGTATCACCGACAAAATCAAAACCGCCTGTCAGCTCAGCGAAGAAGGGCTGGCTCAGCTGCGCGACACGCTGAATGCTTTGTCCCACCCGGCATCTGAATAAGCGGCGTGTCATCACTCTATAAACAAGGTACTTAATATGAAAATTGGCATCATTGGCGCAGGAAACATTGGCGCAACACTGGCCCGTAAGCTTTCTGCTGGCGGACATGAAATAAAGCTCGCCAACTCCAGAGGACCGGACAGCATCCGTGACCTGGCTCGTGATGTGGGCGCAACCGCCGTTACGCGCGAAGATGCGGTAAAAGACGTCGACGCGATTATTCTTGCCATTCCTTTTGAAAAGCATCGCGGCCTGTCAAGTCTGTTCAGCCAGGTACCGGAGCGTGTCGTGGTTATTGATACCTCTAACTACTATCCCTTCCGGGACAGTGCCATTGCTGAAGTTGATAATGGCAAACCGGAATCTGTATGGGCGAGCGAGCAAACCGGACGACAACTGGTAAAAGCCTGGAATGCAGTCTTAGCCGCCACGCTGGCTGATAAAGGTCTTCCATCCGGCGCGCCCGATCGCATTGCACTGCCCGTTGCCGGAGATGATGCCCGGGCAAAAGCCGTAGTGCTTAAGTTAGTCAACGAAACCGGCTTTGATGCACTCGATGCCGGTCCTCTGAGTGAATCCTGGCGTCAGCAGCCCGGTACGCCTGCCTATTGCACTGAGCTGGATACAGAGGAACTCAAAAAAGCCCTTTCATTCGCCGATGCCGCACGCGCCCCGAAAAACCGCGATGATCTGATAAAGGAATTTATGACCCCCGGTGCGAATTTCACGCATGAAGACGTTATCGCACGTAACAGAGAAGTGACGGCTTAGCGCCCTCGCCCCCTGCTTTTTTGAGTAAATAATGACAGGTCGGGGCGCAGGACCTGTCGGCATTAAACAGCCGGACTTCCATTTCAGAGGCGTCACAATTTGTATGTGAACGCCCTCTCTCTGAAAGCAAATATTCATTCAGGAGAAAACGATGAATCATTCTTTCCCTCTCAGCATCGGTATCCTTGGCACAGGCCACATAGGTAAAACCCTGGCACGTAAACTGGCAGCCGCAGGACACAACGTAAAGGTCGCAAACTCGCGTGGTCCGGAAACAATTGAGGCCGAAACACTGGAAAAGGGCGCTCTGCCCGTTACGGCTGAACACGCCGTCAGCGACGTTGATGTGTTAATACTTTCAGTACCGCTTATGCGGATCCCTGAGATTTCGCAGCTTATCGTAAGTCTGCCTTCTGACGTTATCGTGGCTGACACATCTAATTATTATCCGCACCGGGATCGGAAAATTGACGCGATTGAAGGCGGTCAGGTGGAAAGCCAATGGGTTGAGAAGCAGTTAGGCCGGCCCATTATTAAAGCATGGAATACAATTGGCTCCGGATCTTTTGCAGCCAAAGGCAAGCCAGCCGGCGCAGAAGGCCGCATCGCCATTCCCGTGGCCGGTGATAACAAGGAGCATCGCGAACTGATTATGAAACTGGTCAGTGATACCGGCTTTGATGCCTATGATGCCGGCAGTCTGACAGAATCCTGGCGTCAGCAGCCGGGGTCTCCGGTTTACTGTACAGATCTGCAATACGATGAGATATCCGCCGCTCTGGCATCTGCTGAGGCATCTCGTCTGGCCACAAGAAGGGATCTTGCAGCCGCCATATTTCAGGAGCGGGCCGGCGACAACAGGACCAATCCGGATGCTGATTTTGGTGTACAGGTATCACGTATAATCTTTATGTAACTATTTACCGGGCGCTCAGAGAGGGCTTTACACATCCCTCATTCAGTACAGGAGTTCGTGATAGTCCCGAAAATTAATGCTGACATCAGTCAAAGTAAGGTTTTAAAATTTCTTCAGTCCAGTTCATAAAGGCCCTTACCCGCTGCGACAAATTACGCCGGTGCGCGACAACAAAAGATGCCGTAAGCGGCTCGGGTCGCAGATCAGGAAGAACCTCAATCAGGGCGCCGCGTTTGATGTGCGGTAAGAGCGAGGAATACCCACCCTGGATTAAGCCCAACCCCGCCAGTCCTGCATCATGATAAGCCGGCACGCTGTTGACCCTTATTGCGCCTGGTAGCATCAACGATTTGTAGCCATCGCCTGCCGGATACGCCCATCCGTCAGGCTTCGAACCAAAATTCCGGATGTAATGAACCATCCTGTGGCCTTGGTTAAGAAGATCATCTATCGTTTTCGGCACACCGAAGCGATCCAGATAGCCTGGGCTTGCTGCATTGATCATGCGTAGATGTCCCAGCGGCCTGGCAATAAGCGTTTCATCTACCACGGGCCCGAGACGAACCACGCAGTCAAATCCTTCCAAAACCAAATCAACACGCCGATCGGTGCTTGAAAGCTCAAGTTCCAGCTCAGGGTGTGCTTGCAGCAACTGTGGCAGGGCGGGAATCACCACGCTCTGCGCCAACACAGTCGGCATATCAACGCGTAACCGTCCCCGCAGTGGCATACCGAAATCAGTAAACATTGACTGCAATTCTTCAGCTTCCGACAAGAGATCGCGCGCGCGCGAATAAAAAGCCCGCCCATCTTCTGTCAGCTGCACGGTCCGCGTTGTCCGGTGCAGAAGCGTAGCGCCTACATCATGTTCGAGCTCACGCACCACCATTGAGGCACGTCCTTTCTGGATACCCAGACTTTCAGCTGCCTGAGTAAAGCTCTTCATTTCCGCTACGCGCGCAAAAATAATCAGCGCCTCCAGATTCTTCATTGTTCACTCTCAGGGTAACAGTGCGTTATTTTTTCCGTTATTTATTACCATTTTAATACTTAATAGACTGCTTTCACACCGCGTATCCCGCATAACGCTGTCTGAAGGTAATTAAGATGACTCATCCCCTGAAAATGATTAACACCGTTGTGATCTATCACTCTGGCTACGGGCATACGGAACGGATGGTAGCCGCAGTCGCTACATTTGGCCCCGATGCATCAGCGGGAAGCGAAGGCCGCCGTAACACATTCGATTTCCCACCTGTTGATCGCGATCGGGTCTGGAATTTCATTGCCGCAATGCGGGTCATAGCGGACAAACACGCTGTATCGGTAAACAGGATTGCGCTCGCATGGTTACTTGCCAGACTCTGCGTCACCAGCGTAATTATCGGTGTAAAACGGATCGCCCAACTCACCGATAATCTTCGGGCTACCGACATCGTTCTGACAGCGGAGGAAGGGAAGCATCTTGATGCGATAAGCGCTATGCCTCTCCATTATCCGGGATGGATGATCGACCATCAGGATGCAGAACGCTACCCGAAACCTTTCACCTCTAAAGCACAGAATTAAACCCAACGTCTTTAAATCACCTCAGCTTTTTCACGGCTATCTCTGTGCTTACGCTGAAATACAACACCACTTACGCAGGATAAAGAGAAATGAATAAAGGTTATTTAATCGCTCACGTGACTGTATCAGACCCTGTCGCATACTCTGAGTATGCCCAAGCTGCCGGGGAGGCAATGCAGGATTTCAATCCGAAGATCATTGCCTGGTCTGGGCAGTATGAAAATCTTGAGGGAGAATCCCATGAACGGCATGTCGTTTTTGAGTTCGCTTCTTTTGCCGAGGCCAAACGTTTTTATGAGAGCCCTAAATATCAGGCAGCCAGGTCAATACGAGCAGGCGCTGCGACCGGAACTTTTGTGTTGATTGAAGGCGCTGACCTTTAATACCAAGGACTATCATGTCCGCTTTGCGTTCACACAAGAGTGTGCCCTCGCCTCACCCGCACCCGCACCGTCCCCAGATATGCCCGACACAGGGCATATCTGGCCATAAACAACTGGATACTCTCAGCGGATGCCCGCACATATGACGGAAACCCGTTACTCTCCACAAACGCCCCGGCTTTCTGAATATTTACAATGCTGCCGCTTACCCGCAGCCGGACTACCGCCGCCCGATATACGTCCTGGACGCGTCGCTGCTCCTGCTGCGCACCACGTTGGATGGTATGGAACTGGATAAGCCCGGGCAAATCAGGATTATCCCTGGCGATTCATCGCACATTTTTTGCTCAGTGTATGATAGGATGAAGTTCATTCATTGAAAGGTTAATCGTTATGTCTTGTATCGATTCGCAATGAACCTTGGTGGTGAATCTACAACCACTGTTACCTGCTCTGTTAGAGCCTTTAGGTCCTATCCCTTTTCAATAATTCTTCTTACGCAAACAATGCTTTGCTTTGGATTTAAAGTCCTGTTTGTTGCTCTATGATGATCCTGAAACATACTCAGGCGAAAATCAGTAACCAGAACTTAAAAAACATACCAGCAGCTGTTAAATCCCTGATGCCCGACGCCCATCCTGAGAGAACGTTTCTGAACTGATTTCGCAACTGCTCCTGAGCATTAACGCTGCATCAGAGCCATCTTATGAACATGAAGCTTAAGAAGTGGCTCTGCCACTTCTCTACACGGCCACAAACATCCGAGTTCATCCCGTACCTTCCGAGCAATGACCCTGGCAGTGAAAATAGTTTCAAAGCAGAGCTATTTTCGACCACTCAGATGGAGCGCTACGGACAAAAGCTGGCACGTTCGCATAAATTGTCTCCTGACAAACTGCCCTATTATTTGCTCAAACGCCTCGATAATAATGAGGCGGTAATTACGCAAAACTGCTACGAGCTCAATGCCGGGAAAAAGGCAAGCATCATGCCCGCAGGGGAGTGGCTACTGGACAATTACTATCTTATTGAGGAGCAGATCCGTATCGTTCGCCAGCACTTGCCGAAGAATTTCGGCAAGGGTCTTCCGGCGCTGGCCGCGCCGCACTCCTGTCCGCGTATTTATGATATTGCTGCCGAAGCAATTGCTCACGGAGACGGGCGTTGGGACGCAACAAATCTGACCAGCTATATCAGCGCCTATCAACAGGTGACGCCGCTTACGCTCGGCGAAGTCTGGGCTTTACCCGGTATGCTGCGCCTGGCGTTAATTGAGAACCTCCGTCGGGTCAGTATCGATGTCGTAAAAGCCCAGCAAGCACGCACGCTGGCAGACAGTTGGGTAACGCGAATTTTCAAATGCGCGGAGAATGCTCCCGCCGACTTGATCATGGTAATTGCTGATATGGCGCGATCCAATCCCCCGCTGAACAGTGCGTTTGTTGCGGAACTGGTACGCCGTCTACAGGGACGCGGCAATATGCTGACCTTGCCTCTGAGCTGGATTGAGCAGCGACTGGCTGAGCAAGGTACGACCACCGACACCCTGATAAACCTATTCAATCAACAACTTGCCGCTAGCCAGCTCTCGGTGAGCAACAGCATCGCCGGTTTACGTTTACTGAGTGAAACGAACTGGGCTAATTTCGCTGAGGCCATGAGCGTGGTGGAGCAGACATTACGTCTTGATCCTGCGGGCACCTACCCCTTGATGCACTTTGATACGCGTGATCATTATCGCCACGTCATTGAGATCCTGGCCAGAGAGAGTCGCTTCAGCGAGCCAGAAGTCGCCCGCCGCGTGCTGGCGCTCTCCAAGGAAGCCGCCTCTGACACGCCGGGCGCCCATATTGGCTATTACCTGATGGGCGAAGGCCGTCATCAGCTGGAAACGCTTTTGTCGGCAGATACTTCACGGCTTATCCGTCTACGGCACAGTTTCAACCAGATCCCACTGGTTTCATGGCTTGGTAGCTTGTGTCTGCTAACCACCGCGATAACAGCCGAAATAGTGCAAGAAACGGCACACCAGGGAATGGACTGGCTGCTGATACTTCTCGCTATCCCGCTTGTTGTGGTGATCAGTCAGTCAGTGACCGACCTGCTGAGTGAGGCGACCACCCGATTTCGCACCCCGCGCCCGCTGCCAAGGATGGATTTTTCTACCGGGATCCCGGAGGGCGCCGCCACCATGGTGGTAATCCCCTGCCTGCTCAGCAGCAGCGAAAGCATCAGCAAACTCATCACCAGTCTTGAGGTCTGCTGGCTTGGCAACCATAGCGAAAATCTCTGTTTCGCCCTTGTGGCCGACGTGACTGATTCGGCAGATGAACATTCTCCGCAAAATAACGCACTGATCGAACAGGCCATTTCACAAACGCAAGATCTCAACCGCCGCTACCCGGCCAGTCGCCCACGTTTTTATCTGCTCTACCGGGAACCTGAATGGAATCCGCTCCAGGGTGTATGGATGGGTTATGAACGCAAACGTGGCAAACTGGCTTTGCTGAACAGCTGGTTACGCCATCCCGAAGCCCAGTTTTCCAGTGTGGCAGGTATGCCTGCTGACCAGCTACCTGCGCGGATTAAGTATGTTATTACGCTGGACAGTGACACAGTTCTGCCACGCGATACGGCGCACAAACTGATCGCGACAATGGCGCACCCACTGAACCGGCCCGAGTATGACGCTGCACGCCAACGGGTGGTTAAAGGGTACGGGATATTGCAACCGGGACTGGCGGAGGAGATGCCACGCAACGGGCAGGGGCGCTATGCCGCCATGAGCAGCAGCGTTGCGGGTAATAATCCCTATTCGATGATGTCTTCAGATATCTATCAGGACCTTTTTGGGGAGGGATCGTTTATCGGCAAAGGGATTTACGATGTCGATATCTTTGTTCAGGCCACGCAAAATACCTGCCCCGAGAATCTGGTGCTCAGCCATGATTTACTGGAAGGATGTTATGCACGTTCGGGTCTGCTGAGCGAAGTCTTACTCTATGAACAGTACCCAAATAACTATCTGTCGGACGTTGCACGACGCACCCGCTGGATCCGTGGGGACTGGCAACTGCTTAACTGGCTCAAACCCAACGTCAGAAAAGCGGATGGAACACAGGATAAAAATCCGCTATCTGCACTCTCTTACTGGAAATTATTCGATAATCTGCGACGCAGCCTAGTGGCCCCTTTCTCCTTGCTACTCCTGTTTTGTAGCTTGCTGTGGGTACCGAACCCATTTTATTGGCTAAGTGTACTGCTGCTGGTGTGGCTAATGCCTACAGTGCTGGCTGTTGTGCACGATCTCCTCAATAAGCCTGCCCGCCGTCCCCTTGGGCAGCATCTGCTACTGGTCACTACCGGTGCGCTGAAGCGGTTTTCCCGGATCGGGCTCAATTTTACCACCTTGCCCCATGAGGCCGGCTATGCCCTGTACGCCATTGCCGTGACATTATGGCGTCTGGGATACAGTCAACGTAACCTCAGCCAGTGGGCCAGCCACAGTCCGGATAATGACCTGGCAAAAACCTCGCCTGTGCGGTTTTACCGGGCGATGTGGCTGAACGTGGTCAGCGGCGTGGCACTGATTGCCCTGACCGCGTATTTTGCACCGCCATTCCTGGCAATCGCTTTACCCGTCGGTGTGGTGTGGTGTCTGGCACCGCTTCTGCTAAGTTGGATGAGCCGCCAACCCGTACCGCATGCGTTCGCACCCAATAAAGAACAAAAACTGTTGTTGCGTCAGACCAGCCGCGAAATCTGGGCATTTTTTGAGACCTTTGTCACCGCGAAAGAGAACTGGCTTCCGCCTGACAATTATCAGGAAGCCTTACCGCCGGTAGTCGCACACCGTACCTCACCCACCAATATTGGCCTCTCACTGATGGCCAACCTGACTGCATGGGATTTTGGTTATATTCCGATTAGTGTGGTATTGCAACGCGTGACGCTTACCCTGGACACACTGGATAAAATGGCGCATTTCCGGGGTCATTTGTATAACTGGTATGACACCGTCACCCTTGCCGCACTCAGTCCACGTTATGTTTCAAGCGTCGACAGTGGCAATATGGCAGGCCATTTACTCACGCTTCGCGAAGGGCTTTCAGCCATGCGCAGTCAGCCGGTATTGAACCCGGTACAGGTGCTGGCGGGCCTGGACGATACACTGAGTATTTTGGAGAAGCACTGGGGACAGAACGCCCCTGACAGTCTGCAAACGCTGCGTAAACAATGTCTTAATGCTGCCTCGCTGGCTCCGGCACAGGTGTTTATCGCATTAAAAAATATGCATACCCAAAGCAACCATCTTCAGGAGGCATGCAGTCACGAAGACAAACTCGTTCTGCGCTGGATAGAACATTTACAGAATCAACTGGCGCTGCTGTGCCATGAAGGAGCGCATCTGCTTGGATGGTTAACGCCAGCATATGACGCAGAAGCTCTGCCCTCTCTTAACTGGCTTGCCCGGGCGAAATTTACCGGAGAAGGAACGCCCCCAGCGTCGGCAATCGCGCAGGCACGTATGCAGCTGGACATCATCACTGAACTTGAACAGCGGCTGCATGATCATGCGCAAATGGATTTCACGTTCCTGTACAGCGAAGCAACCAGCCTGCTCAACATCGGCTATAACTGTGACAGCAATATGCTGGATAAGAGTCAATACGACCTGTTGCCCTCCGAAATTCGCCTGACCAGTTTTCTCGCCATCGCGACAAATCAGTTGCCACTCAAAAGTTGGTACGCTCTGGGGCGGCTGTTCACCACCATTGATAACGAAACCGCACTGATGTCCTGGAGCGGATCAATGTTTGAATATCTGATGCCCAACCTGGTGATGCCCACCTGGCGCGGCAGCCTGATTGATGAGATGAGTCAGTCGGCGGTTATGCGCCAGATAGACTGGGGGAAAGAGCGCGGGGTGCCATGGGGCGTATCTGAGTCCGGCTACCACGCGTTTGATGTGCAGCAAAATTATCTCTATCAGGCATTTGGCGTTCCTGGCCTCGGCCTTCGTCGGGGATTGGCTGACGATATGGTCGTCGCCCCTTACGCCACGCTGCTGGCGTTAATGATCTCTCCGCAAAAAGCGTGTGAAAATTTGTTCAGGCTGCAAAAAAGTGGCGCGCGCGGCGAGTACGGTTTTTATGAAGCGCTGGACTACACGCCGTCGCGTCTGGCCACCGGACAGTTATATGCCGTGGTGCAGTCATGGATGGCACACCATCAGGGAATGGCCTTTCAGTCACTGGCTCACGTGCTGCTTGGCGCCCCTATGGCGGAGAGATTCATGTCCAGCACGGCCTTCCAGTCGGCGAGCATGCTGTTACAGGAACGCGTGCCGGATGCGGTCGATCTCTACAGCCCGCGCCGTCATTTTGAGTCTCATGAAGGGATAGTCAAACCGGTTCGCTATGAACCCCGTATTTTCACTGGCGCTGAGAGTCCGGTTCCCGAGGTTCAGCTGTTGTCCAACAGCCATTACCATCTGATGATGACCCATACCGGCGGCGGTTACAGCCGCTGGAACGATCTTGCCCTGACACGCTGGCACAGCGATACCACCAGCGATAACTGGGGAACATTCTGCTATATCAGCGATCCACAAACGGGTGAAGTGTGGGGCAATACCTGGCAACCTACGGGCCGTGCCGACAGTAACGACGAAGTAATATTTACCGAAGCTGGTGCTGAATTCAGAGGTACCCTCGGCTTTCTTAGCGTCAAAACGCAGGTTGTGGTGTCGCCTGAAGACGATATTGAACTGCGTCGGATCACGCTGCTTCATCGTGGTCGCCAGCCTCGTACCATTGAACTCACCACCTACGCAGAAGTGGTGCTGGCACCTGCCACCAGCGATCGGGCGCATCCCGCGTTCAGCAATTTATTTATCCAGACTGAGCTTATTCCCGCCCAGAATGCCATTTTGTGTCACCGGCGTCCGCGCGCTCCAGACGAAAAGAGCCCATGGCTGTTCCACATGATGGTGGTGCATGGCGACAACTCAAGGAGCGTCTCCTTTGAAACCGATCGGGCGAAATTTCTCGGTCGCGGCAAACGTCCGGTTGATGCACTGGGTATCAGGCAAAGCGGACCACTCAGCAACACATCGGGATCCGTACTGGACCCTATGCTGGCGATACGTCAGTCTGTGACTCTGCAGCCCGGAAAACCGGTCATCATTGATATCGTTTATGGTATCAGTGAAAATCGCCAGCTCAGCCTGGCGCTGCTGGAAAAATATCGCGATCATCCAATCGCTGACCGCGTTTTTGAACTCGCCTGGTCCCACAGTCTGGTCGTGTTACGACAAATTAACGCCAATGAAGATGATGCGGCGTTGTTTAACCGGCTTGCGGGCGCGATCCTTTACCCTTGTCAGGAACTCCGCGCTGAGAGCCGGATAATTAGCAGTAATCGACGGGGTCAGTCGAGCCTGTGGGGCTGGGGCATCTCCGGCGATCTCCCCATTGTGCTTCTCAGCGTCACCAGCGAAGATAACATCCCTACTATTACCACCATGATTCAAGCGCACCGCTACTGGCGACTGAAAGGCCTGGCGGTGGATCTGGTGATCCTGAATGCCAACCCGGGTGGCTACCAGCAGGCGCTGCAAAATCAGATTATGGATCTGATTTACGCCGGATCTGAAGCCAGCCTGCTGGATAAATCTGGCGGGATTTTTGTACGTAATGGTGAACACCTTTCCGCCGAAGACAAGCTGCTTTTGATGAGTGTGGCGCACCTCTACCTCGATGACCGCGCAGGCGGACTTAATGAACAGCTCGATCAGCGCATTCAGACGTCGAAAACGTTACCAAGGCCGTTTATTCCCCACGTTGTGCCGGGAACCAATCAGCATATTCCCTGGACGCCAGATACCGATCAACTCCTTCATTTCAATGGTCACGGCGGTTTTTCTCAGGATGGTCGGGAGTATCAGATTGTGCTTAGGGAAAACAGTCCGACGCCTGCTCCCTGGTCAAATGTGCTGGCAAACCCGAGTTTCGGCAGCGTGTTGTCTGAATCCGGCCAGGCCTACAGCTGGTATGAGAATGCCCATGAATATCGGTTAACGCCGTGGGAAAACGACCCCGTTAGCGATCGCAGCGGAGAAGCTTTCTATCTGCGCGATGAAGAGAGCGGCGCATGCTGGTCGCCGACCACGTTGCCGGTGCGCGGTCAGGGGGATTATTTGTCCCGACATGGTTTTGGCTACAGCGTATTTGCCCACCGGGAGAGCGGCATAGACAGCGAACTGACGGTGCTGGTCGCCGAGCAGGCTCCAGTCAAACTTGCGATCCTGACGCTCAGTAATAACTCCGGCCGCACGCGAAAACTAAGCGTTACGGGTTATGTAGAGTGGACCCTGGGTGAGTCACGAACTCAATCTGCTCTTCACGTTGTTACCCATGCGGCCAGCGTCGAAGGCGGCTGCGGTGTAATGGCAAATAACTTTTATGGCAGTAACGGAGCCGCACGTACCGCATTTTTTGCCGTCACGGGTGCTCACTGTTCGTTGACGGGCGACCGTCGTGAGTTTCTCGGCCGCAACGGTTCCCTGCAAAAACCGGCGGCAATGAATCTGCGCGCCCTGTCAGATAAAACAGGAGCCGGTCTCGATCCCTGCGGTGCGGTGCAGTCTGCAGCCACATTAATTGATGGTGATCAGAAGACATTTATTTTTGTGCTGGGCATTGGGGAAGATCAGGCTCAGGCTCAGGCATGCCTCACACATTATCTGAACGAAGAGGCCGCCCGCGAGGAGCTAGGTAACGTTCACCGGTACTGGCACAGCGTGCTGGATAAAGTAGTGGTCAGAACGCCTGACACCACCGTTAATTTACTGGTGAACGGCTGGCTGCTGTACCAGACGGTGGCCTGTCGTTTAATGGCGCGCAGCGGTTACTATCAGTCCGGCGGCGCGTTCGGTTTCCGCGATCAGCTGCAGGATACGCTGGCGCTGAGTCACGCCATGCCGGACCGGCTACGCGACCAGATTGTGCTGTGCGCATCGCGCCAGTTCATAGAAGGTGACGTACAGCACTGGTGGCATCCTCCGCATGGCAACGGTGTCCGCACGCGCTGTTCGGATGATTATCTCTGGCTCCCGCTGGCTGTCTGTCACTATGTTGAAACCACGGGGGATACCGGCGTACTTGAAGAGCGCATACCTTATCTGGAAGGTCGGACGCTCCAGCCCGGCGAAGAGTCCGTCTACGATAAACCCATTATCAGCACCTTTGAAGAGACGCTGTGGATGCACTGTGTGAAAGCCATCAGACATGGCCTGCAGTTCGGGCTGCATGGTCTGCCCCTCATGGGTGCGGGCGACTGGAATGATGGCATGAACCGAGTCGGGATCGAAGGTAAAGGGGAAAGCGTCTGGCTGGGCTTCTTCCTGTACGACATTTTACAGCGCTTTGCAGACTTGGCTGAACAGCGTCAGGACGCCCAGATTGCTTCGCTGTGCCGTACAGAGGCGTCGCGTTTACAGAAAAACCTTGAAGCCTCCGCATGGGATGGCGAATGGTACCGGCGTGGCTATTTTGATGATGGCACTCCCTTGGGGGCGAAAGCCTCACAGGATTGCCGAATTGATGCCATTGCGCAAAGCTGGTCTGTGCTATCCGGGGCAGCCAGTCAGGAGCGCAGCATCCTCGCCATGCAGTCACTGGATAAGCATCTGGTAGATAACGAAGCCGGGATTATAAAACTGTTAACGCCGCCGTTCGATGGCCATGGGCCGAATCCCGGTTATATTCAGGGTTATCTGCCAGGCGTGCGGGAAAATGGAGGGCAGTATACGCATGGCGCAATCTGGGCGGTAATGGCTTTTGCGCGAATGGGTAATACTGCGCGCGCATGGCAGCTGTGGTCGATGATCAATCCCATAAACCACGCGCTAAATGCCCGCGATGTCGAGAGATATAAAACAGAGCCTTACGTTATGAGCGCGGATGTTTACAGCGTCGCTCCCCATATCGGGCGTGGAGGATGGAGCTGGTATACAGGCTCTGCAGGTTGGGCATATCGCCTGCTTACAGAGGAATTACTGGGGATTAAACATTATGGTGCAGATTTAGTTATACATGCCCACTTACCTCATGACTGGCCACCGGTTGGCATAACGTATCAATGTGGGCAAAGTCAGTATCACATCACCGTTTCGCAGGGCAGCGAGGAGTACCGGGTCATCCTGGATGGTGTAATACTGCCACACGACCGGATTCCACTGATTGATGACGGGCATAACCATACGATCGATATTTTTCAAAACTGATACTGGCTCAATCAGTGTATTAACGCCTGCCGTTAATGCATTGATTGGCTTGGGGAAGAAGAATTGCGATTTGCCTCGGAGTTTCACTCCCTTCTTTGATTGTTTTTCCTGGCTCCTCTGCAAGCACGTAAGCAATGAACGGGTATTGGTGGGTCAACCTGCTCACCGACCACCCGAACGGCTTCTCTGGGTATGTTTTTTTAACTGGCAGTCATTTTTGGATATCAGCCGGGAATATCTTGCGCTTTTCATATAAATTTCCAAGGCATCCCTGAAACCATCAGGATGAAATCAAGGATAATAATAAAAATCACAGAACATTGTTTAATAACGGCGTATGATTATTTATTGCAGAGTTATGGTGTTAATTTATATTCTTTTAGCCAGCTGCCGAAAAATAAATTAACAGTAAAAAGCTTACCTGTGCTTTTGTACATTATAATTGACAAAGCAACCGATAATATTGGAAACGATACTTATCTTGAGTGCCTCCTTTGAGGGTTGTTTTGTCGACTCTCCGAAGGCTGACAGATTTTATTCAGCCCTAAATTGACTCTCTTTTGAAATAAGCGCACTGCGCGACGGCAATTTACAATTATCTTTTTTATTAATTTTACAACTGTAATAAAGGTAAACTCATGAAAATCAAGCATGCTATGCCTATTGAAGGACATATTGTTGCGAGTCGGCGCATGGGCGAGTCAAGCCACACTTTTTGTATCCATAATGTCATGTTTAATAATGGAAAGTTCGCTGTCGTTCGTGCAGCATCAGGAATATGTCTCAAACCCGGCGATACTCTTCATAGAAACGAATCCGCATGGTTTTGCAACAATATCCAAACACACCTTCTTCCCTTTGAATACACAGAAGAAAAAGAATCACAGAGGCTATTAAATGAATACTAGAGCCTAAAATTAATTATCCGCTGTCATTAAAAAAATGACTGGCAGGATGCTGTCTTCTGGACACCTTTGCAACAGGCCATAAAACTGTTAGTTCGTCACGATGGAGAGTTTGATGTACTGGCCGCACTATGTGGGCTGGGTCATAGTGATTATTAACCACTACGGATTAAAGATTAACTTACGCTCTAAGATGCCCATCTGAAATTACCAAGCGCTTCGTCGCCAGCCGTGAATTACCGTAAAACGGATATTGTCATGAAAAGACGTTGATTTGCCCACACTGTAAGTCGCTATTTATTATACATCTTGATGAAAAATAATTACCTGATGCATAAAAACCGCGCGCGGACGTTTTTTTATGGCATGAGTCTCATCACTCAGGACCGGTGGGCTGTTAAGTCGGCTTACCGCTCAGTACCAGTTGCCAGATTAATACATTAAAAATTCATCGCTTTTTTGCCTTGTGAAAAGTTCAGTAGAGCATACCGGCCCCTTCACTTTCAGCCTTCCCCTTTCTCCAGTCCGTTGCAAAATCAGACGGGCTCTGATAATTCAGCGTAGCGTGCGGGCGACACGCGTTTCAGATACCCCGGACAACGTGTCACCGGCGGCAAAGAGCGGCCAGGCTTCAAAAAGTTGCCGTTGTCCAATATAGCGCTATTATCCTTGCTTTAAGCCATTGTCGGCTCGGAAAGGATTGACTGCCACTATGCCCGTGAATTTTGATCTCAACGATCTTTATGCCTTTCGAGCGCTGGTTGAATACGGTAATTTTCGGCTTGCCGCAGAGTCTATCTGCCTTTCACAGTCAGCATTGAGCCGCAGGATAGAGAAGCTAGAATCTGCGCTCGGTATAAAGTTGTTCCAAAGAACTACCCGGCGCGTCACGCTGACACTATATGGACAGACCTTTGCTGAACGTTCAGATCAGCTACTGGCCAATGTTGAGTTGGTATTAGCGGATATCAATAAGGTTGGTCAGGATCGCGTGGGCTTGGTAACTGTCGCCACAGTGCCTTCGGCAGCCTACTATTTCATGCCTGACGTGATTCGCCGTTTCCAGGTCCGCTATCCACGGGTACGCGTTAAGATTATTGATAGCAGTGCCGGTAATGTCATTGAAGCGGTTGCCAGTGGTCAGGCAGACTTCGGTATCTGTTTTGCGAAAAACCTGCAGCCCAATATCGAATTTCTCCCGTTGGTGGGAGATGCTTACGTTGCCGCCTGCAGACGCGATCATCCAATAGCCAGCAAAAAAAGCCTGACCTGGCGCGAGTTTTATCAACACGATTATGTTGGGCTGGATAAGACATCTGGTAACCGCAATTTGCTCGATAAAATGCTGGAAAACATCACTCCTGAGCGTGCCAGTATCTGCGAAACCCGTCACGTGACGACCATGCTAGGTATGGTTGAAGCGGGCGTCGGCATTGCTGCCGTGCCCACTATGTCCATGCCGACTTCTGAGCATTCATTGCTGACTCACCTGCCGCTAACGGATCCGGTGGTGAAGCGCACGGTTGGCCTGATCAGGCGCAGCGGACGTATGCAATCCTACGTCGCCGCCGAGTTGGAAAAGTTGATCACTGAACAGTATCACGTGGGTTAACGGGTCGTTCAGTTTTCACCGATCGCATCCCGGTGGCACGAATCGTTTTTTGCGCCTCGGCGGAAGACAGAAAATTCAGTAGCGCTTTGCCTTCTTTCGGGTGTTCTGCTTTGGCGGTCACCGCGCCGGAAAACCGGGTAATGTATTGCACATCTTCAGGCAGCTCGCCAATAAAGGTTACGCCCGACACCGGAATCAATTCGCTCACCTGCTGGAAACCCAGAGCATATTTTCCTTTCGCCACCTCGGATGCCACCGGAATGCGCTGAATCATGTGCGCTTTCTCTTTTACCTTGTCTCCAATACCCAGTTTTTTGAACAGCTGGCTGCTGACATATCGGCCGCTGGCACTGTCAGAATAAGCGATGGATTTGGCCTGCAGTAGGGTATTGCGCAGATCTGCCTGCTTTTTGATAGTCGGTTCAGAGTCACCTTGTTTGACGACCATACCAATTGATGAGTCAGCTAGCTCTACGCGCGAGCCCGGTAGTAGCCATTTATCCTTTTCCAGATTTTTCAGCGCATCACCCACCATAATTACCACATCAGCGTTTTCGCCACGGGCCAGGCGTGCTGGAATCGCCTGAGGGGTTTTACCCATAGAGGGGCCGGATATCAAAATGATGTTGTCGCCGCTCTCAGCTTCAAATTGTGGGGCCAATTTTTCCAGTGCGGCTTTAAATCCGCCTGAAATCATGACGGTTACTTCTTTAGCCAATGCTCCCGAGCTGACAGAGGCAAATAACAGTGTGGTAAGGAGTGAACGATAAATTTTTTGCATAACGTAAATCCTGATTCAACGGGCAGTTTGTAGTGATAATGCGCTGCGACGGTACAAATAAAACGTCGCCAGTAGTGCACATACAGCAGCAAAGCTCATCCAGTAGCCGGGTGAGGCTTTATCGCCGGTGTACTCAATCAGTGCAGTAGAAATAACTGGCGTAAATCCGCCAAACACAGCGGTTGCCAGACTGTAGGCCAGAGAGAAACCAGCAACCCGGACCTCTGTTGGCATGATCTCCGTTAATGCCGGGATCATGGCGCCGTTGTAGAGGCCATAGAGGAAGGACAGCCACAGCAGTACCGTCAGCATCATGGAAAAGCTCGGTGCTTTAGCAAGCAGGCTAAGTGCCGGATATGCAGTGATAAGAGCCAGCAATGCCATGGCAATTAAGACCGGCTTACGGCCATAACGATCTGACAGGGCACCACCTACCGGTAACCAGAGAAAGTTAGATATCGCAACCAGTAAGGTCACAAGCAGACTGTCAGAGGCGCTGAGCATCAGCACTTTCTTACCGAACGTCGGGGCATACACGGTGATCAGATAAAATGCGGTGGTGGTCATGGCGACCATTAACATACCGGCAATAACCACCTGCCAGTTTGCTAAAAGGGTTTTAAACGCGTCGCGCATCGCCAAATGATTGCGGCGCGCGGTGAACTCTTCGGTCTCTTCCAGTTTGCGGCGCAGGAAAAAGATGAAAGGTACAATCAGACAGCCGAACAGGAAAGGCAGTCGCCAGCCCCACTCGCGAATGGCGCTTTCTTCCATGATGGCATTCAGTGCGAAGCCCATGGCCGCAGCTACCATAATGGCTACTTGCTGGCTGCCAGACTGCCAACTGGTGTAGAAGCCTTTACGGCCTGGCGTGGCAATCTCTGCCAGGTAAACAGATACGCCGCCCAGCTCTGCACCCGCAGAAAAACCTTGCAATAAACGCCCTCCCAGCACCAACAACGGCGCCCAGAGGCCAATCGATTGATAGGATGGGATCAGGACAATCAGGAAGGTCCCTGCGGCCATGATAGTCAGGGTAACAATCAGACCTTTACGTCTGCCGACTTTATCAATGTACGCGCCCAGCACGATTGCGCCGATAGGACGCATCAGAAAGCCCGCACCAAAGACGGCGAAAGTCATCATCAGCGAGGCAAATTCACTGCTGGCCGGAAAGAAAGTATGTGCGATGTAGGTGGCATAAAATCCGAACAGGAAAAAATCAAACTGCTCCAGAAAGTTGCCAGAGGTCACACGCAGTATCGCGCTGGTTCTTGCCCAAGTCGTCATGGGTGCGTTAGAGGAATGCATTTTTATCTCCAGTTTGTCTTGACGCTTTTACAGCGCCTGTAGCTGCAGACTGGATCAGGAAAATAAAGTAAATAAGCGCAATAAAATCATGAGTTGATGCGTTTGGTGCATGAATCAGCGTTAACAATGATGATCGAGAAGCTGTAACGGGATATCAACAGTTTCACTCCGGGCAATATTGTTTGATGAAGGCTAAAAACTTCATGCCTGTTTTGTGACAAGGTTCATATAAGGCTTAGGGGCAGAGAAAGGCTAAGGTGGGTAAAAAAGGAAGGATTGAGGAACGCCGCAGAATATCTCTGAAATAATCTTTCCCCTACGTCAGTATGCGACATTTCACTCTACAGCCACGTTGAGCAGCAAGATTTGAGATTGAATTTATTAGGGGTTTACGGCATGACATGTCGGTCCGCTTCTCGCTCATAGCGATCTGAGGCCCCCATCAGGCTACCTTTTGCCAGCAGCGGACATAGCGATTCAGTGATTCAACACATTCAGGCCACAAGTAAGGCATACTCACCGCAAACGGGTTTACCTTCAGGGGCCTCTAAAACAGATCATTTAAGCAGAGCGAGCTTGCTTTCAATAATATTGAGGGTGAATTCTGAAGACTTCTCGAAGCTCGCATTTTGAGCAACCACTTGAATCCCCTCAAGAATGAGCGTTATCTCTTTTGCCAGAGAATCAGGGGCATTTGCACCAGCCTTGGAACATAAAGCCTCCAGCCGCTGATATTGCCTTTTTTTATGGCTGATTATCAGTGCGCGTACATCAGCATACTGATCACCTATCTCTGCCAACGTGTTGGTAAAGGGGCACCCTCGCTGGGACGTGCCAGAGAGATTGTCGATAACAAAACGTACGAACCCACTGATTTGTTCAGCCGCACTATCAGCATGACTTTCCGCCAATTGGTCTAAAACGTGGCTGTAATCTTCGATTAACAACCCGATCCACTCCGATACCAGCACTTCCTTGGATTCAAAATGGCGATACAGCGTCATCTTTGTTGACTGCGCTTTTTCTGCAATGGCATCAACGGTAACGCGAACTATTCCTTCCTGATAAAAAAGTGCTTCGGCCGCCTGAAGAATGCGATCTCGGGGAGGCAGGCGTGGCTCGTTGACTCTGGGCATCGTAAATTCCTGGTTGCAATGATACCGACTGGTATCATACGATACTGATCGGTATCAAAAGATACCACCAAGTATACCCCACACGGGCTTAGCTGTCTTACTCAAAACACCGGAACGTTTATGAACTTATCTGACTACACGTCTTTTGATGCCATCGGTCTTGCTGAGCTGATCAATAAAAAAGAAGTTAGCCCTGCCGAAGTATCATCCGCAGCCATGCGGGCTTATCAGGCCGTAAACCCTGATGTTCACGCTGTTATAGAATGCTGGGAAGGTGAAAAATACAATCAAGCGGGGCCAATGGCTGGCGTGCCGATGCTGGTTAAAGATCTGGGTATTTCCGTCGCCGGGCGCCTCAATGAGCTCGGTAGCCGTCTCGCAGCTGGCATGGTTTCGCCTCATGACTCCCATCTGACCGTAAAAATGAGGCAGGCAGGCTTGGTTCTTATGGGGCGAACCACCACGCCTGAGTTAGCTGCCAGTATTACTACCGAACCCCTGTTTAATGGCGGTACACGAAATCCATGGAATAGTGATTTTAGTGCCGGTGGATCGAGTGGCGGTTCCGCTGTTGCCGTCGCTTCCGGTATCGTTCCTGCTGCACATGCTACAGATGGCGGTGGCTCTATTCGTATCCCGGCATCAGCAAACGGCCTGTTTGGATTAAAATCCAGTCGGGGCCGGATCAGTATGGGACCTGATGTCGACGAAATCTGGTCGGGACTCGCCGTGCATGGTTTTGTCACCCGCTCGGTACGCGATAGCGCTGCGCTTTTGGAAGCCGTTCAGGGAAATATGCCGGGAGATCCCTTTAACATTGACCGCTCCACGCCTGGATTAGTCACAAGCGTTGATAACGACCCGGGCAATCTCAAAATTGGCGTTTTAACTCATCCTCTTAACGGTAAACGAAGCACACCGGAAGTCGTGTCTGCACTTGAACAAACCGTCAAGCTGCTGCTGGCACTGGGCCATCAGGTGGAAGAAGTCATGCCAGACATTGGGCTGAGCTGGGATGCATTTGTGGAAATGAATGCGTGTTTCTGGGCGGCAAACTCAGCAGGCTGGATCGATGCGCTGGCTTCAATGAACAATAAACCCATCAATACCGAAACCCTCGAACCTTCTAACCTTGCCCTCTGGAAACTCGGTCATGAACTTAAGGCAACTGAGCTTGTTGGGGCAATGCACATGAGAAACACCGTTACGCGAAAGATGGGGGCATTTTTTGGCGAATACGACATGTTGCTGACCCCGACTTTGCCTGACGTTCCTGCGAAGTTGGGTGCCTTCAATCGCGGTCAGGATAAAATGGATGGCCGCGATTGGCTACATCATGTTTTCAGCCAGACGCCCTTCACAGCGCTGGCTAACGTGTGCGGAACGCCAGCCATGTCGATTCCACTGGGTTTCTGCGAATCAAACCATCTGCCAATCGGGATGCAGTTCTTCGCAGGATACAACTGCGAGCATGCACTACTCAGTCTTGCCGGTCAGATTGAACGTGCGCACCCTTGGCGTGGACGGCGTCCGGAGATCTGGGCAGGTGCGTTGCCAAACTGAAAATGCAATTTTTCCGTTAATAGATAGATTGCGATATACGTAGCGGCGCGTCGCGCAAACATAGATTTATTGTGCGACCGCTTCTCGTTCATAGCAGACTCGGACTTGTACCCGCTTTGTGCCAACAGCGGACATATGAGTACCGGACGGTGCAGGCACTGGATTGCTGAGCAAGTAATAACTGTGTGAACGGCAGGAAAGCGCGTGTTCTGGGCACCAGGAAAATAGCCGGGTGATGTCCGGTTAACTACTTATGAGTAACCCGTTGAAGCATGATATTAATTTTACTTTCTGGAGAAGGTGAAAAGCACATATCAGTTGTTGCTAAAGAGTTTGCCACCGCGCGATTTATTCTCCCTAGGCGTCTCATATAGTGAGATAACAATGTAATCATCAGCTACATCCAGGCTCTTTTTCACCGCTTTATAAATTTCGCTCATCACCCTCCTGTTTCTGAACTTACAGCCTACTGAATGAACAGCAGCCTGCTCCCATTACCGGGAAACAGACTGCTGTTTGTTATTCTTTGGCAGGAAGAGCACGACGTGAAGACACGCGGAACGCCTGCCTCAGGTCCCAGACGTTCTCCCCGCGGCCTACCGCCAGTGCAAACAGAATTCCCCCCACGATGGAGAACAGCCCCAGAACACCCCATGCAAGCGTCATATCGTTGCCGCCACCCAGATGCTTCAGATACCCGGCGACAAGCGGCCCGCCAAACTGCCCGATGAAATTACTGCACCCACCCACGAACGCTACTGCAGGTACTGCTTTCTTAGTGGGAAGGATTTCAGTCAGCCGTACATAAACCAGCGGCACAAGCATCTTCATTGTCAGTCCGACAAACATAAACAGAACGATCTGCACCCAATAATAAGACAGCGGTACAAAAGCTGCTGCCGATAAGGCGATACCGCACAATACGGTAGGGATGGCCGCGTGTAGCCGCCGCTCCTGGTTGTAACGGTCTGAACGCCGGGTGATATACCAGATGCCAGCCATGGTCATCAGGAACGGCATGCCGCTGATTAAGCCGACCATGAATTCGCTGAGCGTGCCGTAACCTTTGAGTGCCGTTGGCAGCCAGAGCGTAAAGCCGTACGCCAGCATACTGTGCAGCGAATAGCCAATAAGCATCAGCCAGAGCGCAGGTATTTTCAGGATGGTCCACCACGGATCAGATTTCTCTTTCACGTAGTTTGACTGCTCGGCCGTCAGATCTTTCTGGATATGATCCCGGTCTTCAGCGCTGAGCCAGCTTGCGGCCTGAATAGTTTTGGGTACCAGATAAAACCAGATGATGCAGAACAGCCACGCCGGCGCGCCTTCAATAACCATCATCATGCGCCAGTTATGATGTGCAAGGATCCAGCCAGAAATCGGGCCGGCAAGGAACGCCCCCGCTCCCAAGCTTAGATTCCAGATGCCAAAAGCACGTCCGCGCTCCGGCTTCATAAACCACTGCGCAAGGAACATCGCCGTTGCCGCCTGAATGGGACCTTCAGCCAGGCCCAGGAAGAAGCGAATAGCAACCAGTTCACCGAAATTGCGCGTCAGGCCTGTCAGCATGGCGCAGGCGCCAAAAAGAAACAGACTGACGCCAATAATTCTTCTGGAGCCAAAGCGGAGCGCCAGCCAGCCCGCAGTGAACTGCGTTGCCACATAGCCCCACGCAAATGCGCCGCCAAGCCAGCCGGCCTCAACGGCGCTGAGCCCCATTTCGGCTGTAATATGAGGCAGCGCCATGCCTATATTCACCCGGTCAAAAAAAGATATTGTGTACATGATAAATACGGCGGGTAATATTATTGTCCAGCGCTTTTTCCCGATAAGTGCATTACCGTTAAGAGTATTATTACTCATGTTAACTTCCTCGTCTGGAGCAGATGTAGGGGAGGAAATACTGATTTCAGATCCTTTTAAATATCAGCCTGGCTATTTTTATGTTTATTATTTTGAAACTGAGACGACATAATTAGTCAGTCGTCCGATTGATTCAATTTCGACTTCGATAACATCACCATCATTCAGAAACAGCTGCGGGTGACGTGAACGGCCAACGCCGCCAGGGGACCCCGTCAGAATGACATCACCCGGAGAGAGCTGCGTAAACGTGCTCATGTAACTGATAATTTTGTTGATTGAATGAACCATACTGGCCGTGCTGTCCTGCTGGACAATTTCGCCGTTGAGCCAGGTTTTAAGCCGGAGCTGTTGTGGATCTGGAATTTCTTCGGGCGTCACTAGCCAGGGGCCGAATCCTCCCGTTTTACTCCAGTTCTTACCGGCGGTGAACCACGTGTGTTGCCAGTCACGCACCGAACCGTCCATATAGCATGAATAACCGGCTATATATTCCCGTGCTTCTTCTGCCGGAATATTCAGGCCGGGTTTTCCGATGATGAGTACAAGCTCACCCTCATAGTCCAGCTGGTCACTCAGCGCAGGTTTGACGATATTTTCCAGATGAGCGGTCTGAGAATCGGAAAAACGGATAAATATTGTGGGGGCGTCTGAAGTAATACTGAATTCCGTACGCTTGTCTTGATAATTCATACCCACACAGAGTATTTTTCCCGGATTTTCGATTACCGGAAGAAAGGTAATATCAGAAAGCTGATAATCCGGATCAATATCAATATATTCATCCGCAGACGCGACTCCCTTTTCTCTGATAAAACTCTTCAGATCGGGTGTGTCGATATCGGTCCGGCTTCTCAAATCTATAATGCTCTCGCCCTTCAGGATACCGTAACTCTTATATCCTTCCGGCGTCAGATAACTTAAAAGTTTCATACATTTTCCCGCAACGCCCCTCTTAAGCACAGAGGGGCGAAATGAAAGAATCAGGCAAGGCTGCAGGTAGCCGGAAATTATTCAGCCAGCGCGCGCATTTCTTTAATAAGGTCAGATTTGCCTTCAAAGCCGATACCCGGCAGTTCGGGCATGATGATGTGCCCATCCTCAACCTTCACCGAGTCAGGGAAACCACCGTATGGCTGGAAGAGATCTGGATAGCTTTCATTACCACCCAGACCAAGACCCGCTGCGATATTCAGTGACATCTGGTGGCCGCCGTGAGGAATACAGCGTGACGGTGACCAGCCAAATTCTTTAAGCACCTCCAGGGTGCGCAGATATTCTACCAGGCCATAGGAGAGTGCGCAGTCAAACTGGAGGTAGTCACGATCCGGACGCATGCCGCCATATCGCAGCAAATTGCGCGCATCCTGATGAGAGAAGAGGTTTTCACCTGTCGCCATTGAGCCAGGATAGAATTGTGACAGTGAGGCCTGCAGAGAATAATCCAGCGGATCCCCTACCTCTTCGTACCAGAACAGGGGGTATTCACGCAGCATTTTGGCATAGGCAATCCCGGTTTCCAGATCGAAACGGCCATTGGCATCAACGGCGAGGCGTGCTTCGCTGCCGATTTCGTCAAGTACGGCCTCAATACGACGGCGGTCCTCTTCCAGAGACGCACCACCGATTTTCATTTTAACGACGTTATAGCCGCGGTTCAGGTAGCCACGCATTTCCTGACGCAGCGCGCTTAAATCCTTGCCAGGGTAATAGTATCCACCCGCCGCATAAACAAAGACGCGCGGATTAGCCTCTACGCCTTTTATTTCTGCCAGGAGGCGGAAAAGCGGCTTGTTAGCGATTTTAGCAGTGGCATCCCAGATGGCCATGTCTAGCGTACCGACGGCAACTGAACGCTCCCCGTGGCCACCCGGCTTTTCGTTGCTCATCATGACATCCCAGATTTTATGCGGATCCAGGTTATTGCCCTTATCATTCAGCAGACTTCCCGGCTCGGCTTCCAGAATGCGGTTGCGGAAGCGTTCCCGGATCAGGCCGCCCTGACCGTAACGGCCGTTAGAGTTAAACCCATATCCCACTACGCGGCGTCCGTCCACCTCGACGTCTGTCACAACGGCAACCAGGCTCGCCGTCATTTTGCTGAAATCGATGTACGCGTTACGGATAGGGGAAGCAATGGGTTTGGTCATTTCTACAACGTCTAGGATACGCATGTTCTCTCCGGCAATTCTCAGTCAAATACAGTCAAACTTACGTGCCTACGAAATGTGTTATGTCATGCCGGATATTTATCGGCATAATACACTCACGTAGTATTCAAGGACCTTGGTGTCCTGTCTGATCCCATACTAAGTATTAAGAGGGAGCTGTTCTAATGCCAAAGAGGCAGGCTGTAATGCAAAATCGGCATCACCTTGAGTTAACGTGGCTTGAGGACTGTGTTGCGCTGGCGCAGTCACTGAATTTCTCCCGTGCAGCAGCTTCACGATATGTGACGCAGCCAGCATTCAGCCGGCGAATTGTTTCGCTGGAAGAGTGGCTCGGAACACCGATTTTTGAGAGAAACCGTCGGGGCGTCAGTCTGACGCGCGCCGGAGAAGTTTTCGTCACGCAGATCCCGGAACTTATTCGCACGCTCTATACCTTGAGAAGCGAAGCTATAGAAGCAGCAGGAGATACCCGACCGGACGTGATTTTCTCCGCTACGCATTCCCTGTCATTTTCTTTTTTCCCGACGCTGATGCGCAATAATGAAAAAATTGCTCGCTTCGGCTCCTTTCGTCTGCTGTCTGATTCGCTGAGTGCCTGTGAGCGTATGATTGAAAAAGGTGACGCGCAGTTTCTGCTTTGTTACTACCATCCCCACATGCACATTAACCTCGATCAGTCGAAATACCTCAGTGTCCGGCTCGGGCGGGAAATATTACGGCCTTATTCAAAGTGCGATTCCGCTACCCGGCAGCCACTCTGGCAGGCATCTGGAGGGAAAAAGTTTCCTTTCCTCTCTTATTCGGCTGAATCTGGCCTTGGCCGGATCCTTTCAAACACATCACAGGTGAATCGAGCAAGACGCGGGATGGATATTGCCTTTACCGCCGATCTTGCGGCTACATTGCTGGCTATGGTCAGAGCCGGAGACGGTATCGCATGGCTGCCGGAAACGCTGGCCGCTCCGGATGTTGATGCCGGCACGATTGCCGTTGCTGCAGGTAAAGAAAGCGCTCTCTGGATCCCCATTGACATCAGGCTTTTCCGGCCTGCTGCAAGAATGTCCCGGGCTGTAGAAGAACTGTGGGCAATTTTCGTTGATGGTCAAATCTAGTCAGCGAAGCTATTTCGTAATTTACGTTAGTTACATCGAGAGAAAACGGGGATTAAAGGAGAGTTATCTGTAGTGGGTCGGTGTCAGGTAGTTGATAACCCTACTGCCCAGTTATATCTCGCTGTACATCAAATGCCCGCTGTTCGCTCATAGTGGACTGTTCGCCGCGTAAGACGGCTTTGTGCCAATAGCGAATGTCTGAGAAGCTTCTAACGTCATTTCTTATACATTTTTTGCTTAGCTATGCTTAAGCGCAGGATTCATTTGCGAAATTCAGCGCATCTTTCTGAGGCGGGAAATATGCGCTGAAGCGCTCTACGGTAATGCGCCGAACGGGCTTTAGGGTAAACGACACCCTGATGAATTACAGACAAGGACAGAAAGCGAAGCCGGCTATCCTAATCACGCAACGGTAGCGCTGTGGGCTCAAAAAACTGATATGAACTATCACGGCGTGCTTTCGCTTGGTACATCGCTTTATCGGCATTTTCAAATAACATCTTGGCCGATGTCGTCCCAAACCGTGCAAGGCTGATGCCAATCGCCGCTCCGATCGGTACTTCCAGACTATTGATAGAAAATGGCTCTTTCAGGCTGTCAATGAGGCGCTGGGCGATTATGGACGCCGCCTCGCGATTGCTGCACTTCGCTGCGACCACAAACTCGTCTCCGCCCAGGCGTGCCACAGAGTCGCCCGGGCGCATGCAGCGTTGTAGCCGTTCGCTTACCTGCTGCAGCAAGGCATCCCCAGTCGCGTGTCCCATCGAATCATTGACAGCTTTGAACCCATTCAGATCGATAAACAGGACTGTCGTGTATGCCAGATCTTCGCCCTGCGAGAGCATGCAGCTAACCTGGTCATTGATCCAGGCTCGGTTAGGCAATCCGGTCAACGTATCGTGGGTGGCCAGTTTCTCAAGTTTCTGGATCTTTTCTTTGTCACGCGTAATGTCGCGCGAAATCAACACGGCACCGATGTTGTTGCCTGTGGAAGGATCGCTGACGCCGCAGGCCTTGGTGCCAAGCGTAATATAGTGCCCATCGCGATGTTGCTTGCGCACCTCCACTACGTCCGCCCGCACGCCACCATTGAAGAGATGTACCAGTACATCCGTGGCGGATGCGCGGTCGTCGGGATGCAAGAAATCCACGACCCGTTGGCCTGTCATCTCATCGGCTGACCAGCCTATCATTTTGCTATAAGAAGGCGAGATCGACACGTACCTGCCATCCGTGTCGCAATGGGCGATCAGGTCGGTGCTGTTTTCAATCAACAGACGGTATTCCGCCGCCGTGCGCAGCGCGTCTTCAAGTGCTTTGCGCTGCCCGGTTATATCAACAATGAAGCCGCTGTACTGCAGACGAGGAGCACTAGGTTGGCAATCCGGCAGGCCTGAAACAATCACACGCCGCGTCGTCCCATCCAGACAATGGATCGGCACTTCGAGATGAAAAGGTGTCACAAATTCCAATGCCGCAGTAAGTTGCTGCGCGATCTTCGCATCATCATCAGCCTGTGCGAGCTTCAGCCATGCACTTAGCGTGACGCCTTTCAGTGCGGGCATTAGACCCGCAGGGCTTTCCTGACTGGCGATGCATATGCCTTGTGCGTCCATGGACCAAACGGCGGAAAGGGTAGGTTTGATCACAGTGTTCATGGTGGTCGGATCCGTTGTTTGCTGACAATACTGAACAAGCTCGATACTGGTCATTACCGACCTTTTGATCGCCGTAATTGCTGCCTCAGAAACTTGGGAAGTGCGTCGGTAAGAGGTTCTCAATTTCGCGAAGGTCAGTCATGAGCGGTGGCTGACACTGTAGCTTGATCAACAGCACTTCTACGGTGCCATTTTGCCCGCAGAAATGAGCGGGAAATTCTCTATGACGAATACAAGGTCAGAAGGAGTAGTCTACGTTTATCGGCTGATTTACCCATGATCTTTAATGAAACCTGCATCCTACAACTGGCCTGGCCCCGGCCATATATGACATCTGTTGATGTCAGTTTAGAAGTGAACACGGCTTAAACGCCTGCAAGGCATTATCGGCTGGCTGATAACCCAGTACCTCCCTGGTACGTGACAGATCAAATCGCTTAAACCGGTTATTTGAAATTAGGATTAGATTGATCCTTCTTTTTCAATAACAAGAACGCGTGCTATTCCTTGCGGATGAGCAATGTGTTCTGTCCCTTCACTTGCATAAAAAATATCTCCTGTTTTCAGTTCCCTGCTTTTAATTTCCCCATTTTCTTTGTAAAACATTTCAACACAACCATCCATAACAGCAAAAACCTCTTGTCCGTCATTGATATGCCATTTGTAAGGTTGATCGGTCCAGTGAAGTTTTACGCTGATATTATCGAAGCTGGCAACATGTTGAGAGTCCCAGGCTTTTAAGCCAGTGAATTCTTTACTGCAATAAAAATCCATATATCCGCCTTATGCAGAAGTGCTTTAATCTCATCAACATAATGATTACCAGACAGGATTCATTAATTCTATACTCTCGACATCTCTTGTCCTGATCTGTCCTTCATACGTCCGCTTTTCGCTAAAAGCCAGTATTATGCTGTGAGTTCTATCGGTCATGCTCGGCCACCTTTTTTAAAGATAGTCATGCGTAACCCGTTTAACTTACAGATGATGATTTGACAGAAAAGCACCAGTTTTTGATTCCGCATAAAACAACTGTGCCTCGCCCTACATCGCCCTTTCTAAAAACTCAATAAAGGCTCGGACCTTTGAATTAAGTGCCGAACGTTCGTTGACGCAGGCATAAATATTCATCGGTAAAGACTCTATTTTGCTCTCACCACGGTGGCCTGAGCAGAACAAAGGCATGAGTTGACCATTGTTTATCAACGGCTGAGCAACAAAGCTTGCCAGTCGGGCAATGCCTCCTCCGTTTGCCGCTATTTTTGCAATGATATCAATATCATCACTAATGAACGTGGGGTTGAGTTTCGCGTTAACCGGTTGGCCATTGATCATAAAAGTCCAAGGTAGAAAACGACCATCTGTGGGGTAGCGGAAAACCAGACAGGCGTGCTGGCTAAGTTCTTCGGGAGTTTGAGGGATGCCCGCATGGTTCAGATAAGCAGGGGCCGCACAGAAGATAAACGGTAACGATGCGATTTTCCTGGCAATCAGTTGATCGTTCAGCTGTGCCTCAATGCGGATACTGACGTCGACGCCTTCCAACCGATGGTCGACGTTGCGATCGGTACTAATCAATTCGATATTAATATCAGGAAAAGCGTTTTGAAAAGCGGGCATCAGTGGAGCGAGAACGTAACGACCAAACGCAGCCGTCGTAGCGATACAAAGAGGACCCTGCGGTTTGGTTTCAAACGCTGCAGCCTGCGAGGCGATTTCGATATCATGGGGAATATGGCGTACTTTCTCGAAATAACGCTTACCATTTTCGGTGAGTGTCATGCTACGTGTGGTGCGCGAAATCAGGCGCACACCCAAATGGGTCTCAAGCCGAGAAAGGCTCTGGCTAACTGCCGCTGGACTCATGCCTTTAGCGCGTGCCGCCGCTGCAATACTGCCGTTCTCCACCACGCGGATAAAAGTGCTAATCAGCCCTAACACGTCCATATCATCCCCAATGCTTGATTCGTTACTTTTACTTAGTAATGATTAAAGCATAACCGCTCTACCCTCGTCCTCGTTAGGTTGTTAGGTTAGTCGCTGTTTCGCTAATCTTTGTTAAAAGGGACAACTCGATGACTCATTCAATCGCTAAAAAAACAGCAAAATTCCGCTTACCCAAGCACGCTTCGCCCTACATATTTGCTCTTTATATGGCAACCATCATGGCGTTTCTGATGAGTTTGGTCATCACTCTGGCGGAATTTGGAAGGGGGCCGCATTACATGACAAATGTGATGAATGCTTATCAGGTTGCTATGCCAGCGGCCTTTGTTTGCATACTCGTTGTACGTCCGATTGTTATCCGACTTGTAGGATTGACCGTTCGCGGTCACTGAGGGATTTAATCCGCCTATTTCGGCATCTCACATTAAGGCTTGCGAGTCCGATCCTCGCTCACAATGGAAGGTGCGTCCGCGTCCGGCTGCTTTGTGCCCGAAGCGGACGTTGTCAATGTTTGCACTATGCAGCCTTATCGAACAGCTGTTTCCGGGCAATTGTAGCCGCCCACACGTAGAGTAAGTGTCAGCTTGTAATGCACATGGGCGAGCATCGATCGGCACATTTACTGTAAAAATCGTCCCCGTTATTCAGCACTGTCAACAGTAACATTACCGCTGTGACTTTCGGCATCACTTTGAACAAAGGGTACTCCACGTCGCAGCACTTTGTGCCCATCGAACGACCTATTTACTGACTTTGCTTACATCGACATCTGTTGGGCGGACTTTAGGTGCTGCTCAACAACTGGCGTGTGCGCGTCCGCCAGGGCCTTCACATCCGGATCCTTGATCTTCCTGGAGTCACTCTGCAGCGTCGATAGCACCATCTTGTGGTCCTTAGTGCCGGCGTTTTCCATATACATTTTGTCAAATGCGCCGCCGCTCTGCTTTTCCAGCTCGGTGGCCATAGCCTTGTGCTTGGCGTCTGGCTCAGTCGGCAGTGCTACACCCTTTTGCTGGGCAACCGTCTGTACTTTGGTCAAGGCAGCGCCGTGGTCGTCGACCATCTGCTTAGCGAATGCTTTGACTTCACTGCTTTGGGCCTTGCTCAGCGCGATTTTGGCGGCGGCGATTTCATTAATATTAGCCTGCGCCATGTCCTTCAACGCTTTTACGTCGTCGGAGCTGAGCATGGTGCGCGATCCGGTCTGGCCAGCGGCACCATTCTGCGCGGCGCTCGTCGGGGTCTGGGCTTGCACGCCGACAGAGCTGAACATAGCTGCCACTACCGTTACGGCTAGCAGGGCTTTCAAGGTTTTACTCTTTTGCATTTTGCTCTCCTGATGGTCATGGGTAAGGTTAGCACCCGGTAATTAACCGTGCGCAGCCTCGTATGTAAGTGACTACTGCAATGGTCAGTATAGTGGAGCAACGATGTGAGACAGCAGTTTACGCTCATTGTCCTCAACGCAGGACGGCAGGATATGACGGAAGCGAAGAAGCGGAAACTGCACAGCGCGGAGTTCAAGGCGAAGGTCAGATTGGAGGCATACCGCTCACGAACGCGCGCAACTGCTCCGGTGGCTACGTGAAGCCATAACGTCTGCTGCCCGCCTGTCGGAAAGTAGGGTTTAGCCTCACGAGCTGGCGGCGCTGGAATGGGCGGACTGAAGCCCGTCGCCCCACAGCGATCTGTCCTTATTCATTGAGTCTATTGTGAAAATGCTCTTGCCTCTCTCCCCAGTAATAGGTGCAAGCTCAGCTGACAATTTTTTCAATCACATAAGATGACTATGAAGAAAGGGAAATGCTTTTCCGGTTAGAAAAAATCGCTACCAAGCCCGAGACGAATGGATCCAAGCTGATTTTACCGACCTGATGTCGGGCCTGAGGTTGTGAACAGCGAAATCCCTGCTTCTGGCTCCTAAAACGACGTGTATTAGCCCATCTATAAAAGCGCAGGAACTTCTTACCGGGCTGATACGACCTATCCAAACGGGCTTATTCGTAAAAAAATCTTAACTCTGAACGCAGTCAGTCGATGTGTTATCCAAATCAGCTCTGTTTTTTTGACGGAATAAGATCATAGACATAACTGCGACGAAATATTCCGGGCAGGCGGTCATCTCAGCGCGGCATATCGGCTCGCTGCATCCTCATACTTAATGCCTGTTAGAAGATAATAGATATTGTCCAGCAGCCCTTATGGTTAAACTACCGGACGATGCGAGGCAGGCTACTCTGTTTTGACGAAAGCGTAACAGGTCGCAGCAAGGCTCATTTCAAATATCAATAACGCGCTGTTACGCGATAAATATTAACCACTATTTTCAGAGTGGATTTTTAGCTAACAGGCAACTCTCTTCAGAAAAGGCCATGTGAATCTCCAGATAGGATTCAGCATAAGCCAGACTGCCCTCTCCGTATTTATTTTCCCGGAAAATCTACGACATCAGCAACCATGACATCTATTGCACATTTTAAGTCATCCCTGCTTATCTGAGACTGACTGTTAGAAACTTCACCACCGTACGCTTTTCTGACTACTTTAATGACCGGCTAATTCGTTGTGACGTCTGGCAATACGGCTTCGATAAACAGATAAGTGCGCTGTGAGCGTTTTCCGGTCATTGTCCCCGCAACAACGGCTGTCACCGGAAGAAGCTCATAAACCTGAATACTGACTGGTTTCTGCCACTTTCGAAAACAACCAGAGAGCGTTAAAAATTCTAATAGCGCTCAACTTTCAATCGAGCTTCTGTGGAATAATCATCTTCCCCCCCGGGATATGATTGATAATGCATTGCCAGTTAAATTCATTACGAATGTTAAGATACCTATCATGCCGCAACCCTAATAAATATCACGCCATTAAAACAATAACCTACAGTGGAAATTAAGAAAGCAACAGTCATGCGCCGAAAAATTTAACTCAACCTGTCTTTATTTTAAATTTATTTCTTCTGAAAGTTCTAAAAAACTATAACCTTTAGCACTCTAAAATATATAACCTCATTCAATACTGGCTAATCCCCCAAAGACGTTCTTCTTTTATTGAGGCTATTTGCGACGAATCTACTTTTAAGCAGTACCTCATATGCTCTTAAGAAATCACTCATCACAAAAAGCAAAAATAAATTTAATGCCTAAGGCAAAAGTCTGAAGCTGACTATATATTTATCCTTGTAATTAATATTAACTTCATACTAAACCAGACGGGAGAGTTCTCAGATGAAAATATTCATTTACGCTATAGCCGCGTGCGTTTTTTCATTTAGCTCATTTGCGGCAGAAATGATGCCGAAAAATGATTTTGAAAAGGTGCAGGGGCAATATGAAAAGGTTGGCAGCATTTCAACATCAGGTGAGACCAGTGCAGCCGATGCAAAGACTGAGCTTTCTGAACTTGCCGATAAGAAAGGCGGAGATATTTACGTCCTGACATCCGGCAATACCAAAAACAAGATGCATGCTACTGCAGATGTTTATAAGAAAAAGTGAATTCGGAGAAATACACCCGTTGCGTAAGCACGGGTTTCCCAGTCTAAAGGATGCCCGTGCTTCTAGCGTTTTGAGCATGAAGATTACCCCTCTTGAATGATTCGCGGCAGTATCAGCCTGGCGGCTGGAAATTTCGCAGGCAGGAATTTATTTTTTCAATTTCTATCCGGAACCGATGAAACACAGGCTGGTTATCTGGGGAAGTCTATACCAGCTACGACCCTGAAGATCTCATGGCGTTTCTGTTAATGCCTTTGTCTGACTGGCTCCGCAAGGAAGAAAAGGAAATTTTACGGATACGCTTTATGACGTGCCTTCACAGTATGACGCAACTGCTTAAGTCCAGACTATACGATGAGCATACAAAACCCCTGCTGACAGTGATAACTGTTGAAGCATTACCCGTCTCCTGGCATTCCCGAACTTGTCGGAGCGACCAGCATTGAATTAGAGCTAAGCTTCTAACACATGAACAGAATGACTTGCATCGCTCAACATACCGTGAGCCTCAGGTCTGCTTTTCGCTCATAGCGGTCAGACAACATTCCTTATTTCCTGCTTTATGCTAGAAGCGGTCCTGGCTAACAGCATGCTGAGTTAATCTATGGGTGCAGATCATCCTCTTTAAGCAGGAATAAAAAACCCTATCCAGAAAAGCACGTACCCAGGATTAGAAGGCCAGCGCTAAGGCAACAGGACGGTAATGTTTGCCGCTCCGCGGTAAACGCAGAAATTATCGGAGTCAGCTCGCCTCGTCCCCGCCTTGGCTAGGCCATAAAACTCGAAATCATCCCTATACCTAAGCCGATCATTCAGACTATTGCTTTACTTCCATTCATTATCAAAGACGAGAATGGCAATATTTCAGTTTCCTGTTCTTCAATGCTGAAGGGTCATCGAAATTACTGGTCTGAACATTTGAATTAACACCCGCTTACTGTAATGCTCCGATGTACCCTGTTTAATCAAATAGTGGGATGAGGCATAACAGCAAAGGCGAGAGGCGACGTGACAGTCGTGTTTATTACAGGCCAACAGGGCCATCGTCGTACGAATTATTCCTCCGTGTATTGGCATTGCTCCTGACGAATACTTTAGATGACACTGGTATTAATACTAAAAATAAGCAGCCCCCGTGCATAAATTTAACAGGGCGTTGATGATGCGCTTGCTCATTCGCTTTTTTATGATAAATGCATGTGACTTCATGCTGGTGACACCCAACTCAAAACCTGTGATCGCCATTCCATTTATCGCATTACCTGCCCATAAAACACTAAAAATAAGTGGAATCATTATTTATAAAATACTGCCACTAATCTGATTCATTCAAAAAAACTTTCCTATTTTTATATAAGCATTCACACTAACAACTCAACAAAATGACGCGAATGGTTATTTAGATAAGAAGAAAACCCTAGCAATAAATAAAGAAATTATTCATAACAAAGGACCACTTTATCCAAAAAATCATAGATTAAATTTACAGACATCAAAAAACTATGTTTACGTGAGAAATAAAATGTACTCTAACGCGATATGGATTATGCTAGAAAAGTCAGTTAATATAATCGGCTTGATATATATTAATTCGCTTATGGCAAAGTACATTGGGCCAGAAAACTTTGGCAAAATAAATATTTCGACATCTATTTTTATTTTTGTGCAAACGCTATCATGGTTTGGTGGTCAGAATATTATATTTAAACGCATGAGTGAAAATACAAAGTCTGGAATCGCAATGGCGATACACACTCAAAATCTACGGCGTATTTTCTTTCTCGTATCATCAGGCTCAGTTTTAATTTATCTCTATTTCTTTACTGATTTAATTGTATTTTTATTTGGCTTGGCCAACTGTATTGCCACATACTATATTGTGATGGACTTTTTTTCCATTTACAACAACACTCAATTAAAATCCAAAATAAATACAATTACGAATGTAATTGGGTTATCTCTCGCCCTATTAATTAGATATTATATTGCTCATTTTAAAATGCCGGTTCACTACTTTACAATACCTATTATCATTATCCCTCTCATACCTTACATTATGCGCTTCATTTATTTTAAATACACAACAAAAGTAAAAGAAAACAGTAAGGTGGCTGGCATATATAATCGTCACATGTTATACGCTGGTGGTGCTTTAATCTTATCAAGCTTATCAGCAGATATATACACTCAGATATCCAGCATTTTTTTAACTAAGATAATGTCTTACTCTTATCTGGGAATTTATAGCGTAGCGTTAACAATAGGAGGTGCTTGGTCGTTTATTGTATTGTCATTAGTAACCAGTTTTTTCTCAAAGATTTATAGTGAGAAGAATGAAATAACCGTTGAGAAATTACTCATTAAAATAAACAGAATCGTGATTCTATTATCACTTATTGCTTTAGGTGGATTCTATCTTTTTGGAGGTTATTTTATACATTTACTCTATGGCGATAATTACATGGATTCGGTTAACATTATCCCCATAATAATCATTGGCACAATGTTCTCTTCATTAGGGACAATTTGTTATAGATATATGATAAAAGAGTCTGGGTATAGTTACCTGGCTAAAAAAATGATCTTATGCTGTATATTAACGATACCATTATCCTGGGTAATGATTAGTTCATTCGGGATTAATGGTGCTGCATATTGTTTTTTAACTGTAGAGATACTCTCTTGCACTTTACTTAATTATTTTTTCAGAAATAAAACAATCATCAAAATGCATCTTAACATTTTCAAAACGAGATAATTTAAATGAAAATGATAAAACACACAGTAAAATCAGCTTTAAACATCTATGCTAATATCTCTCCAAAGTTTTGTGCTAAAGCTCATTACTATATTAAGTTTAAGAAAAAACTTAACTTAACAAACCCCACCAACTTTAACGAAAAAATACAGTGGCTTAAATTCAACGAACTGAATGGTGATATTTACACCATGTGCGCTGATAAATATAAAGTAAGGGAGTATGTTTCATCTAAAGGGTGTGATGAAATCCTTAATGACTTATACGGCGTATACGATAACCCACAAAGCATTGATTATACTACATTACCTGAAAAGTTTGCGCTAAAATGCAACCATGGAGCCGGTTATAATATAATATGTGATAATAAATCATCAATAGACATTGAAAAGACTAACAGACAACTAAATAAATGGTTAAGACAGGACTTTTCCAACCTTTTTATTGAGCCTCAGTATAAAAAAATAGAAAGGAAAATTCTGTGCGAGAAGTATATTGAAAATGAAAGCGGTGGCTTTCCTGATGATTACAAATTTTACTGTTTTAATGGAAAACCATACGCGGTAATGGTATGCATAGGGCGAGAAAAGGGAATACCTAAGTTTTACTATTTTGATATGAACTGGAACCCTTTACCTTTCGAGGATACCATTGAATTAATAAATAAAAAACGTTTCCCAAAAATGCCTGATGGTTTTAATAAAATGAAAGAGTATGCTGCAAAATTAGCTTCTGACTTTAAGTTTGTCCGAGCTGACTTCTACCTTCTAAATAGCAAGGTAATATTTGGGGAGCTGACATTTACCCCTTCAGCGGGACTAGATGTAACATTACAGGAAGCAGACTTTATTTTAGGAAGTCAACTAAGATTATAGAGAGAAAGGTGATAAATAGATTTACAATTGGAACAGAAAAGTGCGTTACCCTTTACTCTGTCAGAACACAGTGATTTCAGGTAATAGGCAACGATTGGGGATAACACTAACATATTGATAATACTACTATCATTCATAGACATATAACTATGACGGTCAGGCTGATGGCCACAATTCAGCAATTCAGCGGCATGCCGCCTTTGTTGAGAAAATTAAAAGGTTGAGCTCGCTCAAAAATGGCGTAGTAGCTTCATTTTCATCCAAGGCTGCGCCATTACCTTTATAAACGTCTTAGGTAAAATACATTCGCGAAAAATTTAAAGAGGACACACCTAAAAAAAGACATGCAGTCATATAAAACATGAGCTTAAATAACCCGTTATTCCATAATGAAAAATTTCTCGTTATTTTTACTTCTGGTAGAACACAAGTAGTTAATGACAGCGATGAATAATGACATGCAATAGAGGCCAATCAGTAGAAAACCATGGCCGAGACACGGTAAAAGTCTGATTAGCGTCTTTACTCAATCGTTGTTGTTCTTATCAATGATTGCTGCGATGAGCATCATCGCTCAGTCCGAATGATGTTTTGGGATAGTTGATGTTTGATCTCATTGCTCAACCCGGACTGAGTAGGGATATAAAATTTGGCGAAGTTATTTAGCCAAGAGCTCTCTTCGGACGATGTCTGCGCCAGCACTTAAAGCATTTAGCTTGCCTCTTGCTACTCGACGAGATAAAGGCGTCATGCCACAGTTGGTGCAAGGGTAGAGCTTATCGGCGTCAACAAACTGTAGTGCTTTTCGCAAAGTATTGGCAACTTCCTCTGGTGTTTCAATGGTATTGGTTGCCACATCTATGGCCCCAACCATGACTTTTTTACCTCGAATGAGTTCAATGAGTTCCATTGGTACATGAGAGTTTTGACATTCCAGTGATATTATATCGATATTCGATTTTTGCAGTTTAGGAAAAATCTCTTCATATTGTCGCCACTCTGTTCCCAGCGTCTTTTTCCAATCTGTATTGGCTTTAATGCCATAACCGTAGCAAATATGCACGGCAGTTTCGCAATTAAGCCCTTCAATAGCTCTTTCTAAAGCGGCAATACCCCAATCGTTTACCTCATCAAAAAAAACGTTAAATGCGGGTTCATCAAATTGGATAATATCGACACCAGCAGCCTCTAACTCTTTGGCTTCTTGATTAAGAATTTTGGCGAATTCCCAGGCAAGTTTTTCGCGGCTTTTATAGTGACTATCGTAGAGCGTATCTATCATAGTCATGGGACCTGGTAGGGCCCATTTAATGGGTTGCTTGGTTTGCTGACGTAAATACTTGGCATCTTCAACAAAAACGGGCTTTTGGCGAGACACGGCACCCACGACGGTCGGTACACTCGCATCGTAGCGATTACGAATTTTAACGATCTCACGTTTTTCAAAATCAACGCCGTCGAGATGCTCAATAAACGTAGTGACGAAATGCTGTCGCGTCTGCTCGCCATCACTAACAATATCAATACCTGCCTGTTGTTGATCTTCCAGGCACAAACGCAGGGCATCTTGTTTGCCATCAATTAATTCCTGATCTTGTAATTTCCAGGGAGACCAAAGTGTCTCAGGTTGAGCAAGCCAGGAAGGTTTAGGTAAACTGCCAGCAGTCGAAGTGGGAAGTAACTTTTTCATAATAGATGACCTTGTATTTGATTAATCAAAGAACGGAATTAGCAGACCATTGCTCAAGAATAGTTTGGTAAGGTTTGATGAAGTGCTTCTCAGTAAACTTTCCCTGCTCAACAGCTAATTGGCTACGTTCTTCTCGATCATAAACAATCTGCGTTATAGAATAATCCTGATGATTCAGGTTTGGTTGGTAGTATTTTCCTGCTGCAGAATTAGCATTGTAAATCTCAGGTCGATAAATCTTTTGAAAAGTCTCCATCGTGCTGATGGTACTGATAAGCTCAAGATTCGTGTAATCACTGAGTAAATCACCAACAAAATAAAATGCCAAAGGCGCAACACTATTTGGCGGCATAAAATAGCGAGCCTGCAACCCCATTTTCGTAAAATATTGGTCAGTTAAAGAAGATTCATTCTGCTGATATTCGACGCCCAATACAGGATGCTCATTACCTGTTCGATGATAGGTATTTTTGCTTGAAACGCTTAGGCATATAACAGGTGTTTTATTGAAGTTATCTTTGTAAGCCTTTGAACCAATGAATCTTTTAAAGATATTACCATGCAAAACGCCAAAACTCTCCGGCGTGCTAAATTTGGATTGATTATTATTGTGCTCTGGGAGTAGTACGCTGAAGTCATAATCACGTACGTAAGAGGAGAAATTATTCCCTAAAATACCATCAATGCGTTCGTTGGTTTTTTTATCAACAATATTCGTTTTCAGTATTTCAATAACTGGGAAGGCATCACCGTTGCCGTCAGCATCCACATTCAACTCAGCGGATATAATTTCAAGCTCGACAGAATAACGATCGCCTTTGGGGTTATCCCAATGCGCCAATGCGTTGAACCGATTGTCAATCATCACTAAGGCGTTACGCAAGTTCTCTTGGCGTTTCTCACCTCTAGCCAAATTAGCAAAATTAGTAGTGATGCGCGTACTTTCGGAGGGGTTATAATTCTCGTCGAAACGAATGCTTTTAATAGTAAAAGTAAATTGTTTATTCATTGTAATCTGGCATCCTAAACTCTGAGATAAAAAAACCTGATTTTTTCATTGCTTTTCAGCATGTCCTAAATTTCATTTGTGGTTTTCTCATTCAGTAGCCTTTATATTATCTATAGTTAATTACAGAGCATATTTTATGCCTGACTCATTGAGTGAGTAAAAGTGATTTAATTTCATTAAACATGAGTCTTTTTCATGACTAGGGGTGCGGTAAGCAAAGGCATTGTGGCAGAAACCCTGATCGAAATGATTTAAAGCTGGAGTCCATAGGGTGTAGAGCGGCTAACTGTTGGGGTGTGATGGACGTCTCCCTCAGCGTAAAATCTGCCACTTATGCTGGTCTTGTTGAATAAAATGCATGTTGCTTAATGAGAGGATCAGAACACGCATAAGGCTTGTCCTGCTCTCCGTTGGTTAGCACACCGCGATGCTGGCCATGTCATCATCATTCACGTGAGGGCATCCCCTAGAAAAGCGTTGTCCGGGGGAACAGATCTTCATGAAGCCGAAACCGGGTTTCTGCCTGCGGGCTTTGCTGTAAACATACCACCTCAGATCCATCTTCTACACCTTGCGCAATAAACCTGGCGGGATGGAAGTGTCGAAATTAAACGCCTAAAGGCTCGTGAAGAAGAGAATGCCCGCCTGAAGTGGCTGCTTGCCAGAACCCTACTGGATAAGCAGATGCCTCAAGTGGCTTTAGGGCAAGAGTACTGACGACAGATCAAAAGCGAGAGGCGTGTAATGTGTAATGCGACGGTTCTGTTGCAGCGTCATGTCTGCAGGCTGACAGATTTGGCCCTGTTAACATGTCGCTATAAGTCACAGCACCCGGACGCTGGTGCTTATTTATCTGCAAGCATAACTGAATTGGCGCTAGCACGCAGGCGTCTCGGTTAGCGATGCCTTTGGCAACTTCGGCGGCGTGAGAACCATTACGCAAATCCGAAGCATGTCGTTTATCATCTCAGCGGCCAAGCCATAAACGCACACGTCGCAAGTGACTTGCCACTGAGCGGCTTTCGCTGCTGTACCCGAAAGCGGCCAGCCTGACGCAACAACACGTGTCTGACATCATTTATGACTGGCGGCAGCACAACAACGAACGTCGGCTACATGCAACGCTAAATTATCTAACACCATTAGCGTCTGTAGTGATGTTGCGAAACGGAGAATCCGTCAATAAAGACCGGCATTTTTTACTGATGGAGGTATCTAATCCTTGAACAGATTATGCTGACAGTACAGGCAGTATCTTGTTAAAACAGGCGTTCAGAATAACCAACTGAAACACCTGTATTAGAGCGTTCAAAGAGATAATTGATTAGGTCAGATATCCAGCCGATAAAAGAACGGATGGCTCATTATGAGCTTCCGTTGACGGTTTAGATTGGGGACTCAAAAGATGCGCATCGCGTTGGCTCACTGCTTTCCCAATGTTTCTTCTTCGCTCATAGCCGTCCGAGGCAGTTTGGTGCCAACAGCGGACATATCAAACCTTATTTCTTCTTGTTCAGCATCGACTTTAAATCGGCAAAGGGATTATAGGTTGCTGCATCAACATCATTTTGCGCGTCCTCCCCCGCCACAACGCTTGTCCCGTACTGATCAGCTTCAGTGTACTTCGAGTGTTCATGGTCATGACAATACAGACACAATAACTCCCAGTTACTGCCGTCTTCCGGGTTATTGGTATGGTCGTGATCAATATGGTGTACCGTTAATTCGCGGAGGTTTGAATAAACAAACTCGCGCGCGCAGCGTCCACAAACCCACGGATAGATTTTCAATGCTTTTTCGCGGTAACCATTTTCCAGCCGCGTGTAGTTTTTTGGGATCAGAGCCATTACCGATGTCACCTGTTATAAAGAGATAATCTTACATTTGATTGTTAGCTGGCTAGCTTGCTTAACAGGGTACTCCAAGTTGAATACTAAGTCCGCTCCTCACCTAAAATTCGATTAGAAGACCCGCTAAATGCAGATCTCAAGGAGAATGCGTACTAATTGAACCTCGACTCACTCCTTTCCGTTTTACCACTTCTGTCATGAGTTTTTGAGCGGCTAATCGGCTTTTTGAGCAATGAATCGCATGAGTTTATTACTGAAAGCTTATCTCTTACTGTGTAGGCCTGAGAAGTGCGTAAGCAAAGGGGATGATCCGGCCAGTACTGATGACTAAGGAACATATGGCTATGCAACTCAAAGATATACAGACCGATTCTCTGCAATAACCACTGTAGCGAGAAGATCGCTATGTATAACCACTGTAGCGAGTAATCTAAAGAGGCTATCCACTATAGCGAGTAAATAGCGGCATCTGGGCTCGCTAACTATCCACTGTAGCGAGTAAACCTGCTCATGCGGTAGTCATGATGAGCAATGTTTGCCTGGATAACCACTGTAGGGAGTATAAAAACGAGTATAACCACTGTAGCGAGTGAAGTTACTGCCCTAACAAGCTAACCGCTATAGTGAGAAATTACAGAATGAATGCGTGGTTGTTGCCATGTTAGTGATTACTAACATGAGTAGTGACATGGCTTGGCAGGTTAGTAGTTACCAGGGCGGTTTAAAAGAATAACCACTATGAAGAGTAAAATACCTCGTTACAGTGGTTGGTTACTCGCTATAGCGGTTACTTGGTAAGAGATCAAAAATACTCATCACAGTGGTTAGTGAGCCTTCTTACTCTCGCTACAATGGATAGCTTTTGCATTGCTTGCTCTCTGAAGAAAGCGCTAACTCTTTTTGCCCTTTCTGATTTTCTCAAGCAGCGCCATCTCTTCACGTGAAAGCATCACCATCTCTCCGCCCTTCTCATTCACGTCCGGCTCGTTATCAAGCTCATCATCATGAATATCAGGCAGGCTTAACGGCAGGTCTGCAGGCCTGAGTTTTGGCCGGCGATAATGCACGGCAAAGTAAACCGTATTGCCACGCTTTAGCTCTGTGTAATCCAGGTAACCAATCTCTTTAAGCTGCAACATCGCCTTTCTGACCGTGGCATTTTGCGTAATAGCACGTGAGGTGAGATTAAGTCTGGCGCGTAAGCGTGCCATCGATATTGGTGCTGGATCGGTAGGAAGGCTTTCAATAAAAGTGTAGAGCGCCTGTGCAGACTCTTTACGAGAGAGTTCATTGATGGCCCTTAGCTGAAGAAGGACTTTTTTATCGAACTGATAGAGCTCAAAGATTTTGGGATCTGCCTGCAAGGTTACACTGTCGTTTTTGACGCTGTATTTTGCTGACTGAACAAGGTGAGTGATGTAAGTATCACCCTCTTTGTTTGAAAAAGAGATGGTGTTAGTGGCAATACGCTTCAAGGACGAATCTAAACGGTCTCTGAGCTTCGCAGAGGAGCGCACAGAGGGTATGCCACATAACTTGGCGAAATCGACGAAAGGAAGCGTTACGCTGTCTCCCAGAACCTTATATTTGGCAAAGGCATGAATGATACCGACCCAGGTTTTGAAATCGTTATCCATATCCAGCCGGGCACCAAGGATCTTTATATTCTCATAGCCTTCAGATTTGACGATCGACAGCTGTTTTAGCTCATCAGTAACGTCCATTGAAGAGAGTTGATTCTTTTGACCTCGAGCCGTGGATTTCAGCGTAGGGACAAATAAACCCAGTCTCATCAGGGCAACGGGCTGAACTGTGTTGTTACTATTGGGTGTAAGGTTGATAACTTCACCGGTTCGCTTGTCAGTTTCGCTAAACGCTTCCGCTATCATATTGTTTTCTTGTTCTTTTTTCGGCATCGGAAATTCCGTGATATGAACAATTAATAATCGCCGTTACTGGTTATAGTGGATACTAGCACTCACTGTAGCGGTTAGGCTACTTACTACAGTGGTTTATTTCCTCGCTATAGTGGTTGCTTTACTCACTACAGTGGATAGTGATCCCCTTTCAGGGCAGGTAGGGCAAGGGATGGCTGCACATGGGGATCTTATAGGAACTATAGGGATCTTATGAGGATCTGTTATTGGATCTACCCATTGAATAACTCGCTCAAATAGTTACCAGGAACTGTGCATATCTTCATCATACTTTCTTCGAATTCAATATCCTTCACTGCAAGGCTCAACCGCGATGGGTTATTTCGTTCATTTCGTAGCCAGAAGTTAAGCACAGGATAAAAGCACAGTTACTCGCTATAGTGGTTTTCATCTACTCTCCAGCGCGGTTAGTAACACTCGCTACAGTGGTTGTTTCACTACCTATAGTGGTTAATCTTCTCTCCATAGTGGTTATAGAAGCCCTTAAAGGCCTTATACAGCAAGGGCTGCCAAGGTACGGGGATCTATTTAGGATCTATATATGATCTATATAGGATCGACTGATTGGATCTAGCCTGTGAATAACGGGGAAAAGTGATTCATAAATATTTGAGAGCGATATACAAAAAGAGACAACCCAAGACGCAAAGATAACGGCCTGTACTGGCAGTGAATCTACATTTTTTCAGATTGAACAACCCTTCACCTTAACGCTCAGTTTTTGACACCGCCCTACTCTGTTCAAAAAGGTGACATTCGTTAAAACTTTACCTTCGCAAAGGTAGGTCCATGCATGACGAGCAACGTAACCTGTATTGTTTGAAACCGGGCAAAAGAATTCTTTCAAATACATCAAATATGCTTTTCTGATCGACAACTTCTTTAACCACATAAAATATATGGTTTTTAAGGATGTTCATAATTAAATCAATAGCTCATTATATCTGTGAAGTTAACGTATTAACTTACTGATAATTAAGTTTAAAGATGACGACAATAGACATTTTAAAATGGGAAGATCTTGGTTCCTGAGTTTGCCGTTTCTGATGAGCAAAACCAAAAACACTTTTATAACGATATTTTCCCTTTACAGGCATATACGAACGTAATGAGGAAGGCTTCGACTTTCTGAAATTAGACGAGGGAGAACATAGGATTGATCAGACTGGTGCGAGAAGAACTTTTGATAACGGGGATCAACGATATGATTTCTCTTTTGCAAAGAGGCTAAATGTTCAGATACAGGTCACTTATGTCGAGCCTCTGTAAGTTTCACCCGCTCAACACGGCATTACACTTTTTATCATGCTTAGCTCTCACTCGATTTGTGGATAAAACTTTTTTACGTATAGAAATAAATCCGTCATCAGTACGTACATCAACAGTTTTAACGCCGACATGAAAGTGTTGCACATGCTTAGACTAAAAAATTAGAACAGATCATTTTAGAAATAGAACTCGTTAAACATATCTACTGCTTAACACACTGCTTATCTTCTCTATTGAATATGTCGTTAAATCCAAACGAACCGCCCTCCCCTTTGCTCATCCTTATGTGACGCCTATACATGTACCATCACTTAATAGATCCTCGCACTGCCGTACAAAACAAGCTTTTGAAAGCAATAATTTACAGCAGAAAGCGATTACCCAGAATCGTATGCCAGCAGCAGAGCATTTCTTTTTCACCCTTTGAATATGCCGCTAACTATATGACAATAAGGGGTTTTTGTGAGATTTTCATGATGAAAATACCCTAATCAATCTTTTGAAGTTTTCGATTGCGTACGAGTAAACAGGGTACATTGCACCAATTTGCAGTTTGGTGGCTCAAACTCACGGGTAAAATCACTAAGATATATATCTGCGTATACCTACCTAAAGCAGATTTTTTTTGATGAGGAAATGCGAATGTGAACGGCACAGCAATATTACTTGCTCGCATCTTAGTTTTTTTAAAAATTTATTATCGTTAAGCATCATTTGGCCAAGTTGCCAGATCCAGACTCTAGATAATTTTTCTCTTAGCTATCAAGCCGCATGCTTTTTTAATAGTGCTGAATGTAGCAATAATAACTCGCAAACACAGCGTGAAGTGAACAGCAGACTCTTCACTTTTTATAAGAAAGAATAGAGTTAGGCTACGAAACGTGATCTTCAGATTCGTTTCACCAACCCAATGATTTAAGTGATCACTATGAATTGAATTAAGCTTCGGGCGTTACACGTTCTTTATCCTGCGTAGCACTGCTTTGACCCGGTTGTTAATAAAGGTGGAATTCGTTTGCAAGGTTAGATATGGCATGTCAAATGCACGCTTGTTAAGTAGCTATGATCTTCATAAGTACTCATACGTTATATGCTCCTACTATTCTGTTTTTTGAAGCACAGCCGCACTGCTCTCTGCTAAATTTACCTTGTGGAGCTAAGCTTTACTTATTGATGGCAGTTCCATGCTTCAAATTACCTTCAGCGTGATAAGTCAGCGACATTTACATGTCTTCCCTGGTTGTCATCAGCAATAAAATAAGGTCTGTGTGTACCGTTTGAATAGTTGAGAAGGATTTGACGTGACGCACAACTTAGTTGTGCTTTAAATTTTAGTTCATCAAATGAATGCGTTTTTTACAACGTAAACCGAATTACCCATAAAGTTGACTAGAGAAAATGTGACCCAAGGCGTCTGTGAATTAACCGGCGTAAAGATACTTGCGTAGAGTTTCTACAACGTTGACAACTACTATGAAGTAGTCAAACAAACCTGATTTGGCATTACCTCTTTTGAAGCACCTAACGATATTTAACCCTCTTTGACATATCTCTGGAGCAAATACCGACAGCCTTCCGTCGAGACTAATCGCATTTGATTCTCATACTTCTAATCTCATTATTCATAAAATATATCACCTTACCATTTTAATTCTATGCTATTGAATTTAAAGGAATATATTATAATTTTCATGATGAAAACACCTCTTTGCACTCGTCTTTAAGACTTTACGATAGCGGAATTTGGATACCCCCCTCTTATGAATAAACCCAAAAAGTTATGCTCGAAACACGCAGCCTTCTAAGCATCATTTACTGTATTAAAATGATTACAGATAGAAGCATTGATTTCCCCTAAAGAGAAGAAATGCTCTCGATCTGAAAAGCTCTTGCTTATAAGCGTGTTGAAACTGCAACAAAGCAATAAAATCGCTTCAGTAAGAACAGCCAGCCAAATTGTTGTTGTAAGAAAAGGTCAATAATAAATGTGCATTTTCCTTGTTACGCGACTTAGCGTTATATCGTTATGAACCTTATTTATGATAAATGTCAGTTTCTTTCTCTTAATTCAAAAGTAGTAATTTGAAATCATCTAATAATAAACTGCATGCTTTGATCCACCTAGCCAGAAAAAATCCAAGTTTTTGGGATTTTCCTAAAAAATTGGCAGATTTCAGTTTTTTGTGTAGTATGCCAAAAAACATTAATACTGAGGTGCTTATGAAGCGTGATTACGGTGGTGTGCTGGAGATGGCGACGCGTGCTAATTCCATGTTGCACGGGTTAAGCAGTCACATTGAACAGCAGCGGCAGGAATTTAATCAAACAAGCTTTTATCAAACTTTTTCCCGTAACGCTGTAGCTAACATGCCTTTGCTGAGTAAACACGCTGTCGTTGCTGCCATAAATGATATGGAAGAAGCCGGTTATCAGTTTGGTAAAAAGCAAACGGGCAGCACTTCACAATACGCACTGAGCTTACAAAACGTCATCGACATCTATCAGCATCGCAAAGTGCCAAAATACCGCGATAAGCATGAAGGGCCATTCGTTGTATTTGTGGTGAGCCTCAAGGGTGGCGTGTCTAAAACCGTCAGCACCGTCACGCTTGCTCATGGTATGCGCGCCCATCCGTCCATGCTGCACAACGATTTGCGCATTTTGGTCATCGATCTTGACCCGCAGGCATCCAGCACCATGTTCTTAAGCCATACCAACAGCGTCGGTTCTGTACTCGAGACGGCTGCCCAAGCGATGCTTAACGATCTGGATGCGGATCAGTTGCGTGCTCAATTCATCAAACCGACAGTCATGCCAGGCGTCGATGTTATACCTGCTTCAATTGATGACGGCTTTGTGGCCAGCGATTGGGAAGAGCTGGTTGCGGAACATTTACCAGGAGTTGCACCTTCAGAAGTGTTGCGTCGAAATGTGATTGATCGCCTGGCAGGCGACTACGACTTTATCTTCCTTGATACGGGTCCGCATCTTGACTCCTTTATGTTGAATGCCATCGCCGCCAGTGATGTTCTGCTTACACCGACACCGCCTGCACAAGTTGATTTCCATTCAACGATGAAGTACCTGACGCGCCTACCGGAAATGCTTGAGCGCATCGAGTCAGAAGGGGTTGAGCCGCGACTTAAAGCTAATATTGGCTTTATGTCGAAGATGACGTCTAAGCATGACCATTTAACCTCTCAGAGCTACGCGCGCGAAGTTTTTACCAAATCAATGCTGGACTGCGGTTTACCGCGATTGGATGGATTTGAGCGCTGCGGTGAATCCTTTGATACTGTGATAAGTGCAAATCCTTCTTCTTATCCTGGTAGTGCGGACGCATTACGTAAAGCCAAACATGAAGCTGAGCAGTTCTCACGGGCTGTTTTTGACCGCATTGAATATATCAGGAGCACGCTGTGAGCGATCCAAAACAACTAAAGCGCATCGGCCGAACCCTTGGCCAATCAGCGATCGCGAGTATGATCGACAGCAGTAGCCAGTCTCGCGTCTTCACGCTGAAGTCAGGAAAAACAGCGACCTTTGTTCGTCAGTTAGTGCCACATGATGATATTGAAGCGAAAACTTTTGTTGATCCGCAGATCAATGGACGTGACCAAAAAACGTTGACGGAAGAGTCCGTTAAAGACATTACGCGGACTATCACCTTACAGCAGTTCTTTCCAGCGATTGGCCGTATGAAGGGCGATCGTGTTGAAATCATGGATGGTTCGCGTCGTCGAGCGGCTTGTCTTTTCTCCGGTGCCAGCCTTGAAATCCTGACTACCGTAGACGAACTCGACATCAGCGATGCGCGCCAGCTAGCTGCAGATATACAGACAGCTAAAGAGCACAACCTACGCGAGTTAGGTTTGCGCTTCATGTTGCTGCATGAAGCAGGCATGAGCAAAAGCGATATTGCCAAAGCTGAAGGTATTTCTAATGCCAAGGTGACGCGTGCTTTTCAAGCCGCCGCAGTGCCAGTGGAATTTATTGAGCTGTTCCCGGTGGTTTCAGAATTGACGCTTCAGGACTATCAACTGCTATTGGATGTTTGGGAAGAGGCGAAAGCGGAAGCTGTCGACATTACAGATGTAATCGCGAAGGTTAAGGAAAAGATCACCGAAGCTGAGTTGCCAAACACCAGCAATGCTGACGAGAAAAAGTCTGCGATCCTGGGATTCTTCAAGGCGACGAAACGGCAACTAAAAGCGCCGGTTAAGATCAATAAAGCAGTTACAGAAAAATTGGCAAGTTTTACCACGGCTAATACCTATGCACGTCGTAAAACCAATGAAGAGAAGCGCACGGTGCAGTATGAGTTCAGCCGTTTGCCGAAAGAGATTGCAGATCAGATCGACCGCTCAATTAGAGAAATTTTGGCGACAATGAAATAACGCCGTTGAGTAGGGCAGGGGAAGGTGCTGAGTTCTCTGCTTTATGATTACATTTAAGAAGCCGGCTACGAGCCGGTTTTTTATTGGTTTTGATAATTTAAAATGTTAGTGGCATTTCAAGTTACGCGTCTTCAATTGAGCGTAATCATAAGGTGTGAATGCTCATAAAAGAGCCCTTCGAATGGGCAACCTAAGGTATAATTTTTTCTTTTGGTTAAAGAGGTAGATATGTGTGCGTATTTAAATTCTACCGCGGGTAAAAGTGCAGTTGAGTGTGTATCAATGATAGAGAATCAGGTTGCGACTTTTCCCGACGGTAACTGGCATGTTGGGTTAAAAAATAAAACTAAAATTGTTTTGGCGCTCATTAATGAAGAGTTTGCGGCCGAAAAGCTGGGCTTCAATGAAAGTGAAGATCTAAAACAACGTGTCTATATCGCGCAAGATAAACTCATTGAAGCAGCTCTCTGGTAAGTACAGGTTACAGCGTAACAGTTAAGCTGCTATTTAGAATGAACCGTGCCGCAGAGCATTTAACCTCAGAATGGTCTCGGCACAGCTTCTAACATAACGCTTACCAATAAATCAAAGCACACCGTTTGGGAGTCATGACTTCTATCATTAAGCGCGTCCTATATCCTGACAACAATCAGTTGCGGGTTCTTTATTAGCTTAAAGCCTTCTCGTCCACTCAACCTTTACGTTTACGCCTGTCACTTTCGCGGACCTAACAAATATGTTTACTCTCTGAGGCGTCGATCCATGCATTGGTGTTGAATCCGTGTTCACGCTTTAAGGTTTATACACCACGAATGAATATTCAAATTTTTTGATTTCTTTGAGCAAATAGCACTGCTTTTAATCAAGCTTCCTCAGCTCTATGATTGTTCACATCGAGGCACAATGCCTCACACCGTATAAAATTAACTGAGGAAATGACCATGAAATCTATCAAAACTTTCGTTGCAGTTGCAGCCCTGACCCTGGTTTCTTTCGGTAGCTTCGCACAAAGCGTTACTGCTTCCGCTTCTACACTTGACGGTGCCGAAGCCAAAATTGCGGCTCAGGCTCATAAGATTGGCGCTTCATATAAAATTACTGGCGCCCGTGTTGATAACAAAGCTTACGTATCAGCCGAACTGACCAAATAAACAGAATTGATTCAGGAAAGGCTGCCCAATAGGGTGGCCTTTTCGCATTTGAAGTCAACACTCTCACCCAGAATGATGTCGCACAATTAAGTCGTGCCTACGTGATCCATCTCTTTTTTTACTGATACGGCAGCAAGCTGTAAACACTTTTGAGTAAGCCGTTAAACAGGTGCCGCCGATTACGCTGGCGCAACGTTTAACTTCCACGTTGGTGGTGAAGACGGTGATCCAAGATCGCCCGCTGGTATTAGGCCAAGGTTGACAGTTCCAGGGCATTGGCAGGTAGCGTCAAGACATCATCTCTTGCATCTCATTTGACTGGCATTAAGCCATTACCTTCTCAATGGATGAATATAAAAAAACAGACTCAGATAATTCTTTGCGCTTACGCTTGTTGGATTCCCTGCGGTGACTAACCTTGAGACATCTGATGATGTCCGGGATTAACGGTGTATGCATCTGGCGTGGCCGATGACCGGCATCAGGGGAGTGATGATGATCAAGCATGATGCAGTAGTCGTGATGCCCTGTAATGGGTTTACGATTCAGCGTGTCGATAAAACCAGTAAATCCAATGAGGAGAGCAATAAACTGGAAGAAGAAATTTGGGGTTTGTTTGGGGAAATAGAAGCTGAAACGGATGAACATGAGAAAACGGTGATTCGGGAGCGAATTTGGCGGCTGGCCGCAACCGGCGACAAGAAGGGATGACGGCGACCTGTTCGGCGCCATCACTCTATTACGCGGACAAAAGCTGCATTACCTGCGTTGCCACTTCATCGGGTTGTTCTTCCGGTAGCCAGTGGCCGCAGCCTGAAACGCTGCCACCGCGCACGTTGGATGCGAACTCCTCCAGCATTGGCACAATCAGAGAACCGTACGAATGCTCGCCCCCAAGCGCCAGCACAGGAATGGAGAGCCGCTCTTCTTTCCAGACAAGGGCATTTTCGTGATCGCGCGGAAAGGCGCGGTACCATTCCAGACCGCCTCTCAGGTTTCCCGGCTGTGCCAGCGCGCGCGCAAATGTGTCTATTTCATCAACCGAATGCGCGCCATGATCAAACGCCCGATCGTAGATAAAGGCAGAGACATACTCCCGCTCACGGCCTTGTATCAATAACTCTGGCAAATCACGTTTCATGTGGAAGGCGAAATGCCAGACCTTTTGCTCATGCGAGTTTTGCACCCAACGGCTCCAGCCAGGTTGAGATGCATCCAACACGGCCAGGTGCGTAACGGCATCCCGCTGCGTCAGGGCAAGCGCCAAAGCCGTCATCGCCCCAATATCATGACCGCAGACTGCATATTTCGTAAAACCCAATGTTGTCATAACGGCGTGAACATCACTGGCCATGCTGTGCTTGTCATATCCGCCCTGAGGTTTTTCAGAATGCCCGGCTCCGCGAAGATCAACGGCCACGACAGTGTGCCGTTTAGCAAGTTGCGGCATCATGTGACGCCATTCCCACCACGTTTGCGGAAAACCGTGAATCAGCACAAGTGGCGATCCACTACCGCCAATCACGGCATGAATGTTAATGTCGCCAGCTACTACCCTTCGGTGTTCGAAACTCTCAATATTCATGCTGTCTTCTCCTTCCATTCAGCGAAATCTATCGGCATGGCTTAAAGCATTGATGGCTTTTAGAGGGGATCAGACCAGGCGGGCTCCGCAATCCACATGAATGGTTTCACCGGTGATGGCTTTGTTCTGCATAAGGAGCAACACCGCCTGTGCCACTTCATCAGCAGTTACCAGACGAGGAACGGGATTTTTCTTTGCGACCTCATCGAGTACTCGCACGCCGAGTTCTGGGAAAATAGTGTCCCACATTGGCGTGTCCGTATAACCGGGTGCAACGGCGTTAAAGCGAAGGGGAGCGAGTTCCAGCGCCAGCACGCGCGCCAATTGTTCAGTTGCCATTGTGGCAATGCCAGATACCCATGCGCCGCTGACGGGGCGGTCTGATGAGAGCCCGCCGGTAAATGTAAATGATCCACCAGGCCGCATAAGACCATGCGCAGCACGCACCACCTCAACGGAGCCCCAAAGACGTTCATCAAACTTATGTCGAAAATCACCGATTTCAGCTTCAAGTGGACTGCCTACTTTGGTGCTACCCGCAGCAATATAAACGTGATCGACAAAAGGGAGCTGAGCAAAGAGTCCCTGAAGGGATTCTGTGTTGTTGATGTCAGCGACCTGGATTTCCAGCCCATTCACAGCTCTTTGTGCGGCCTCGAGTTTTTCCCTTGTCCTTGCGACGGCTAGCACGCGTGCGCCAAGTGCGGTGGCGGCTTTAGCGACGGCAAGACCAATCCCTTCTGAGCCGCCAATAATCACAACCTGCTGATCATTCATCATAAAATCTTCATCCTTTTTCAAAATGTGGCGCGGGTACTGAGGCGCCCTTATTGTTTAGTGAGCGATAAACAATACTTTCTTGCGCAGAGGTGTCAAGCAGATATAATGCGCAAATGACAACGAATACCTCTCCCACAGCTGATTCGAAATCCCGTGGTCGCAAGTCCACGTTTGACCGGGACGACGCGCTCAGTATTGCTTTGAATCTCTTCTGGCGGCATGGCTATGAAGGCGTATCGATAACCGATTTGTGTCAGGCGATCGGTATAGCGCCGCCCAGTCTTTACCATGCATTTGGCAGCAAGGCTGATCTCTATCGAAGTGCTTTACGGCTTTATGCCGCGGGCAATCTAACCGTGGAAGAGATCGCGGCGATGCCTTCTGCCCGTTCAGCGGTACAAAGCGTTTTGGCGTTCGGCGTTAAAGCGGTGACGCAGCCGGGTAAACCGGTTGGTTGTATGATTTCCAGCGGAATGCTCATGGTTGGCGTAGAAAACGCGGACATCGCTGCGGAGTTGCGCACGATGAGAGCTGAACTACGCGAGGCGCTGGAGCAACGTATATTGTGCGACGTGGAGGCGGGATTACTGCCGCCTACTGTTGATTCGGCTGCGCTCGCCCGCTTTTACGCAACGGTCCTACAAGGGCTTTCGGTTGCTGCGGTGGATGGCGCAGAACGCGCCGAACTCGATTTGGTCGTTCAGGCTGCTATGCAGGCCTGGCCAGCGTAAGCGCTTATGAACAAGGATTTTGCTGTTTCGGTTAAACGTTGAAGAAAGACTCTTAGTAATGCGGGGACGTTCAGGCTTTCGATGTTTAGCGCAAACACTGATTTTGTGAAATAAAAATTCGACATAATTGAGGTGAAAATGATTTCTAAGGATAATGCAGAGCACTACGTTTGGGGTGATAAATGCGATGGATGGTACCTGGTCAAAAACCAGGATATGCTCGTTATTCATGAGAAAATGCCTGCCGGCACACAGGAAAAAAGGCACTATCACGCTGTCTCGAGACAGTTTTTTTTCGTTCTTGAAGGCATCCTGACAATGGAACTGGAAGGAGAGAAACATGAGATCGGAGCCCAGCAGGGAATTGAAATCCCTCCCGAGACAAAACATCAGGCCAGAAACGATTCAAATAACCCGGTTGAGTTTATTGTTATCTCTCAACCTACCACGCGTGGCGATCGCTTCGACATTCCCGATATCACATCTTAAGAGATTATCTTTTTTATAAGGCGCTATTTGGCTTTTTATAAACAGGGTTGTATCACAGATCTAACATCATAATTCAATGCCATGTGATTATCTTATTTCTCATTGGTTTATTTTTTATAAATCACCTGAAAATCATGCCGAAGATTGATTTCACAATAGTTGCCCATCTGAGTTTATATTGATGAGAGACACAGGCGTGCAAACGGGTATCTATGAAAAATCCTATATAAGGCATGAGCTATATAATAATTTCTAAGATTTATTAAATCCCATGCTATTTCTGGCAAAAAAGAGGATTTTTCATATTTTAACTCTGACCGAAAAATGTTTTATACCAGAAATTCTATGAATACAGATAGTTGCCAGCACAAAAGATATAAGATTAATACGGCGCTAAACGATAGTAACGCTACGTCGGCAACGTGAACACGTGAGTATAACGTTTGTATCTTTTGCCTTACTCAGCATAAGATTATTAGGTAAAACGCCAATTCTACAGAAGTAAGCCCTGTTATGGCGTGTCGAATAATTTCACCGAACATCACCGGGAGATTGCTATGCCAGATAAAATGCCTGCTCAGTGCCATTGTGGTGCGGTCGCTTTCACTGTGGAACTGATAGACGGGTTTGACTCAGTCCGGCGCTGCAACTGTTCTTTTTGCCGTATGCGTGGTGCCGTGGTTGTCTATGCCGCAGGCGTAGAAGTAACAGAGGGGCGAAGCCAACTCACTGAATATCGCTTTAATAGTCGAGAAGTTGCACATTATTTCTGTTCAGTTTGCGGTATCTATACATTTCATCAGAGCCGTTCTGATCCTGAAAAATTTGGTGTCAATGTTGCCTGCATTAAAGGAATATCGCCGTTTGATTTTACATCGGTCATTGTAAGTGATGGGAATAATCATCCTAAAGATGGTGGGAAGGGCGGTGTGGCGGGTTATCTCTCTTATGCCCCTAAATAACTTTCGCTAAAAAAGCGACATTAAGGCGGATTTCGGTCATACCTGAGTGCTGGCAAAAACGGGTTGTTCAACCTTATGCAATCTGGACGTGATGCCCTGCATATCTTGAAAAACGCCTATTAGGACGCCTCAGCCTATACAAGATATTGCGTTGTGGATTTTCGCTGAAACGTTGCGCGACCTGCTGCACTGGCCCTGTTTGGTGAACAGGGCCAGTGCAGAAATTCAGGTTAATGCTGGGCTCAATGACGTCGCTCAAGGTTAGCATAGGGGAACTGTCCTTAAGATAACAACCTATCAATCGTGTCAGGCTGACCCCGTCACTCTGTTGGTGCGCTTGATAAGTACTGAAAATGAAGCAAAGATCGTAGTGTGTTGTGGCATGACTTGACGTCGCCTGAGCCTTCTTGTTATTAAAATTTTATTTAACAGGCCTGAATGTTAAGGATGTTAGAATTTTAATGTTTATTATTCAGTTTGGTTAATTAGAATGGAAGAAGGGAACCGACGCGCAGATTATTAAACGAGCTGACGTAAAGAAATGAAAATCCCTTAAAATATAATTTCACATATGCGAGAATAAGCGCGTGTATAACGACAGAGGACAATTTTTCATCCACACTGACGAAAAGCAACAACGTGGATAAGTTGTAAAATTATGGACAAAATGTTCGCTTCAATAATGGCTCAACTCTCTTTATCTCTCTCTGGCTCAAACCGCCTGATCTGCGATCAGCACTGGCGTTTCGGACTGTAGTTCCTTTCTCTCCTTTTGTTTTTTTAAATTTAACTGGGCTAATGCGCCTTTTTTTGCGTGCTTGGCCATTATTTCTCATTTAGGAGAGAAATCATGTTCTATTGGATTTTATTAGCGCTGGCAATTGCGTCGGAAATTATTGGCACCGTTTCAATGAAATGGGCCACTGTTAATGGTGGCAGTGCAGGCTATATTTTTATGTTAGTGATGATCGCGCTTTCTTATATTTTCCTGTCGTTTGCCATTAAGCGCATTGCGCTGGGTGTGGCATACGCAATGTGGGAAGGTGTTGGCATTCTGTTTATTACGCTGTTTAGTGTAATGCTGTTTGAGGAAGCGTTATCCGCTATGAAAATCGCCGGATTGATGACGCTGGTTGCGGGCATTGTATTGATTAAATCTGGCACGCTAGCGCGCAAGGAGGTGCAACATGGCCACCTTTAATTGGGTGCATATTGCCTGGTTAGCCTTGGCGATTGGATTAGAGATCATAGCGAATGTTTTTCTGAAGTTTTCCCATGGCTTTCGCCGCCCTTTGTATGGTGTATTGTCACTTATCGCGGTATTGACCGCGTTCAGTGCGCTGGCTCAGGCCGTAAAAGGCATCGATTTGTCTGTCGCCTATGCGCTTTGGGGCGGTTTCGGATTGGTCGCTACGGTCGCCGCTGGCTGGATTTTATTCGGGCAACGATTGAGTTCCCGAGGCTGGTTAGGCGTGGGATTGTTATTAGTGGGCATGGTGTTGATTAAATTCGCTTAATAGCAGAGAGATGTCAGCGGGTACCTCATCCATAACATCTATTCTCTACCAAAACGCGACGGTGATGACCGTCGCCATTGGTTTGATTGAGCTTAACCTGATTGTCGCTGTTATTCTCTGAGAGCTTGACGCATCGCATCAGGGATTTCTGCCAGGTATAACGCAGGTAATCCTTCATAGTCTGTGGTGAACAGGACATGACGATCATCTGGGGAGAAAGAAGGGTGAGGATGAGTGACCTGGCGATCGCCATCTAGAACGCGCCATGAACTATTATGTGCCGCAAGCGGCGTATATTGGCGTGTTTTAACATCAAATAAATATAACCACGGATCATTTTCAATCGTATGGCTGGTAGTGTCTTGTACATCCACAGGAGTACCAGAGCCATCGCCGACGAGCATTGTGCCGTTTTCATTGCTCATGAGATGCGAACATGCAGGCATCTTCATCAAGCACGTATCTTCGTGAGTGACCGGATCATAGCGGCGCACATATCGGTCATGCTGACCTTTAAGATACGACACGTAAATCAGCGCCGATCCGTCAGGCACCCAAAACTCATGTGTACAGCTTTCACCGGACTCATGTGATTTTACCTTACGGACATTATTGCCCTCTGAATCCATTAACCACATGCGTGCATCAACAAGGTCATGAGGTCCTTCATGACAAAATGCGACGGTATTATCATCAAACGGCCGATAAATGGGATGTCCTAGCCATTCATTTCGCTCATGTATTACCTTCGATTTGCCACTCAGCAGATCAATCTTTAGCAGACGACAGTGTGGATTACTGTGATAAAACGCCTGGAATATGGTCCAGTCAGGCAGCGGTTTCCAGTCTTCACGGCTGATTTCAATGCCAACTAAACTATTACATTCACTGTTTGCCACCCAAGTACCGTATCCAACCCATTCATCTGGTACCTGGTAAACAACATCCTCACTTAAATCATCTAAGTTAACGCGTAATAGATTACGTTCGTTTTTAACGTAATAAAGGAACTTATCATCAGGTGAAAGGAAGCCGCCATAAGTGTTATCACCTTTCCCCTCTGTGAGTTGAACGGCTTTTTGCGAACTTAAATCAAGAAGATAGTAGTTGCGATTTTTATCAAACTCCCCCGCAAAAAGTATTTTATTACCTTCGTTGGTAAAACATTTCTGATAGAAATAATTGCGATGGCACAGGACATCGGGAGGCGTTAAGCGTGTAACAGAGGCGCCGGTTTTCGGATCCTTAAATGTAGAGAAGTTAAACTGAATGCTTGAACCCTTGGCCATGATGTTCTCCATGAGTGGCTTTACATTAACTCACTGAAATAAATAGGATAATTTATATAATTTAAATTGAAACATCGTTTCATTTTTATAATAATACATTAACGATTTGCTCCATGAGACGCTAATCACCCTTGAAAATGTAGAGTCGATCACATTTCAAATAATTATTTGTACCGTCCTAAAACTGATTCAAAAGCAATATTTTCGTGGCGTTATTTCTTTTAAAATCCTGCTCTCCTGTAGAAATTATTCTCTCAATAACCGTTATGAGCGGGATCAGCTCACTTATATGCTTCGCTCTGAACATGAATAGTCGATGATTTAGCTATCAATGACGAAAGATTCAACCCATAGGTACTGTTTAACAATCTCTTTAATGTGAAGTCATTCACAGCTATCGATCACAGATTGACATATAAAGCCCTCTATCAATAAAAATGAAACAGCGTTTCATATTACAAATGCTATCTGGGTGGGTATCAGGATGAACGTAGAAAAAAGAATTCTATTCAGACATCAACTTGCTTACGGAGGAGGGAATCTACTCGGTAGCGGGGCTCTGGCTATCGCTGGCATCTGGCTATTGTATTTTTACACCACCTTCTGTGGGCTGACGCTTTTACAGGCTTCAGTTATTTTCTCTGTCGCAAGCATCATTGACGCCGTAAGTAACCCTTTGATGGGCTATCTATCTGATAATTTTGGCAAAACGCGACTTGGCAAACGTTTTGGCCGACGTCGATTTTTCATTTTACTCGGCATACCCCTGATGATGTTCTATCCATTCTTGTGGATAGAGGGCTTTGGCTTTTGGTATTACTTATCTACTTATGTTTTATTCGAGCTGATTTATACGTCGGTGATGGTGCCGTATGAAACGCTGGCGACAGAAATGACGACCGATTTTTCCGCTCGCTCTAAACTTACCGGTTACAAAGCCATTTTCGGTAAGATAGCTAACTTCCTGGCTGCTTTAATTCCGGGCCAGTTCATTTTGATCTATGGCAAAGACTCTGCGCAGCCCTTCTTTTTTACCGCTTTAACCTATGGCGTTATTCTGTTTATCGCTATTGGGTTACTCTATTTCTATTCGTGGGAACGGCCAGCAGAAGAAACCTCGATAGCCGAAGAGAAGAAAATAGGTTTAGCGAAAACAGCAATAACGCTGGTGCGGGACATGAAATCGACCTTTCATCTGCGCGTTTTTCGTAAGCACTTAGGAATGTACCTTTGCGGATTTGGTGCAGAGTGGCTATTTGCCTCTGTCTTCACCTATTTTATAATATTCGTACTACAGTACGATCCCGCCATGGTAGCTGGGCTTAACAGCCTTAATTCCATTCTTCAATTATTCTCTACAGCGATCTTTATCGGTATCTGTGTAAAGCACGGTTTCAGTAAACCTTATATCTGGGCACTCTGTATTGTTGTATTCGCCGTTATTTGTTATAGCCTGCTGCATTTCCTTAAACTACCGCAACAGTATGTCACTGTAGCCATGTTAACTATCACGGTGATTTTCGGTATCGGTACCGGCGGTGTGTACTACATTCCCTGGACGGTTTACACATTCCTGGCAGATATTGATGAAGTATTTACTGGCCGCCGTCGTGAGGGCATCTATGCTGGAGCGATGACCTTCTCAGGAAGGTTAATGCGTTCGGTCATTGTCTTCGCAATGGGGGCAATCCTGAGTTTTTACGGTTTCCAGTCTAAATCCCATACTCAGCCTGAAAGTGCTGTCACGGCGATAGCCATGGTCTTTGGCATTGGCGTGATCAGCCTTGCTTTTATGTCGATGGTTTTCAGCTATCAAATGAAGTTAAATCGCAAAACACATCTGGTGGTTCTCAACGAAGTGTCGCGTATAAAAGCAGGGGGGAAAATCAGTGAAATTGACCCCGAAGCTCGCGCCGTTATCGAAGAGCTTACGGGACACGTTTACGAGCAGTGTTGGGGTAATAGCGCCGTGTGCCGAAATATATTCGATACACCAAATGATGGCCAAATAAATACCAGTCAGCCTGTGAATATCACCAAAAGTTCTCAATAAACAGGCTTGCATCCCCATTCTGGCCGGGAATCCGGCCAGTGATTTCACTCTTTAATCCGTCTTTTTTACTTTAACTATTCCCTTTTCTTGGTTTGTTGGTTTTATTTAGGCGATCAAAAAATGAGAATAGCCTTCCGAAATAAAATGACGACTTATATTCAACATCATATTAATTATTTGCAGTTGGCGTATTGGGAACATCATGCGTTAATTCCGCAGCGGCTGCTTCAAAATGTGCGATCATAAAATCAACAAATACCCGTACCTTGGGTGAAAGATGACGATTTTGCGGATACATCACCACAACGGGCTTTTGAGGCGTCATCACCTTGTTGAGTAATATTTCCAGCTCCCCCGATTTAACACTTTTTTCAATGAGGTAGTCTTGGCAGTAAATCACGCCAACATCGCTAATTGCAGCATCGACCATGGCTTCACCATCGTCTAACGACAGCGTGCCGACGGGAATATGGATGTAACGCTGTCCATTTTCGTCAAAAACCCATTCGATGAGTTTTCGAGTCTGTGGAGAAATAAACGAAACACAATTATGTTCGCGTAAATCCGCGGGTGTTTGCGGTCGGGTATGCTGTTCTAAATAACAAGGTGAAGCAGCGACCACAAAGCGAGTCGTTCCCAAAGAGCGGGCGACCATCCGCGTATCAGGCAAGTCACCGATCCGTACGACAACATCAAAACCTTCTTCCACCACATCCACAATTCGGTCAGTTACGCTGGCTTCAACATTTACCTCTGGGTAGCGTTGCAAAAAGGCCGAAATTATCGGGATAACACGGGAACGACCGAAGGCGACAGGCATGCTCACACGCAAGCGACCACCAGGAGCACTCTGTGCTTGAGACATGGCAAGTTTAGCTTCGTTTAGATCATTGAGGATCTGCTTACAACGTTGATATAGCGCGGCACCATCCGCAGTCAGGCTAAGGCTGCGTGTTGAGCGATTAAACAAACGTATCTGTAGTTCATTTTCCAGGCGAGAAACGGCCTTGCTTACACCGGAGGCGCTAATACCAAGCTCCGCCGCAGCATCAGTAAAGCTATCTCTTTCCGCTGCGGATACGAATGCGCTTATTGCACTTAAATCCATGATGTCATCTCGCTGGAATCTGAGTCACAAATGTAGTGATTATGGGCTTATTTATCAACTTAAGTACTTTAATTAAAGTAGGCACATTCTCCATCAAAATCTCGTTGGTTGTTAATTAAAGAGTGAGACACATGGCCTGTATGAAAATTAAGTCACTTATTGGTAGCTCGTTTGTCTTGGTCGTGGCCTTGAGTGCTGCGAAGCTACACGCGCAGGGATTTATCGGATATATCCAAAACACCATAAACCCCGAAGATATGGTAGTGGTCAATAAGACGCATTGGGTTATCGCTTCAACGGACAAAACACCCAGTAAAAAGAAACCTGGTTACCTTTATCTCATTAACTCACTCAGCGGTAAGGCCGAACTTGTGAACGCAAAGATAGCGCCAATTCCTACCGCCGGAGATCCATCATGTAAGCCTATTGTAATGAGTGACCTGGCAATGAGTGGTCTGGCGATGCGCAATGAAACCGACGGTGCTAACCAACTCATAGCTGTAAATCGTGGAAAGCGAATGTCTGTTGAGTTTTTCAATGTTGATCTTTCTGGCTCTAAGCCCGCATTGACATGGAGTGGATGTGTGGTTATGCCCGCTAAAGCTTTTCCAAATGCGGTCGTACCCATCGGACAGGATGGACTGGCAATGACCATTTCTTTTGAAACCGACAATACCCAGCTTATTGAACAATTAGAGAAAAAAGAAAATACGGGATATCTGCTCGAATGGACAAAACGCAAGGGTTTTACACGTGTTCCAAATAGTGAACTGCCACTTAATAACGGCCTTAAAATCAGTCCCGATGGCAAATTTTATTATATTGCGGGCTGGGGGGGAGAGACATTATTGCGACTGCCCACCGCGTCGGGAAGCGGTAAACCTTTGTTAGTTAATATTGGTGTAAAGCCAGATAATTTGAGTTGGTCCAGCACGGGTAAATTGATTGTTGCGGGCCAAATCCAGTCTGCGGCTAAGATTTTTAGTTGCGTGGCGTCTGATAAAGATATCTGTCCTGTTCCATTTAAAATAATTGAAGTTGATCCAACAAACCTGACGACGCTTCGTGTGCTCGTCGATGGTGTAAAAATGGATACCTATGCAGCTGCGACCACCGGGTTAGAGGTCGATAATGAGATGTGGGTAAGTTCGTTCCGCAATAATAAAATCGCACGTTACCGGCTAAAATAAGGCATCGGTTGATGCGCACATTAGTCTCTTTTCAAAACCGCTTTTAATACACTTTATGCTATGAGGCTCCGTAAGGAGCCTTTTGCCCGATCTGAACTGCCTCAAACCAGGTGAATATCATAGCGATATTTCCCAACTACCGTTGGGTAGCAGCAGATTTTCCTGTTATCCATAGATGTGGAAAGCTAAAGACTTGTGAGCGGTGATTAATACGGAAAAGCATCACGGATACAGTCAGAGAGTTACAAGGGCAGCACGACAGCTTCATTCTGAAACGCGGCATCATTATTTGGTGCCGTCTGCAAAGCTAGACGGACCGGGAAAGCCGCTGCTTCATGGGGCGTGCGGTCGCCCAAATGCCCGCTTAAATCAGTATTAACTAATCCGGGGCAAACCGAGACAGCCGTTATCGCGGTATCTTTCAGTTCTGCGTTGAGCTGAATAGTCAGCATGTTAAGTGCAGCTTTTGACGTGTTATAGCCTATAAGTTTCACATTATAAAACGGTGACTCTTTATCATTATTCAGCGTAAGCGAACCAAGACTACTTGAGATATTCACAATACGCCCGGCTGATGACTTACGCAGCAAAGGCAACATCGCCTGGGTAACAGCCAGCGGTCCGATAAAATTGGTTTCAAGTACATGACGTACTGTGTCTGGCGAAGTGCTACCCGGTAAACCATCACGGGCATCTGCAATGCCGGCATTGTTAACCAGAATGTCCAGACGACCGTATGCATTTTCGATGTGTTCCGCCGCCGCAGCGATGTTTTCACCGTCGCAAATATCAATTTGAAGGAATGAAACATCAAGTCCTTCGTTCATCAATGTATTAGCCGCCGCCTGCCCGCGGGCTGAATTGCGAGCCCCAAGTAATACCTTGGTACCCGCCAGCGCCAGCTGTTTCGCGATTTCGTAGCCGATACCTTTGTTGCCGCCCGTGACCAGCGCAAGTGAAACGGTCATCGCTTACTCCTTTAGATTTATTAGTGAAGAGGGTGTCCTCTATAATATGAAGAATCCTTCACTAAAAAGAATTCGCGTATGACGTTGAAAACCCTGTCCACCTATAACCCGCGTAGATCACCGCGCCAGAGAAGATCAGCTGCTACTGTCGACGTTATTCTCGAAGCCACTATTCAGGTTTTACTGAGTACTGGAACCTCGCAATTGACCACTACGCGAGTAGCCGAGCGGGCAGGGGTGTCGGTGGGTTCGCTTTACCAATATTTTCCTAACAAGCAGGCGCTGTTCTTTGCATTGAACGATCACTATTTAGACCATCTCGCCGGACGAATTGAAAAAGTATGTGAGACGTTGCAGGGCGCCCCGTATACCCAAATGGTTCAGGGCGTTATCAGTGAATACATCAACATTAAAACAGAACGTTATGACGTTACCTGCGCACTTTATCGCGCAGCTGCTGAAATCGACGTGAGTGATATTGTTGAAAGCATGTGTCGGCGCATTGAGGTAGCGAGTGAAGGGATGCTTGCTTCAGCATCGGATGCGAAATTTCAGAACCTTTCCTCTCTCAACGTGACCTTATTGAACGTGCTTTTTGGAACCGTGCGGACTTTTTTTGACCGCAATCGGCCAGAGCTTCTCAACAGTCAGTTGCAGGAACAGCTGATAATAATGTTCTGTACCTATCTGAATAGGGCGAAATTGCCCTAAATAAACGCTGCTGCTTTACATCAAGCCTGTCGGGGATAAAAGAAAAACAGCGTTTATTTAGCCTTTGCTGTTTGAGACGCGGTTTGACAACCTACCAATCGTAGGTTACTACTAGTAGGTAATGCCTTAACGGAGATTGCCGACATGCACGCACTGATCGTTACTGCCCATCCTGATCGCAATTCACATACCCAAACGGTGGCATCACACTTGGCCAAAGGCGTTGTTGCCAGCGGCAATTACACCGTTGAGCATGCTGATTTAGCAGCTGAACAGTTTGATCCTCGTTTCAATCAAGCGGATTTCGACCAATTTAAGGGCAAGTTAGCTTCACCTGCTGACGTCATTGCCGAACAGGTGCGCGTAGATCGCGCGAATGCACTGATACTGGTTTATCCAATCTACTGGTGGTCATTTCCAGCCCTGCTAAAAGGATGGATTGATAGAGTGTTTACACAAGGCTGGGCGTACGACGATACGGGCCAGAATGTTATCAAGAAGCTTGAACATTTACAGGTGCATCTGATTGCGGTGGGCGCAGCGAGCCAGCGTACCTATGTTCGCCACGGTTATTTCGGCAGTATGCGCACGCAAATTGACCACGGAATTTTTGGCTATTGCGGTGCGCCGGTAGTGACCAGTGAATTACTGTTAGCGTCGGATAAAAACTTTCCTGACTCACATTACGCTCTGGCATATAACCTTGGCGAGCGGCTTTTTGAACAAAAGGAACCCGCATGATCCAGGCTCCTCGTCAGCGCATGACTTATCAGGCAAGGCGACAACAGTTACTTACCGTAGGGTGGAATCTCGTGCGCCTTGAAGGCACTGATGCGTTAGCGTTGGGACGCCTGGCCATTGAAGCGGGTGTGAGTAAGCCAGTGGTTTATGACCATTTCAAGTCACGGCAAGGCTTGCTGGTAGCCCTTTATGAAGATTTTGATGTGCGACAGACTGCGATTATCGATGCCGCAATGGCTGCTGCGGACAACAGCCTGGAAGAGAAGGCAGCTGTAGTGGCATCACGCTATGTTGATTGCGTGCTGACGCAAGGGCGTGAAATCCCTGATGTGCTGTCAGCATTGGATAGCACGCCAGAACTTGCTGAAATCAAGCTCAAATATCAGCGCGACTTTATGGAAAAATTTCGCAACTGGTTTGCTGAGTTTGTTAAACCAGCCGGCATCCCACAATCAAGTTTGTGGGGAATGCTGGGTGCGGCGGACGCCATTTCAAATGCGGTTGTCTGTGGCGATATTCTTCAACAGGAAGGTCTTCAGGAGCTGACTTTACTGATCATTAATTTGGTAGAGCGATATCGCTAATGCGTTAAACCCCCCAAAGCGCAGCAGCATCCCTGATCTCATTCAGTGATCGCTCAATGTGGGAACTGAAGCCCCAATGAGGGTTTATCAAACCGGATCGGTTCGCGAATTGCTGCACTTGGTAGCAATGAAAATGACAATAGCGAGCTTAGCAAGCTGCTTTAAAAGGGCGCTGCCAACCCGTCAGTCTGCTCCGGGCAGGAGCAGACTGATACTTGCTGGTGGCAACCGGAAGGCACATTTTATCGCGCTGCCATCCGCTGTATAGCTTCACGCACGGGTACACTTCCACCCGTCAGTTCAATAATGATGCGGCTGACATCTGGCTGCTCTATGATTTCCAGCAGTGTCATCGCGACATCATCACGGGAAATATCGCCATAGGGGATCGCCAGGCCGGCACGAACAAGTCCGCTACCTTTCTCATCAGTCAGCGTTCCGGGCCGTAAAATCACCCAATCCAGTTCACTTTCCGCAAGCGCGACGTCTGCCATCTTTTTGACGCGCATGTAATTTTCAAAGCTAGCCGGAAGGCCTTTTCCTCTGGCGGCTTCCGGGAATGCGGAGACCAGCAAAAAGCGCGTGATCCCGGCCTGGCTTGCAGCGGCAACGGCGGTTTTTAACCCCTCGCCATCAATAGCATTCGTCATTTCCTCTCCGCCTTTTCCCCCTGCACCGGCTGAAAAAACCACAATTTCGCTTCCTGCCATCAGCGATGCAAGTGATCCGGTATCCAGTTTCGTCAGGTCGCCTTTGACCGGTTCGGCACCAATCTGGCGCAACGACGGCTCTTGGTCATCTTTGCGATAAAGCGGGCGAGCAGTGTGCCCTTTTTTTGCGAGCAGGGATGACAGGCGATAACCTATGTTCCCAGCACCACCAATGATAAATACGTTAGCCATCAATACCTCTCTTCAATGATTCTTGGGAGCAACGGTGCATTTAGGGAGTTAGGGCACGGTTGCAGGCAACAACATAATCATGGCTGAACGGGCAGCTGGCTGCCATGAAATGATTGTTGAGCGCATCTCGGTTTGCAGGTGCCCGTGTCCTGGCAGCAGCCTGCTTTATTTCGTCTGTTGTCAGTTCGGAACAATGCCTTATCGTCGTCTGCGACCGGGACAGCAATGCGCAGGCTGATCAAAAAAATGCCTTAATACCGCCTCGTAACCGCCCACATAATCTGCCTCAGCTTTTGCATAATGTGTTAATTAGTCATGCGCTTTAACGTCTTCAATGAATTTAAGAACAGCATTTGTTACTGCCTGCGGCTGCTCTTCTGGCTGAAAGTGCCCGCAATTCTTAATCAAATCGCCTCTGATATTTGTTGCGTAGGGTCTTACCGCAGCTGCGATATCCGGAATCGATCCCTGGTCCGCACTTAATCCGAGTACCGGCATGGTCAGCTTATTTGTGCTCAGCAATAATTTATTCTGAGACGTAGACATTGCGGCCGCCCGATAAAAACTCAATCCTGCTCGCATACCGCCTGGCGCACTGAAAATACGAACATATTCATTTAACGTTTCTTCAGAGTAGCAATGAGGATTGACGGTCTTCTCGTGGAAAAACCAGGCGAGATATTCACGCTCCCGTCCCTGTAAAAGAATTTCGGGAAGATCTGGCAGAGCATTAAATGAAAAGTGCCATGTTTTCCATGATTTATCAGAAGAAGTGGGAAGAAACTCCGGCATTGTGACGCCGGGTATGCCTGCATCCATTAAAACCAAGGAACTAACTTCGCTACCGAAAGTTAATGCATAGGGAAAAGCGACCCAGGCACCCACATCGTGAGCGACAAGATGATAGTTATCCAGACCTAGCGAGGCGATAGCATCATGAAGGCGTTCTGCAACGGTCTGTGTATCATAGCCATCTACAGGTTTGTCGCTGTCTCCCTGTCCGGGTAAATCAATCGCTAACACGCGAAACTGCTCACCGAGCGTGGGCATAACATGCCTCCACGCATACCAAGATTCCGGGAAGCCGGCGAGTAGAACGATAGTTTCAGACGTATTCGCGCCCCCATCAACGTAATGGAATCTCAAATCATTGACGCGCACAAATTTGTGCTCGAATCCTTTAGGCGCAGAGGGCATATCAAATTTTTGCATTATTAATTCCGGATGTATGTAAATGGTTAGTGGGTGAGTCATCGCTTTTTCAAAGCAAACAAATTTGTATGGATCTCTTTCACTGCTGAGTAACCCGCAAAGGAAAGCAGCATAATTCCTTGATTTAAAAATCAATATTTATTGAAAAGCCGTACCCGACCACGAATTTTTACTGCAAACGATTCTGGCATGGACTATCACAATCTATTTATAGAATAATCATTTCCTAAATGATTAGCTAAGAAGCTGCCTTTAGGCAAGAAGATTTTTCTTCTGAGTGATCAATAGATATTTACTGAGGATAAATTAATCAATTTAACTCAACGCAAGCTTTTCCCTTGCTCTGTTAAGCCTTCATGATCGTTGACCGCAATCGCTGCCATTGATTCAGGAATAACACGAATCACCTTGTATAGCCTGCTGCTTGTTTACAAATGCACGGCAAAAACGGACCACTGATATTGACCCGATTTCATCGACTAATGGCCTGAGAGCCTGTCACGTATCCTCCCTTCTTCCTCTTAGAGTAAGCCATCTCGCAGGCAGCTGCGGTACCACAACACATACAGGGCTGAGCCTGAATCTGATTAATCACTGGGGTAATCAATGAAATTAACACAAATTCGCAATGCTACGCTTGTGCTGGAATATGCCGGTAAAAAGTTCCTTATCGACCCGATGCTGGCAGAGAAAGAAGCCTGGGATGGCTTTGCCGGGAATGCACGACCCCATCTTCGCAACCCTATGGTTTCCTTGCCGGTTAATGTTGAGAGTTTACTGTCTGTGGATGCTGTTATCCTGACACATACACATACCGACCACTGGGACGAAGCGGCGCAGCAGGCAGTACCTAAAAACATGCTTGTTTATACGCAGAACGAGAGTGACGCAGCGCTGGTTAGCTCGCAGGGTTTTCTTAATGTGCGTGTTCTGAAAGAAGAAAATCATTTTGTCGATGGGCTGACTATTTATAAAACCGATGGTCAGCACGGCAGTAACGAATTGTATGCCGATGCGCTGTGGGGCGATTTGCTTGGCGATGCGTGTGGGTTGGTCTTCACACATCATGATGAGAAAACGCTCTATATTGCAGGTGATACCGTCTGGGTTAAACCTTATGTAAGAAGCTTGCAGCGTTTCCAGCCGGAGGTTGTGGTGCTTAACACTGGCTATGCTGTTAACGATCTTTACGGACCGATTATCATGGGCAAAGAAGACACATTGCGCACGCTTAAGATGTTGCCAACTGCGACCGTCGTGGCCTCGCACATGGAATCAATAAATCACTGTCTTCTCACCCGCGCTGAGTTGCGCGAGTTTTCGCTTGAACACGGCATTCAGGATAAAGTTCTTATTCCGGCAGACGGTGAGACAATGGCTTTCTAATAGCGCTTTCCGCCCGGTTGAGGGGAGCATACACTCACGCAGTGCTATCTGTTCCCCTCTTTAAACTAAACTATCAGTGATTTATCTGCCGGTAAGCCGGTAGTTATTCTTTACGGTAAGGTGACTTTCATGTCTGCTCTGACGGTTGCCGTGATCGCCACGGCTGGATTTAGCCCGTTTCACTTTTCAGTACCTTGTATTCTTTTTGGGCAGTCGATGCCGCAGCCAGACTTATTTCATTTGGAAATCTGTGCCGAAAAACCCGGTGTAGTGCTCTCTGATATTGGGCTGTCCATCAACGTAGAGCACGGACTTGAGCAGCTTGACGTTGCAGACATCATCATTGTGCCTTACTGGCATAATCCTGATGAAAAACCCTCGCAGGCTCTGTTGGATAAGCTGATAAGCGCATGGCAGCGTGGCGCTGAGGTGGTGGGTCTTTGTTTAGGCACTTACGTATTGGCCTATTCAGGCTTACTTAATCAGCACCGTGCTGCAACACACTGGGAATATGAAAAGGACTTCATCAAACGATTTCCTGCCGTTCATCTTGACAGCAACTCGCTTTATACCAGCGACGAACGTCTTATTACCTCTGCAGGTACGGCGGCCGGTATTGACTGCTGTCTGAATATCATTCGTAACCATTACGGTTCTGCAATTGCCAACCGCGTTGCAAGAAGAATGGTTGTGCCACCTTACCGGGAGGGCGGGCAGGCCCAGTTTATTGAACGCCCGGTCCCGGCCTCGACGCGAGACAGCAAAATCAACGAGCTGATTGAATACCTGCGTCGCAATCTGGACAAGCCGCACGATCTCGACTCTCTGGCTGGATTTGTCAATATGAGCCGGAGAACGCTGACGCGTCATTTTTCCAAGGCAACCGGAACGACACTCGGAGAATGGCTGAACGCGGAGCGCCTTCAAAGAAGCCAGGAACTGCTGGAAACAACGGATAGCAGTATTGAAAGCGTGTCTGAAATGGCTGGTTTTCAGTCGCCCATCTCTTTTCGCCAGAGTTTTAAAGCGAGATTCAGTGTCAGCCCAAGCGAATGGCGCCGGGCATTTCGAGGGCCTGAGTATGTTGATCACAAAAGGATGTGAGAGCAGTTAAGAAAGCGGGGGTGATTAAATTGATTCGCTGACGAACGGTATTTCCCTGCTGGTGGCTTAAAATTACTGTACGCAGTGGAATAGATAAAATAATAGATAAAATAAAGGAATGGAGAGAATGAGTCCTTGTGAAATTGCGTTAATAAATCTGCTTAATCAGATGGCATTGAAAACCTTTCCGGGCCTTACTATGGCTATTGGCAAAGGAGATAAAATAATATGGCAGCATGGAGCGGGTTATGCTGATGCTAAAAATAAAAAAAAGTCAGAAATGATTTTTGGTATTGGCAGCATAACCAAAATTTTTGTTGCAGTGTTAATTCTCCAGTTAAACGAGGAAAATTATCTCACTCTCGATGAACCTATATCTACTTGGCTGGACAAAAATGTCCTTGCAGACGTCGCAAATGCAGAAAGCGTGACTGTAAGGCATTTACTCTCGCATTATTCAGGTATACCCAGCTGGGAAGATCAGCACTCATGGATTCATGATGCTCGCGGTAAGAGGGTCAAACCGGAAAAGATTTGGCTGCCACAGGAAAACCTCGACTATATCCGGGGTAAAAAACCGCTGTGTGCTCCAGGAGAAGCATTTCATTATTCTAATAGTAATTTCACTTTATTAGGTTTGTTGATCGAAAAACTTACTTCTAATAGCCTCGAAGAGGAGTTATATAAAAGAATTATTAATCCGCTTTTGCTGAAAAGCACCTCTCTTGAATCGGTTGCCTCTTTAGAAAATCAGTATTCTTCCAAAAGATTCCACAGGCTGGATCCTCATTTTATTAAAAAAGCCGGAGTTTCAGACTATTTTAAGATTGAGCCTAACAATATTCTGGATGTTTCCGCGATCAATCTCTCTGTAGAGTGGGCGGCCGGAGGGATCGTTTCTACTGCACAGGATGTTGTTAATTTTATTTTGGCGCTCAAAAACGGTAAATTGCTCAATCCCAAAACCATGAAAGAAATGCAACAGTGGATGCCAGCCGATAATGCTGAAATGGGATTAAGTTTATTTAGAATGGATACTGATTACGGCACAGCCATAGGTCACGGTGGAAACGTTCTTGGTGCCAGCGCCTGCGTATGGTGGTATGAAAAAACAAACTGTGCACTTGCCATACTCACCAATGTTGGATCAATGCATGCTAGTCCTGATGCTCACTGTGCAAGTACAATTTTCAAAAACGCAGAAGTGGGTAAACTGGCACAGGAAATATGTTCTTATTATTGAAAATAACAATCACTTTACGTCTGAACTTTGGCGTGATCTGATCTATTTTGCTTACTAAGAGCAGCGCCTCGCGAAAAGCCCGACTCCATATCGGCATCATATTTATAATCGTATCCAGGTTGTTATTTACAGCCGTGGCTATGACGTTTCCGTTTTCTGAACCGAATGACTGCATGCATTACGTTTTCCATATCTAAAAAAATGCTCAGCATTTACTGCCAGTGCAGATGTTAATCGCTGCCGTTAACGCTGATGGTACTTTTTAAATAATTCAGAGAACCATTCGATAAAAACCCGAACCTTAGGGGGGAGATAGCGCCGGTCAGGGTAGAGGATGGAAACCGGTTTAGTCACCGTTGCATAATCAGATAAAATTTCCGTCAGCCTGCCGGTTTCGATGTAAGGTTCTAATGCAGTACGTAATGCGTGGAGCATACCGAGGCCCGACAGACCGCAGGACAGAAGAACATCTGAATTATTAACCCGCATACTGTATCCTGGACGCCGTGAAACAATCTCTCCGTTCATGACAAATTTCCATTCCTGTACATCCCGGCTGTGTTCACTGAAAAAATAAACGGCTTTATGATGATCAAGTTCATCCGGCGTTAGAGGCGTGCCATATTTTTCCAGATAGGACGGTGCTGCACAGGTGACCATCTGAAGGTCGCCCATACGACGCGAAATAAAACTTGAATCAGCCAGTTCACCGAGTCGAATAACGCAGTCGACGCCCTCTGTAATCAGATCAGTCAGTCGATCTGAAGCCGTCAATACTATTTCAATCTGTGGATACAAAGCCTGAAACTCGCTTAGACCCGGTATCAGAATGCTATGTATTAGAGCCAACGGGGCATCAATACGAAGCTGCCCGCGAGGAGGCTGACCTGGAGAATAAGAGGCCATCATGTCGTTGACATCGGTCAGAAGCGTTTTAGCTCGCTGATAAATTTCCTCTCCTTCAGCCGTTACACTCAGGCTGCGTGTTGTGCGGTGCAGTAGTTTAACGCCCAGCGTATCTTCCAGCTGCTGTACAGCCTTACTAACCGCAGGCCGATGCAATTGCAGAGCATCAGCGGCCCGGGTGAAGCTATGCAATTCAACGACCTGAACAAAAATATCCATCAACTCAAGCATATTTGAGCGCATAATTTTTCAACTCCGCAGTTATTTTCCAACCGAAATTGTGATAATGCGGATTATATTCCATCCGGATTGTTTCTCCTGCAGTAACACTGAAAATCTTTTATGCGGCTTTTTACCCCTGCCCGTCTTTCTTATCATTGCCCTATCTAATGCAAACCTATGGGAAATGAAAGAAATGAAAGCATGGTTATTGAAAGACTTTGGTGTTGAAAACTTAAAGCTTGAAGAGGTTGAGACGCCTACACCAGGGCCGGGTGAACTTTTGGTTAAAGTAGGCGCGGTTTCGCTTAATTTTAGGGACAAGGCAATCGTGGAGGGCTTCTATGAACCTCATCTTGTTCCAAAGCCACTTATCCCTGTCTCTGATGCGACAGGAACCGTTGTTGCTACAGGTGAAGGTGTGACCCGTTTCACTACAGGCGATCGCGTTAACTCACATCTCTATTCCCGCTGGTTAGATGGCGAACCTGCTGCCGATGAACCTGCCTGGTGTATTGGAATGCCGTTACCGGGAGCGCTGGCTGAATACATGATTCTGCATGAGGATAGCGCAGTAAAAGCCCCTGACAGCATGACAGATGAGGAAGCCTCAACGCTTCCTATCGCTGCACTGACGGCATGGTACTCGCTAATGGATATTGGTAACTTGCAGCCCGGACAAACCGTTCTGGTACAGGGAACTGGCGGCGTCTCCGTTTTTGCTGCTCAAATAGCGCATGCATATGGCGCCCGCGTCATTGCAACGTCCAGTAACGATGCTAACCTCGATCGCATTAAATCCTTGGGGGCAGATGAGGGGATTAACTATAAAAAATATCCTGATTGGGAAAGCAAAGTTCTCGAACTGACTGAAGGTAAGGGAGCTGACGTAACGGTGGAAGTCGCCGGTGGCAATGGTATCAACCAGTCGATCGCTGCGACAAAAGTTGCCGGAACGATTGCTCAGGTAGGTTTTCTTACTGGCCAGACAGCACAACTTGATTTGATGCCGTTAATTTTCCGCCAGACGACAATCAGGGGCATTGCGGTTGCTCCACGTTCCTCTTTTGATCGGATGAACCCATTCCTCAATAAACATCAAATCAAACCCGTAATTGAACAGGTTTACCGTTTTAACGAGGCGGTAGAAGCTTTTGAGCACCTTTCTCGTGGAGCATTTGGCAAAATCGTCATCAAGATTGATGGCTGATAACGATTTTTGACTTTACCAAAATCGGGCAGTTGTCATTGAATGCCCGATTCATTCGAACTCACTAGCCATAAGCGTTTAAATCGCTTTAACAATGCTTTTAATCGTGCTCCTGAACATAATCTAAATGTCCGCTCCTTGCTTATAACACTTTTTTGCCTATCACTACTGCTATGTGCCAAAAGCGGACATTTGTTAGTTAGGGTTTTAAAGAAACGAAGCTCAACATAGCTATGTTAAATTCGACTCACAGAAAAACTTTAACCGAGAGAAAATAATGGAATGGTTTAGCCAGGATGGGTTCGAGGTTCGCCTTGAATGGGGCCAGGCGGCTGTAGATTACTTAGCCGAAAAAGCAGACTGCGCCGTAATAGTCGACGTTATGTCCTTTTCCACCTGTGTGAGCCTGGCTGTTGAAAAAGGTGCCCGCATTTACCCCTATCCGTGGAAAGATGAATCCGCAAACGAATATGGTATGAAAATCGGCGCGAAGGTAGCCAGCCCGAAGAGAAGATTCAGCGGTGATGGTTACAGCCTGTCGCCCGTTTCTGTTCAAAACATAAGCGATGGCGAAAGGCTTGTCCTGCCATCCCCTAACGGATCGACCCTTTCTTTCCGGGCGCGGGATACCGGGGTTCCTGTTTTCAGTGGTTGTCTCAGGAACATGTCTGCAACTGCGAATGCATGTGGCATTTTTAAACGTATACTGATCATTCCCTGTGGAGAGCGATGGCCTGATGGCAGCATCCGTCCCTGTGTCGAAGATTACGTAGCAGCTGGCGGCATTATCGATGTGATGGGGCGCGGAAACTGCTCACCAGAAGCACAGGCGGCGGTTGCAGCCTGGCAGTTTTATCAGCAGCAAAATCTGCTTCCTCTTTATAAATGTTCCTCAGCCTGTGAACTTCAACAGCGCGGATTCAGTAAGGATGTCGAACTCTGCCTTGAAACAGATGCAGCTAAGCGGGCGTGCCAGTTATATGGCAATTTTTATGCACCAGGTGCATGAGTCTTTAATCCAGCTACGCTGAGCCAGAATTCAGGATTGCCTGAATAATGTTTGGAAAGCCAATGCCCGCTTTTCGCTCTTAGCAGACCTTGCCCTGCCGCATATCCGCTCTGTGCCAAAAGCGGACATGTAAATCAACCGACGGTACAAGGAGTGAAGCGCGTCAAGGTTCGGGTTTCTGAAGGAGCAAATAAGCTCTGTCGCGCCCTAAGCGACGTTGATAGCGTCAACCCGGTTAGGATAGAACGCCAGGTAAGAGGCTATTTGTGCTGCTCCAGGAAACGGGTGTTCATAAGTCCATACGGCGTTCACGCTACGTTCTCCACCCACTGGAATGCTGTAGTAAGCGCAGTCCCCTTTGTAAGGGCAATACGTTGCATGGTCGGTACGCTCGAGCTGCTCCATGCGAACATCGTCGCGCGGGATGTATAGGACTGCCGGGTAGCTTGCTTCCTTCAGGCATAGCGCTCGGGTGGTGTCCGCGATGGCCGTTCCGCCCAGCGTCACTGTAACGCGGCGAAATTCGGGCGTAATCGTGATCGGATGGTCCAGCCCAGGCAGTTTTATAGGTTTGTTCATACGTTACACATCCGTAAAATGACAGAAGAAGCGCAGCGGGTTATACACCTGCCGCGCAACGCTTTAGACGTTAGCTTTAATCTCACTGAACCGACTACCCTCGGCGGAAGCAGATTACCACGCCTGCTCGCTACCGCCTCTAAGTAGACCTCTTCTATTGCGCGAAATCCACGGTTGGATTTCGCGCGACTTTAAAGTTAGATCACGCCTTGTTATCGAGCTCAGGGATACCGCTGCTACGGTCTGCATATGCCGCCTGGAAACTTGGACGCTGCTGCCAGCGCTGCCAGTAGGCGTCCAGGAACTCGAATCGTTCGTCCAGCGGCGTAGCATTCACCGGGAACTTCGAGAACGCGATCGCGGTTGCCAGCGTAATGTCGGCGAAAGTAGGCTCGTCGCCCCCCAGCAGCCATTGGCGTCCGTCCGAAAGATGTTTGTTGACCAGTGCAGCATGGGCCAATGCTTCTTTGCGGCAATGTTCGCCCCAGGCTTCGTTCTTCGTCAGTTCGAGTTTGAAACCGAGACCGGTATGCAGAACGTGGAAAGCCGTGACGATTCGATACAGGATGTGAACCCAAATGCGGTTATCCCACATGTTGTCCAAGCCCTGTTCCAGCGGTGTCTCCCCCATGATCTTGCGGCCGGGGTAGGACTGGTCCAAATAACGGACGACAGCTGCAGTTTCGGAGATATAGCTACCGTCAGCAAGCTCGAGGGTCGGCGTCTCACCCCAGGCATTCATTTTCAAGTGACGCCATCCACGCTGTTCGCCAACCGGCGTCATGTCGTAAACAGTCTCCTGGAACTGATCAGCGATCCCTTTTTCATGCATGAACAGGCGCAGGCGCTGTGGGTTAGGGAAAGCCGAAGGCGAAGTGAAAACGTTCAGTTTGCTGGTCATAGTGTAGCTCCTAAAAGTATGTCGAGGTGTAGGCCAAAACCGTGCACTGCTTGAGTAGCGCGGCCTTGTCGCGTTGATGCTGTAGCAGTAGATGTACCTTAATGCGTTGTTCCTTGTTGATAAACCATGTAATAATCAATTCATTTATTACAAATGGTAATCAATATGGCAGCGGGTAACCCACTTCAACTTGGCAGCATTGAACAGTTCTGTAGAGCAGCGGAGACCGGCAGCTTCACCAGTGCGGCTGAGATTCTCGGTTTGACGCCGGCCGCAGTCAGTCGGTCGATCAGTCGGCTCGAGCAGCGCCTCGGAGTACGTCTTTTTTTGCGGACCACCCGCGCCGTAAAGCTTACAGCTGAGGGCGAGCTCTATTGGAAAGAATGTCATCTGGCGCTTGAGCAGATCGCCGAGGCTGAGCGAGCGATCACGGGTTCACAAACCGTCCCAAGCGGACCGCTACGCATTAGCGTCAGTGCTGCTTACGGCACGTTTCGCCTTTTACCCTTAATGCCCAAGTTCACTGAGCTTTATCCGCAGATCGATATCGAGATTAGTATCTCGGACAAAATAATCGACTTTGTTGAAGAGGGCTTTGACCTGGCAATTAGGCTAGGCGTTCTGCAAGATTCGCGTCTTGTCGCCTTCAAGCTTGAGGACGCCTCGCTTGGGGTATTCGGAACGCCGACATACCTTGCAAAAAAAGGTGAACCATACCGTATTGATGACCTCAATCAACACGATTGCATCCAGTATATATCACCGAATACAGGGCGCCCGCTGCAGTGGCTGTTCACCGATGAGTCAGGTACTTCAATCGAGAAACAGATAACGAGCCGGATGCGTGTACTTAATGATGCGTTAGGGGCTGTCGCTTGGGTTAACGCGGGCGGAGGCCTTTATCAAACCTATCGCTTTGCCGTGGGAGACGCTTTAAGGCGTGGAGACCTTGTAGAGGTCCTTCAAAAATACGGAGGCCGCTCTCGCCCGTTTTCGATTCTTTACCCCCAGAATCGTCATCTATCAGCGCGAGTACGCGCATTTGTAGAGTTCTTGCGATCTGCAGTGAAATCGTAACTTACAGGATGCGCTCGATATCGAAGTCGCAGCTTTTTTAGCACGATCAGCCATTCTCTCAGCGTCTGCTGGCGGCCCAGGCTGTATAAAAACGCGAAATCACAATGTTTTCAGGGGGCGCTTTACCATTCCCTACCTCGCCGCTTCTGACTCATAGCGGACGATGTCTGGCCCGTAGCCCGCTGTGACCAGACGCCGAGGAATGATCTGTCGATGGCAAAACTGGGCTGCATCCGGCTCTTTTACAAAAAGTGATGCAATTAAGGGGCGCAGCCTGGGGTGAGGAGAGTGTTTATTTCAGCGGTGCCGCCAGCGTAACAATCCACAATTCGCTGTCCGACTCAGGTTTCTTCAGCGGCTTTACGCCGATAGTCGTTGCAACCGGCTTATCATCTACCGTAAGCGTCCCCTGTTCGGTCACCCGATAATCCTTACGCTTCTTACCTTCAACCGGATTTTGCATGACCGTTCTCACGCCGAAGTCATTGTCATTGGTGACCGCCAGCGTTTTATTGTCGATCAGCGCCAGACCTTCGGCCTTCTCCTGCTGCCAGCCGAGTTGACGTAAATCGACCACCAGCGTTTTAGCGGCGAGCTTAATGCCGCGCTGCGCCAGCGCTTTCTCGTCGTCAAACTCCGGATACTCGCCAGGCTTATCGAACGCTGCAAGCTCGGTAGCCGGGCTAAGATCCACCTTATAGATAAGATTGCGCATCGCATCGTCTTTGTCGCTGCCTTGTTCAATCAGCAGGATATGCTGATTGTCGAGCGCCACGATATCGCCAATTTTTGCGTCGCTGTTTTTAGCGTAAGCGGCGCTGTCGATAGGGTAACCATACATCGCGGTTTTCCCGGTCGCCGGATCGAAGCTCACCAGGCGGGTAAAGCGCGCCTGCTTTTTACTTTTACCGTTGATATCCAGCGTGCTCTGCACCGCGGCGATGATACGCCCGTCCGGCATGCGGGTGAGCCCTTCAAATCCACGATTTGGCTGACGCCATTTGAGAACGTTCGGCAGACCGCCCGCGATCGATTTCTCTCCCTCTGCTGCCTGCGGCCCGTGAATTGTCAGGATCTTGCCGCGCGCATCAACGTTAATCAGGAACGGACCATACTCATCGCACAGCCAATACCCTCCTTTGCCGTCCGGCGTAATACCTTCCGTATCCAGACCGCGGTTATCGCCATGCAGCACTTTCAACGTATCGCTTAGCGCGATTTCATTGGTTGATCCGATGACGCCATCCTGCAGCGGCAATCCGTTAATATTGCCCTTATCGTCATGCAACGGTCGGGCGTCCGTGGCCTCCGCTTTGCCGTTCTGCACCCGAATATTCATCAGCAGCGGGGCGAACTCTGGCGTGACGAAAATTTTTGCCTCTCTCTTACCCACATCAGGCGAGTCAGCATTCGGCCCACGATCGGTGACGGTTGCGAAGGTGAGCGCATCCCCCTGCTTGCCGGTAAACAGCAAACCGGAGCCGATCCCCACCGGCAAACCATTTGGAAACGCGCTGGCAAACGCGCCGTTGTAGCTTACACGCGTACCTTCGGGAAAACTGACGATATAGCGCTCGACCTGCGGCTGCGCCGCGAGCGTTGATGAAGAGAGCGCACAGCCAATAACCAGAGAAATAGCTTTCATTTTCATATTGTTAATATCCATGTAGGGAAGCTAACAGCATAAAGAACAAAAATGACAGAAAAATGAAATCTCCGGGAAACATTGGCTGCTAACAGGTTGATTTCTTCACCGTTAAGAAGGTGGATGGTGAGAGAATGAACCTGTATGTTTAGATATTATGGTCAAAATTCCAGGACAAAGGGGGTGACATTGATGCGGACACTGGCCCGTAATGCCTAAGGCAGGAAGTTCACTGAGACAGGCGTCGCCTGGCAAGGTAGCTAAAGATGTTCAGCCTGGTGGCGTCTTTTCCCTGAACCGGTAACGTCCGCTTTTTGCTCATAACTGAATTTTAACGTTACATGAACGGACATCAACCTTCTCGCCCGTAAGTCTCTCAACAGCATCAATTGCATCTGGATCACCATGCCAAGCCATGCAACTTAAACAGTCGCCACCACAATCAAAATTCAGTGTTTCTGGTACTGTACTCATTGGCTGGCCACAAGTCTGGCAATTGCTCACTTTCATTGGAAACACATCCTTATGATATTTTCGACGCTAGGCTACCTAACATCCCCCTTTATGTTCCGCTTTTCGCTTAAAGCAGCCCGTCATGCCTGCTTAAGAAATGAGCTTGACGCAGGGTGTTTTCCGCTTTTCAGGCGGGTCCCCTAGAGTAGATCTACGGCTTTCCTGATCGAACATCATCCCGGCATAGCGTTGATACGACCATCCTGCATGCTCCAGTGACGATGCAACCATCAAGCTGAAGCCATCACATTCCAGAGGCGCTGCATCAACAACTGCGAGTCGTTTAGAAAGATAATTACGACGCTTTTTGCTCATATTTTTCAGGTGCTGATAAATATGATTGGGTGGGGGAAGCAGTTGCTGCTTAATAAGGCGTCAGCTGAGCATCCCTCACCGTTAAAAAAACAACTAACTGCCTGTAGCCATCACGCCGTTTTTCGTATTCCTTATTTTCACAAACGCCTGCTGTAATTCAACCGCATCATCACCGTGGTGAGCCCTGCGATGGTCATCCGGGCAAAGTACGATCAGATTAGACAGCTCATCAGGCCCCTCATCTTTTAAGGCCACAATGTGATGCACTTCCGCAAAGATTGCGCCGTTGCGCGTACGGAATCCTTTTTTCCCACAGAGCTCACACGTGCCGCTGCTTCTGACCATAGCCATCTCACGCAACTTCCTGCTTCGCTTAACCGCTGGTGATTCTTCGGAATCAGATGTGCTGTCTACCGATCCTTTCTGATCGATGTACCTAACCGGTTTGCCTCTGGTCAGTGTGATCTCACCCGTTGACGGTTCATATTCCGCACTCCACTGGACGCTGTCCAGAACTCGCAGGTTACTGTTTTTTTCTTTATGCAGGATGACCTGAACGGGAAGGTTTCGCTCGATAACGGCCTGGTAAATTCTGTCTGTCTCTTCGCCAACATGACCCTGACCACGGGATATGTACCGGGTGACATAGCTGCCTTCCGGTGCGGCAGGCGACTCCACTTTATGCATCCAGATATTCATGACAACGATATCGCCCTCAATCCATGCCCATCTCATGTTCTGGCGAGGATAGTTTGCGTGGGGCCAGTCTTGTAGTTCCATACCCGCCTCTTTAAGCAGGGCATATATTGTCGTTCCTTTCTTGAGTTCCGGTAAGCTCATGAATCCTCCTGGTGTGATTAAGTACTATCGGCAATGGATGCGCGCCTTTTACAGATAATTCAGGGGAGGGGCTCAGAAAACTGGCAGGACAGTGCTGTTTTACCTCATGTTATGACTGGTCTGTTTTATCGGAGCTGATAAGTTAGTTAAAAACGACAGGGGGCGACCGTGAAAAAGAACCGGTACCAAATTAATATTACCCGTAGTGGGGAAACGAAGTCTTACAGCGTGGGATTTCAGACAGAAGAGAAATTCGTCAGATCATGGCAATCCGTTCTGAAACAACATCACGGTCATGATCCACTCGTGCAGTGCTGCTGTCCGGGCACGGGTGACCGCAGGTTTGCAATCCGGCTGCGAAGAGAATCTGGCAGATATCATCTCAGCCGGTTCAGCAACAGTGGCATTGAGCATTTCCCGGAATGTGTCTGGTACTCATCAGCCTCGATTAGTGGACAACAAAGCTATACAGAGGGAGTAGTGGAAGAGGAGATCGATGGCACACTGAGAGTACAGCTTGCCGTTTCCCTTGATGGCGAGAACCCCGTTGATCGGCAACCAAGAGGAGACGGACCTCCTGGTAATCAGGCGGGGGGAAAGACACAGTCGGTTATGAAACTGCTGGGGCTGTTGAGCCTTCTTTGGACGGAGGTGGGACTTAACGTCTGGTATCCTGCAATGAAGAATAAACGATTCACCGGCTCGGTTCATGGCTGGCTGGAACAGGCAGCAGGCCGCGTACGTGCCGGTCGCACCCGGTTGAGCGATGTTTTGCTGATCGGTGCTCAAAACGCGACACCGCAGGCTGAGGCAAACAGCGATAAACTGGCTTCAGCGGCATCTGCAAAAAAGAGGCTTGTCGTCATTACCTCACTGGCCGGGTGGAATGAAGAACGCGAAGTTGCAAACACACACGTACCCGTCAGAGATTTTGCTGGTCTACCGAAACTTGAAACTGATGCCGGAACCTGGCAAGAAACCCTCAGACGGCATCCCTCAGAACATGCAGCCTGGAAACGAGGAGAGCGGGTTATCCTTATTGCCCTGACTGACGTACCTGTAGGCAGAGAGGCAAAGGTGCTGAGGATGGCTTTGATGTACGTCAGTTCCCGGTGGATACCACTGGATTCCTCACTGGAAGGAATTATCGAGGAAAAGCTGGCTGCTGAAGAACGAAGCTTTATGAAACCTCTTCGATACGATTCCGAAGAAGATGATGTGTTTGCTGATTTTCATTTGCTGGATACTGAAACAAACCATCTGCCGATGGAAGTGTTTGGTATGGGTACGCCTGAGTATGTCATCAGGAAGAACCAGAAGATGGCGATCTATAATTCCCGCTATGGTACAGCAGGCTGGTGGTACTGGGATGCATATAACTCGCCAGATACGGCAATGATCCCTGTATTTCCACCAGCCAAAATACGTAAACATAAGGCTCTTCAGAAGTAGTCAGTCGATACAAGGCCTGAAATGTCCGATAGCCAGAAGAGGGCAAAAGCCCTCACATTGCCCGCATTCTCTTATTTAATTACGGTTGTAGCCGACCAGGCGGCTTAAAAGAACTTCTTTCCAGTGAGAGTTGTGCACGGCCTCTACAAGGTCCGGGTGCAGGACAGACATGAACAAAAATCAGCGTTCACAGGAGTCTGTAATGACCAGGCCGACCTTAGCCGTAACACTGGCTAAGGGAGTCAGAAATACATTCTGTGATTTAACAGGTAAAGTTACTTTTAAATCAACCTAAAAGGGGCTGCCTGGAAAACGGAAAATATCCTACGCTAAGCCTGTTTTCTATACAGACTACTATCCACTGAGCGTAATGCGCGGTATTTAGCCTGTCCCAATTTGAGGTTTGTTCACCAGACGTAATCCCCGCTAAGGTTGATATGTAGTTACAGAACGTCTTAATACCGGGGTAAGTGCCAGCGCCATTGCACGTGAATTTAATACAATCCGACAAACCATAATCAGGATACAAGCAGGGCAGCAACAATCCTGAATACTGAAACGGCTTCAGACGCTACCGACTTTGACCGTCCGCTTTGTGTCAGGAGCGGACGTTAGTTAACCGGTTAAGTGAAGTGCGAATAATTTTTGCGTTAACTGTTATAGCCAGTGAATGATTCAGATGACTTTCTCACTGGCCAGTCAAAATACCGTCTAATTCATCTCTGCAGCGTGCCCGGTTTTATCCGTAAGACCGGACAACACCGCAAGTATCAGTGCAATGACAGACAATATAGCGCCTGCCCAATTTGGCGATTGCAGACCGAATCCCGCAGCAATCACTGCGCCACCCAGCCAGGCTCCTACGGCATTACCGAGGTTGAAAAGACCGATATTAACCGCAGCGGCCAGCGTGGGGGCACCCGCTGCCCGTGCTTTATCCATCACCAGTTTCTGGATAGGTGAAACTGTCGCAAATCCAAACGCAGCCATCAGGAAAATGCAGAGAACTGACATAACCTGGCTGTGCGCCGTAAAGTTAAATACCAGTAACACGACGGCCTGAGCAGCCAGCGTGATGTAGAGCATCGGCATAAGAGCGCGATCGGCATAACGGCCACCAAGCTGGTTTCCCGTAAACAATCCCAGTCCGAACAGCAGCATCAGCCACGCGAGGCTGCTTTCACTATATCCTGCCAGCTCCGTCATCATTGGCGCGATGTAGGTAATTGATGTAAAAAATGCCCCCGGCCCGAAAACAGTAATTCCCATTGCCAGCAGCACGTTGACGTTTCTGAAGGCGTTAAACTCATGCGCAAATCTCTGGTTATGGGGTTTTGGCTGGTGCGGGATGAGCATTCCGATACTGATAACCGTAATGACCCCTATCACGGCTATGGCCATAAAGGCATCACGCCAGGAGAGGTGTTGACCTATCCAGGTACCTGCGGGTACGCCTATAAGGTTTGCTACGGTCAGCCCCATAAACATGAACGCAATGGCCCTCACGCGCTTAGACGGTGCAACCATATCTGCTGCAATAATCGAACCAAGGCCAAAGAAAGCGCCGTGCGTCATCGAGGTAATAATTCTGCCCAGTATGGCAATGCCAAGTGTCGGGGCAAACGCCGTCACCAGGTTACCTGCCACGAAGAGCAGCATCAGGAAAACCAGCATGGCTTTACGCGGGACTTTTGAACCCAGAATAATCAGGGCCGGTGCGCCGACGAAGACCCCCAGCGCATATGAGGTCGCCAGGTAGCCGGCAACGGGGATGGTGACGTTAAAATCAACGGCAATGACGGGGAGCAGCCCGGCAATGATGAATTCAGTTGTTCCGATACCGAATGTACCTATCGCCAGCGCCCATAGAGCTAATGGCATAACAAATATCCTGTAAGTAACATTATGTTTTACGTTTTAACTGCTCCGGCAGACGGGAAGGTTTCAGCCCGTAAGGCAATTAAAGCAGCGGGACGATAAGGATATAAGTTTGCTAAAAGGCGATAAACGGCCCTGGTATCTCCTCAGTGACGACAAAAAGTCTACCTAAGCGAACCGAAATAGCCTTCTCCGGCCTTTTTCAGCAGTGCGTCAACGATTAGGCGAACTCTGGGTATGAGGTGCCTTGTTCGGGGCCAGATGACGTTCAACTCAACCGGGATGGGGGCATGATCTGCCATCACGGAAATCAGGTTGCCTGCGGCGATATGGCTGTTAACCATAGACTCAGGAAACTGCGCTAGCCCCACGCCAGCCAGACAGGCCTGAATCATGGCATCTCCGTCGCTTATCTGATGTGCTGTGGGGGATATATATTTCACTTCACGCTCCCCGGCCTTTCGCAGCCGCCAGGCAAGGGGGGCGCCCCGACGGTAGCCCATAATGCAGTAGTGGCTTTTCAAATCCTCCATATCGGCAGGCAGCCCGTTCTGTTCAAGATAGGCTGGAGAGGCGCACAGGATAAGCCGCTGCCGGCTCAGCCGACGGGCGATCAGCTCATCGGTACTCTGTAGCTCTCCCAGTCGCAGAACCAGGTCAACGCCTTCCTCCACCGGGTCAATAAGACGGTCATTGAAAGTTAGCGCCAGCCGCAGGGCCGGGTAGCGGGTCATTATCTCGATTAATACCGGCATCATCAGATTCCGTCCGAAAGACGCAGGCATATCAATACGGACCGTCCCAGCGGGATTTTCCTGACGTCTGCTGAGCGTATTCTCGGCAGAGTCGAGAATTTCAAGCGCCGAGAGGCAACTGGTCAGGTAAGCCTCTCCATCACTCGTCAGGCTCAGTTTACGCGTTGATCGGTGAAAAAGACGCGTTCCCAGTCTCTCCTCAAGCCGTGCCACACTTTTACCTACGGCCGATTTGGTAATGCCCAACTGCTCCGCGGCCTCAGTGAAGCTGCTCGATTTCGCCGTAATGACAAAATTGGTAATTCCCCGCAGGGATTCTGCTGAAAGTCCGGTAGACATAAAGTTGACTCAGTGACGACTCATAGTGCGTTTATCGATGTGTAATTCTATACCAGGCTTATCGCTATCAGTAAATAAAGCACCGGCAACCGCCGGATAATCCATTTTTTAATTACAGGGAACAGCCATGTCATATGAAAAACCACTCAAATTTGTGTCTCTTCTGGGTAGCCTTCGCAAAGCATCTTTTAACGCCATTGTGGCGCGCAATCTTGCCTTACTTGCACCCACACATGTGGAGATTAGCGCACTCGGCTCTGTAGGAGAGATACCGCACTATGATGCAGACCTTCAGGCGCATGGCTTCCCCGATGCGGTGGTGGCAATGGGAAAAGCAATATCGGCAGCGGATGCGCTGATTATCGTCACGCCTGAATATAACTACTCCGTCCCGGGCGCCCTGAAAAATGCGCTGGACTGGCTTTCCCGCCTGCCGGACACCCCAGTTGCCGGCAAGCCTGTTGCCATACTGACGGCGTCACCCGGGGCGATAGGCGGTGCAAGGGCCCAGTATCACCTGCGCCAGATTCTGGTCTTTCTGGACGGAAGGGTTCTTAACAAGCCTGAAGTCATGATCGGTCAGGCCCCTTCAAGACTGGATCCCGAAAATGACAGCATAACGGATGCTGACACCCGCAGCCTGATATCAGCTCAGCTCGCTGCACTTGCAAAAATGACGGCCAACCAGGGCTGATCATCCCATCACTCTTATCCGTAAACCCCTTGGGAGAAAATTATGTCTACCGAAACTATTCGCGGTATGGACCACGTTGGCATCACCGTTTCTGATATTGATGAGGCGACCCGCTTCTTCGAAGAAGCCTTTGGTGCAGAAGTTATCTATGACTCCGTTTCACAATCGGACGACGACGTGAAAGGGGAAGATACGGAAAACATCCTTAATCTGTTCCCGGGAACATGTATCACCACAGTCAGAATGATGACGCTGAAGCACGGGCCGGGGCTTGAGCTTTTTGAAATGAAAGGGCCAGAGCAGAATCAGCCTGTGCGGCCAAGCGACTACGGGTTACAGCATTTCGCCGTATACGTTGATGATATCAATGAAGCCATCAGCCTGTTTGAACGTGCCGGCGGGAAAATGTTTACCTCTCCTCAGCCGCTGATGTTTCCGACTGAGGTCGGAGACAATAACTTCTTCTGTTACGGCCGCACGCCGTGGGGCAGCGTCATTGAGCTGATATCCCTGCCAACAAGATTGCCTTATGAAGATCATACTTCTCTGCGCCGCTGGAAGCCTTGAATGTGATTGGGTGCGCCTAGGCAGGCGTATCCGTAAGGACAGAATGTCCGCTCTTTGCTCATAGCGGACAGAGAACGACTCCTTTGCTGTCTGCTTCCTGCCATAAACGGGCATTATTAACAGAGCGGTTGTCTAAGCCTGATAACAGGTCACGCCAGCGCTGTTAGACCCTTTCAAACTCAAGCCACATCGTGATAAGCGCTTGCGATCTGGTATAGCCGCAAAAATTACAGGTATAATCCCGCAAATTATTCAACTGGTTTAGAAACAAAGATGACAAAACTTACCTTACAAGAGCAGATGCTTAAAGCTGGATTAGTAACCAGCAAAAAAATGGATAAAGTCCAAAGAACAGCTAAAAAATCACGCGTTCAGGCCCGTGCGGCAAGAGAAGCGGTTGAAGAAAATAAAAAAGCACAGCTAGAACGTGACAAACAGCTAAGCGAACAACAAAAACAAGCCGCTTTATCTAAAGAATATAAAGCTCAGGTGAAGCAACTCATTGAAATGAACAGAATCGACATTTCAAAAGGGGATATTGGTTTTAACTTCACAGACGGTAATTTAATTAAAAAAATAGTTGTGGATAAGATGACGCAAGCTCAGCTGATTAGTGGGCGTCTCGCCATTGCTCGTTTGGTTGTTGATAACAGTAGCGAGAGTGAATACGCGATTATCCCCTCGAGCGTAGCCGATAAAATTGCGCAGCGAGATGCGAACAGTATTGTATTAAACAGCGCCCTCAGTCAGGAAGAGCAGGATGAAGAAGATCCCTATGCTGATTTTAAAGTGCCCGATGATCTAATGTGGTAATCATCGGTTACAGAGGCCAGATCTCACGTTCAAAAGCCTCTGATTTAGCCTCCCCGCAGGGTCTTTAGCATCACATCGGGTAACTTTGCGGAAACATCGTCATTGATTCATTCGCATTCAGAACGGGCAGGCGTTACGGGCTTTGATCCACTCTTTGCTGATGGGATGAACAAAATGCAACTCGGTGGCGTGTAGCATCAGCCGCGGCGTCTGTTCAGTACCGGGCAGCAGGCGACCACCATACAGGTCACAACCCAAAATAGGGTGGCCAAACTGCTGGCAGTGAATGCGGAGTTGATGGGTACGCCCGGTCTCCGGGGTTAGCGCCACACGCGTTAACGGCAGAGACATCCCATTGTCCAACTCATGATAAAAGCGCTCAACGACCCGATAGCGAGAGCGACCAGGCTTGCCGTGAATTGCGCAAATCGTCATCAGCGGAAACAGCGCAGGGTCTTTGGCAATCGCAGCGTCTATCACTCCTTCGTCATTGTCTGTATGTCCGCAAAGCAGTGCGCTGTACACCTTGGTCACACAGCGCTGACTGAACTGCTGGCAGAGAGCGGCATTGATGGCCTTGTTGCGGGCAATCACCATCAACCCGGACGTACCAAAATCAAGGCGATGGACCAGAGTGCAGCCGGGGAATATCTGTACCAGCCGATGATGCACAGAATCGAGATTTTGCGGATTTTTCCCCGAAAGGCTGAGCAGCCCGGCAGGTTTATTGATAAGCACCAGATGATCGTCTTGGTAGAGAATCTCAATCTTTTCATGGCACGGCGGGGCAATAAAGGTATCGATAATCTTAGACATCAGGCTCTCCGCATGGAAAAGGGGAGCGGATGATAACGAAATTTAAGCCGACTGACGACTCTGGCTGTTAGTCTAATAGAGCGTTTGAGAACACCCTGTCACAGTAATGACGGCGCCAGATATTTCGCTATTTACTCTGTTGGCGGTATAAGCAAAACGGTGTTAATTTCACGCTGAGTTATGCATGGCGAGCAGAAAAAACAAAATCATAATGTTATTATTCAGGCCATAGGATGCAGGCAGCAATTGCCATACGTACTCACTCTGGGAATGACTTATGAACAATGAAGTACCATTAAAATACTATGACATCGTAGATGAGTATTCTACGGAAGCTGCAAAGCCGGTAAGCGATTCAGAACGCGATGCACTGGCGCGCTATTTTCAGCAGCTGATCACCCGCTTAATGAATAACGAAGAGATCAGTGAAGATACCCAGAAAGAGATAGCCGTTGAAGCGGGTATCGACGAGATGCGTATTGATGATATCGCTACGTTCCTGAATCAATGGGGCAATGAGTAGCGCTTATTGGCGTCGTTTGAGAAGGATACAAAGTGAGTGGGTTGTGTCCGCTTACCTGCTCCGACGTATGTCCAAATGGTTTCCGGCTGCGCCGAGCGCGCAGCCTAATAAGGTCCCTTCACTTCTCTCTTGTCGCCTCTTCAGCGTTTCAGTTGGCGTCGCTTACGCCTTCTTCTGACTGTCTACTCGCATAGCAGAAATTTATCGTCCAGACTTAAACTGAAGACATAGTCTGAGCACGCATTGTGTTTTACACTGCACGCTGAAAAAAATTGAGTAGATAAACGAATAAGTAGGCGGTAATGGCGATGAACGGAACGATCACAACCTGGTTTCAAGATAAAGGTTTTGGATTTATCAAAGATGAAAACGGTGATAACCGTTATTTTCATGTGATTAAGGTCGCTAACCCGGAGTTGATTAAGAAAGATGCGTCGGTGACTTTTGAACCCACCACAAATAACAAAGGCTTGTCAGCTTATGCTGTGAAAGTCGCACCGGAAAGCAAATACATCTATATCGCTGGCGAGCGCATCAAGCTCACATCAATCAAATCTTACCTGGTTTACAGCGAAGAAGTCCCAGCCGATACCCGCATTGATAAAGAAAATCCGGTACTGTCTGTGGGTTTACTGATGGGCAGTATCAGGCCGAAAACATCCGCTAAAGCGGGTGAAATGCGCTCACTGAAAAAACTGGCGATCACCACTTTTCAGGGAACGACACTCATTTTCTCGGAAGATGAGATTGACGTGGATACCACAGTGAAAATGCTCAAGGTCTGAAAGACTTTGGGCTAAATTCAGGCCGAAATCCTGCGCCATTAATAAGCAGGATTTCGGCCTTGCTTACTGAGCTTTGCACATGATCTACGGCTCATTGACACCATTACGCCAGCAACCAGACCTTATCCTGTAAAAGCAGGGCTAATGCTTTTATCAGGTTGAGTGATGATGTTTACTCAACAATGGATTGCGTACTGCTTGCGCATAGTTTGCTTGTAATACGTTTTCCTGCCATCAATGCGGAACCCTGCTGGTGGGTTGCAGAATAATGAATTTTTTATCGATACGGTAAGTGATAGTTGTGCCAATTTAGTTACATCATTCTATTAATGGTTTTGGTTAGAGCACCATTTAACGTTAGCAACTGCCCTTGAGTTGGAAATGTCTACACCTCAAACGTAAGCCTGAAATGTCTTCCTGTAATGGCGCGTCGCACGCATGATGAAATCAGCTCACCAGACTACGAGATTAATGCTGACGCAGTCATTGCTGAAAGTGTGAAGGGTCTGGCAGGAAAGGAGGCGAGTAACTTTACATCAGCTCAATGCCAAAGCGACGCAATATAACGGCCCAGGCCGCAAACAGCAGAATTGTCATTACGCAGCATATCGCCAGGGTGAGCCAGAAACCAAAACGCTGATACAAAAATGGAAAGGCGAGAAACATCGGCAGCGTCGGCACTACGTACCAGAAAGTATACCAGGCGTGGTTGGCAATCTTTTCCTGCGTCTGCCCCTCAAGCTTCATCCACACCAGCACCAGGACCGTAACCAGAGGCAGGGCGGCCAGCATCCCTCCAAGCCTGTCGCTGCGTTTTGCCACTTCAGAAATCAGAACCACCATACCAGCGGTAATGGCGTATTTTATTATGATCCAGAGCATTTGTTCCCCTTTCTGCGGTAATCCGGCTCATTGCTTATTTCATAGAAGCGCGGATAACCGCCACGCTATCTTTAAGGACGTTTTCTCGGTCTTTCGGCGTGGCGGATTCACCCATCAGGTGTCCCCTAATAGGGTCTTCCAACAACTCACTCATCAGCCTGTTGATTGCTTCCCGGACAGCCATTACCTGCTGCAACACCTTTAAGCATCCTGTGCCTGATTCCTCACGTTAAAGCGGGTATGCGACTTTCGTTCAGACAGGGAGGAAGATACGCGACGAAGGTGGCTCAGCCTACAAGTTTGCCGCAGATTCTACAGAAGAAGATGCGCTTCGTCCGCTGTTTGACCGCCTAAAACAGTACGGCGCGTTTCTGCAAAACCTGATGGTCTGCATAAACAGACTGACCAGCGATACCGCAGCCATCCAGCTTAAGCCGCTCAGGAAACTGCGTCGCGAATTTAGCAGGCTGATTTTTTCTCCAGCGAAGTGCAGAGACACGCAAGCGCCTGGCTTATCCAGCGATTCATTGATGACGAAGCCTGGTTTTTCTGGCTTGAAAATGCAAATGCCTCTCTTCCCGATGCCATTGAGTATGATTTTGACGGCGTGCTTTTCATTCACATAGACATGCGGGTGATGTTTGAAGTATTCGTCACCCGCTTCGGCCTTGAGCAGGAGGCACTGAATGCCCTCGGGCAACTGATGCACTATCTCGGTGTGGGCGGCATTCAGCCGAGGCAGAAGAAGCCGAAAACCGGCGCAGGATAGTCGAACGGCGTTTTCTGCATGCGCTGAATTTCAGTATGGTGTTGCCTGGCCCGCAGGCGTAGCAACTGACAACCTATATTGGCTGGCAGATGCGTAAAACGTGAAGCGCTGTGCTGGCACACCTGCTGTTCATACTGCCCTCGCTGCTGCTTCTCATTGCGCTTGCATGGATCTGTGTTGCCTGGGGAAATGCTGCCGTAGTGTCCGGCATAATTTACGGTATCAAATCTGCTGTGGCGGCCATTGTGCTTCAGGTTGCACACTGCATCGACTCCCCGCACTAAAAAATGATGCACACAGGGCCATCGCGGCGGCGGCAATTATCGCCGTCTTTGCCGTCAACGTATCGTTCCCGCCGATTGTTATTTTTGCAGTCGTAACCGAATTCATTGGTAGGCGCATAGCACCGGAAAACTCTACGGCGAAAACGGGCTCATGGCGCAGGACGAGCGTTATTTCTTAACCTGGCGATATGTTATATCTGGCATATCATCTGGTCCGCAGGCGCAGAAGGCGGCATTGATGTCAGGGCAGCTATTATTGCTGTTACTTCCGCCGTGGCGCTTTTCCTCTATAAGTGGAACGTCACCCATGTCATTGCTGCAGTAGCAATGATGGGGCTCGTGATGCATCTTTTCGGCTTTTCACCGGTGTAAGATTCATATGGCCATTGCTGGATTGCGCCTGCAACAACATAAAATCGCCGTAATAAATTCAGTCTGTAAAAGAGGAAACCCTGAATCGCCCATAAAGGTATTTTGCTCTCCTGTTTAACCTGCACCTTATCAGCCTTTCCTGGCTTTTCTTCCACGCCAATATTCCTCAAGATAAGGCAGCACTTCCAGGAGAAAAATCCCCATAAGGACGGCAACAATATAACCGGTCGGCAAAGGGTCTGCTCTCTGTTTCAGTTCAAACCGGGCAGGTTCTTCCCCGAAACCAAACAACGCCAGAAACTGCGGCCAGTGCCGTGAGATGACCAGCAATAAGGCCATAAGGGGGACCATTTCAAGGAAGCTGTGAACGTGTTGCTCAACCGGGGAAACTCGCCTTGCGGTCACTGCATAGCTGACATCCCATAAGGCCGTGGCCTCATGACAAAAGAACAACACAATCATGAACGCAATAACCAACGCGTTAACGTCCAGAAAGAGGGCTGAAAGTAAAGGCAAGCCCATCTCTAAAAACATTAAGATATGAATGTAAGTTTCTTTGAGTCCGGTAGTCGTTTCTATATCCGTTGCCCTGTGGCAAAGCCAGTCGGCAAATCCGGCAATAAGCCATACAGGCAGAACGAAATACAGCAGCAGCAGCATCTGTGGATCGGAATGATACATCACATTTTCCCTGCATATCGAAGGTAAAGCATAGCCATTGCTGGCTATACCCAACAATTCTGGAACACGTTATTTACCGTTTCTTCATAAATAAACAGAAAGCACTGTACTTTGGCCTGGCTTTTGACAACCTGCAACCGCGTCATTCTCAGTTTTGCTTCTGCGAGGCTATCAGACATTTCATCCTCTTTATATCGAAGCCTGTCTGAATGATGATTTTTAATTCTCACTCATACACTTGCATGGCCAACTGAAATAAATAGCTTTGTTTAACTAAAGATTAATGTAATTAACTGACTCATCCACCTAAAAAGAAAATCACACAGCATGTACGCAAACTGGCAAGGGAGGATGAACTACGGTTTCAGGCCTCAGGCAAGAGACAAGAATCTCAACGCAGTTTTCTTCCGGTTACCGCGTTTTCCTACGCCGTTCAGAAAGGGACAGAAGCTACTGCTTTCGCTTTCCCTCTCCGGGACGTAGTCACACGGTTTCCTTTCTTTGCTTTCTGCTGCTGGTATTCCTGCTGTGCTGCAGCTGTGTCCCCCGGGTGTCTGTCAGCAAAGGTCAAATGCTTTAACACGCTGATGGCCCCCTCCGGCGCCCCGGCTTTACCAGGTGCTCAGCCCGACTGCGCCGGCTGGCCTCAAATGATGTTGGAAAAAGGTAAAATGGTCAGCGTTCTGACACCAAATTAAGTGTAGTTCTCAGTTTCGGATGAGGCGAGGGCACAGTTTTCATGAGTAAAAAACCCGCCGGAGGCGGGCTTTTTACTGGTTTATGAAAAATGCAGCTCAGGAAGCAGACCCCGCCGGGCGCCCCTTCCGGCTGATCAGACCGCCTTTTCGTCCGGCCTCACTGGCACGCTCAGGGCTGTTTTTAAAGTTTCCCCCACTGGCCTGCCCGCCTTTTCTGCCCGCCTCAGCGGCCCGTTCCGGGTTCTCCGCAAAGTTTCCTGCCCCACCACGGTGTTCTGCCATAGCCCCTCCCGGGAAAATGTGAGTCATCACATCATTGAGCGTAGCGTTTTTATCTGAGAAGTTAGATTTAAACAGATAAATATTATAATCGAAGCCACTGGCAGCAAAAGATACCGCACCCACACAACCGGTGATCTAACAGCGGAGCACTGCCATGAAAGACAATTCGCCAAAAAAAATCCCGCCGTAATGGCGGGAACATGAGGAGTTTAGGTTAGTTATTATTAAGTAGTCCGGTATTTTGCCAGATTTAAAGCCTAAAAAATAAATGGGCTCTCATGCAAATTAGCCGGCTGCTGTTTTGGCCTCAGGGATGCCTGTGACAACCCCAGTCAGGCGTTTTATTTAACCGAGAAATGCATCGGCTTACCGTTTGCGTTTGCTGAAAGCACACGCATCCGCTTCTGGCACAATACTCACGGGAACTGGATGCCCCTTGTCTGTTATGAGCGAAAAGCGGATATCAGACCCCAAAATTGTCTTTGCCAGAAACAGGAATATTGCGTTTTTTCTCTTTCAGCCCGAGCCGGATACGAATTGCCCAGACAGGAAATATCTGTAGCGGGCGTTTTTGGCCGATAATAAGGGAGCATTGTAGTCATAAGCAATCTCCAGTTATTAAGGAGATGTGATGATGTCCGGCTTATAAGAGCGAATAGCGGAGATGTCGCTATTTTATACAGCAATAGCTTTTCGGTAATAATAAAGCCATTGCTGATACATTTGGATTTCATTCCAAATGATCGCAGGTCAAAGTGACAAAAATGAAAAGTATTATCATCCCGTCATTTAACTTTTTGGACATGCCCGTTACCGTTTAAAGCGATTAATTGCCGTATCAGTTACCGGTGTGAAAAATGAAATCAATGTACCTTCAGGATCGCGGATCTGCATTGTCCTGTTTCCCCAAGGCATATTTTTCGGTTCATGGAAAAACTCATTGCCAAATTCTTTTAATCTGAAAAATTCCTTATCAATATCATCCACCATAAATTCGAGAATAGCTGACTGATTGGAAGCCGGCTGTGCACAATTTTCTTTGAAGAAAACGACCGTTTCTACGCTCCCTATGGCTAGTACTGGTACTGGTACTGGTACTGAGGTGATGATTTCAGCAAAGACAGGGGCAAGCCATTCAGCCTGATAACCAGCTCATAAAATTCAACAGCTTTTTTGATGTCTTGTACAATAAGGCGCATTGATACTAACTTAATGGTACTTTCCTCTTTGCTGCGAGAAGCGCAGCTTGCTGGAGTATCATCGTTCAAGCCTGCGGACAGCGTGGTGGCAACAAGTACAAAAAAATGCGACGTGCAGATCGACTTTTCCAAATCATCCAGATACTCAGACGGTCAAATTTTCCGGTAACCGCAGCAAGGCTTGCGGAGGAACTTGAGGTATCTAAGCGAACGATTTATCGGGATATTGCTGACCTGGCAGGACAACGTGTTCCTGTTGAGGGGGAGGCCGGTACTGGTTACAGGCTCAGCGCATATTACGATATGCCACCCTTGATATTCAGCGACGAGGAACTTGAGGCGGTATTTCTTGGCGTTGAACTGGTGCAACACCTGCCGGATGCCACACTCGGGAACAACGCAAAAGATGTTTTGTCGAAAATATCATCCGTGTTACCTGAAAAATTACTGGGATTTTTAAATCAATCGGCGGACGCTATTAAACCTGAAGAATCAGGCAGCTATAAAACCGATACGCGGTTATTCAGAGCCGCAATACGCTGCGGTAAAAAACTGCCACTTGAGTACCGTTCCGCCGATGGCGAATTCTCCAGCAGAATCGTTTGGCCCATTGTCCTTGGATATGACCTGGCTCATTGTCTTCTCATTGCCTGGTGCGAAAAGAAAAGGGGTTTCCGACATTTTCGTGCCGACAGATTGGTAAAGATTGTTTTACTGGATGAACCGATAGGTTCAGGTAGAAAATTGCTCAGAGCACAATGGAAAGAATGGCGTGAAGCAGCGCATTTGCAGCACAGAAATAAAGTTAACCATGTTGTTAAAACTTCAATTGAAAGAGAGTAATGGCTGCAACACTTAAACGATATGTTGAAGCGCTCGGTGGCCAGTTAACGAGAGCGAAGAGCAGACGTTAACCTCACATGGATATAATCAGTTTGTCGGAAGCTCCCTAAAAATAGACGGTTCGAATGCGCGTTCAGTGGCCACAAAAAGATTCGGCTGCTGAGGGCAAGGCCGGCAATGACGCATGAGGTTTTCACGCCAGCTGGACTGGGTAGTAAGGCGGCTCTGATCTGTTCAGAACAGTAACAGATCCCTACAGCGATAAAGTCAGGCATTACCTGCCAAACTGATAGCGAATAGCGTTGAAAATATAGACTGTAATATATATGCTATATAGATTGTAATTTATAAAGGTGAGCCTGTGTGGATTATTGAAACCACGGATTTGTTCGCTGAATGGCTGAAAGAGCAGGACAAAGCAATGCAGCTGGATGTGATTGCCGCACTGAATCTTCTGAAGCAGGAAGGCCCTCATCTCGGACGGCCGCATGTCGATACGCTGTACGGCTCAAAGACCCCAAACATGAAAGAACTCAGAGTTCAAAGCAATGGCCGACCTGTAAGAGGATTCTTTGTTTTCGACCCGCTGCGCAAAGCCATCATCCTATGCGCGGGTAACAAAGAAGGCGCTGACGAAAAGCGTTTCTACAAAACTATGATTAAAACGGCTGAAAGCGAGTATCACCGACACCTGGACCAACTCAAACGGAGTGGAAAATGAAAACGCTGGATGATCTGATGGCTGATTTGACGCCCGAAGAACTGACTCAGGTAAATGATAAAGTCGCAGAAATGCGGCTTGATTCTCAGCTGTATAAACTTCGCGAGGCGCTGGCTAAAACGCAGAAGCAGCAGGCAGAAGCTATGGGGATAGCACAACCTTCCGTTGCGGCTATTGAAGGACGCGGCGAGGATCTGAAAATCGCGACGCTCAAACGATACGTTGAAGCGCTCGGCGGCCAGCTAACTATCGGTGTCAATATGCCCGGTGGCGAGCACGTCGATTTCACACTCTAACTGCACCGGTAAGTAGGGTCGCCCGGCGATACGGCTTTTCCCCGGAAAAGCAGGGGCTGACGTACCGGTTATTTCGCCAGCGCTTCCTCTCTCCAAAGCGCTGTCTCACGGTCTGCTTTCTTCACTTACTACTGCTGTGCGGCAGCTGCTCCTCCGGTTTCCTTCCTGTGGTGGTCAAAAGCATCAACATCCGAATGGCTCCCTCTGACTCCCCGATAGGGTCGGGTCATTAACCTTACTGCACTAACTGCCAGAGTCATTAAGCTCCGTCAAACGTCAGAAGCGGCGCCAGGGGATTCCGGCTGGGTCTGATGGCAAAAGCGGCCAAGTTAAACTCTGCAGCTTGCTTACAGTCCGCTATGAGCGAACATCGGAAGTTCGCAGTTTTTATCTCCGCACAGTTATCCTGTATTTCGGACAGCGTATGAAGCCGCCGGGGCAAAGCCTCAGCGGAAATTATAACGATGGCAGTGAGGCCTCACTGATAGACGCCACTCTTAAGACTCAGCGAGTTTCCTATCATTACGAAGACAGTTCACTGGGTTACTGGCCTGAATATAGTTCCCTTTCCCCTGAGTCTCGCGGCGCATATCTCAGCTGGCTGGCAAGTGACCGATGTGATGCGTCATGTCCTGTCGGTTATGTTTTTATATACCTCTATGGCCTGGAGAGGAGGGCCCTTGTGGACAGCAGAGATGAAAATATCTCTGACGCTGAGTTCCGCTCGCTGTTTTCAGAGGTTGAACGGTTAAGATCGGTATTTTTTGATAACCGCTCATTCCGCCACTACTCATATCAGCTCCTTGAAGCTATGACCATCTTGCGACCAGAGATTAAACTCTCCGCCGCTTCTGGCACCCAGGCTGGATTGAGCAATGGCATGATGTTTAAGCTCTCACTTGCAAAGGCGGTGGATGCAGGAAAACGCTATCGATCACAATGCACTTTTTAACGAAGATGAAAAGCGCTCCCTGCATGCATATCTTACCTGGCAGCTTCACACGCCGACCAACATGACGGGAATGAAAAACAGGCTGGCGTTACTGAATTCTGCTGAAAAGGCAGCCGTCGGCCAATTTATCGTGAGCGTAGCCTGCTCGGATGGCCGCATCGAGGCTGCCGAAATCAGACAGCTGGAAAAAATTTATTCAGGTCTGGGGCTCAACCCCTCCACGCTCTCCGGCATTATCCATCAGCATTCTGCGACCGGCCAACCCCAGACACAGGCCTTCGTACATAAAACTGCGGCTCCGCAGGAGTTTACACTTGATGCCAATGTGCTGGCCCGGCATGAATCGGCTACGGATGACGTGCGCAAATTGCTCAGCACGATTTTTACAGAAGACGAAACAGAGCTGCACGAGGGCGCAACCGATCAACAGCCACAGACGGACAGCCTGGACCACGCACACAGTCAGCTTTACAAAAAGCTCAGAAAAAAAGAACAGTGGCCCCGCAAGGAAGCCACCGAACTGTGTGGACAGTTTGGGCTGATGCTGGGCGGAGCGCTTGAAGTTATTAATGACTGGTCGTTTGCAATGGTCGATGCGCCAGTGCTGGACGATGCAGAAGATGATATATGGGTAGACCAGGAAATCGCCGAAGAATTAGAGGAAGCCTAAATGTCAGGAGCACGTATAAGAGCCAAAGAGCGTGATGCCATTATTCAGTCACTGAAGTCAGGTGTGACGCCAAGAATCGGCATCCAGCATATCCAGGTTGGACGCATGAATGAAATAACGGCGCTCCATCAGGATATTGAGAGGGTAGCCGACGGTGGCGCGAGTTTCAGATTAATCATCGGCGAATATGGTTCGGGAAAGACCTTTTTTCTGAGTGTTGTGCGCTCCATAGCACTGGAGAAAAAACTGGTCACAGTCAGCGCCGACCTCTCCCCTGACAGACGTATCCATTCATCGGGAGGACAGGCGCGTAATCTTTACTCTGAGCTGATGAAAAATATGTCCACCCGGAATAAGCCGGATGGTAATGCGCTTCTGAGCGTCGTGGAGCGCTTCGTAACGGAGGCGAGAAAAGAGGCAGATGCTGACGGCTCTGCCGTTTCTGCGGTGATCCACAAACGCCTGGAAGCTTTGACCGAGATGGTTGGTGGATATGATTTTGCAAAAGTTATTGAAGCTTTCTGGCGCGGGCATGAACAGGATAATGAGGTGCTGAAATCCAATGCCATTCGCTGGCTGCGGGGTGAATACACGACGAAAACAGATGCCCGAAACGATCTGGACGTCCGCACGATTATTTCAGACGCCTCATTCAATGATGCGCTTAAGCTGATGAGCCTCTTTGTCCGTCAGGCGGGCTATGCCGGACTTCTGGTCAGTCTGGATGAGATGGTGAACCTCTACAAGCTGAACAACACGCAGGCGAGAACGGCAAATTATGAGCAAATCCTGCGTATCCTGAATGACTGTCTGCAGGGCTCTGCTGAAAATCTTGGGTTTATCCTAGGCGGTACGCCCGAATTCCTCTTTGACCCGCGCAAAGGTCTTTACAGTTATGAGGCGCTGCAATCCCGTCTGGCCGAAAAACGCCGGAAATGCTGTGGCCGGTTATCAACGAGCACGGCCGGCAGCGCGGGAACTGGCACGTTCCGGTGTCACCCTCCAGCGGAGAGGTAGACTTTTCAGCCGCCCACTATGAAGGGGCAGCGGACGGTGAGCGCATCGTTCTGCAGCGAGGGGAAAAGCACGGAAAGGTGCTGGAAGCCGCGGATGTCGCGGAGGCGCTGCAGCTGATGAAGGACAACCCGGAAAGCCCTGTCGTGCTCGCTGCTGACCATAGTGAACGCCCGGAAAGCAGCCGCGCTGCGACGTCTGCAACCGCAGCGGCATCCGGTGGGGAAGAGCTGGACCGTCGTGAAGCCGAGGCGCTGGAGAAAGCCGTTAAGGCTGCGCTGGGACAGGAGGAGAAAGAGCCGGAGCCTGTTGAGCACGAAGAAGCACGGAGCACGCCGGACGACAGGGACGGTGAACGCGAGGCCTCGCTTGAGGCGGCGCTGGAAGAAATGCGTGAAGTTGAGGCGTTTGATTACCGTGACTATGACCTGTCGCCAGAGCGGGAAGACCGGGCCGTGATGATGAATGATGAAGTGAACGTGATGCGCCACGAACGTAGTGAACCTGAGCCGGAGTTTGGCCATAAACCTCAAAAAACCCTAGAGTAGCCCCTATGACATTATTGCTGATTGCGGCCACTGTGGCCGTTTCCCTGATGATGCTGATGGCCTGGCTGCCTGAATTCAGGACAAAAGGCGCGCTGCTTCGCCGCTGGAGCAAGGGGGGCGGTGAACCCCGCTGCAGTGAAGTCGTCCAGAGCGTAGTGAACGCGTTTATTCAGGATTTCTCCGACACGCACAATCTGACAGACGCCGAAACGGCGCGCATCCGGGAAGTGAAGACCCGCCCGGACATGATGCCGGTGACCCTGCTGCTGCACTCACAGCTGATGAAGCGTGAAAAAGGACGCTTCGTGCGCGGACGCAACCTCACCGCCGTATTCATGGCGACGGGCGTAAGCGCCCTTATCATGCCGCCGCTGGCCGGCATGGCGATGCACAACATGAGCCTGTGGCTGCTGCCCTTTCTGAACACGGCGGTGTTCTTTTGCGGCCTTCAGTTGCTGCGCTATGCGTATTCGGATGCAGGCCTGATAAACGTGCTGGTTACCGGAAAACCTGACTGAACAAAGGGTTGCGATTCTGCTACTGATGCGTATGGTGATGACGTGTGCTGTACGGTTTAAAAGGAGGTTTACTGAGTGAAAGATGCAGAATTTAAGCGAAAAACAGAAAAGGCCTTTGCGCTGATGTCTGAGAAAGGCCTGCGTAAAAGCCAGCGTATCCCGGCCACCTACCGGCTGCTGTGGTGGATGGGTATAAAGAAAACCCCCGCACTCTTCTCCAGCTTTGCCAGCAATGTGTGCTTTCTCGGTGTTTATTATGCCGTGTTCTGGGGATGCTGCATGTGGTTTGTCACCTGGCGTCCCCGGGGGTACAGCCCACTGGCCAGCGTGATAACAGCGCTGGTTGCCGGTCTGTTATTTGGGCTCTGCATGGCAGCCGTTTTCCGTTCACGCCGGAAAGCAAAAGACCTGCCGGACTGGGAACAACTTTAATCCCGCCTTACTGATGTGCTGTTAACGGCCTGCCGCCCTGCGGTTGGCCGGTCCCTCGCGTCCCGGATTAAAAATCCTGCATGCTCACGACCTACGAAGTATTTGTTAAGTGCCGTCTGGAAAACGAAAAACATCCTTCACTAAGCCTGTTTTTATATAGGCAACTGTCCACTGTATCGCGTAAAAAAATGGCCCCGTACTGAAATGGTCGGTTTCGGACACGTTGCACAACTGCTGTCCGAAAGTAAGTGAATTTTGTTTCGTACATGCTTTATAATAAGTACACCCATTTCGTACGGAAAGTAACACTATGTCACGAGTTTTTGCCTATTGCCGGGTGTCCACACTTGAGCAGAACACCGAAAACCAGCGCAGAGAAATCGAGGCAGCAGGTTTTGCCATCAGACCGCAGCGTTTAATCGAGGAATATATCAGCGGATCAGTCGCCGCCGGAGAACGCCCCGGATTTATGCGGCTGCTTGATCGAATGGAAAATGGTGACGTCCTCATCGTTACAAAGCTGGACCGCCTGGGACGTAACGCTATGGATATCAGGAAAACTGTTGAACTGCTCGCCACATCAGAAATTCGCGTTCACTGTCTGGCGTTAGGCGGTGTAGATCTCACCAGTCCGGCTGGAAAAATGACCATGCAGGTTATTTCTGCTGTCGCTGAGTTCGAACGAGACTTACTTCTTGAGCGCACCCATGCAGGTATTGCCCGGGCTAAAGCTTCAGGTAAACGTTTTGGTCGTCCGCCTGTCCTGAGCGAGGAACAAAAACGTGTAGTTACAGAACGTCTAAAAGGCGGGATAAGTACCAGCGCCATTGCGCGGGAATTTAATACGACCCGGCAAACCATACTCAGGGTAAAAGCAGGACAGCAACAATCCTGAATACAGAAACGGCTTCAGACGCTACCGACTTTGACCGTCCGCTTTGTGCCAAAAATGGACGTTGCGAACATCATGCTATGTTGGTTTACGGGTGGCAGGTCAATTATCCGGAATGGCACATTACGTTTAAAAGCAGAACCAGCCCACGTTCCGTCCCTGCGGCATTCGGTAAAGTAGAAGGGGCAAACAGTCCGGTTAAACCATGACGCGGTTATTCCGGAAGGATAGACTAAAAAAATAATACAAATAACTGTATCATCTAAACAAAGCCCCTGATCATTCGCAGTAAATTATAACCAAACTGGCAGGGGTTATATTGCATCTGATAATCATGAGCAAAATTACAACTCAATTATCAAACGTTAATGTAGATGCAGATTATTATCGCTGCGCTCAGGCATACCATTTTGATGAAGTTGTCTTGGGCAAGTCTTAATTGCACACCGGTGCGCATAACTACATTGGCCTTTTTTCAAAAACTTCTCGCATCCCGTATAGGCTTTAAGAGAGTCCCAGGCGGTTTTCGTATAAAAATTTATGTTTAACATCCTGATAAGTTTAATTGTTTCTCTGCCTTCAAACATAAACTTACCCTTGCTCAAGAGAATATATTTCCCCGGAGTCAGGTCCTCATCGTACTCATGCCAGATAATACGACACACTTTGTTATGATTCTTAATCAATGAAAAAGATGTGTTTGTTTCGGGACTGATAAGCGTCTCCAGTAAAAACCATTCCATATTGCCTCCTCGGTCAGTGGGAGGTGTAATTTATATCAATATGAACAGGCTGTAAGATTTGAAAAGTAAAAAATTACTAAAAAAACAGCTTTATTTTCTTTAACAACCTTGAAAGATTTTTGTTACCTGATAGTTCACACTGTAAGCAAATGGAGTCAGTGATTTTAAACTTAATGCATGTGTAAACATACAGTGCCTCATGCACTTAACATAAAACATTACGCATGACTTTTCTTTAAGCTGGATTAATTAACAGAAGGAAGAGTCGGTAACTTTCTTGATTCAGATCAAATTAAATTTGAATTTTTTGTTATGTGTAATTTGTCCTGTAACAAACAAAATATGCATTTGCTATCCGGATGACACACTTTTGAAAAATTATGTTCATCCGGAAATATGCCCATAATATTGATTAACCGAAACCTGAATGCTTGTTTCCTGAACTGTTAACAGTCATATCAGTGGTTTGCATCGCAAGCATAACTGCCTCTTCAGTTTTTGCGATGGGCAAACGTTTAAATCTGCAATGTTATTCCACTGCATATTCAGTTCATTCGCAGTCACATGTTCTCAGGTTGTAGATGACCTGATCCCTGAACCGATACTTTAACGGGATTTATTCTGTAGTTATGGCTGGCCTTAATTGCCCTGTAAATTTACTCCCAACTGCTTATTAATAAAGCTTTTTAACCAACACCATTCTTTATACCGTAGCGTTTAGCTTTGATTTTTTTAATTAAGAGCACATTCAAAATGTGCTGCTGCTTCGCAATTGACATAACTCAAACTGGTAAATGTAAGTATTTTTCCTACAGTTATATCGAAATGTAAGCAACTCATCCATTTTTCCATACAGGCCTGTCAGAGTTCCGGGCAGGACCTGGCAGGTTTCTTTGCTTCATATATTAATTCATTCACAGATGCCCAAGAGGGAATGATGAAACTCAAGCCACTTGTCCACTGCCTTGCCCTTTGCGGGTTCCTGACCTCGCTTCACGTTTACGCTGATGCCAGCCAAAAAGACGCAGCGCCCGCGACTAAACAGGCCAACGATGCGCTTTATCAGCAACTGCCGTTCGATAATAAAGCTGACTTTGAGGATGCTCATAAAGGTTTCATTGCGGCTTTACCCGATACCGTTATCAAAGGGGAATCGGGTAACGTTATCTGGGACCCTAAACAGTACGCATTCATAAAAGAGGGTGAAAAAGCGCCCGACACCGTTAACCCTAGCCTGTGGCGTCAGTCACAGCTGATCAATATCAGCGGCCTGTTTGAAGTCACTGACGGTATCTATCAAGTCCGCAATCTTGATCTGTCCAACATGACTATCATTGAGGGCAAGGAAGGCATCACCGTTGTCGATCCGCTGGTTTCCGCCGAGACGGCGAAGGTCGGCATGGATCTTTATTTTAAAAATCGCGGCAAAAAACCTGTCGTGGCGGTTATCTATACCCACAGTCACGTTGACCACTACGGCGGTGTTCGCGGCGTAGTGGATGAGGCAGATGTCAAAGCCGGCAAGGTAAAAATCTATGCGCCGGCGGGCTTTATGGAATCCGCTGTTTCAGAAAACATCATGGCGGGTAACGTCATGAGCCGGCGCGCCAGCTATATGTACGGCAATCTGCTCAGGGCAGACCCGAAAGGCCAGGTCGGTGCCGGACTGGGCACCACCACCTCAGCGGGCACGGTCACGCTGATTGCGCCAACTGATTACGTGACGAAAACGGGTGAAAAGCACGTTATAGACGGTTTAACTTATGACTTCATGATGGCGCCTGGCTCCGAAGCGCCGGCAGAGATGCTGTGGTTTATCGAAGAGAAAAAGGTCATTCAGACGGCAGAAGACGTGACCCACACGCTGCATAACACCTATTCCTTGCGCGGTGCCAAAATTCGCGAACCGCTCCCCTGGTCTAAGTACATCAATGACGCCATCAACCTTTGGGGTGACAAGGCTGAGGTGCTGATGGCTCAGCATCACTGGCCGACCTGGGGAAATGACAATGTTAACAAACTGATGAAGAGCCAGCGCGACCTGTATCGCTACATTAATGACCAGACGCTGCGCATGGCCAACGAGGGTCTGACCCGCGATGAGATTGCCGCACAGTTTAAGCTGCCGCCGTCCCTTGCCACTATGTGGGCGAACCGCGGCTACTACGGCTCGGTCAGTCATGACGTGAAGGCGACCTACGTGCTGTACCTCGGATGGTTTGACGGCAATCCGGCGACGCTTGATGAGCTTCCGCCTGAAGATGCCGCGAAGAAATACGTGGAGTACATGGGTGGCGCTGACAGCATCCTGCAGAAGGCGAAAGCCGATTATGACAAAGGAAATTACCGTTGGGTGGCGCAGGTTGTCAGTAAGGTTGTGTTTGCCGACCCGGACAACAAGGCCGCACGCAGTCTGGAGGCGGATGCGCTGGAGCAGATGGGGTATCAGGCCGAGTCCGGCCCGTGGCGTAACTTCTATCTGACCGGTGCGCAGGAGCTGCGTAACGGCGTGAAACAGCTGCCGACGCCAAACACCGCGAGTCCGGATACTGTTCGCGCCATGACGCCGGAAATGTTCTTTGACTACCTGGCGCTGCACATTAACGGCGAGAAGGCCGCGAATGCGAAAGCCGTGCTGAACGTTGATTTTGGCGGTGACGGCGGTAAGTACAAACTGGAACTGGAAAATGGCGTGCTTAATCACACCGCAAACTCGGAAGCGCAGAACGCCGACGCCACTCTTACCCTGTCACGTGAAACTCTTAACAAGGTCATTCTGAAAGAGGAAACGCTGAAGCAGGCGCAGGATAAAGGCGAGGTAAAAATTACCGGTGATGCCGGTAAGGTGAATGAACTGCTGGGCTACATGGATAAGTTCGACTTCTGGTTCAACATGGTGACGCCGTAAACCCGCAGCCGGTAGCGTTTCGCTACCGGCTTTGTTATTTCCGGGACTACGTTTTTCGGGGAACAGCCGATGAAGACTGCCAAGAACACCGCCGCCTGTCTGCTTTTTTCCACCCTTGCCGGCAATGCTTTTGCGGCAGACCCGCCGGCAGACGCGGCACAGGCCAACAACCCGCTGGCGAACATGACTGCATTTAACATGCAGAACTATTACATCGGTGACGTCAGCGAAAGTAACAAAGACGCGAACCAGTTCTGGTTCCGCTATGCGCAGCCCTTTTCGCTGGGCGAAAGCAAGTGGCTGCTGCGCGCCTCCCTGCCCGTGAACACCTATCCTTCTCCGCCCACCGGGGGGCACCAGACCGGGCTGGGCGACCTGAACCTTTTTACCGCTTATCTGATTGATACCGGCAACCCGGCAGTAAGTTTTGGTTTTGGCCCGCAAATTACCGCGCCCACCGCGACGGAGAGTGCTCTCGGTAGCGAAAAATGGTCCGCCGGGCTGGTTAACGTCCTGTTCAACGCCAGTTCGCCCAAAATTCAGTACGGCTATCTGGCGTCCTGGCAGCACAGCTTTGCCGGTGAAGGTGACCGCAGTGACGTAAACGTGGGCGCTTTTCAGCCGTTCGTTTTTTATCAGCTGGGCGGCGGGACTTACCTGCGCGCTGCGCCTATCTGGAATTACAACTTCCAGAATGACAGTTACGGCGTTCCGCTGGGGCTGGGCGTGGGCCAGGTCATCAGGCAGGGCAAAACGGTATATAACTTCTTCATTGAGCCGCAGGCATCCGTCGCTGACGACGGGCCGGGACAGCCGCGCTGGCAGATTTTCGCCGGCCTTAACCTGCAGTTCCTGAACTGATAAACGGATACCAGATAAAAATCCTGTTACCTGATACCTGGCCAGTGGGCTGCTCCGGAACTGTCAGCCGGAGCGATTTCTGAACATTACGGAGCTGAATCAGCTGGCAGGTTTGATGTTCTGTCAGCAGTCAGACGGTATTCCATGGTTTAGCGGAGCCAGAACATGAACACAGTTACAGCAGCCATCGCCTCTCTGTTGCTTGTATCAGCGTTGCCGGCAGCGGCAGCGGCGTACGAAAATCTGGAGTACGCGCTGAAGGAGCAGAAGATTATCACTGACCTGCGGACACACTGCACGCTGGGGAACAGTATTTCCGATGAAAAAATCCGGTCAGTGTTCCTCAGTAATGAAAGCAGCCATGCCCTGATTCTGGCTGCAGCAGACGCGCTCTCAATGGGCAACCAGCAGGTTTATACTGAGTCTGTAGAGCAGCTCCAGTGTCCCGACATGAAATAGGCCTGCCACAGCCATAATCTTCCGGAGGCGCTATGCCGCGAATGTCGGGCCTGTTTGCCGCACTTTTACTTTCCGCTTCATCCCAGGCCAGCGGTCTGTACCTGTACGAAATTGCCACTGAGGATACCGGCCTTGCCGGAGCCGGCCAGGCTGCCCGCGCGCAGGATGCCTCCACGCTGGTGACCAACCCCGCCGGCCTGACGCGACTGCCTGACCGGATGCTGACAGGCGGGCTGCAGGCGCTGTACGGTGACACGCCCTACACGCTGGATGATGATGCCGCGCTCAGAGGCAACAGTCCCGGCAACACTATCGGCTGGTTTCCCGGCGCGAGCGTTTTTTATCATCAGCGCCTGAATGAAGATATTTCTGCCGGCATCGGGCTGTACGGCAACTACGGGCTGGGACTGGATTTTGGCAACTGGGCAGGCGAGCGTTTAATTAAAAAGAGTACGCTGCTCGCCCTGACGCTGAGTCCGGCAGTGGCCTGGCAGATAAACGACCGGCTGTCATGGGGCGTGGGCGCAGGGATTAACTACGGGTTTCTGTCCCTGACCCGAAGCGTGGACGACCGGGACGAAAAAGCCAGCGATCATGACTGGGCGCTGAACTTTCGCACCGGGTTACTGTTTGACGTGACCCGCGCAACCCGCGTCGGCCTGACGTATACCAGTAAAACTGAATACCACTTCAGTATTGATGCCATGGCGCGCTTCCCGCAGCTCAGTAACGTTGAATATGCCCTTCCGCTTTCCGCCCAGGTTAATACGCCGGCGCAGCTCATGCTGAGCGTGGTGCACGACCTGAATGACCGCTGGTCCGTCATGGGTGACCTGGGCTGGCAGGACTGGAGCGTGTACGGAGGCAATCAGATTTACGTGGCCGGACAGCAGGCTGAACGCACCAGCCGCCTGCGGGATACCTGGCATACGGCGCTGGGGCTGCAGTTCCGGCCGGATGAGAGCTGGCGTCTCAATACCGGCATCGCCTATGACAGCAGCTTTTATAAAAATCAGGATGACACCGCTATGACGATGCCCTCCGGCGACGCGTGGCGGTTTGGCGTCGGAGCACAGTACCAGCTTACGCCATCGAGCAACGTCGGCGCGGCGTTTGAGTACCTGAACATGTCGTCGTCCGCCGTTGCCTCACCGCTGCTCAGTGGGGAATACCGCGATCCCAATTTGTACTTCTTCAGTATGAATTACAGCCATACCTTCTGATAATGACGCCCCGGGAGGGCTTATGAGAACTTTCGGATGTGGCACTGCCGGCGTCATGCTTTTTCTCCTGAACGGCATGGTGCAGGCAGCAACGGTAAAAGAGGCGCGCGGGAAGCTGGATGATGACCCGACAAAGGTGACCACTAAGGTGGGCGTCTCGTGGTCGGACACCTATGACATGGACGACAGCAACCTCTCTTTTTCCGGCTCGGTTGCGCTGGATAAGGCAAAGAAGCTGAACGCGAGGGTTAACAGTGATGCCAGCGAGTGGCGGGTTGGCGGCTCGTGGCTGTTTCCGGTAGGGATTATTAACTTTAACTTTGGCAAAAACGAGTACACCAACGGGGCCACCCAGACCAACTATTCCGTCGGCACGTTCGTCCCGCTCAGCTATTTTGGCATTGAACCGGCAGGCTTCCAGATATTCCCGATGGCCGGGTACACCTACAACACCGGTGAGATAACGGGCTGCAGTACCGGTAACCCGGCTGACTGCAAAGCGCCAGAGTTTGCTGATGGTATCCCTTCTGAATACGGTTTCAGCACCATCACAACCTCCGGCAGCAGCGGCTATCTGGGCGCGTTCACGCTCCGGCCACTGACGCCCGACATTACGGTACTCGGCTTTGCGGCAGGCTCGTACGGGTCGAAAAATGATGAGGGTGAAAACTACCGTGGATACTTTGGCGGGCTGGGAATGGGTTACCGGTTTGATGAACACAGTTCCGTTAACCTGCTGACGTTTATCATGGACAACAATACGTACCTGGACGACCCGGACACGCGCTTTCTTATTTCGTACACCTGGCAGTTTGATTAACAGGTTAGCTGAATGATTAGGACCTCAGCCTAAAGTCAAAAAACTTTTTAAATTTAGTGAGCCGTTTCAGCCCGGAATTAATTGTTGAGGCACAATGTCCGCATCTCGCTTATAGCGGACCGTGCGCCTGCCTTAGTCTGCTTTGTGCCAAAATCGGACGTTGTCGCTATGTTAACTTTGGCTGTAGGGGCTGACATAAAAAGCCGCCAGAGGCGGCCCTTTGAGAAAGGTATTCAGTAGTGCCGCTATTCAACCTCTGAGATTTCGTACTCTCGGGTGATCGCGCTAGTTTCTCTCCCCCAGACTGAAGCTCTGGTTCTTTTCTGATGAGCATCAAAGGTAGCCTGGTTTGTAAAAAGCTCTTCGACTTTCCAGATCAGAGGATCCGCCGTTTCCGTGACCTCAAATGACACGCATCCTGTTTCCTCCCTTGTCAGTTCCTTATGTCCAGGAAGATACTGGCGAACAAGCTCCGCCTCATCTGCAGTTTTGCACACCAAACGGCCTATAAGTTTAATCATCATTTTCCTTTTCTTTTATAAAGGATTACCTGTTTTTCCCAATGATAAACCTAAATTAAATAGTCGGGGTAAATAAATCGTTAATTACTCATAGCGCCACGTAGCCGTGTTTTATTCTTCCCAACCGGGGCGTTACAGAAACGTTATGGTAAATGGTAGCCCTGTACCTTGTGTTAAAAAAATGTTATTCATTGCAGTCAGTTAGAACTGAATTCTTGTGCTGACTCATCCTGGGTATGAGTTAGCCCTAACCATTTACAGGATGTATTTAATGCAACAGGTATACCTTTATATTCTTATCGCAAGCCTGACCATTGCCAGTCCCGGACCTGGCATACTGTTGACCCTGACAAATACACTGAATTACAGCCTTCGTAGCGCCACAGCCGGTATTGTGGGAGTGGCTACCGGCATGGGTGTAATTTCTGTAGTGGCTGCCAGCAGTGTAGGAATTATTATCACGACCTCTCAGCTGGCTCTGTTAACTGTCAAATTGGCAGGCTCGCTGTATCTGGCCTACCTGGGAGTTAAACTATTCCGTTCTGTCCCCCGTACTCTGGGGAAAGATACTGATTCTCAGGCCAGGATGATTATGCCGTCGGCCAGACGAAGGTTTCATCAGGGGCTGATCGTTACATTACTTAACCCCAAACCCATCGTTTTCTTTATGGCGTTATTTCCTCAGTTTATTAATGCAGAGAAAGCTTTTGTACCTCAGTTTGCCTTGCTGTCAGCTACTTTTTGCATTCTGGTATTTTTTATCCATTTTCTTTACGGACTTTTCGCGCATATGGTTAAAAACAAAATGACGTCCGGGCGCTTTTTCGGGGTGCTGAATAAAGCCGGCGGTATAGTGTTTTTATGTTTCGCATCAGGCTTAATGATCTCTTCCGTTTATTCTTATCTTTAGTTCAATTTCAGGAATCTGGGAGGGTCGTGACAGCACTGTTATGTTAAATTCGCCAGGCTGGCAGGGTCCGGCGCGAAAAGGGCGGCAGCTGGCTTCGCTTGTGCGGCGGAACATTCCTTACCAGACTCAAAGGGTGACGGTTCCTGCTGGTTCCGGTCACAGTGAGCCGTTCTGAATCTCACCCCTGATTCACCCCGCTTTAGATGGCGGGGTTTTTTTTGCCTCTTGCAGAAGCCTGGAGGGTAAATCTGGTCGTGTTTCATTCATGAGTGAACAAAAAAGTGGTATTTTAGATGCAATAATTAATTTTATTACTGAATGTTCACTGCGCGAAGCCGATAAATATTAAGCCCTCACCAGAGGACCTTTGATTACTGAAAAGCAGATTTTTGTTTCTGACGGCGCTTAATGCGCCGTTTTTTTGTGCTTTCCAGACGCAGCTAAAAACGTGCATCCCGCTACTGGCGGGCTTTTTGCTGGCATGCGCAACAGGGGTGTTATATTTAAAATGATGAAAATATTTTTACCGGCGGGTTAAGGCTAGCCTTACGCCCAATGCAATGAATGTAGCACCCACAATTCTATCCAGTAAATTTTGTAGCTTTCGATTACCTGCAACAGCTCCAGCCGTGCTGCCAGCTAATATGGCAAATGTCACATCGGTCAAAAAAGCTATAAACGCATATGTTAGTCCCAGTAGCAGAAAGGATGCCGCATGTTGTTCGCCTTCCGGTGTAACAAACTGAGGGAAAAATGAAATAAAGAAAAGGAGCACTTTGGGATTAGTTAATGTAGTGATAAACCCCCTGGACAGTAGCATGTAGGCACTTACCTTCCTGGTGTTTTGGGGGGCAGCATCTCCGCGGTCCTTTTTGCTTATGAATGTTCCTAACAACATTTTTCCACCCAGAAACATCAGATAGCTCGCTCCAATGTATTTAATCGCGGTAAACATAACAGGAGAGGCGGTGATGAGGGCAGTCAGCCCCAAAGTGCTTGCAATCGCATGTGTGCAACTTCCTAACGCCACTCCAGATGCTGAGACAATACCGGCGCGACGGCCGTTAGCAACGCTTTGCCCAATCACATAAGCCATATCCGGTCCGGGAGTTACAGAAAGCAAAAAAACTGAAAAGGCAAAGAGTCCAAAATTGGTAATATCCAGCATGGCGACCTCAGATGTCCTTGAAATTTAATATTAATCCAACCGTATAACACTTCATTTTCCAGCTCAATAATTTTGTTAGCCTCTCCTCACTGGCATAATTAATATTTTATTTTCTGCATCCACGAACTAACTCTCAGTTGAAATGCTGCGTAACACTTAACGTCCGCTGTTTGCTCATAGCGGACCGTATAAGCGCGTCTCAGTGCAGGTTAAATGCCCCCTCCATTACAATAACGCTTTTTCCGCCCACCCGGACGGACGGTATTTCTGACGTGCCGTCATAGCCTGAATACAACATGCTGGCCCGTCCCATATCCACGCCCTGGCTTATTCGGAGCGAAAGCACTTTTTCATTGCGAAGCTTTGCCAGCAGGGCCGTAACTGCCGCTGTCGCACTGCCTGTCGCCGGATCTTCGGTCATTCGAGGAGTAAACATGCGAGCCTGCAAATCACACTGGTCTTCAGGAGCCGTTTCCAGCGTATAGGCATAAACAGAAACCGCACCGTCGAGAGGCAGAACAGCCCGGAAACCCTGTAAATTAGGTACGCAACGGCGAAGCGCATGCCGGGTTGCGAGCTCGACTATCAGAAAAGGCAGGCCAACCGAGGCGACGAGAGGCATATGTATTTCTGTACGAACATCACTGGTTTCCAGAGACAGGCAGGCAGCTACCTTTTCCGGGCTGACTTCTGAGCGGCATGATAATGCTTCTGGCACAAGAAGCTCTGCACCGGTGACAGCCTCATTCTCTCTAATGAGCCTGACCGGCACCAGCCCGGCGGCCTCTTCGAAAAGCAGAGTCTCAGGCAGTGGTCCTCCATTCCGTGTGGCATGACTTGCCAGTACGAAAGCAGTCCCCACATTGGGATGACCGGCGAAAGGAATTTCACGAGACGGTGTAAAAATACGGACCTGAGCAGTATTTGAGGAATCTTCAGGAGACAATACAAAGGTCGTTTCGCTGTAGCCAAACTCAACGGCAAGCAACTGCATTTGCTCAGTGGTCAGTCCCTCGGCATCCAGAACGACTGCAACCGGATTACCGCTAAAAGGTTTATCAGTAAAAACATCTGCAATCACATAGCGTCTTTTCATCAGCCTATCCTGAATTTACATTCTATAAAAATGAGTAACTATTCAATATCTCTGTTATTTTTTTAACGCACTATATATATTAGCTACAGATACTTATGCTTTGTACAGGGTTAATTTTAAAAAAATTTTAGAGATGAATTTATGCTTATCCGGACATTGAAAAAGAATGATGTGCAAACATGGAAAATGTTGTGGAACAGTTATCTGGAGTTTTTAGCTCAGAAACGCGCTCAGCGCGTTTCTGAGGAGCTCGCAACAGATATTATGGTAATACCATGATCGAGACGATGCGAATTGCAACGATTAGCGATGCCGGGGCCGTTACGGAACTCACAAGAATGGCTTACGCCAAGTGGGTACCCGTGATTGGCCGGGAACCTCTTCCGATGAAGGCAGATCACGCCGCGTTCATCCAGGATAACAGAGTCGATCTTTTGTTCTCTGGCGCAGTTTTGGCCGCGCTCGTGGAAACAATTCAGCGCAAGGACGATATCCTGATTGAAAACGTCGCCGTTGCCCCGCGTTTCCAGAAGCGCGGATACGGAAGAAAGATGGTGGCCCACGCAGAGCAACTGGCCGTTCAAGCCGGTTTAAATGTCGTCCGACTCTATACGAACTCGCTGTTTGAAGTGAACCTTCGCCTCTACGCATCATGAGGTTATGAAGTTGAACGCACTGAAGAACGAAACGGCGGCTTAGCAATCCACATGCTTAAGCGCGTGCCCTAGCAGCTGTCTTATGCGTTCAGACGACTCGCGTGTCTGGAACCGCAGCCTCCAGACCACGATGCACAACACGGATGTTATGTTCAATCCGGGTAGTTCTGCAAATTACCAACAAGTACGGTGCATCGCCCGGACGTGAACGGGGCACGTCCGTTTCTCGCTCTTAGCGGACAGTCTTGTGTCAGAAGCTGACATTAAAAATGTAAGGGCATCAATGAACAGTTAGCAGAGCATGGCCTTAAAATTATTCATAAAAAGCCGGCGAAAGACGTAACGAAGCCCACTGCTCAGTGTCATGCCGTAAACCACGAACGCCGCATTTTCGCTTTCAGCCAGGTCTGCAATTTTTTGCGTACTCCGCCTGATACCCGGTTCATCCTCCATATCGGTGACAAACATCTGGCGTGTACCCGCATTTGCCAGTGAGTGATGCATAACAGCGTCAGCGGCAAGCAAAACGGTTCCTGTTTCAGAAAGCCGCACTAAAAGAGACTGGTGACCAGGAACATGCCCACTGGTTTCAAGCAGTACGATGCCCGGTAAAAGCTCATAATCACCTTCAATCAGGCGATACCGGAGTGACGGATGGCCCCATGAATCCCGATTTGCATTGAAGCGGGGATGCCCGTTTCTGGCCAGTTCGTAATGTTCTTTCTGAATGATGAGCTCTGCATTGCTGAATAAATCATGATTGCCGGAATGGTCTTCATCAAGATGAGTGCATATGAGGTATCTGATATCGGCTGGATTCACGCCGATAGCCTCAAGACGAGCTTCAACTGTATCTTCGGGTCTGATTTCAACTGTCAGACCGGGCGGATTTGCAGGCGTATCTACAAAGGAACGAGGCCAGCCGGTATCTACAAGGATATTTATTCCTTCGCTTGTCTGAATTAAATATCCTGGCACAGGAATGTTACCCGGCTGCATCGTACCCAGATAAAGCATATAAAGGCGCATGCCATTCTCTCTTATTTTCAAATGCATGCTAAAAAAATAGAAGAATATCCCTATGAAGGGAAAGTTTTGGCGGCTCTCCCAACATGTTGCTTCGCCATAGGTGATTGAGTCGCTTCCGGGGGCTCATTGACCAGAGGGGTTACATCAGCTTTTCGCTCATACGAGGCAATCATAATCACACCTCCTTAATCACTGGAGATTGATTATGAATACGCCCCCCTGGAGCAAAAGCCGTATCATCGGCCAAAAACGACCGCTTCAGATATCTCATATCTGGGGAATTCGTATCAGACTTGAGCTGGAAGGAAAAGTACGCGATTTGGCTCTGTTTAACATGGCTCTGGACAGTAAGCTTCGGGCCAGTGATCTGGTGAAGTTGAAAGTATCTGACGTGGCATATGGCCATGCGGTTTCGGGTCGAGCGAATGTGCTGCAGCAAAAGACAGGTAGTCCTGTTCAGTTTGAACTGACTAAAGGAACCAGAGAGGCAGTAGCAGCATGGATCAAGGTGGCTCACCTGCGTAGCACTGACTATCTTTTCCAGTCTCGTGTCGGTTCTTACCGGCATATCTCAACCAGACAATACAACCGTATATTCCATGGATGGATTGAAAAGCTCGGTCTTGATGCTTCATTGTACAGTACGCATTCTATGCGCAGGACCAAGCCATATCTGATCTACAAAAAAACTAAGAACCTGCGGGTGATTCAGTTACTGTTAGGACACAAAAAACTCGAAAGCACGGTCCGCTATCTGGGTATTGAAGTCGATGATGCTCTGGAGATATCTGAGTCCATTGAGGTCTGAGTTTAGCAGGGCTGTAACAGCAGCCCTGTGCCAAATGCGGACGCTGAGGGCATCTGAGCTGGTCATATTCAGGAAGCAGGTCACTTCAGGCGGAATGAACAGATGGGACTTAAACGCTAGTTTTCAGATCTGACAATCTTTTTTGTTATTGTACCACTCAATACTAAATCATCTTGCGTTGAAATGAGCCACAACTCCCTGATGTCATCTTCCCAAAGCGTTTCATTACGAAAGCGGTCTAGGATAGTAGAAAGTTCCTGCGTTTGATGCTGGTCGAGATGGTCTGTCAGGTTAAAATATCCAACAAGAAAGAACTTCGTTTGCTTAAGCCCAAGCAGTGACTGTATCTCCCCGAAGATGTGTCCCGCACCGTTTGCTTCCGGATATACTTTTAAATACAGTCTTCCCGTGTTAACCGGCCCAATGAAAATTCCGCCAAGCCTGTATTTCTTACAGGGAGGAGTATTTAAAAATGACTGAAGGGCTTTCGTGACATGCTCCGTGCAATCATCACTCAACCCGCTACTTATAGTTGCATGTAGCAGCTTTTTCCGCTTATCCAGTAGATCCCAGGCTATCTTCCCGGAAAAAGATGCGTTGCGCAGTGCCTTTTCAAGCCCGATAAAAATAGCCGTCTCGCGCAGACGCTCATCGCTGACAGGCAACACTAGAGAATTGCGTTTAGTGGTATAAGTACCCATACAGTAGTCTTCATCAATGGCTATAACATCAGGGTGTGACGGATTAACCAAAGGAAGGTGAGCGCGCCGGTAATTGGCATCCAGAGAAATTTCGTCGCCTTCTGAAAATGCCCGTTGAGCACTACCGTACCCCAGCATCTTATCGTCAGTAAAAATCATCCCAATAATCCTTTTCTGCGGACTAAAAGCTAAAAATTGCGATGGCTTACCCATTAACTGTTTAATGAAACAGTCAATCGAGCTTAAGCATCCCTGGAGGTCCACGCTAGCAGGCATTTGTTACAGTCAAATTAGGGAATTATCTGTTGGGGTGATGACCTGTTCCCCGCTCATTAACACAAACCGATGTTAATAATTACCTCATTTGTTGTGGGAACGATTGCGAACTTCCGCTTTTCGCTCATAGCGGACCTTCCAGAGCGCAGGTCCGCTTAGTGCCAGAAGCGGACGTCAGAAATATCAAGATGATTTTATTAACAGAGAGCAGATAACACCGATGAAAACTGAAATTTCATCCCAGCACCCTTTAAAAAATCATTAAACTAGCTTCAATAATTTAGACTAACCACCTGGAAACCTATCTATATCAAACTGAAACTGCTTATTCCCACAATTATATATGAAGATCTCCAGCGTAAGGCTCTTGTGTTTTTTTACTTTCTCAAGAAATGAACTAAAATTATCAAAAATATAAATATAACCTGCTGGCTGTCCTGGTATTTCCTCGATTTTGTATCGTTCGATTTCTCCATCATCGAATTTAGCTGACATATAACAATATTCAGAATCCTCACAATAAAACTGCCCTTGACTTATACGCAAATAGGCAGATGCCGGCTTGAGCAGCTCTGGTTTTGCGCCGTCTTTCAGTTTCTCCTTCTCTGAATAAATGGAAAGTAGTGCTTGAGTTCCGCCATTATAAGGATAATTAAGTTCAACTGTATTGTTTGATGGCAATTGAATAAATCTCTGCGTGGTTCCACGCATTTCATCTTTACTATAATAAGTATCCCACACACCAGCTAATGTTGACGCAGGCAAGAGCAACATAGAGACAAATAATATTTTTCTAAAGAAGAACATATTAACATCCTATTTGATTACTAAGTATTGTTCAAAAATATCTTGAAGCTATTGATGTTATCTGTTAATCGGTTTTAAAGCTGTCAAATAAACAGCCTCAAGCTTTTCTTTTCCGACGGCTGGTCGGCCCCTAACCGTTCCATATCTTGCCGCGTGGCTGCTCCAACACCTGCGGCGTACATCATCGGCACTGATAGCAGCCGGAGGGCTTTTTTTTAAATGCGACATCATATGTTCCTTGCTGTTGGAAGTTTAAACCTGTTATCGGCAAGGGCCCTAGAAACGTGAAAAAATGCCGACTTTGTCTCCTCATTCATAGCAGGCTGTAAGCAAGCTTCTGAGACTAACTAGGCCTTTGCCATTAGAACGTAGCCGCCAAGCCCAAACCCCGAATGGATTCGGCAGAGCTTACCGGCTCTGCCGGTAAGCGGAGTGAGGCTTGACGACCCGGCAAGGCCGGCGAGCCGTAGGAGCCATCACGCTGTTGATATAAACGTCCGCAAAGTGCCAGAAACGGACCGTTCTGACACTTTGCGTAGTTAATTAACTGGGGGAACGATTTAGGAGTTTTACGAAGATTAAAATTAGTGACTACTACATGAAAAAATGTTAAAAATCCTCAAATAAAAAATTGATAGTATTTTAGATAAATTTAAAATCACAGCAAAGGAAAACACCATGACAATAATTTTGTTCATTATTGGTATAGTTTTTGTATCATATATTTATGAAACATTTTTTAAGAGCAATTCAGTTGATGACATCAAGAAAAGCACTCCTAGAATTCAATCAAAGAAAATCGATCCGAATGAATACACAATAAAAAAAGCATCCTTAATATCATTCGAAAATACTCTAAAAAAAGAAGGCAACCATGTACTTAAGGGAATTAATGATCTTTCAAAAGTCACATTACCCAACACAGAAAAAGAAATAGAATCCCCACTCGCAGTAAAAGAAAGGCAAATGGTTGCTCTTGAAGAGATACTCAGCATCTTCGATAAAAAGTTTGTTTCTTTCGATATTTTTGATTCTAATGGCTTACCATGTTATTTCTTACACAATTATTACCCATTGAAATACAATGACATCTCTGAAAAAAACAAAGAAAACAGAAAAATTATTTATGATTTTAAAGATGGATTATTGAATGAGAGGACAAGTAATATTCATAAAGAGATAGCAGCAGTTTTGTTAAATAGTTTTAGCAAGGACTCACTAAAGGAAACAGTATTTATATGCCTTCCCGCCTCTACACAGACAAAGTATAAAAGAAGATATGCACGTTTCAGCGAAGAGGTTTGTAAGGCTTGTGGAATGATGAATTTTTTCCAGCACGTATCCTATCTTTGGGATAGGAAAGCAAAACACATTGAGAAGATTACTGCCGGCAGTGAGTTATCTCACATCTATTTTCCTAAAGAAATAGTAGAAAATAAGAAAATAATAATATTTGATGATATTTTTACCACTGGGAAAACTCTCCGAGCCATGGAATATAAATTAATAACTAACGGAGCAAATGTCGTGTCAGCTATTTTTCTCGGTAAAACTTATGATCAGTATGGAATCAAAATGGGCATGCTTGGAAGAAAAAGTGCTGTGATTGAGGACTAAATTATGGGATTAAGCGCTTCAAATATTTTATTTTTAAAATCAGTCCCTTATCTAGGAAACCAGACAGTTTTAAAACTTATTGGACAGGATAAAGATGACCGTTATGAATCTGTAGTTGACATAGTTGACTTCTTTTTAAGCGTTTCAGAAATGAAGCCCATTAAGTTGGAAACTTTAGATTTTCTGAAAAGCAGAGAGAGATGCGCTAAGCTACACAGTGAAATAGAAAGAAAAATTGATATAGGTTATCGTAGTGGTGTCATTCCTCTTGGTTATAATGACGTTAATTTCCCCGCGTCATTAAAAAACATAAAGAATAAAAGCGGGGGTAATATTGCCCCTACTGTTATCTTCTACAAAGGAAATGTTGATTGTTTAAGCTATAGCAAAAATGCTACTGTTATTGGCTCAAGAAACCCTACAATTCAAACAAAAAAAGCCGCAGAGTATATAGCAGGATTTCTTTCGGATAATAATTTTAATATCATAAGCGGTTTAGCCAAAGGATGTGACGAAATAGTCCATTCGGTTGCAGTATCTAAAGAAGCAAAAACAACTGCTATTTTGCCACAAGGTATCGATAAAATTTACCCTTCTACAAGTACAAAGCTAGCCGAACTGATCGTTGATAAGGGTGGTATTCTTCTGTCTGAGCTTATGATCGGCGAACGTGTAACTAAATATACTTTAGTTGAAAGGGATAGATTACAAAGCGCCATTTCAGATAAAACCATTGTTTTACAAACCACTGTAGATGGAGGAACTATGCACGCAGCAATGAGCGCACTACATAATATGAAAAAGCTTTATGTCATAGACTACAAATCTATAAGTAGTGAGGATGCTGCTTTTTATTCAGGGTTTATCCAATTGTTAACCAATGGCGCGAAAAAATTAAAATCAAATGAAATATATAATTTATTAAGCGTGGAAGACAATAAAAAACAAGTCTCTTTCTTTGACTAAGAACTATAGGCAGTCAGATATATACCTTTAACAAATCCGATCTAATGCCTAATTTCAGTTATCTGGTACTAACCTACTCCCAAACGATTATCATGTAAATTTTAGTTATATATCCCAACGGTCATGACAAATGAGAACCTCCGCTTTTCGCTCAAAGCGGACCTTACCCCGCGCGCATGTCTGCTTTGTGCCAAAAGCAGATATTTTAATAGTCAGTATGTTAATTTTTAACTCTGCAGTCGGTTACTTAATACAAGAGTGAAAAATAGTTAATATCGACCGGCGCAGCTAATTATTAACAACAAAATTAACAAAGGATGATAAATGTATATAGTCAAGAGTTGTCATTCCGGGTTCAACCCTTTAAATGGACGTACGATAAGGATTGGGAGCATAGATGAATATCGCCAAACAGAAATTGAAGAAATAGCTGATGAGGGAGAGGCAACTTTTGGTTTCACGGTTGATTTAAAAAACGCGGATATTCCTATGGCGTTATTTGAGGCGCTTCAGTCCGGAGCAGGAATGCTCAACGATACTGAGATAACCATGTGGTCAGGTATGCGGCAGAGCAGCGTCATTAAAGGAGGAATGCACATTGGACAGATGAAAAGCCGTCACCTCTGGCACGGACGGAACTGTCTAGCGTTCTGCATGTCTCGACTGAATGCGCATGAAGAAGCCAGTACTCTTTTTGAATCCTATGATGACTATTGGTATTTCGAAGAGTCTTGTCTGGAGCAGATTGGTGAACTTATCAGGCAGCAGGTGGAATCAAAGCTTCGGCAGGACATGCTAGAAAGCGGTAATCCGAAGAGCCTCTCGCGGCTTGAGAAATTCACCTGCCAGCTAAAGGTTCAGCAGGTTATATACAGCACTCGTCATGTAGAAATAAGCAACTTTAACCCTGAAGCAAGAAGCCCTGGTTTTTTAGATAAATTATTTAATAATTATCGGTACTTGAAGCCGCAACAATTCAGCCATGAAAAGGAGATTCGTTTTCTTTTCGAATGCTTTGATGATGGAGAGCTAATATTCCCAGAGTTTAAATCACTAATTATTGATGCAACGCCAGTAGTTAAATTTATTAAGCGTAAATAATAATTTAAAAGATGTAGTTTCAGGTTCTAATTCTGTGTCCGCTTTTCGCTCATAGCGGACCTTCCCTGTATTAATTAGCTTGTAAAAACTTCAGACATCCGCTCATTTTCGCTTATCTCTCCCTCATTTGAGGCTACAGCATCGCCCACCGGACCAGATTCTGGCTGACAACTGCCGTTGCCATCAGACCCCAGCCGGTAAGCGCAACAGTGCTCACGACCCGACGCTGCCGGGGAATCGGCAGGTGCGATGCGTTGGCTGTTTATTCTTTTGTTGCGGATTGCGGGCAAAAAAATACCCGCACAGGGCGGGTTAAAATTCGTTACAGAGGAGACCTCCGCATTAACTGTAGACCGTAATGTCTGCGTTAGGTTCATTAATTCTTTGTTTAATATAGATTTAACCTGACTATGGTTTTATTCCGCGCCAGCCAGATTATTTCTCACTGTTGTCTTCAGTCAGCTGCCAGATTTTTTCACGAATGGCTTCCTGCTCTTTTTTATCCGCCGCGGCTTCAGGTTCACCAAACAGCGACCAGATTTTTTCTTCCAGCTCCGGTTTCGCCTGCTGATGGCCTGAGACACTGAACTGCGTGTCATCATTCGCATAATGCTTACCGCCGTTATTTACATAGTCTGCTGATTTCACTGTCATGAATGCTCCGTTATCTGTCCGGCCGCTCTTTGTCCTTGTGAGTGAAGACGAAAAAAGCCCGCAAATAAGCAGCGGGCAAAAGTGACAAGGATTTCTCGCAGGTGCACATTTCATGCTTTCTGTGCAGCTGTAGATTCTGGTTAAAGAGTCCTTGTTTGCAAGCGAGGCGTATTCCGGCTGCGCAGTTTCAGCCCTTCGCCATCAGTTTCCGGCCAGTAAGCGCTGCAGGGCTGGTTTCCCTGCCTTGCCGGCGAGCCAGAAGAAGTCTGCGAGGTGCTGATGAAACTCCTTTTTAAAAAAGGCCATTATTCCTTTTCCTGCAGCACTATTCAGCAGGGCTACGCGAAACCAGGCGCGGGCAGATTCATCTTGTGTTGTTACCCCGTCTGTTTAAAACGCTGTCATTTCCCAGAAACCGCCAGCTTTTGCTTACGAATTTATGACGAGCCGCATGGGTTTGCGTCATTTTTCTCATCACGGCCTCTTCACCCGGCACTTTCCGTCAGTTTCTCCAGGTTATGCCAGGCTTGTTTGTGTACGTGCCAGTGATTTCGCCGGAAAATTGGCAGGGGAACATATTTTCTGTCGCCCGGGTCGGGCATAAGACCCGGCTAAAAGCACGCCGGCCCGCAGCCCGCTTAAAGGGTTATGCCCGCGAGACCTGGTAAAAGGTACGTATATACAACCGTTGCAGGATATAACACATCTGAACTGTCACCCAGGAGAGACCCATGGCTCATGAAACAATCGTAACGATGTTCAGTACCTTAACTCTGGCGGAAGGTGCGAAGCGTAACCTGATTAAGGCCGGCTTCAGCGATGATGATATTGATATTATCTCAGGCGAACGCCTCCGTTCTGAGGGGCATGAAGCGCGTCATCCCGGTTTCTGGCAACGCCTGTTTGGCAACACCCTTGAGGAAGACCAGGAAGAAGTTTACGAAGATGCGCTGCGAACTGGCGGGGTGGTTCTGTCGCTTCGTGCCGATGAGGATGAGGCCCCGCGCGCGCTGGGTATTCTGGATGCGCATGAGGAGCTTACAGGGCGCAGCGCAGCGGCCCCCGCTGATTACACGACTGATGATGAGCTTACTTCGCCTCCGGGTGGCAAAAGTAACCAGACCGGCACGGATGCAGTACGGACATCACTGACCGGTGATGAAAGCGAGGAAGACGTGCTTCGCCTGGCTGAAGAACGACTGGAAGTCGGTAAGCGACTGGTCAGTGAGGGCTCTACCCGTGTCCGCCGCTATACCGTTACCGATCGCGTTTCGGAAAATATCTCCTTGCGCGAGCAGCACGCCGAAATTTTCCATCGCCCGCTCAGTGAAACCGGCTCGCCGGACAGCGTTGACTGGTCAGAAAAAACGGTAGAAGTTGCTGAAACCCATGAACAACCCGTCATTAACAAAACGGCGCACATCAAAGAAGAAGTGGTGGTACGTAAAGATGAAAGCGATCGGGTGGAGACGGTCAGTGATTCAGTGCGCCGTCAGGAAGTGGATATCGATCATGCAGACACCGTGCAGGCCTCAGACTTAGCTCCTGATGCCGGGACATTGTCTGAAGCATCCCGCTCAGGTAATGCCAGAGAGTATGACGTCACGTCAGATAATAATCGCACGGATCACCCGGAGCACAAAGAAAGCTTAGCCGACAAGGCAGGTGATAAAATTGCGGAAGCCAAAGAGAAAGTCGAAGACAAGTTCAAAAAGCCGTAATTTATTTCCCTGGCGATAACCACCGTTCAGGCCCGCATCCCGGAATGCGGGCTTTTTTCACCTGTTAACTGCCGGCTACTGTGCGTGCTTTCCGCTCACAGTAGCCCCTGAAAACCTGCTCAATGGCGGCTTTATGGCAGAAGCGGATATTACAAACCTGAAAGTGCCAGAAACTGGTTACAGTGATTATTTGTCAGCTCTGCTTTTGCCTGAGGAAATAAATGAAGTTTTCCTGCCTGAATCGCTCCAGATTACCGGAAAATTATACAGTCAGCGCGGGCTTTCACCTGTAAAAAAATCCGGTAACTTTTACAGAGCATTTGCAGGCCCCATGGCTTCGCTTCTTTTATTAATCTCTGTTGATGGCCTGAAATAAAAACAGCGAAAGCATTTTCAGGAAAATTGCCTCTCCGCTAATTAAGGCTTTTCCAGAGGAAAAAGCCGGGCAGGTGCTGATGGCTTTTTCGCGAGACAAGTGGCCGCACGTTTGGGGATCAGGCACTCTTCGCAGGGCGTTACTGATTTAAAGTTATTTCTGGCGATGCCCAGAGCCAGAAATAACTGACCAAATTCTCCCAGCAAAATCATGTCCTCTGCATGATTTCTGACATGTATACACGTACCGTTATGGACAACATGGTTGTTTGCTACTTTTGAAATGCTTATATAGTACATATTTTTCATTATTATAGTCCCAGAGCTTATAAGCTGAGCTTTATAATGACACAAGCAAATAAAAATCATTAGTTTAATTTATATAAACCCGCCGTGATTTTATTCTCTTTTGTTATTGTCCGGATTAAGACTTTTTATCAGTGGTTTATATGATATCAGTAATAGCAAAGCGCACTTATCCAGCCTGTAACTGACTCGTTTTTCAAACTCACTGAAATAAAAAAACGGATTACATCAGTTAATCTGAAGGATTATTTATCTTTCGTTCGGATCATGCTAAAAATGCGTTAATCAGCGTGAATGCCACGTTGCGCTTTAATGCATTGCGACAGAAAGTAACGATGAAAATCCTGTCAGTCCCGTACAGGGAAAACGGCTCAGCCTGATTTCGGCTGTTATCCCTGTGGCTTAACCCGTGATGTCGCGCAGGCTTATTCTCTGCACCGCTTCTTATTAAAAGCTGACTCCGCTCCGTAGGGTGCCTCCGCTTACACGTCTGAGCGCGGGTCCGGTAATCTCTCACTGACCCACCCGGATATTCTTTCACCGTTTCAGTTTGAAAGATGCAAACACAACCTGTTTTGCTCCGACAGATTACTGGCTCCTGTTATGGCGGAGGCTGACCTGTGTGAAAAGGCAGTCCAGAGCAGGTTAATGCGAGCCTTATCTGCCGTTAACTTTTTATCAACGGCTTCGCCTGGTTTTCGGTATCCGGTCCGCAATGACTCAGACCAGCCTCAGGGGCTGGTTTTCTGCCGGTAAGCCGGTCTGTAAAGCCGCTAAAGGCCAGGAGTATCTACAGGGTCTATATTTAGGTTGGTATTGAAAACTGACCCGGGAGGGGTGTCTGGTTTTCTTTGAGTCTTTATAAGCGGCTGATAAAAATGTGAGGCAGGCATGTTAAATGAAAAACAGAAAGACCTGGTCAAGGCAACGGTACCCGTACTGAAAGAAAACGGTGAGGCTTTAACGGACTATTTTTATAAGCGTATGTTAAAAAATAATCCCGGGCTGAAAGAAACCTTCAATATGGGCCATCAGCGCAGCGGTGCGCAGGCAAAAGCTCTGGCGGGAGCCGTGCTGGCCTACGCCGAAAATATAGACAATCCGGCAGTGCTGTTACCGGTTATTGAGCTCATTTGCAATAAACACGTCAGCCTGAATATCCAGTCGCCGGACTATGATATTGTTGGCGAAAATTTACTGCATTCAATAAGTGAAGTACTCAGCATCCCCATGGATGATGAACTGATAACAGCCTGGGGTGCGGCATATAAACAGCTCGCTGACATTTTTATTTCAACAGAAAATCAGCTTTACGATGAGCGTAAACAGTCTCCGGGCAGCTGGACAGGATGGCGAAACTTTATCGTGGACAAAAAAGTAAAAGAAAGTGAAGAAATCACTTCTTTTTATCTGGTTCCACAGGACGCACAGCCGCTTCCGGCTTATAAACCCGGCCAGTATATAACCTTACGGGTGCTGGTTCCGGCGCTGGGCATTAAGCAACCGCGCCAGTACAGTTTATCCAGCAGCCCGGCGGATAATTACCTTCGGATATCTGTTAAACGAGAGGATGCCCGCACGGAAGGGCAGGATCCGGGCTATGTCTCCTCCACGTTGCATAATAGCGTTGATAAGGGCAGCGTTGTTGAACTCAGCGCCCCGGCAGGAAATTTTTATCTGCTGAACCCGGATACGAACAACGTACTCATCAGCGCAGGCGTCGGGCTGACGCCGATGATTTCTATGGTTAATCATTTGCTTGCAGAGCATGCCGATCCAAACTTTAAACCGGCATTACGTGAAGGCATAAATGCCGGAACCAGAGAATACCGGGCGCTGAAAAAAGAAATATACTTTATTCATGCGGCGCGCAGTTCTGAAGTGCATGCATTGCGTAAGGAACTGAAAAACTTAGCCAGCCAGAATGATAATCTTCACGTTTTTATTGCCTATGAAAATGTAAAAGAAGATGAGGTCCCCGGTAAAGATTATCAGGTGAAGGGAAGGCTCGATTTAAACGCTCTTCCGGCGGCATATCTGCCCGCAGAGGCTGATTACTATTTATGCGGACCGGTTCCGTTTATGCAGGAACAATATCGCTCTTTGATCAGTCTGGGCGTGCCGGAGGAGAAGATATTCAGTGAAGCTTTCGGGACTGGCGGGCTGCATCTGTAGGTCCGTCTTTATGACGGTATTAAACGTCCTTTTCCGTATTTACTTTAGCTCTCTTAACCGCTTTTCGTTAAACGTACAGAACCCGAAGCCAGCAGCTGTTTTGCTGGCTTTGCTGCTCCTCCGTCATCCGGGCTCAGGCCAGAAGTCCCGTTTGCAGCGTTGCTTTCTGAACATACAAAACTTTCTGTATTTCTGCGAAGGTTCTTCCTGGGCTTAAAGGCGTCGTCTGGAGCAGCACGGCAGGTGTCCGGTAACGGGACTTCACCACAATGCATATTTGAAATGGTTATGCTCGCCGACTGACCACCCCTGCCGTCAGAAGCTAAACAGGATGCTGACCTGTTTTTCTTTGATTTGCTGTTCGAACAGCTTGCGTCACAACGGGGAAAGGGACTAATGCCACAATGTTACCGTTAAGCTGACGGCCGTTTCTTCATGTGCGTTACCACTCGGCCACTGACCACCACGGCATTGGGAACCGTCACCTCATAGTTCTCTCGGGCAGGATTTTGGTTGCCAGCATACCCACCCGCTGACCACACCCTCATGATCGGCAATCCTTATCACCTCGCCTGTACGTAGCGCACGGGAACAGGTCAGAACCAGTTCACTCATGGCGTGGTTCATCACGCCGGCAGAGCCTGGTGTTAGCGTCAGGCCGAAGAAAGCGCTTATCTTCAAACGCCAGCGAATCTGCACCTGGCAGAACGGCAAGAGCAATTTTAATATGAGAGCAGAGCCTGAGAGGAGTTAAGTTGTCAGTAGTTGCCCGGCGAGTGCTTTCTGGGTACGCGGTGAACGTTACTTTTAGCCCTCAACTCAGGAACAGGCACAAGGGAGAGACGCGCCTCAGGTTTTTGACGCATCCTGACAGGCTCGCTCTCAGGTTTAACCGTTAAAGGTGGTGCAGCACAGATACGCGGCTTAACGGTAATGGCTTCCTGTCTGGCTTTCGGTTTAACAGCTTCAACCATAACTATCGGTCCAGGGATGCTGTGCTTCCCTTTTAAGCAGTCAAGGCATTGGCTGATATCACTGTAACGGCGTTTAGCCGCGGCCACAGCCTGATGATATTCATAAAACGAGCCCAGGAATATTTGTCCTTCTTGCCGCAGCTTTTTACAACCCTTGCAATGCACGGTTATCCCTAAAAAAGGATCAATACAGGCATAGTAATAATACGACTTTATCACCGTTATTTCCTTTAAGTTCTGTGTGTAACCTTGAATATAAAAAGATTAATTTGGTAGTGCGTTGATTTCCCTGGTGCAGCAATAAAATCTTATTTTTTGACGCATTCCATACTACACATAGTCAGGCAATTAACCAACCCACTAAAATTAGTAGTGCCACGCCCTGTGATCGTAAAAGACACAATATTTCAGGAGCTGTAATTTCTTGCTGGCTTACGAATCACTTTAAAGTGAGTCGATAGTTCCTTAGGAATTTAAAAAACCAGAAGCACACTTTTGTAGAAAATGATTGTCAAATGCTATAACTGCAACTTTACATTTTCCAGTACGTCAGAAAAGACGATTATTTTTTACGCACTTTTTATTTTAGTAAAATTTCAGGCATTCCCTAAAATGCCAGGGTATTCAGCTAATAATTGCCAGCTTTAAAGCCAGTCTTCATTTTCTTCAATTCCGTTTGCTATGCCTGAGGGAATGATTACCGCTAACTAATGGAATAACAAGCTTAAATCTTACTTTACGTCAGATCTCCCAGAAGTATTATATATATTAATGCTCCCATCCGCCTGAAAGATAAGAATTATTTAACTGGTTTGGTTTCCGGTAAAAATAAGATAAATCCATTAATATCCTTGATCGCTCAGCATAATATAAATCGAATATTTAGTTTAATAATACGCAAAGTCTTTCAGTAATTTAGAAGCTGCAATTTTTTGGATAACCGGAAAAATTTACTGAGCGGTTCTTCTGTCGTTTGCTTAACATTTCACAATGCCAGGCCAATTCTCCGCTCACAGCCGCCGGCGCCAGTTAGCATAAGCAACTTTGTTTACAAAGCAAAAGAAAGGATGCTTCAGGTATAGCTTTATCATCTGCTGCCGATACTATGTATAGCGGTTGCGGGGAAGCCGGACGGCCAACACCAGGGCAAAACGTTCAGGCTTTCCCGCAGTGGTCTTCAGTAAAATCAGGCGTGTAGCGAATATCTTCAAATTAGGAATTTTCCCCGCAAATTTTAATTTCCTTGGATTCTGAAAGTTAGAACATTCTTTTTACGCACCCGTATGTGACATTAGGGTATGCCCGACTGTCGCTGCCATTAATGTTATGCCTTTTAGACCATTACTGGTTTTGCTGAAAGTGACTTTTAGGTTATGCCGCATAACTGCTACTAAACTGATGACAATAAGAAAGTAGCGCTGTAATGCATATAAAATTCCGGCTATATCATCTTGTTGAAAGCACCCCTGATATTTAGGTTGACCTTTAAGTCAGTGACAATCGAATGATGACATTCACTCAATGTCCGCTTTGTGCCAAAAGCGGACGTTGTGCCATTTTGATGTAGTTAATAGTGGGGAATCTTAAACATCACTCTTGCTAAAGCTTTTACTCTCACTGCCGTTACCTGTAGCTATAGACATCAGTAGTAATCACGGAATGATTCATGTTTAGGCCGGAGAGAACCCAACTATGAACGTCAATACATCAACCAGTGCTTATAGCTATGTACAGAATACTTCTGGAAATGTTGCTAAAACTTCCAGCCCCCAGCCTGCAACAGACAGCAGCGCTACGGCAGCGCAGTCAGCCTCTTCAAGCCAGGCGACGATCAGCGGGCAGGGACTGATGATGTCACGCCTGTTTGGCAACACAACCACTCTTCCTCAGGTGCAGACGCAGTTGACTAAGAATACGCAGGACATGGATGCATCTAACTTCCTCACGAAGAGCGATCTTAATGCGCTGTCAGACCTCTATGCACAGGCACAGGCACAAGGCACTGATCTGCGCTATGTAGATGATTTAGCACGTGACTTAGGAAATTACAGAAAATTTGGTAGTGTTGAAGGGAATTATAATGACGGCAAAATTTACGATAACAGCGGGTGAGTACAGACTGTAGAGTTCACGGAAAAGGATGCTGCGACTGCTTCCCGTATTCTCAACAGCGGCAATCTTTCCAGTTCCGGCCTTGACCCCGCTTTTTTGAAATACGAACTCGATCCCGGCTATTCATTTAGCCATACCGCTAATTTTGAGTAGCTGGAGTCCGTCGTTAATAACACTGGTAATAATATTACGAACCAGACATCTCAATTCTCGTCTTACGTAAGTCAGGGACAAAATAACTACATTTTGATTACAGCCAGCGAAGTAACGTTTAAAACTGAAGAACCGGATTTTATCAGTAAAGATGGAGTGTTCACCGTCACAGAAACCGGCAAAAAAAATGGATTCAGGTTAGAAGGTAATGACGTAGTACAGGATAAGGACTTCAGCGTGGCTGACATGCAGTCCGGGGCCGGGATGACGGCCTCGATGTTACTGGATTACTTTGTGAGTCTAAATAAATCAGAAGAAAGTAATTCATATAAACCAGCCACATTATTCGATTATCTGTTCACATCTGAGTCAAATAAAAAAAGTAATAACAAAACCTAATGCACCTTTTTGAGTAACAGTGAAGTGTCAGGTTTAATCCAGACGCTTCTCTTTCATTACTACTCCTGACACAACGTCCGCTTCTCGCTCATAGCGGACATCAGCCTGGGAGTCAGTCCGCGCTGTACCAGACGCCGTCACCGACCTTTTCATGATGGCTCGCCGGGATCATCCTTTGAAGCCTGAGTGCGTTTAACTACGATTTGGGCGCGTGGCGAAGAAGACAACTGCTGTTCCGATAGCGACGATGAGCGTATCTTCGATCAGGCCACTCTTGGTCTGCCCCATCCCTGCCATGGCCTTTTTGCGTGCCGCAAGCGTGGCATAGGCAAGTGGCACAGCGGCAGAGATAGCGATCACTGCCCCGGTTTTTTCTTCTCCGCTGGGTGCCAACGCGGCGCCCGCAATCCCTGCGCTGGCCACGCGTGCTGATAAGCCCAACAACACGGTGCGGTCTGGCGCGGATTTCATCTTGTCGCCAAATAGTTCACCTACACCCATCGCTAACGCGCCGTATTTGAATAGCGGACGGTCCAGCAGCAGGAGACTGCCCGATGTGTCGCGCCCGGCAACACGTGCTGCAGCGAGAGCCGCCATCGGCGTCATGGAACGGCAGCTGGCGACAAGTCCAATTAAGGCGGAATAGACAAACTCGGTTATTTTCATTAGTTATCTTCCGGATAAATAAAAGTTTTTATTCTTTAGGCTTTATTGGGATATAAACCAGGAACAATCTGTTTAATTATTGCATTTACACGGTCACGTCATTTAAACGCTTTTCCTTTGCGCTGGGTTGCCTCTTGCAATGCCATAAGGATTTTTGCAGCCGGTACGCGTCTGACTGTGTCAGCAGAATGAAAATGTTGACTGCGGCGCGGCCTCCTATGCAAATGACCACGGCAAGAGTCAGTATAGATGAACGGCTTGAGACAGCAGAAATGACGGAAGTGGACCGCACTTAATTGCTAGGCCAAACCTCAGCGATAATCATCTGGGAGTAGGGCCGACAATACGAGCGGCTACGTGCTTACTCCATGAATTGGCATTACTTTCACTAGGCAGAACGCATGCCGAACGTCCGTTTCCCGATCGACCAGCACCTGTCTGCTTTGTGCCAGTAGCGGAAATTGATAACGCCAAACGCTATCAAGCAAAAGTGAAAACCCACAAAAATAACGGCACGAAATAATCAATTATTGTAACAATCGATAAATTTCAATATTTCAGTATTATCTGATGGCTAAATGCATCAGGAGAAAAACATGCGTAAGGGATGGCTACTAGTAGCAATATTTCTATCAGGATGCAGTTCCATAAAAAACTATGAGTCGTTAGAACAACCGACCAACACTCCTCTCAAAACATATGTAGGTGGTGAAGTTTTCAAAACTGATAAATCTTCTGACTTGCCGAACGCCTTTGGTCACGCCGATGTGTTTGGCGGTAAAGTTGACAGGGGTTTTAGTGAATTACGTTATCTAGGAATTCAGCAAAACGGATATCTGGGATTTGCTGTGGTTGAAATGGAAACACGCTCGAACGAATCAACCATGAGTCGCTATGGCATGTCGACATCCACCATCAATGCGCAGAGCTACACTAATGGCAATACATATGGTCGGATGTCAGGCAGCAATTATTATGGTTCAGGTAGCTATCAGACCAACACCACGGGAACAGTCACAACGTTAAATGCTCCTGAAGGACATACTTCGTATCTGCCTCCAAATGCAACGACATTTGCTATTCCACCAAGTCAGCAGCAACTGCGACTGGGTAACGTGAATGTTATGATCATAGGTTTTGACGCGACAACATTGACATACTCCCTCTCAAGATATTGATTAAAGCATCTGGACCTGCTCTTTTACTATTCAACTTAAAAGGGAATGCCCTAAACATTTTCAGATTTGACGATTTTTAGGGCTTTTTCGAAATATTGCGTAGATTTAGTTCGTCAGCGTTTTGAGCGCTTCAGTGCCATACACAAATTTTGACTACGTCAGGATGGGTCAAATTAACCAATTGACCACCCCCGGTTAATTAACACAGAGCGCTGTTATCAATGTCTGTTGATCGCTCAAAGCGGACATTGGCCACTTTATACAACGCCAGTCATAAGGTTTAAATTTTGAACCGCAGCTCCCGATGCCCCTTTGCCCAAATTATCGAATACTGCTGTCAGCAATATTTGACCATTGTCAGGATTTGAATACACACCGAGCTCCATGTTGTCAGTCCCGTTAAGAGATTCGGGGTTTATACGTTCTGCTTCCCCTGAATTGATATGCTGCGTTATCTTTACATACTTACTGTTGGCGTAATGCTGAGAGAGGCAGTTATGCACCATCGCTGCATCAGCTCCTCCAGCAAGCATTCGTTGATGTAATGGGACTTTCAGTACTATTCCCTGACGATACGCACCATAAGAAGGCATAAAGAAGGGCGCAAATGTGAGATGCGCGTAACGTGTGATTTCTGGCACGTGTTTGTGTTTGAGCCCTAAACCATAAACCTGGAAAGAAGCGGCCTCTGCATTATTTCCTTCGTAGAAATCTATTGCCGCTCTTCCTCCTCCTGAATAACCTGACACTGCGTGAATTGAAACAGGATAATCCGCAGATACCAGGCCGTCACTGATCAAAGGCAAAAGCAGTCCTATTGCGCCTGTTGGGTAGCACCCAGGATTCGTCACCCGTTTAGCCTCCCTGATTCTGTCAGGTTGATCCGCTCTCATTTCAGGGAAACCATATGTCCATCCATTTGAAACCCTGTGTGCTGAGCTGGCATCAATCACCCGTACCTGAGGATTATTGATTAACGCTATAGCTTCACGTGCGGCCTCATCGGGAAGACACAGGATCGCGATATCGCAACTGTTCAGCATATCCTCACGAAGACGTTTGTCTTTACGCTGCGAGGGAGGCAAGGTCATTAATGTAATATCAGAACGGTGGCGCAAGCGCTCGTGTATTTGCAGTCCTGTTGTGCCCTGCTCTCCATCAATGAAAACATGTGTCATTGTCATCTCCTGAAACTTGAAATATGTATGTCAGAGCACTGATGATGTTTCAGGTTTAAGTGTGGGTAAAGTTGAATTACATTAATGTCAAATTCATTTTTTCTGATGTATTTGCATGCGTGAAATTAATCTTGATCAACTACGTACACTGATTACTATTGCCGATACGGGCTCCTTTGTTGAGGCAGCTCAGCGCCTGCATCTGTCGCCTCCGACAGTCAGCCTGCATATTTCTGAACTCGAAAGCCGTGTCGGGACTAAATTACTGTCACGAGCTCGAGGTAAAATCAGACCGACAGCAATTGGAGAAAATCTGGTCAGGCATGCGCAAAAATTACTTGCCGATGCGGCTTTTGCGCTAGATGACATTTCTCGTCAAGCTCAGGGGCTAACAGGAAGGGTCAGACTCGGTGCATCTACCGGAGCAATCGCACATCTCCTTCCTCAAGCGATTAAGATACTTGCTCAGTCTCATCCCCATATTGATGTACAAATTAGTGTACTTACCTCTCAACAAACCCTTGAACAGCTAAAGACTGGTTCACTGGATATAGGCATCGTGGCCTTACCACAAACTCGGGTCAACGGTCTGCGAATTAATGCATGGAGCCGTGATCCTGTTGTCGCTTTTCTGCCCTCAAAATGGAAAGTCCCGGATGAAGTGACACCTGACTGGATTATTGAGAAACCTCTGATTCTTAATGGCTCTGGCACCCATTTATCACAACTCATAAACAGCTGGTTTGCATTAAGCGGCCATTGTCCGACACCTCGTATTAAACTTGATTACAATGATGCGATTAAGAGCCTGGTAACCGCGGATTATGGAGCCACGTTGTTACCTCTTGAATCTTATGCATCATTTTACAATGGTGAGCGCTTTACCATTCGTCCATTACAACCTGCGTTGTGGAGAGAGTTAGGAATAGCCTGTCGAGATAGTGAAAACGACCTTTCAGTACAACAACTGCTTAATGTCTTGAGTGCATTTGCAGGGAACACCAGGTTAAATCAAAATTATAGATAGTGTGACCTGCTTCCCATTGATTCACACGGAATGCTGATAGTAACGTCCGCTTCTCGCTCATAGCGGACATGGGGCCACGGCAGGCGGCTCTGTGCCAAAAGCGGACGTTGCTTACTTTAAGATACGCCAATGGACGTTGAGCATTCACAGTCGAATGTTAAAGTTGCGTCTTGTTTCTTCTCAAATAGGCCATCGACATGAGTAATCTGGTAAGAAAGAATTACCCTGAGTTGGGTGAAGTTAAGGCTCCTTACGTCCATTCAGTAAAGCATGGCAACACGCTCTATATTTCCGGCCTGACCGCGTTTGGCACAGCGGCACAACATGAAGGCATTGTTGAGCAGGCCGAAGAAATATTCAGCCAAATCAGGAAAATTGCCAGCGTAGAAGAGATAGATTTTTCAGCACTAATCAAAGTGACTATATTCATCACCTCTTTTGAGGAGATAAACGGGCTACGCAAAGTGCTGTACCGAAATTACGGCGATGACTTGCCTGCCAGCTCGCTCGTAGAAGTCAGCCGCCTGTTCTCACCTGACCTCTCGATAGAAATTGAGGCTATATTCGGCCTTTGATTCATTGCTCATAGCCGGATAGTGACAACTGTTCGGCTCTAACGCCGTTTTATCAAACCTTCTCTAAGAAATAACTTCCGCTTCTCGCTCATAGCGGACGTTAGCTGACTACTTACTAATCCACTGCCGTAAGACCATTCAAAATTTTCGCCAACAAAATTTTTATTGACTTCCTTAACTGTTTTTCCGCTTTTGCTGAAGCCTGTCTATGACATTAAAGTATACCCAAATGTCACAGGGTAAATCCCCCCTGAAAGCCCCTAATGTCATCACTTATTTGTCATGCGTGTGAATGTCATAACTTAAATGTCTCTGATTAGTCGTCCTTAGGGCATGCAGTATATAGTCTCGGTGCCGAGGCTATATACTGCATGACTGCGTAACGTTTTGCAGGTGCGAACCGTCGATTGAATCAAGAACAAATAACGCGCTTAGCGTAGGATAATTTCCGTTTTCCAAGCGGACCCCATTTATCAGACCATTGTGGTTACGGGACGGACACTGAACCTTTCTTTCGGGCAGAAGCCATGATTGCCTGTTCATCATAATTAAACTTTACATCTGCCATACTTTTTATTCTCGCCTTGTTATAAATAAAAGGCGGCTTTACCGGGCAGAAATAATGCCCGGCAAAAAAAAGCGAGTGCAACTTTCCCAACAGATACCACTGTACGTCAGCGTTTAACACAGCAGTGCTGTCTTATCGTCTGTAGTTACATCATCCAGTAATTCTCTAGCTAACATCCAACACTCCACCTTACCCTCAAAGCCCCTCCCTGACACGTCTCTGAAACCCATCGCTCCTCTCAACCCAGCCCCGCGCCGTACCTGAAGCCCGGTTGCCCCCACTGAACAGCCCCCGCCGTCCGGCCCGCAGAGACGGTACTGCAGTTGCTGATAATGAATGGCGCAACTACTGACTTCGGTGTCGCTGTCAGTGTCAGCCGCATTGTCTTCTGTTAGTCTGCGATAGTCTGGCATATCAGCTGTTGAAAGGCCGACGGCGTCTGGCAGGGCGGGCTAACGGCGCCATGAGGCGTCTGAGTTACATGTCGTTCGGGTTAACGCCTCCATACAGGTCACTTCCACAGTAGTCATACCGTTTCGTCATTCAATGAAGTTGAGCGTGTTAACCTGACCCGGTTTTTTACAGGCAGCTCACGCGTAACGTGAAGCGATTCTTTCGCAAAGCTGAAAGCAACCCCGTCATTCTTCTCTGGTAACTCGCCTGAATAAGGATTGACACTGCAGGATGATCACAAGTACAGCGCTGGACTTATATAGAAGCCAGAAGGAAAGACGGTGTGCTGACTGACAAATGTGCGGGTAAACTGACAAACAATATCGTTTCAGGACCGCAGATAGGGGTCTGAAAAATCGTATTACTGACGGTAATATCAGTGTCACAGGAAGCTTACCACGTAAATACAGGTTTACGTCTTACCTGAGTGGTTGTCAGATAAAGTAATCCATCGGCCATATTTCTTTACCGGATACGCGGTCTTCATCGGATTTTTCAGCGCTTAAAGAATAAGCATGTTGTCCTGCATATACATCATGGCGCTGACAAGGGATCCCGCGTCAGTCCTGCGATCAAGCGGATAGTTTAGAATTCTGATACCGTTCATGAGCCAGATGTCGCAACACTTATGCCCGGTATCAAGAACGATTTGCTTCACCAGATGCTTCACAACAGCCTGACATTCTTTGCGCTCGGCCCAGAGGGCCAGATTAAACTCCCGAAGTGCTTTAGTCTTAATTGCGGGCCGGCTCCGAAAGCGGTCGATGTCTGTTTCTGCTTCCCGAAGCTGCTTTGCCATATCTCTTGCCCGCACGGTTAGTTCCTTTACGTCCGGCGCTACTTCAACCGCTTCAAGTATATTATTCATTCTCATGGAGAGCTCAACGTGCCGGTTGAGGAGATCTTCGATGGAGACTTTCCTAGGGGATTCCCCTATTAAATATTCAAGGCTGTGCAACAGACCCTGAGTGAGAAATTTGTCAACGGGTTCCCGGTTAATTGCACTGGCCGTGCAGCGTTTTTCTCTGCGCATAGTACAGACGTAATAGCCGTATTTTTTCTCAACCAGTGATGACAGTACAATATGGTGACCGCAGTTTTTACAGATCATCACTGATTTGAATAAGTTGATGTAAAGGGGATTATCTTTCGAGCGGAGTTTGCTTTCTGATTCGGTTCTCATCAGCTGAACGTCTCTGAAAACATCAGCCCCAATTATGGCCGGATAATAGCCGGGCAACTCCTCAATCCCTTTGCAGGTGTTGTAACGGGAGGGCACAAGGATGCCGGTAACTGATTTCTTATTCAGAAGCTGGTCAACTGAGCTGGAACTCCACGCTCCCTTTACACCTTTGAGATTTTTTCTGTTTTCCTGATTAAGGATTAACCTTATTTTTCCATAAGAGTACTCTTTAAGCCTAAGCATATAAATGTAGCGGATGGTATCAGCAAGCTCATTATTGACGTCAAAACCGCTTCTGTCCGATCTGACCGTGAGCCAGGCGGGGCAGCGGGTAGTCATCACCGCGCCGGCATCAACAGCCAACTTACGCTTAGCTGCCCAGGCCGACTGCATCCGCCTGGATTTGATTTCGCTCTCCTCATTGGCGCGCTGTGCAATAAGGACGGCTTTAATTACCAAAAAAGGGTCATTGAGAGAATCAGAGGTATAATGCGCTCCATCACTCAGCGTTACCACGTCAATGCCAGCTTTTAGAATAGCCCTGAGCCGCTCTGTAGCATCTCCGATTTTCTCTCTTGAGAGTCTGTCCAGACTTTCCACCAATAGTACAGAACCGCTCAGAATATGCCCGAGTTCCACGGCTTCCATGAATACTGAGAATGCGCCGCGGGCTGCATGAACTCCTCGAAATGCACTGAGACCCAGGTCTTCGTAAGTTACGGGGTTAAGGAAATAGTCAGGATGTGCCGAAAGCCATTCGGCAATCATCTTCTGCTGACGCCTGAAGGAGTCCCCGTGGACCTGCTGGGGAGATGAGAAACGAAGGTAAGCGATTGCGTTTTTCACTCATAACTCCCTTATCAATGTGGTGAGAGCAGAACTTTTAACAGGTATCCGTCTCCGCTTCTGCTCGCTGCCTCGCAGCACGGTATTAAAATAGAAATAATTTCGGCAGCCTGTTTGTGAAAAGCGTTTAGCAGTTGTTTAGTAACTAGCAGTTGTTTAGTGACAGACATTTCGAATTTTAGATTTAAAGGAGGAAACTCTTATTATTCATTTGCAGCACCAACGCTAATCATTACATCAGCCGGAGTTGGCCAGACGGCACTGCCGTGAGATGCCCGCAGCGCTCTTTCGCCGCGTTGCAGCAGGTTCCTGAAGCCTTACGGAGTTTGACCACTGCGCATTCAAAGCCAGCAGATCGGACAGCCGGAAGGGAAAGGTCTTCCCGGCGCGCCCGCCCGCGTGACGGCCATGCGGTTTATCTTCTTTATCGTCTGGAAAACGAGTGGTGAAGAGTTAGGAAGCTTCAGTCTGACGTTACGGTGTAACATTGAAATCAGCGTGGCATGTGAGTTAACTTAAGGCCATTGTATTGGGATGTTTCACTGTTCTTTGAAAGACTTAATGAAGCGCGAGCCTTTAAAAGGTGTTGGATCATTGGATAATGATGGGCGTTTAGTTGAAGGGATTGCTGCCAGATTCGCTTGCAACTCCAGCAGCAATGAAAAGTAAGTATAAGATTACGTATCTTTTTTCATATTCAAATTTTTTGATTTATTTCAGCAAGTATATCCGCTGTTCCTTGGGGCGTGAAGGGCATATCCTTTTCACATCGAGACAAAACGTCTCACATTCACTTTAATTACCCAAGGAAATGACCATGAAATCCATCAAAACATTTGTTGCAGTTGCGGCCCTTACACTGGTTTCTTTCGGCAGCTTTGCGCAGAGCGTTACCGCTTCTGCTTCTACCCTGGACAGTGCTGAAGCCAAAATTGCGGCTCAGGCTCATAAGGCCGGCGCGTCATATAAAATTACCGGAGCCCGCGTGGATAATGGCGCCTATATTTCTGCCGAGCTGATTAAATAATTTTGCCATGACCTACCGAAAAGGCTGCCTATCAGGCGGCCTTTTTTTACGTTTGTAGCCGCCGCGTAATGAAACTGACAAAGAGGTATGTCATCTCAGTTAAGCGCGTAGCCCGCCTGCCATAAGCGTAAATGTTTCGATAGCTTTTGGTAGCCTTTCTTGCGGGTTATCACTTGCCGCCACCCACAAGGCCGCATTCAGAGCCGTGCCGCTGAGCAAACGTGCAGCTGCATCCGCATCTACAGTTTTGAGTACGCCCTTATTTATCATCTCTGCAACCGTGGCTCTTGTTGCCTCAAGGCAGGCATTCTGGCTTGGCCAGTGCGATGGATCACCTAAAAATGCAGGGCCATCCAGCAGCACAATGCGTTGTACTTCGGGATCGAGTGCCATCTGGATATAAGCTACACCTTCAGCCAGTAATTGATCCCAACCCTCTTCTGCTTCTTTCGCAATTTCTTTCGCACGCTGCGCTATTTCACTGTCAACCTGAGCCACCACCGCAGCCAGCAGGCCGCGCTTATCATTAAAATTATGATAAAGCGCGCCGCGGGTCAGGCCCACGCTTGCGGTCAATTCATCCATCGAAGCGGCGGCAAATCCTTTTTCAGCAAAGGCTTTACGTGCAGCAGCGATCAGCTTTTTGCGATTTTCTTCCATTGCTTCTGCACGACGTTTGGTTGCCATGTTTTCCTCAAAGCACTAAACAGTGCGCACACATTTGACATACGCACCGTATGCAACTAATTTCATATACGTGATGTATCTTAAACCACTTATATGTGTTCAACCAAACCGATTACTGTAAAGGTGAATCATGATCAAGCGCGAAACTGTTTTCCCAGCCAATCGCCATAATTTGTATGAACAATATGGCTACTCTGCCGCGATACGCTCTGGCGACCTGCTCTTCGTATCCGGGCAGGTAGGCAGTCGCAATGATGGATCACCGGAACCTGACTTTGCTGCGCAGGTAAGACTCGCTTTTACTCATCTAAAGGAAACCTTGGCTACCGCAGGATGCGGATTAGATGATCTGGTTGATGTAACCACTTTTCATACCGATCCTGAAAAGCAGTTTCCATCGGTTATGGAAATCAAAGCGGAAATTTTCCCTCAAGCACCTTATCCCAACTGGACCGCCGTGGGAGTGAACTGGCTCGCTGGCTTTGATTTTGAAATCAAAGTTATTGCGCGCATTCCCTAAAATGACAGGCCGACATACAGACGAGATAAAGTTTTCGCTGAACCTAAAGTAGCGGTGCACATATCAATATTGTTGTTTCCTATCGCCGTGATAGTTAGCATGATCACAATACCAGCACGTATTGTTAATATGCTAATGGTAACTATAGTTATTATTATTCCCATCGGAGGCAAACAACCTCCTCACCATAAATGAAGGAATATGACCATGAAAACCATTAAAACATTATCACTTGCCGCTGTAACCGCTCTGTCGCTGATCTCATTTGGTAGCTTCGCTCAGAGCGTGTCTGTTACCTCATCAACGCTGGACGGTGCAGAAGCAAAAATCGCCGCCCAGGCAGAGCAGCAGGGTGCGCAGTATAAAATTACCGAAGCTAACACCAATAACCGCGTGCATATGACCGCAGAACTGTACAAATAACGTATGGTCGCATAAGGAAGTGCCGGAAGAGGTCGCCCAGTGGGCGGCCTTTTTTGCATCTGCTCACTTTATAAAAGGGTTGCTGATGCGATCGCGACAGCCCAGCAAAGGTTGCAATATTTTCAGCCAGGCTTTAATCGAACTGCCAGTAAAGTGGCGAACCGTAAACCTCGACAAAGTAATCGATCACTGCCCGGACGTTGAGCGGAGGGTGGCGAGCGTTAGGGTAAATGGCAGCAATATGTTGTGGCTCCGTTTTAATTGCTGCCTCGAAATTCGTCATTACTCTGACCAACTCCCCTTTTTTAATGCTGTCGCCAATCAGCCAGTCTGGAAACAGCACCATGCCCATTCCCCCTAGTGCCGCAGTCAGCAAAGATTCAGCATTATTAGAGATGAGTAACGCCGAAACCGGATAATGAATCCAGCTGTTGTCGGGTTCACGGAACAGCCACCGATTCGGGCCGGATGAACCTCTGTAGACCAGACATTTGTGCTGAGCCAATTCAACCGGCTTTTCCGGCTTGCCATGATTTTTGATATAGCCGGGAGAGGCAACCAAATGATAATGCTGAGTGCCAAATATCCGCGCGTGAAAAGATGAGTCGGTCAGAGTGCCAATCCTGAAAATGAGATCGGATGCATCTCTGTGAGGATCGATATAGTCATCGGTTTGCGTCAGCTCAATGAGCAAACGCGGATAGCGAACGGAAAGCGCCGTCAGCCAGGGAGCTATGTGGCGTTGGCCGAAAAATACCGGCGCATTTATCTTGATCAATCCGGCTGGCTCAAGCGAGCGGTCCAGCAGTTCTCTTTGGGCTTCGCTGAGTTGCTCAGTGATAGTGCGGGCGTACTCTACAAATAACTTACCGGCTTCTGTCGGAATAACCGCCCGCGTGTTTCGATAAAAAAGTTGCTGACCCAGCCTGTCCTCTAATTGAAGAATAACGCGTGAAATCATGGATGCTGAAACACCCTCGCGCCTGGCGACAACAGAGAAGCTTTGCGCTTCAAAAACACCAATAAAAAATAACAGTGTCCGAAAATTGATGGCGCTGGGATCATACATTATCTCGATTCCTGCAAAGGTGTTTCCCGAATTATACCGTTTTTCATTATTGGAAGCTGCACTATGATCCGCCGCCTAAACCACTGGAGACTGTTTGATGCAGCTTTTATTTATATTACTTGTTGTTGCTGGCGGGATGGGATTGTCCGTAGAAGCCGGTTTATTAGGGCCACTGGGAAGCGAAGTAGGGGACTTATGGGCGACGTTCAGTATTTTCGGCGTCGGTGCTGCGCTGACGTTTTTGCTGATGCTGTTTTTCAGCCCACGTAATAGCCCATCCTTTTTTGCCCAACCTTCCTGGACTTTGTTGGGCGGCATATTGGGACCCATTTACGTGGTCATCCTGACTGTTGCGGTTCCCACTATTGGTATCGCCATGACGATGATCGGCATTCTTGCTGGACAGGTTTTCAAAAGTCTGGTGATTGACCATTACGGTTTGTTCGGTACTGCTCATCGCAAAATTGACAGCAAACGTATTATCGCGCTTATTTTCATTATTGCTGCCCTTGTTCTTGTGGCTAAAGGCTGAGATTAACAAATGACTATTTTAATGATCGTTCTGGCTGTTGTTGGTGGCGCCGTACTGAGTATTCAGGCCGCGATTAATGGGCAGTTGGGAAGCAAAGTGGGTGTGTTTCGGAGTGCATTTTTGACCTTCGCACTGGGTGCATTAGTAACTGCACTGCTGATTTTCTTTTTTGAACCCAAGCAGACGCTCACCTTGATGGATGTGCCTAAATGGCAACTGCTTGGCGCCTTATGTGGCGTACCTTATATCGTGATTATGGTGCTGGCCGTGCAACGTATCGGTTCAGCGGTTGCTACGGTCGCCGTTATCTTTGGTCAACTGGCGATGAGCATGCTTATCGATAATTTTGGCTGGTTAGGGAATGAAGCGATTCATTTTTCTGCTACACGCCTGGGTGCAGTGATCTGCTTGGGTATTGCACTGTTCTTCATCTATTCAAGCAGTAAAAGCAGTGCAACACCTGCGGTCAAAAAACTAAAAAAAGCATCGGCACATCGCTAAGAGAAGTGAACCTGAAGATTTTTAGTGTTCAGCAATAACCTGCAACTTACGGATTAACGGAATAGCTTATTCGTTAATCCGTTTTCAGTTACTGCAAATTACAGCAGGAAATCATCAAGCAACTGGCCGTTTTCAATCGCGGTTTTGATTGGAGAAGGAGTACGGCCTTGGCCGGTCCAGTGTTTTACTTCACCGTTCTCGTCGGTGTATTTGTATTTAGCCGGCCGGGGGGCGCGTTTCGTTTTTCCCACGCTGGTTGATTGCATTCCGCTCAACAGCTCTTCCACGCTAATGCCATCTTCCTGAAGCAGCTCACGGTACATCGCCAACTTCTCTGCCTTCTCGCGCTCTTCAGCTTCTGAGGCTTTCAGTTCATCGCGGCGCTCGGCCACAACCATATCCAACTTTTGCAGCATCTCTTCCAGTACATCAACAGACATATTGCGCGCATGTGCCCGTAGCGTACGGATATTTTTCAGGCTGCTCAGACTTTCACTCATAGATACTTCCTCAAATACTCAAATGGAACAACAGCAAGAATTCACTGTAAGTGGTAAGGGTAACATTGATAAACCTGAATTATAAAGTCTGCGGTGGCTAATCGATTGAAAGTAAAGCAATGTTAGCTAATCGAGCTGACAGGCCTCTGCATTTTGTCAAAATGCCCTACAGCGCCGGTCACGATTCATGCTTGATTGGCTTATTACGATAAAGAGCCGCAACAGGGCTGAAGGGAAAGAATACTCAGAGCCATATAGCCCTTTGATATCACGTAAATTATCGAATAAATGGGAAGAGTGAAAAAAGGGAAACACCCACCACGGGCTAAAACCATACCCATTCATGCACAGGCTGTTCACATTTTCTGTGGATAAGTTTTCTGCAGTGTTGAGTGCTTACCGATCAATAAGGGGCACCTTATCTGATAGCCGATTAATCTGTCTCATCACGTGGACGTGCGGATTGCTCCATCAGATCCACCATAGCGCCACTGTGCGCATCCACATTACGAATATAACGCATCAGGGTTTCAGGCTTTTTCCACGTGCCTTCCTGCATAATCTGAGCAACCGGATAACCTTTGCGGGTCATATCTTGGGCTGCGCCTACGCGCGCGCTGTGCCCACTCCAGTTGCGGTAGCGGTTTTTGTTCGCTCTCAGAGGCTTTTCATTTCCCGCAACCTGCCAGGCTTTTCTAAAAATCTCCTCAATGGCCGGTCGGCTCAATAACTGGTCGGGCGACGGAAGCGCTTTATTTGAGCGGTGCACCCTACAAAAAAGGAATACATCTGGCTCATTGCTGAGCCCGGCAGCGTCAATCCATTCATCCAGCCGGCGAGTGGAAAAGGTGCTAAGCGCTTTAGTCAGTCCGCCCGTCTGGACGATGGTCTTGGTATGTGAAACGTCCAAAATGATTCGGCCATCCTCGGCGCGCGAAATATCGCCCACTTTGATGCGCGCCAGTTCACTGATGCGGAGCAGCGTGCTGTAGGCCACGTGAAGAAAGGCAAGGTTACGCAATTCTTGCAGGCGGGAGGAGCCAGCCCAGCAGTGATCAATTTTGTTTAAATCAGAAAGCCGGAACGGTACGGCTTGGCCCGTTCGCTCTCCAGACACCACTGCCGTGCGATTTATCTTTTTCATCACGCGGTAAATCAGTGGAGAAACGTTAGGCGGTGTGATTCCGGCGTTACGGTGTAACATCGAGATCAAGGATGCATGTGTTGAAATGGTGGTCGAAGCTCGCCCGGAGGCCTGTAGCCAGGAAAGGTAGTCACGAAGATCGCTTGAAAGCATCGGTAAAAAGCTACGTTGATGTTCTTTTGACCAGCGCCAGCAGACCGCCATCACACTCATCAACTGAGACCAGGTATTGGATGAAAAGGCATCCTTGTCTTGAACAAATTCTCTCAGTCGCGCAGAAATATCTTCATCCGCCTGAAAGGAGATAATGAGGTCCGTTTTTTGAACAGTTTCACGCATATTTGCTCGTTATATAATCAATTTATAAGGTGATCGCGCTACGTGAATTCTGAAGAAACCGCAGGGGGATAACCCGCCAGAATTCACGTAGCGCTGTCATTTTGTGTCTGATATTTACCCTACAGATTCAAATTCAGAACAGCGCAAATACATTGTTTTATTCGTCTTTCTGTTAGATCTCGCTAAAAGTGCTCATCATACCGGGGATCTAACATGGATCCTAACTTTACATAACACTAATTATGTAAAGTTAGAACTGTACATGATAGCGATTCGTGTTGGATCAAAGACAACAGTAAGAAGCCAGCAGGCGAGAGGCCTGCACGAGTTAATTCTAAGGCTCATAATGTAGATTTTGGTGCGGCCGATATATTGAGATGCATCAGAAGCAAGGGTTTAAAGCTAACAGTAACTCAATTTCAAAATGATAATGGATGACTTCTGGCATATCAGCGCAACAGTGATTGCAGGAATTTATCGGCTAACGCAGAAAGCGGTACTATAAAAATAAGAACAATTGAGAGATAGGTTATATTTATAACTGCTACACATTAAATAGAGACTCAGTCTCAAATGAACGTATGCCTGCTATTTTTACATAAAATCGTGTATTAATTTAAATGAAAAAAGTTTGTTTGTTAATATTGATGCTGGGGTATTTGTTGTGAGGTTTAAATAACTTTTTCATGCCTGTCACTGTTAGCGTTCTTCGCGATAAATTAAGAGGCGTGTAGCGCTTTTGCCGGAAGCATTCGCTGGAAAAAGGCACGTCCCAGTTACGGAATGTGCCGAAAAATCGAATATAATCTCAGATTAAAATCAGTAAAACTGCATCAGGTTTCTTTCTAAATTTATGTTAGCGATTAACACTTATAGATAAACAATAAACTTACAATTTTCCGGTAAGGTTTTCTCACAGATATTATAAATTAGCCCAAAAGGCCCGTTTTCCTTTTTCCAGGTGTTTCCGTCGGGCTGGATAAAAAATGCTTGTTCATTTTTGCTAATAAAACGCATATCAAGCGTCTTATCAGCGCCAACATTATAAGTGCAGTACTGTAATCTAATGGGGGATGATTCATTCTCCTGAATAGCAAGAGCCATCTGAAACGAGTCGATGGGCACTTTGTCCGCGACAATTCCCTGCAAAACGCCGGTCCATTCCCCTTTTTGCCCATCAGCACGGTAGACGCCACTGCCAATCTCATCAATTTCCTTTATTCGGGGCAATGCTCCGCTGCCTGAGATACCGCTGAAAAACTCACGCACGCTACAGCAATTGTTAACGCTATTAAATTCTTCATTACAAATGCTCCTTATTTTTAAATTCCTCCCTTTTATATCCCCCGATATTGGCTGGCACAAGTCAGCATTAGGTTTTATAGACTTAAAATTCATTCAATGCGAGGCGTTTCGCAATAAAATCCCGGGCTTTAAATATATTGTGGTCCGGGCGAGAGAGTGATGTCCTATGCCCGGATTTGTAAATTCACTGCATTGATTCCAATACGTATGAAGGTTGTCGCATTTTTAATATCTGGTGTTGCAATGTTAGTGGCGTTATTAACCGCGGCCATTATTGGTGGTATGCACAGTATCAATCGGGCCCATTAACAACTATTCATTGTTATCGTGCATGCTTTAAAACGGCTGAGTTGGGTGTCTGTTTCGATAGTAATGTTATCACTCACTGTTTTTGCCACTGAAAATAATTTAGCGTTAATTATTAAAGGGAATGACAGAATAAAACCTTCTCTGATCTAAATTGGATGCAGAGCAATGAGCAAATAAAAATGATGGCAGCGTTTACTTACTCTTCCCTCTATGACGATGTTCATTAACTCAAGGCAATAAAAAGCCCCGCATCAATGCGAGGCTGTTGATAAAACCTTAGCGATTAAAACGCAAAGCAGCTGCAGCCGAGCGCGCCCCAGAAGGCGTTGTCTCCGGCGACGGGCACGTCAGAGCCGCG
>NZ_JAWUEB010000023.1:0-51928 GCF_036663535.1 Pantoea sp. T14
CTTCAGCAACGGCCCGCAGGGCGCTTCTCAGCGAGAAGCGTAATCCTCTCTCGCCGACCACTTTTAGAAACCTGCTTCCTGAAGCAGGTTTTTTTTCGCCTGTAGAAAAGTCGCGGAGTGATTTAAGCGTGCTGTCGTTGATGTGAGACGAATAATCTTTTGTTTAATAAGGTATTTACTTGGTTTTACTGAGATTGTCTCTGAATGGATACAGCCTTTCTCTTACCTGTCGCTTTTAACCGACACACTTTTCGTTTCCCGTAATTTTCTCTCTTGTCTGTCAGTTTTAACCTACAGATAGATAATGATTTTTTAGGAATATCCCAATCTGGCACGATTTATGCAATAATATCTTTGTAGATGCTCATTCCACCTCTTATGTTAGCGGATGCTACATAAACCTGGGAATGACGCAGAGCCAATTTTGGGTACCTGTTGTCTGCCTGCCTGTATCGCGTGAGCTTTACAGGATCAAGAGACACCACGTTGAGTCGGGTACCGTCCAGTTGTCTTATCGACCTGATCTTACACCTGCTTATGGCAGGTGTTTTTTTATCTGCAATATGGCAATAGACAATAAAAGTGACAGGCAAAAAAAAGCCGGGCAAGCCCGGCTGTACACATCCTACCTATTACGCGTTAGGATTATTTTTTAGCGTCAGCAATAAACCTTCCCGCCGCATTTTCGCCGCTTCTTCTGGGCGACGCAGACGATCGTATACATCTGCCAGCCAGGCGTAATCAAAAGCATCTGGGCGCTGCGCCAAGGCTTGCTGTAGCGCTTCGGCGGCCTGCTGCCATTCACCATGACGCATTAACAACTGACCCAGCGTACTGTGCAGTAGTGGCGTTGCGCCGTGTTGCTTGATCTGCAGTCGTAACGCTTTTTCCAACGCTTCTGGGTTTCCGCTTTTGATGCGAGGCATCAGCAGCACCAGACGATCGTCGTAGTGGCGTTTCAATCCTTCCAGCACGATTTCCTGCGCAGTGTCGTGGTCATCACATTCAATGAGATGGTCCGCCATCGCCACCTGCAGTGCCGTTTCCTGACGCGTTTTGCGGCTCAGGTTATTCCACCAGCGCTTCAGGCCATCGCTGCCTTGATCGGCCATCGCCTGACTCATCAGGCCAAGCCAGGCTTGCTGTTGCAGTGCGGTACGTTGGTTGTCATCGCTAACCTGCGCTTTCTGCATTGCAGGCAGAATATCTAACAATGCGCTCCACGCTCCGGTACGGATGTAGGCCTGTACTGCAAGACGTAACACTTCAGGATGGCGCGGCGCCACTTCCAGCAAGCGATCTATGCTATGACGCGCGGCATGATCTTCATTGCGGGCCAGTTGAATGCGGGCGCGAGTAATTTCGACAGGAATAGTATTGTTTTCAGAGAGTTCAGATGCACGTTCAAGATGCTGATTTGCTCGCACTTCATCACCACGCTGTTGCGCTGCTTCCGCTGCCAGCAAGTAGTTCGCTACGGGCACATCCGCATGATCGGCATCTTTCGACAACAGTTTCTCGACCTGCTTATGATCGCCTTCTGCCAGTTTCATTAATGCTGATTGCGTATGTCGCTGAGCACGGCGACGTTTACGTCCGGTAAACCAGCCGCGTGTACGCGCGCCAGTACGGAACAGACGACGCAACAGCCATTCCACCGCCAGAATCACCAACAAACTAATAATCAAGATGATCACTAAACCGGTCACGCTGGTTTCGACGTTCCAGTTATCCGTCTGAATCAGCACGTAACCTTGATGGCCAGCGATCATCGGTCCAAGGACCACGCCAGCAATCAGCAGCACAAAGAGGATAAATACCTTGAGCATGCTTAGCCTCCCTGCTGATTAGCATCGACGGAAGGTTGCGCTAACAGGTTCCGCACACGGGTCTGCATCAACTGTTCCAGCAGCGGCTGGCTTTCCAGGTTTTCGGGTAAATCCATGTTGATGTTCTGTTGGCTCAACTCATCCAGCTGGGCGAGAAAGGCTTTGGTGGCGGCGTCGTTGGTGTCATACCAGGCACGCACCCAAGTCGAAACGGTATCGATTGATTGTTTGTAGATTTCGTCTTGATGGCGTGGAACAGCCTGCGCAGCAATCAGCAGGCGTGAACGGATATTTTCACGTAAGTAGACATCCTGGTTCGGTGCCAGCAACGGCTGCGCAGTATTGTCGCGGCGGCGGATGGTAATGAAATCATCCATAAAGTTGTGCCAGCTTTTAACCAGATTTTGACGCCATTCACGAACCGAGCTGGAAAGCTCGCCGCCGTCGCTGTCCATCGGGGCATCATCGCTGTCGTTGTCGGCCAAACGCAGATTATCCACGCCGTTCGATAACTGATTCAGCTTGAGAATCGTGCCGTCATAATCGACCTGCGTTACTGCTGACAAGGTACTGATATCTTGCGTTAGCGCACGACGTACATTCATTACGCTAGGATCGTTCATGTCAGCCAAACTGGCATCAGCGCTTTTCAACAACGCTGCTGCCGTGGTGACATCCTGATCGCTCCACAATTTGCGGCCCGCCAGTTTCACCAGATAATCTGCCTGGGCTAACAACCAGCTGCGTACATCATTGCCAGAAATCACCGCCACTTTCTCACGCAGCGTTGTCAGTTCTTTCGCGGAACCTTCCAGCTGAGCCTGCGCCGTTTTCAAGGCGCTTTCAGTGCTGGTTAACTGCTGCGTCAGCTGCTGTTTGTCGCTGTTGGCCTGCTGTTGCAGGGCACTAAGTTGTTCGCTCAGGCTTTGGTTGGTTTGTGCTTGTAAATCGGCCTGATGTTTCCCATTAAGGTATAAACCGGCGCCAATTGCCAGGGCGATCACAATCGCTACCGCACCCAGCACCATGCCACCGTTTTTATTATTACGCGGTGGTTTGTTGCTGGCGGAAGGAGAGCGTTCAACCGCTGGGGTGGTTTCTTCAACCATGGCGGAGGAGTCTTTTTGTTCCGTCATATGTGGCACATCCCATTGTTAAGTTCAGCGTAACGCACGCAGCAGCGCGTCGTTATCGGCACCATCGGCTACCTGAATATCCTGCCAACCCAAATTTGCGGCCAGGGTAGCCAAACGTTCACTGACGACTAGCAGCCGACAGTTAAGCAACCATTCCTCACGGTCAATTGCGGGGAACAGCAAAAAAAGTTGTTGTAACATTTCACCGCTGGTCACGACTAAAGTAGTAACACCGCGCTCTCGCCAGCGTTTGCCTTCTATCGCCCCGTCATAATGCTTTTGGCAGCGCTGATAACATTCACTAAACAGGACGTCCGCGCCCCGGCTGCGTAAAGTGTCTGCGAGCAACTCCCGACCCTGATTACCCCGCAATATCAAGGCGCGCTTATGGCCTACACGCTGCAACACATTCAGCTGGATAAGTTCTTCGCTGGTTTCTTGCGCGTGGGGATAGGTCACATGCAGGCCGCTAATAGTGTGAAACGCCAGCGCGGTGCTGCGGCCAATTGCATAATAGTCTACGTCGGCGGGCCACGCTGCGCCTGCGTGTTGCATCGCGGGATGGACAAAGTGGATAACCTGCTGCGACAGCATGAAAACCAAATCGCCGGGACGTAAACCTGCCAATTGTTGTGGCAGACGATCAAGATCGCCGCCCGGCGCGAATTCAATCAGCGGCAGGCTCCAGGCCTGTTTACCCAGCGCATGCAGACGTGTTACTAATTCTGCCGCAGCGGGCTCCGGGCGGGTCACCAAAATGGTCATGCAGGCGGTTGGCCTTGATAAACGTCACGCAGAATTTCACGCGCGCCACCTTCTAACAACTCTTCCGCCAGTGAGGTTCCCATTTGCTCAGCTTGATCGCGTGGGCCACGGCGCTCGCCGCTGACCATCACGCTACCATCCGGCGCACCTACCATGCCGCGCAGCCAAAGTTGATCACCTTCTAGCAGCGCAAAGCTGCCGATAGGAACCTGACAACCGCCCTCGAGGCGTGTATTCATCGCACGCTCAGCTTTTACACACACGGCCGTGTCTTCGTGATTCAGCGCTTGCAGCAAGCCAATCAGCGTCGTGTCATCAAGGCGGCATTCTATGCCCACCGCACCTTGGCCCACCGCAGGCAGAGAAATCTCTGCAGGCAAGGGTTGGCGAATGCGATCGGCCAGACCTAAACGTTTTAGCCCGGCTGCGGCGAGAATAATGGCATCATATTCACCGGCATCCAGCTTGCCCAGGCGCGTTCCAACATTGCCGCGTAAGGTTTTAATCACTAAATCAGGGCGGCGTGCGCTGATCTGACATTGGCGTCGCAAACTGGAGGTACCCACTATCGCACCCTGCGGCAGTTCGTCGATTGAGGCATAATGATGAGAGACAAACGCGTCACGCGGATCGTCGCGTTCACAAATGGTCACCAGTCCCAAACCTTCGGGGAAATCCACCGGCACATCTTTCATTGAATGCACCGCCAGATCGGCACGATTTTCCAGCATAGCCTGTTCGAGTTCTTTAACGAACAAGCCTTTACCGCCGACCTTAGCCAGCGGCGTATCAAGAATAATGTCACCTTTGGTGACCATCGGAACCAGCTCAACGCGTAAGCCTGGATGGGCGCTCATGAGGCGCTGCTGTACATATTGTGCCTGCCACAAAGCGAGTGGACTCTGTCTTGTAGCAATTCTGAAAATTTTGTCTAACATGCTGTTAACCATTTTGATCGTTCACCGAATATCCTATCATCGATAGGGGAATGCTGTCAGTTTCAACGGATTGAAAACAGTCCGCTCTCAGATTTCGCCCGTGTTTATCACGGTGGAGCTTTGAGCCAGAGTCTGAAAAGGCAGGACGCCAGCAGGAACGTGCTAAACTGTTAAGTAGCGCAACTTTCTTTACGGTCAATCTGCCGAGTGATAGATTGATCACGTTTCCAGCAATAATCTGCACGACATCTTGATTATAAAGCGGCAGATTTTGGAAACAGGGTGCTTAAACATTAGGACAATCAGGCGAAACGTCTTGTACCTCTACATTGAGACACTGAAACAGAGACTGGATGCTATCAACCAGCTGCGTATTGATCGCGCGCTGGCTGCCATGGGACCCGCTTTCCAGCGCGTCTACAGTCTGCTGCCAACCTTATTACATTATCAACATCCGCTGATGCCGGGTTATCTTGAAGGTAACGTTCCACATGGCATCAGCTTCTTCACGCCTGAAGAAAACCAGCACCGTTTGCTGGCTGACTTGACCGGCGATCATGACCTTACGTTGGCTGATACGCCGAAAGGGCAAATGCCGATTACCGGCATCTATTCCATGGGCAGTACGTCATCCGTAGGACAAAACAGCATATCGGATCTTGATATCTGGGTTTGCCATCAATCCTGGCTCGACAATGAAGAGCGCCTCAATCTGCAACGTAAGTGTACCTTGCTGCAGAAATGGTGTGTGTCGATGGGCGTAGAAGTCAGTTTCTTCCTGATTGATGAAAACCGTTTTCGACATAACGAAAGCGGTAACCTCGGTGGCGAAGACTGTGGTTCAACACAACATATTTTGTTGCTGGATGAATTCTACCGCACCGCGGTTCGCATGGCAGGTAAACGTATTCTGTGGAATATGGTTCCAGGCGAAGAAGAGCATCATTATGACGAATACGTCATGTCGCTTTATGCCAAAGGTGTGCTGACACCCAACGAATGGTTGGATTTAGGCGGCCTCGGCACGCTGTCGGCAGAAGAGTACTTCGGTGCCAGCTTGTGGCAGCTCTATAAAAGTATCGACTCGCCTTATAAAGCGGTGTTGAAAACCTTGCTGCTGGAAGCGTACAGCTGGGAATACCCCAACACGCAGTTGCTGGCGATGGATATCAAGCAACGTCTGCATGATGGTGAAATCGTCTGCTTCGGTCTTGATCCTTATTGCATGATGCTGGAACGCGTCACGCACTATTTGACCAGCGTTGACGATCAGCCACGCCTTGATTTAGTGCGCCGCTGCTTCTATCTCAAAGTGTGTGAAAAGCTCACCAGTGAAGAGCATTCACATCGCACCGGCTGGCGCCGTGAGATTTTGTCGCAGCTGGTTAAAGAGTGGGGCTGGGACGAAGAAAAACTGGCCATTCTCGATAATCGTGCAGGCTGGAAAATCGAGCGGGTTCGTGAAGCCCATAATGAATTACTGGATGCGATGATGCAGAGTTATCGCAACTTGATCCGCTTTGCGCGCCGCAACAATTTAAGTGTCAGCGCCAGCCCGCAGGATATCGGCGTGCTGACACGTAAACTGTACGCAGCGTTTGAAGCGTTGCCGGGTAAAGTCACCTTGGTTAACCCGCAAATTTCGCCCGATCTTTCGGAAGAGAATCTGACCTTTATCCATGTGCCGCCGGGACGTGCCAATCGTTCCGGCTGGTATTTGTATAATCAGTCGCCGGACATGAACTCGATCATCAGCCATCAGCCGCTGGAATATAACCGCTACCTCAATAAACTGGTGGCGTGGGCGTGGTTCAACGGGTTAATGACCAGCAAAACGCGGCTGCATATAAAAGGTAATGAGATTTGCGACTTGGCACGTTTGCAGGAGCTAGTGAATGATGTTTCCAGCCATTTCCCGCTGCGTGTGCCTTCACCTACGCCAAAAGCGTTGTACAGCCCGTGCGAAATTCGTCATCTCGCGATCATTGTGAATCTTGAATACGATCCCACCTCGGCGTTTCGTAATCAGGTAGTGCATTTTGATTTCCGTAAGCTGGATGTGTTCAGCTTTGGTCAACAGCAGCAATGTCTGATTGGCAGCATCGATCTGCTGTACCGCAACTCGTGGAATGAAGTACGTACGCTGCATTTCAGCGGCGAGCAGGCGATGATTGAAGGATTGAAAACCATTCTGGGCAAAATGCATCAGGATGCCGCGCCACCCGATACGGTAGAAGTATTCTGCTACAGCCAGCATCTGCGTGGTTTAATTCGTACTCGTGTGCAGCAATTGGTGTCGGAATGCATCGAATTGCGCCTTTCCAGTACGCGACAGGAGCCGGGCCGCTTTAAAGCCTTGCGTATGGCGGGTGAAACCTGGGGCCTGTTCTTCGAACGCATGAGCGTCTCGGTGCAGAAGTTGGAAAATGCCGTCGAGTTTTATGGAGCGATTTCCAACAACAAACTGCATGGCTTGTCGATTAAAGTCGAAACCAATCAGACGCCGCTACCGCCGGTCGTCAACGCTTATGCGAGTGAAGGCATCATCCAGTTCTTCTTTGAAGACACCACCGATGAGCGTGGTTTTAATATCTATATTCTGGATGAAACTAATCGGGTTGAGGTTTATCACCACTGTGAAGGCAGTAAAGAGGAGCTGGTGCGTGACGTTAGCCGGTTCTATTCATCTTCGCATGACCGGTTTACCTACGGCTCCAGCTTTATCAACTTTAACCTGCCGCAGTTCTATCAAATTGTGAACACCGGCGAGCGTTTCCAGGTGATTCCTTTCCGCAGCCAGACGCTGACGCAGTTGTGTGCTTCTCAGCCAGACAACGACAACAGCGACTACCAGCCGCGTTATCAGATGCATTGATTCTGGTGGGCCGCACAGCATGAATGCGCGGCCGCCATCTTCACAGCTTGTCACAACGCTCACGCTATTTACGGGGATTTCCTGTTGCTTTTCCGACTTCAACTGCGATGATAAGCATCCAGGTAAAGGACATGAAGAGCATAAAGAATGAAGAAAGTAATTAGCCTGTTGGGAATTGCCTTGGCATTAACGAGCCTTGCAGGCTGTGGGTTAAAAGGACCGCTTTACTTCCCGCCGAAGGATAAGCCGCAAACGCAAAAAACACCGACTGAGTCGCAAAAAACAGAGGCTTCCAAAGCGGATGTGAGCGGATTAGTGACTGACGATTCGAGCACTCAAGCGAACTAATTTCAATGGCGCATCCGGCGGAGCAAAAAATGCAGTTCTCCAAAATGCACGGCCTCGGCAACGATTTCATGGTTGTGGACGCTGTGACGCAAAATGTCTTTTTTTCGCCCGAACTGATTCGCCGATTGGCCGATCGTCATTTGGGTATCGGCTTTGATCAGTTGCTTATCGTTGAGCCACCTTACGATCCTGACCTCGATTTTCACTATCGTATCTTCAACGCAGATGGCAGCGAAGTGTCGCAATGCGGCAACGGCGCACGCTGTTTTGCCCGCTTTGTGCAACTGAAAGGCTTGACCAACAAGAGCGACATCCGCGTCAGCACGCAGGCGGGCCGCATGGTGTTAAGCGTAACGCCGGACGATCTGGTCTGCGTCAACATGGGCTTGCCTGACTTTGAGCCTCAGCAGGTGCCTTTTCGCGCCAACAAAGCGGAAAACATTTATCTGCTCCGCGTTGCTGAACAAACTGTGATGTTTGGCGCGGTATCAATGGGGAATCCGCACTGCGTGATTCAGGTCGAAAGTGTAAAAACGGCACAGGTTGAAGTATTAGGGCCAATTCTTGAAGGCCATGAACGTTTCCCAGAGCGCGTCAACGTTGGCTTTATGGAAATCGTCAATCCTGAACATATTCGTCTGCGCGTGTATGAACGCGGTGCGGGCGAAACCCAGGCGTGCGGTAGCGGTGCATGTGCAGCCGTTGCTTGTGGCATCCAGCAGGGAATTTTGGCACCAAAAGTGCGTGTTGATTTACCCGGCGGCACGCTGCATATCGCCTGGAAAGGGGCTGGAGAACCACTTTACATGACCGGCCCAGCCACACACGTCTACGATGGGTTTATTCATCTATGAAAAATATCGAAGAGCAAGCCGATAATACGGTCTTGCTGGACGATCAAGCCGTTAACGATTACCTGCGGCAAAATCCCGATTTCTTTATCCGCAATGCGCGGCAGGTCGAACAAATGGCAGTGCCGCATCCGGTACGTGGCAGCGTGTCGCTGGTGGAATGGCACATGGCACGTCAGCGCAATCATATCCAGCAGCTGGAAGAAGAGATCACGCTGCTGATGGAGCAAGCCACTAATAATCACCAGCTGTTTGATCGTCTGCTGTCGTTACAGGGACATTTAGCGGCGGCCGATTCTCTGCAGGAGATGTTAAATCGCCTGCACCGCTGGGCGCGTGAGCTGGGCCTGGCGGGTGCAAACATTCGTTTGTTCAATGATCAATGGCGTCTTGGCGCGCCGTCTGATTTTATTCAGCTAAGCCTTTCACGCCAGCTGTTTGAGCCGCTGCGTATTCAACGTTTTGGCAATGAACACCATTATCTCGGCAGCATTAATGGCCCGGAATTGCTGTTGCTGCTGCCGCAAGCCAAAGCGATTGGCTCGGTGGCGATGTCGTTAATGGGCGAACATGGCGATTTGGGCGTGCTGATTTTCAGCAGCCGCGACAGCCAGCATTATCAATCGGGCATGGGCACGTTGCTGTTGCAGCATCTGTCACAAATGATGCCTGAACTGTTGATGCGCTGGGTAGAGCGCGCATGAGTCATTCGCTGCAGGATGCCGTCGACGGATTTCTGCGCTATCTGAAAGTGGAGCGCCAGCTCAGTCCGCTCACGCAAAGCAACTATGCGCGCCAGCTCGCCGCGTTGGTGATTATTGCGAATGAGATGAAAATCAGCGCCTGGGCGACGCTGGAACCGGCACAGGTGCGCAGCATGGCGGCACGCAGTCGCCGCACCGGTCTTTCCGCCAGCAGCCTCGCGCTGCGTCTTTCGGCGTTGCGCAGTTTTCTTGACTGGCAAGTCAGTCAGGGCATGTTAAGTGCCAATCCTGCAAAAGGCATTGTTACCCCGAGAAAAGCGCGTCATTTACCTAAAAATATTGATGTTGATGAAGTGAATCAGCTGCTTGAGATCGATCTTGATGATCCGCTAGCGGTACGCGATCGCGCCATGCTGGAAGTGATGTATGGCGGTGGATTGCGTCTTTCTGAACTGGTAGGCATGGATTGTCGCCATGTCGATATGGCTTCAGGTGAAGTCTGGGTAACAGGTAAAGGCAGCAAAGAACGCCGCGTACCGATTGGTCGTACTGCTGTAACCTGGCTTGAACATTGGCTGCCGCTGCGCGCCAGCTTTGGCTGCGAGGATGATGCGCTGTTTCTCTCCACGCGTGGCTGTCGTATATCGGCGCGTAACGTGCAGAAGCGCTTTGCGGAGTGGGGCATCAAGCAGGGCGTAGCCAGCCATATCCATCCGCACAAGCTTCGCCACTCTTTTGCAACCCATTTACTTGAGTCGAGTGGCGATCTCCGTGCGGTGCAGGAGCTGTTGGGGCATGCCAATCTTGCAACTACGCAAATTTATACCCATCTCGACTTCCAACATCTGGCTTCGGTGTACGATGCTGCCCATCCCCGCGCCAAACGAGGAAAGAAAGAATGAAGTTTTATCGTCCCTTACGTGCCATCAAAGCCATGACTTTTGATCTCGATGACACGCTTTACGACAATTATCCGGTGATACGTAAAACCACCGAAGAATCCCACGCTGCGCTACAGGCGTTCCATCCCTCGCTGCAAACTTTCACGGCGGAAGCGTATCAGGCGTTGCGTGATGAATTGCTGCTGCGGGAGCCCGATATCTACCATGATGTGTCGGAATGGCGTCGTCGTTCGGTTGAGCTGGCGATGTTGAATGCTGGCATTCCCGCAGAACAAGCCTTTGCCGGGGCTGCGCAGGTGATGGAGGTTTTCCATCAATGGCGTAGCGAAGTGAAAATGCCAGAAGAGACGCATCAAACGCTGAAAATGTTGGCGGAAAAAGTGCCGCTGGTGGCCATCACCAACGGCAATGCGAAGTTAGAAAAGTTGGGAATTGCTGACTACTTCCAGTTTGCGTTGCGTGCCGGCCCGGATGGTCGCGCTAAGCCATGGGAAGATATGTATCATCTGGCCGCAAAACGTTTGAACATCGCGCCGGAACACATCCTGCACGTGGGTGACGATCTCACTACCGATGTGGCCGGATCGCTGCGCTGCGGCATGCAAGCCTGCTGGATCAACCTGCGGCAGGGCAATCTTATGCACATCAATGATGCGCGCCTGCTGCCGCATGTTGAAATTTCACAGTTGGCATCGCTCACCTCACTGCTATAATGGCTGTAAATATATCCAGTCTTTTGCTTTACACTCTCTGACTTATTGGTGCTTATGGACGTTTCTGAACTGCTCGACGGTTTGAATGACAAACAGCGCGAGGCCGTTGCGGCCCCGCGCAATAACCTGCTGGTATTAGCAGGCGCGGGCAGCGGAAAAACGCGCGTTCTGGTGCACCGTATCGCCTGGCTGCTCTCGGTGGAAAACTGCTCGCCTTACTCAATCATGGCAGTAACGTTCACCAATAAAGCCGCCGCAGAGATGCGTCACCGTATCGAACAGCTGATTGGCACCAGCCAGGGCGGAATGTGGATCGGCACTTTCCACGGTTTAGCGCACCGCTTGCTGCGTGCGCATCATCTGGATGCTAATTTGCCGCAGGATTTTCAGATCCTCGATAGCGAAGACCAGTTGCGTCTGTTAAAGCGACTGATCAAAGCGATGAATCTTGATGATAAGCAATGGCCTGCGCGTCAGGGCATGTGGTACATCAACGGCAAAAAAGATGAAGGGCTGCGTCCAAAGCATATCGAAAGCTATGGCAATCCGGTGGAGCAAACCTGGCTGCGTATTTATCAGGCTTATCAGGAAGCGTGTGATCGTGCTGGATTGGTGGATTTTGCCGAGCTGCTGCTGCGTGCGCATGAACTCTGGCTTAACAAGCCGCACATTCTGAATCACTACCGCGAACGTTTTACCAACGTGCTGGTGGACGAGTTTCAGGATACCAACAACATTCAATATGCATGGATCCGCATGCTGGCAGGTGACAGCGGACGCGTCATTATTGTCGGTGATGACGATCAGTCGATTTACGGCTGGCGTGGTGCGCAGGTCGAGAACATTCAGCGCTTCCTGCAAGATTTTACTGGCGCAGAAACTATCCGCCTTGAGCAAAACTATCGCTCAACCAATAATATTCTGAAATCGGCTAACGCCTTGATCGCGAATAACAACGGTCGCCTCGGCAAAGAGCTGTGGACCGATGGCAGCGACGGCGAGCCGATTTCAATTTACTGCGCCTTTAATGAGCTGGATGAAGCGCGCTTTGTGGTGAATCGCATCAAAGCCTGGCACGAAAACGGCAATGCGCTGATAGATTGCGCCATTCTCTATCGCAGCAATGCTCAGTCACGCGTGCTGGAAGAAGCCTTGCTGCAAAGCAGTATGCCGTACCGTATTTATGGCGGTATGCGCTTCTTCGAGCGTCAGGAAATCAAAGACGCACTGGCCTATTTGCGACTGATGGCCAACCGTAACGATGACGCGGCCTACGAGCGCGTCGTCAATACCCCCGTTCGTGGCGTGGGCGATCGTACGCTGGATGTCGTGCGGCAAACTGCGCGGGAAAAACAGCTGACGCTGTGGCAAGCGACGCGTGAATTATTGCAGACGCGCGCCTTAGCGGGTCGAGCGGCGTCCGCGCTGCAACGCTTTTGTGAGCTGGTTGATTCGCTGGCAACCGAAACCGCAGAAATGCCGCTGCATGTACAAACCGATCGGGTCATAAAAGATTCAGGTCTGTGGATGATGTACGAGCAGGAAAAAGGCGAAAAAGGCCAGGCGCGTATCGAAAACCTTGAGGAACTGGTCACGGCAACACGCCAGTTCAGCTATCAAGATGAAGACGAAGATTTGATGCCGCTGCAGGCATTTTTATCGCATGCTGCGCTGGAAGCGGGCGAAGGCCAGGCGGATAAATGGCAGGATGCGGTGCAGTTAATGACGCTGCACTCAGCTAAAGGGCTGGAGTTTAGCCAGGTCTTTATCGTTGGCATGGAAGAGGGCATGTTCCCTAGCCAGATGTCGCTGGATGAAGGCGGACGTTTGGAAGAAGAGCGTCGTCTTGCCTACGTTGGCGTGACGCGCGCCATGCAAAAACTGACGCTGACCTACGCTGAAACCCGTCGCTTATATGGTAAAGAGGTGTATCACCGTCCTTCGCGCTTTATCGGCGAATTACCGGAAGCCTGCATTGAAGAAGTACGTTTGCGTGCCAGCGTAACGCGCCCGGTCAACCATCAACGTATGGGAACGCCAATAACGAAAAACGACAGCGGCTTCGCGCTGGGGCAGCGAGTAAAACATGCCAAATTTGGTGAAGGAACCATCATCAATCTGGAAGGCAGCGGCGAACACAGCCGACTTCAGGTGGCGTTTCAGGGGCAGGGAATCAAATGGTTAGTTGCTGCTTACGCCAAACTGGAAACGCTTTAGCATCGGTTGACGACTTTTTCGTCTCAGCGTAACATGCGCCCACTATTATCATGAGAGGACAATGCCTTGGACACGCCCAGTCGATGCTGGCTCGAATACCTGGTTAACAGGAATAACATCTAAGGCTACCTCTTTACGCGGGTAGCCTTAGCGGTTATCAGCGACCTCCCTTCTTTAATCTCGTCGCATGAGTCAGCACTGATTTACCCTTGAAACGTGAGTTTCCGTGTTCAGGTGTTAGCCGTGCCCGTTCTGCTTTGTAGAACGGCGTACTGGCTTGTCCCATTAAGTCTGCAATGGGGAGTATTGCTATGCTGAGCGCATTTAAACTTGATCACAGCCGCCTGACGCGTCTTGAACTGGAAGACGAAACGCACCAACTCACTTCTTCAGTCTGGGTCGATTTGATCGAACCGGAAGAGGGCGAGCGTGAGCGGGTACAAACTGAGTTAGGCCAAAGTCTGGCGACGCGTCCTGAACTGGAAGATATCGAAGCCTCTGCGCGTTTCTTCGAAGATGAAGATGGCCTGCATATTCACTCCTTCTTCTTTTATGAAGATGCAGAAGATCACGCTGGTAACTCCACTGTGGCGTTTACCATTCGTGAAGGCCGTCTTTATACGCTGCGTGAGCGCGAACTGCCGGCGTTTCGCCTCTATCGCATGCGCGCCCGTAATCAAACGCTGATCGACGGCAACGCCTTTGAACTGCTGCTCGATCTGTTTGAAACCAAAATCGAACAGCTGGCGGATGAAATCGAAAACATCTACAGCGCGCTGGAAAAACTGAGCCGGGTGATCATGGAAGGTCAGCAGGGCGAAGAGTACGATCAGGCGCTGTCGCGTTTGGCAGAGCTGGAAGATATCGGCTGGAAAGTGCGTTTGTGTTTGATGGATACCCAGCGTGCGCTCAACTTCCTGGTGCGCAAGGCGCGTTTACCGGGCAATCAGCTGGAGCAGGCGCGTGAAATCCTGCGCGATATCGAATCACTGTTGCCACATAATGAATCGCTGTTCCAGAAAGTGAACTTCCTGATGCAGGCGGCAATGGGTTTTATCAACATTGAACAGAACCGCATCATCAAGATCTTCTCGGTGGTTTCCGTGGTCTTCCTGCCGCCGACGCTGGTGGCATCAAGCTACGGCATGAACTTCGAATTCATGCCTGAGCTGAAATGGAGCTTTGGTTATCCGGCAGCAATTGGCCTGATGATCCTTGCGGGGCTGGCGCCTTATCTCTATTTCAAACGTAAAAACTGGTTGTAATCTTTGTTACGGGCCGTTTATTACGGCCCGTTTTACTGGCTCCCGCTGGCAATTCTGCGTAATCTAAATCCTCGTTTCCTCAATACATTTCTCCCTTATGGATTCTCTCTCGTTGCGCGCGCAATGGACTTTGCTGCTGTTCGCGTCAATTTTATTGGGTGCGCTGTTCCACTATTTTCATGTTCCTGCCGCGCTGTTGCTTGGGCCGATGATTGTCGGCGTGGTAATGGGATTGTCAGGCGCAACGCTACGTATCAATAAGCGTTTTTTCCTGCTGGCGCAGGCAGTATTAGGCTGCATGATTGCGCAAAGCCTGTCGCCATCCATCCTGACGCCGCTGCTGCAAGACTGGCCGATCGTGTTAGCGGTATTGGTGTTGACGCTGGCCGCTAGCGGTTTATCTGGTTTTCTGCTGGTGCGTTTTAGCCATTTACCCGGACCAACGGGTGCATGGGGATCGTCGCCCGGTGGCGCTTCTGCGATGGTCGCAATGGCGGGGGATTTTGGCGCGGACGTCCGTCTGGTGGCTTTCATGCAATATTTACGCGTACTTTTTGTCGCCACGGCGGCGGCGATTGTGGCGCGTATAGGGCTGGGTGATACCGCGCACAGTGTTGAGCTGCTCTGGTTCCCGCCGCTGAATCAGGGGTTTTGGGTCACGCTCGGCGTGATGTTTGCTGGCGCATGGCTCGGCACCCGGCTGCGTATTCCTTCTGGTGCGCTGCTTCTGCCTGCGTTGGTCGGTGCCGCTCTGCACTCAACCGGTGTCGCGCTGTTGCAGGTGCCTGAATGGCTACTGGCGCTGGCGTATGCGTTAATTGGCTGGAGCGTCGGCCTGCGCTTTACCCGACCGGTGTTTTTATTGGCGCTACGGACTTTGCCGCAAATGATCATCTCAATCATCGGGCTGATGCTGTTGTGTGGCGGTTTAGCCTGGATGCTCACGCGGGTATTACACATTGATTTGATGACAGCCTATCTCGCCACCAGCCCCGGCGGGCTTGATACGGTGGCGATCATCGCGGCGGGTAGCCGGGTCGATATTGCTTTTGTGATGGCGTTACAAACGCTGCGCTTGTTCACCATTTTGCTGACCGGCCCAGCATTAGCCCGCTTTATTTCACGCTACGCCCACACGCGAGCGAGCGCGAATTGAGGTGGAAACCGCATCGTAGACAAACACCAGCAGTGCCAGCCAGATGAAACCAAAAGTCACCATTTTATCTGGCGTGATGGTTTCACCATAAAAAAGCACCGCCAGTAAAAACATCAGCGTTGGACCGAGATACTGGAAAAAGCCGACGGTGGAAAGGCGCAGGCGACTACACGCGGCGGCGAACAGCATCAGCGGAATGGTAGTAATAATACCGGCTGCAATCAGCTTTATATTCAAGCTCATTGGGTTCGCGCCCAAATGGCTGGTGCTGCTGTCGGCAAAACCAAACAGGTAAATTGCCGCCAGCGGAAACAGCCACAGCGTTTCGATCAACATTCCGCTCTGCGCATCAACCTGAATCTTTTTACGCACCAGACCGTAAAAAGAGAAGCTCAAGGCCAGGCCCAGCGCGATAATGGGCAGCGATCCAAACTGCCACAGCTGCACGACAACACCCAGCGTCGCCAGAAATACCGCCAGCCATTGCAGACGACGGAAGCGCTCGCGCAGAAACAGCATGCCGAATACCACGTTGATCAGCGGATTAATAAAGTAGCCAAGGCTGGCTTCCAGCATGTGCTGATTATTTACCGCCCAGATGAACAGCAGCCAGTTGCCGCCGATAGTCAGCGCGGTGGCCGCTAAAATCAGCACTGTTTTGGGCTGACGTAATACACCGCGAACGACTCCCCAACTGCGGCTTAGGGTGATCAAAAGCAACATAAACAGTGCAGACCAGATCACCCGATGCGTCATGATTTCAGTCGGTGGGACTTCTTTTACCAGTTTGAAATAGGCGGGTGCGATGCCCCAAATAAAATAAGCGCCAAGAGCAAAGCCAATGCCCTGGCGCGTTTGTTGCGTATCCATAGACCTTCCGAAAACGACTATCCAAAAAACGGCGACGCTTGCACGTCGTATAAGTTATCCAATCAAATAGGTCGCGGTTGCCGTGGCGATGTAATCGCCTTGCTGGTTATGCAGCTCAACGCGTGCGACCGCCACTTTATTACCGGCGCGCAACAGGCTGCTGGTGGCGGTAAATCGCTCACCGCGCCCAGGCCGTAAATAATCTACGCGCATATCAATGGTTCCCATGCGCGACAGACGCTGACGCAACTCATCTTCGCTGATACTTTCCTGACGAGTCAGAGCATTGCTCACACAAACCATGCCTGCTGCAACGTCCAGCACTGAAGCGATAACGCCGCCATGCAAAATTGCCTGAGCAGCGTTACCCACCAGCATGGTTTTATTAGCGAAACTCAGCTCCGCATAATCTGGCTCCAGTCGTTCCAGCTCAAGTCCTAACGCTTGGTTAAAGGGCATATGATAAACAAAAATTTCGCCGATAAGACGGCGCGCTTCCTGCTGAGTCAGCAGTACTGATGACATGGTTTTTTTCCTGAAAAATAACGCTAACGTGGCGCCCAAATGTTAATGAGATGTGTATTCTATGCCGCTAGCGAGAGGCTTTCCAGTTTAGGAAATCAGCGCTCATATTAAGCGCCATTTGCGTGTAGAATGGCCTGCTTTTTAAGACACCCACACCGCTCTTTTCAAATACGCAGCGTTTCACCGGAGAATTTTATGCGTAAGCATCGCGCCTTGTTGGCGGCAACGTTGTTACTTCCTACTTTGGCGCAAGCAGAAGAAGCCACGGTTAAAGAGATCCATGACGTACCGCAGGTTCGCGGCAGCATTATTGCGAACATGTTGGAAAAACATGATAACCCGTTTGTGCTGTATCCGTATGAGAGCAACTATCTACTCTATACCTATACCAGTGATATCAATAAAGAGGCGATCTCCTCTTACAATTGGGCCAAAGAAGCGCGTAAAGATGAAGTGAAGTTCCAGCTCAGCCTGGCCTTTCCGCTGTGGCGCGGGATTTTGGGTGACAACTCGGTGCTGGGTGCATCTTATACACAACGTTCATGGTGGCAGCTGTCGAACCAAAGCCAGTCTGCTCCGTTTCGTGAAACCAACTACGAACCGCAAATTTTCCTTGGCTGGGCGACCGATTACTCGTTCGCAGGCTGGACGTTACGTGATGTTGAAATGGGCTTTAACCATCAATCGAATGGTCGCAGCGATCCCACTTCGCGTAGCTGGAACCGTCTGTATGCCCGCCTGATGGCACAAAACGGCAACTTCCTCGCCGAAGTGAAGCCGTGGTACCGTTTACCGGAAAGCAGCAGCCGCGATGATAATCCCGATATCACCAAATATATGGGCTATTACCGTCTCAAACTCGGCTATATGATGGGCGACAGTATTTTCAGTATGGAAGGTAACTACAACTGGAACTCCGGCTTCGGTGGCGCGCAGTTGGGTTGGAGTTATCCCATCACGGAACACGTGCGTTTTTACACCCAATTATTTAGCGGTTATGGTGAATCGCTGATCGACTACGATCATCGCCAGACGCGTATTGGTGTCGGCGTGACGCTGAACGACCTCTTCTGACCAACGACTTAAAGCAGGAATAGCGTGGCAACCTCGGCAGTTCTTAATCAGGAAGCGCTGGCACAGCAAGTATTACAAGATACTTTCGGCTACCAGCAGTTTCGTCCCGGTCAGCAAAGCATTATTAATGAAGCGCTGAACGGGCGAGATTGTCTGGTGGTGATGCCTACTGGCGGCGGTAAATCGCTGTGTTATCAGATCCCCGCGCTGGTGCAGGAAGGGCTGACGCTGGTGGTGTCGCCGCTGATTTCACTGATGAAAGATCAGGTGGATCAGCTGCTGGCAAACGGTGTGGCGGCGGCTTGCCTGAATTCGACGATGACGCGTGAGCAGCAGCAAGCGGTAATGGCAGATTGCCGTACTGGCCGCATTAAGCTGCTCTATATCGCACCAGAGCGCCTGATGATGGATAACTTCCTCGACAGTCTGGCGCACTGGCAGCCAGCAATGTTGGCTGTTGACGAAGCACACTGTATTTCGCAATGGGGCCACGATTTCCGCCCGGAATATGGTGCATTGGGAAAAATGCGTCAGCGCTTTCCCGATTTGCCGGTAATGGCCTTGACCGCTACCGCCGACGAAACCACGCGTAATGACATCATTAACCTGCTGCACATGCACGATCCGCTTATCCAGATCAGCAGCTTTGATCGTCCCAATATTCGCTACACGCTGGTGGAAAAATTCAAACCCACCGAGCAGCTGTTGCGTTACGTCCAGGATCAGCGAGGCAAGTGCGGCATCATTTACTGCAACAGCCGAGCAAAGGTTGAAGACACCGCTGCGCGTTTGCAGAGCCGTGGCCTGAGCGCAGGTGCCTATCACGCAGGCATCGACAGTGAACAGCGCGCTCGCGTGCAGGAAGCGTTCCAACGTGACGACTTACAAATAGTGGTCGCCACGGTGGCGTTTGGTATGGGAATCAACAAGCCCAACGTACGTTTTGTGGTGCACTTCGATATTCCGCGCAATATCGAATCCTATTATCAGGAAACCGGTCGCGCCGGGCGTGATGGGTTGCCGGCAGAAGCGATGATGCTGTACGACCCGGCTGATATGGCATGGCTACGTAAATGTCTGGAAGAGAAAGTACCCGGTCCATTGCAGGACATTGAAAGGCACAAGCTGAATGCGATGAATGCGTTTGCAGAAGCACAAACCTGTCGCCGTCTGGTGCTGCTTAATTACTTTGGCGAGGGTCGCCAGCAGCCGTGCGGCAACTGCGATATCTGCCTTGATCCTCCTAAGCGGTATGACGGTTTAGTTGAGGCGCAAAAAGCGTTGTCAGGTATTTATCGTGTCGGTCAGCGTTTCGGCATGGGTTACATTGTCGAAGTGCTGCGTGGGGCAAACAATCTACGTATTCGCGAACAGGGCCACGATAAATTACCGGTTTATGGACTCGGCAAAGATCACAGCCATGAGCATTGGGTCAGCGTGCTGCGTCAGCTCATCCATTTGGGATTTGTGACGCAAAACATTGCTATGCATTCCGCTTTGCAGCTGACGGAAGCGGCGCGACCGGTATTACGCGGTGAAGTACCGTTGATGCTGGCGGTACCGCGACTGATTACCGCCAAACCCAAGAGCAATAGCTCAGCGAAATTTCATGGCGGCAATTACGATCGCAAGCTGTTTGCCAAATTGCGCAAGCTGCGTAAAGCCATTGCCGACGAAGAAAACATCCCGCCTTATGTGGTATTCAACGATGCAACGCTGATTGAAATGGCAGAACAGATGCCGGTGAGCGCATCAGAGATGTTAAGCATCAACGGTGTAGGTCAACGCAAGCTGGAGCGTTTTGGTAAGCCATTTTTGGTGATGATTAAAGAACATCTTGATGAAGAGTAAAGGACGCTAATTATGTTGATGTTATTCGCTACCGTTGCGCTGGTTCATTTGGTTGCACTGATGAGCCCTGGCCCGGATTTCTTTTTTGTCTCTCAAACTGCCGCCAGTCGCTCACGTAAAGAGGCGATGATGGGTGTGTTTGGTATCACGCTGGGTATTGTGATCTGGGCGGGTGTAGCGCTGATGGGCTTGCATCTGATTCTGGAAAAAATGGCCTGGCTGCATCAGATCATTATGGTCGGCGGCGGTCTTTATCTGCTGTGGATGGGATGGCAGCTGATGTGCTCAGCACGCCAGCGCCACAAGCAGTCTCAGCCCTCTGAGCCGACGGTCGCGCTGCCGAAAAAAGGCATGAGCTTCCTGAAAGGTTTTCTTACTAACCTCTCGAATCCAAAAGCGATCATCTACTTCGGCAGCGTGTTCTCGCTGTTTGTTGGTAATGATGTCGGCGCGATGGAGCGCTGGGGATTATTCCTGCTGATCATCGGCGAGACGTTTGCGTGGTTTACGTTGGTAGCGGCTATTTTTGCCATGCCGTGGATGCGTAGCAGGTATCAGCGTTTAGCGAAATGGATAGATGGTATGGCAGGCGTACTGTTTGCTGGATTCGGCATTCACTTGATTATTTCGCGGTAAGAACGGCTTTGCTTGCCCGTTCGCTCCCGAACGGGCTGGGCAATATTCAGCAGGATAAATCAGGCAATCTTTCTCGCGCTGGCCAGCAACACACCAACGGCCATAAACATCCCACCAAATAGACGATTCAGCAATTTCATCTGCTTTGGCCCCTTAATCCACACGGCAATGCGTGTCGCTAAGGTGGCATAACCAATCATCACGATGATATCGACGACCACTGTGGTGATGCCCAGCACCAGAAATTGTGCCAGCTGTGGCTGATGCGGCAGAATGAACTGCGGAAACAGCGCGGCCAGGAACACAATACTTTTCGGGTTGGTGAGATTCACCAACACGGCACGTTTGAACAGACGGCGTCGCGGCATGGCTTTAGAAACCGCATTGAGATCAATGGCACCGGCGGAGCGCCATTGTTGTATGCCAAGCCAAACCAGATAAGCGGCGCCAGCCCATTTCAACATCTCGAACGCCAGCAGCGATTGAGAAAACAGTGCGCCGAGACCCACGCCCACCAAAACAATGTGCAGCGACAGCCCAAGCTGCAGGCCCGCTATCGAGGCAACTGTCCCGCGATAGCCGTGACTGATGCCCGTGCTCATGGTGTTAATTGCGCCAGAACCTGGCGATAAACTGAGAATTGAGGTGGTGAGAAGATAGGTCAGCCACCATTCGATGGTCATGGGTTACGTTCCCTGTATCGACGGAAGTGTGACACAATACGCCAGAAATAAGCGCGGCGCTATGGGCGACACGCGGCGAATCAGACTCTTTTTTCAGGGCAAACAGGAGGGTGAATGAATCAACACAAAGCCAGTTGGCTTCGGCGTGAAAAAGCATTTGCCGCCTTTGCAACCGGGCCTTTACTGGATTTTTGGCACGGCCGAGAAGAGTGTGAGTTTATTGGGGTAGAAAACCTGACTTTGCGCTATGTGCGCTTCACCTCGCCGCAACATAAGCGCGTTATCTTGATTGTGCCGGGCCGCATCGAGAGTTACGTAAAATATCCCGAGCTGGCGTACGATCTGTTTCATTGCGGTTTCGATGTGATCATTCTCGATCATCGTGGTCAGGGAAGATCGGATCGTTTACTGGAAGATTCGCATCGTGGACATGTGGACGAATTTACCCACTACGTTGATGATTTGGAAACGCTCTACTTAAAAGAGATCGTTGGTGGCCATTATCAACAGCGCTATGCTTTAGCGCACTCTATGGGCGGCGCAATTTTGACGCTGTTTTTGGCGCGTCAGCCGCAGGCTTTTCACGGTGTGGCATTGGTTGCCCCGATGTTCGGTATTGCCTTGCCGTTACCGGAGTGGATGGCGCACCGTATTCTTGATTGGGCTGAAAAACGCCCGACCCTGCGCGATGGTTATGCACTAGGCACAGGACGCTGGCGAGCGCATCCGTTTGGCATTAACCGCCTGACACACAGCGCGGAACGTTATCGCCGTAATTTGCGTTTTTACGCTGACGATCCGGCGATTCGCGTCGGCGGGCCCACCTATCATTGGGTTCGCGAAGGGATTCATGCCGGACGTAACATTATTAGTCAGGCCGATAAAATCACGACGCCGGTGCTGCTGTTACAAGCCAGCGACGATCGTGTCGTCGATAACCGTTCGCAGGATCTCTTCTGCGCCGCGATGGCGTCTGCAGGTCATCCATGCGCAGGCGATAAGCCGCTAGTTATAGAAGGTGCGCGGCATGAGATCTTGTTTGAAAAAGACGAAATGCGCGCCGAAGCGCTGAACGCCGTGGTCGACTTTTTTTCAGCCCACTGCTAACTCTTTCATTTACCTTGCTGGCTGCAGCCACCTGAATTAAATACCCGAGGTTTTCATGTATTACATCGTTGCATCCGACCTGGATGGCACGCTGCTTTCTCCCGAACATCGCATCACACCGTTTGCCCGCGAAACATTGCAACAACTGGTGGCACGCAATATTCACTTCGTTTTCGCTACGGGCCGCCATCACATTGATGTTGGTCAGATGCGCGATAAACTGGGTATCCCGGCTTACATGATCACGTCTAACGGTGCGCGTGTTCACAATGCCGATGGTGAACTGATCTTTAGTCACAATCTGGATCAGGACATCGCGGGCGATCTTTACGGCCTGCAATATCATCACCCTGAAATTCTGACGCACGTTTATCGTGACGACGAATGGTTTGTTAGCCGTTCGCGTCCGGCAGAACAAGATTATTTCCGCGAATCGGTGTTCAATTATCAGGTTTACGAGCCAGGCATGCTGCCAACCGACGGTATCAGCAAGGTCTTTTTTACCTGTGAAAATCCTGAGCATCTGATTCCCATGGAGCAGGCGATTGAAGCACGGTGGGGCGACCGCGTTAACGTTAGCTTCTCGCTGCCGACGTGCCTGGAAGTGATGGCGGGCGGCGTTTCCAAGGGCCATGCGTTGGAAGCGGTGTCAAAGCTGCTCAACTACTCCTTGAAAGAGTGCATCGCTTTTGGGGACGGCATGAATGATGTTGAAATGCTGAGTATGGCGGGCAAAAGCTGCATCATGCTGAATGCTGCCCAGCGTTTAAAAGATACCTTGCCTGAAGTCGAAGTGATTGGCAGTAATGTCGAGGACGCTGTGCCGCAAACCTTGCGCGCTCTGTTTTTATCATAGATAAACGTTTGAAAGAAAAAGGCCGGTTAACCGGCCTTTTTTGTGTCGACTCAGGCCAACTGTTTTTTGTGTTTATGTTCGCTGACCATTGTCAGCAGCAGCAGAATCACTGCTAACACGCAGCCGACAATCATCACTAAAAATCCACCGTCCCAGCCGAAATAATCCACCGTGTAACCCACGATAGCGCTGGCTGCAACCGAACCGCCCAGATAGCCGAATAAACCCGTAAAACCTGCCGCTGTGCCTGCCGCTTTTTTCGGTGCCAACTCCAGCGCATGCAGGCCAATCAGCATTACCGGGCCGTAAATCAAGAAGCCGATAACGATCATACAAGCCATATCAATGCTGGGATTACCTGGCGGATTTAGCCAGTAAACCACTGTAGCGATGGTCACCAATGTCATGAAGAACACACCGGTTGCACCACGATTGCCACGGAAGACTTTATCTGACATCCAGCCGCACAGCAGGGTGCCGGGAATGCCAGCGTATTCATATAAGAAGTAAGCCCAGGAAGATTTATCCAGGCTGAAATGTTTGACCTCTTTGAGGTAAGTCGGTGACCAGTCAAGAATGCCGTAACGCAGCAGATAAACAAACACGTTAGCCAATGCGATGTACCACAACAGTTTGTTGGGTAAAACATACTTCATGAAGATCTGTTTAGCCGTGAGTTCCTCTTCATGGCTGGCGTCGTAATCCACCGGATAATCGTTTTTATACTCTTCAATAGGCGGTAAACCACAGGATTGGGGCGTGTCGCGCATTAAAGCAAAAGCAATAATTGCGATCGCAATCGCACCAAAAGCAGGCATATACAGCGCCGCTTTCCAGTCATTGAACCAAGCCATGCCGAGCAGGAAAAGCAGTGGAGGAATGCCGCCGCCCACGTTATGTGCGCAGTTCCACACCGAAACAATGCCGCCGCGCTCTTTTTGCGACCACCAATGCACCATAGTACGACCACACGGTGGCCAGCCCATTCCCTGAAACCAGCCACACACGAACAGCAGCACAAACATCACCATGATGCTGGACGTTGCCCAAGGCACAAAGCCCATTATCAGCATCACAGCCGCAGCCAGAATCAATCCAGCCGGTAAGAAAACGCGTGGATTCGAGCGATCCGAAACGGAACCCATGATGAATTTGGAAAAGCCATACGCGATGGAAATACCGGAAAGCGCGAAACCCAGATCGCCACGGGAAAATCCTTGTTCTACCAAATAAGGCATGGCGAGAGCGAAGTTTTTTCTGACCAGGTAGTAAGCGGCGTAGCCAAAAAAGATGCCAATGAAAATTTGCCAGCGCAGGCGGCGGTAAAGCGGATCGATATATTCGTCAGCAACCTGCGACTTATGGGGCGCGGGTTTAAAGATACTCAGCATAGGAGTGGCCCTCCGGGCGCATTATGGTTTTCGTTCCCAGCAACGTGGATTATAAAAATAAGATTTACTCTGGTGTTCCATTTCGCGCACAGAATAATAATGGTTGCGTAGCGTTACTGTGATGAATCGCGCATTTGTTACAGTTTTGTGACAGTAAAGCGCGTTTAAATCCAAAAAATGGATCATTACGCGCGTTTTATCGAGAGGGCATGAAGTGATGGATTTTCATTGAAGTGTAAAGGGTTCACAAAAAAGCAAGCAAAGGTTTGATTGCTCCATTAATACTCAGTTGTAAACCAAATAGCGCAACCTTATCAAAGCACATTGTTTACACTGGCCACTTCGTTTATATCGGGGTCGTTAGCGTGCTGTTATTGATTGTTACCACCATACTTTGGGCTTTTTCATTCAGCCTGATTGGCGAATATCTGGCGGGACAGGTGGATACCTGGTTCTCAGTTTTAATGCGATTGGCTTTGGCGGCATTGGTGTTTTTGCCCTTCCTGCGCTGGCGTGGTTATCGTCCTTCAACGCTGTTGCTTTATATGTTGGTGGGCATGTTGCAGCTCGGCATCATGTATTTGATCAGTTTCGAAGCCTATCTCTATCTCAGCGTGTCAGAATTTTTGTTGTTCACGGTGATGACGCCGCTCTATGTCACGTTGATTTATGACGTAATAAGCAAGCGTCCACTGCGTATCGGCTATATCTTTAGCGCTCTATTGGCCGTAGCGGGTGCCGCGATTATTCGTTATGACAAAGTCAGCGAAAATTTCTGGTTTGGTCTGCTGTTGGTGCAGCTGGCAAATATCTGTTTTGCGGCTGGCATGGTGGGTTACAAACGCCTGCAAGAAACGCGTCCAATGCCGCAACACACCGCCTTTTCCTGGTTCTATCTTGGCGCGGTGCTGATTGCCGCGATCGCCTGGTGCATTTGGGGAAATCCGAATAAATTACCGACGACTTCGCTGCAGTGGAGCATTCTGGTGTGGTTAGGCGTAGCAGCCTCGGGTCTGGGTTATTTCATGTGGAACTATGGCGCAACGCAGGTCGATGCAGGCACGCTGGGCATCATGAACAATATGCATGTGCCGGCTGGATTACTGGTGAATCTGGCGATTTGGCAGCAGCAGCCGCATTGGCCGAGTTTTATCGCGGGGGCAGCGGTAATTATTGCCTCGTTATGGGTGCATAAACGCTGGGTTATTGGAAAGAGTCCGACATAATTATTGATTGTGGCCAGGCGGCTTTTCGTCGAAAAGGCGAAGCAGCAACGTAAAAACGGCGAAGCCTTTACTCAGGGCTTCGCCGTTATATTTTTGCAATGAGCGTGAGGCGAACTTAAGCCGGTTTACCCGTCTTTGGACGATGAATCATCGCGAGTCCCTTCAGGAAATTACGCATAATCTGATCGCCGCACTCGCGGTAGTTTTTGTGATCAGGTTTACGGAAGATCGCGCCAATTTCAGCTTGAGAAACGGTGAAGTTAGCCTTTTTCAGTACGTCAGGAATGTCAGTAGTTTTCAAATCGAAAGCGATGCGCAGTTTTTTCATAAAGATGTTGTTGTTCATTTTGCGCTCAATGGAAGGCGCTGGCATATCTTCACTTTTGCCACGGCGATGGAAAATAAGCCCGTTAAGGAAATAACCCATCAACACGTCAGGACAGGGACGATACGCGGCGTCGTCATCTTTTTTTAACCACGTCTGCACATCGGTTTCTGGCACATCGCAACCTGCCAGCGCAAAAATCGCCACCACTTTGGCATCGCTCAAATTGAGCATGTAGCGCACGCTGCGCAGAATATCATTGTTAGTCATGGTGAAATCTTCTTATGGTCAGTCGACAGGCTGCGCATTATAGGGGATTTTACCCGCGCTCGCGCAGGTTTGTGGCGATTGATTAGCGTTGCAGTACGGTACCCGGAAGCTGGGCATTGCGCACAAACGGCAGATGCTCACAGGCGTGCTGGCGAGCGAAACGAATAAAGGCTTCCAGCACCGGCTGGCGCTGCTCGCCGTCACGTACGGCGGCGTAAAGCCGACTCCATAATCCATCACCCAAGGTTTTAGTTACCACCAATCCCTGTTTCTCAAAACTCTCAACCACCCAATGTGGCAAGGCGGCAATGCCCATGCGCGCCGACACCATCTGAATCAACAACAACGTGTTATCAACGCTTTTCAGTGCCGGGCTGACGCCGGCGGGTTGCAGGAAGTTACGCCAGATATCAAGGCGTTGTCGCTGCACCGGATAGATCATTAATACCTCGTCAGCGAGATCGTCTGGCGAAATATGCTCAACCTGCGCCAGCGGGTGATCCGGCGCCAGAACAAGGCGGACTTCAAAATCAAACATCGGTGAATAAAACAGGCCAGAGCGCGGCAGGATATCGGACGTCAGCACCACGTCCAGCTCGCCTTGTTGCAAGGCGGGTTGCGGATCAAAGGTGACGCCAGATTTGAAGTCCATTACCACTTGCGGCCAGCTTTGGCGGAAATTATCCAGCGCAGGTGTTAACCACTGAATACAGCTGTGACATTCAATTGCGATGCGCAGCGTGGTTTGATGCGGCTCATGGCAGGCTTGCAGCGCTTGCTGTATTTGCGGCAGAACCTGCTCAGCCAGCTGCAATAAAATTTCTCCCTGCGGCGTAAATCGCAACGGCTGACTTTTACGGACGAACAGGCGGAATCCCAGCCGCTGTTCCAGATCGCTGAACTGATGTGACAACGCAGATTGCGTCTGATGAAGCTGGGCAGCAGCAGCAGCCAGCGAGCCAGTATTACGCAGAGCCTGAAGCGTCCGCAGGTGCTTGAGTTCGATCATGAGAGTCCTTCACATCGAAATGAACAAATTGCGCTTGAGGAACATACAGTACCCGCAGAATATAGCGGTGTAAACATCTGGACGGCTAAACATCTTTGGCTGCCAGCTTCAAGCCAAAGAGAAAGAATATCTGGAGAACAGCAAATGACCATTCTGAACCATACTCTCGGCTTCCCTCGTGTTGGTCTGCGTCGTGAACTGAAGAAAGCGCAGGAAAGCTACTGGGCGGGTAACAGCAGCCAGGAAGCGTTACTGGCAGTGGGCCGCGAGCTGCGTGCACGTCACTGGCAACAACAGAAAGATGCCGGCGTGGATCTGCTACCGGTTGGCGATTTCGCTTGGTACGATCATGTTTTGACCACCAGCTTGCTGCTGGGCAACGTGCCTGCTCGTCACCAGAACAAAGAGGGTTCAGTTGATCTCGATACGCTGTTCCGTTTGGGACGTGGCCGTGCACCGACCGGCGAACCGGCTGCAGCCGCTGAAATGACCAAATGGTTTAACACCAATTATCACTATATGGTGCCGGAATTCACTCAAGGTCAGCAGTTCAAACTGACCTGGACGCAGCTGCTGGATGAAGTAGACGAAGCGCTGTCACTGGGCCATAAAATCAAACCCGTAGTGCTTGGTCCGGTGACCTATTTGTGGCTGGGTAAAGTCAAGGGCGAGCAATTTGATCGTTTATCACTGCTGGACGATATTCTGCCGGTGTATAAGCAGGTTCTGGATGAGCTGGCTAAGCGTGGTATTGAGTGGGTGCAAATTGATGAGCCTGCGCTATCACTGGAACTGCCGCAGGCCTGGCGCGACGCTTTTAAAGTGGCTTACGCTGTGCTGCAAGGCCAAAGCAAAATACTGCTAACGACCTATTTCGACAGTATTAGTCAGAATCTTGATGTGATTCGTGAACTGCCGGTACAGGGTTTGCACGTTGACCTGGTTCATGGTCGTGATGACATTCAGCAACTGAACCAGCAACTTCCTGCTTCCTGGTTACTTTCGCTCGGCGTGATTAATGGCCGCAACGTATGGCGTGCTGATCTGAGTAGCTGGTTTAAACGCCTGCAACCGCTGGTGAGTCAGCGTGAGCAATTGTGGATCGGCTCTTCCTGTTCACTGCTGCACAGTCCGATTGATCTGAGCGTGGAAACACGTCTGGATGAAGAAGTGAAAAGCTGGTTTGCTTTTGCCCTACAGAAATGTGCTGAGCTTTCACTGCTGAGTCAGGCATTAAATAATGATGATGCCGCCTCGCTGGAAGCCTGGAGCGCGCCGATTCGTGCTCGTGCTCACTCTAGCCGTGTACACAACGCTGCAGTGGGTCAACGTCTGCAAGCGATCACCGCACAGGATAGTGAACGACAAAGCCCTTATGGCGAGCGTGCTAAGGCACAGCGTCAACGCTTTAACCTTCCAGCCTGGCCAACCACCACCATCGGTTCTTTCCCGCAAACCACAGAGATTCGTGGCCTGCGTCTGGATTTCAAGCAGGGTCGTCTGGATGGCAACCACTATCGCACCGGCATTGCCGGGCACATCAAGCAGGCGATTGTTGAGCAAGAGCGCTTAGGTCTGGACGTACTGGTGCACGGTGAAGCTGAACGTAACGACATGGTCGAATATTTCGGTGAACATCTTGATGGCTTCGTCTTTACACAAAACGGTTGGGTACAAAGTTACGGTTCTCGCTGCGTTAAGCCACCGGTAATCATTGGTGACATAAGCCGTCCTGAAGCGATCACCGTTGAGTGGGCGAAGTATGCGCAATCACTGACGGACAAGCCGGTAAAAGGCATGTTGACCGGTCCCGTAACCATTCTTTGCTGGTCATTTCCCCGTGAAGATGTGACGCGTGAAACCATCGCTAAGCAAATTGCGCTGGCGCTGCGTGATGAAGTAGTCGATTTGGAAAAGGCGGGCATCGGCATCATCCAGATCGACGAACCCGCACTGCGCGAAGGTCTGCCGCTGCATCAATCTGATTGGGCTGCATACCTGACATGGGCCGTTGATGCTTTCCGTCTGAATGCTGCCGTAGCGCAAGACGACACGCAGATTCACACCCACATGTGTTATTGCGAGTTCAACGACATCATGGATTCTATTGCGGCGCTGGATGCGGACGTGATCACCATCGAAACCTCACGTTCAGATATGGATCTGCTGGAGTCGTTTAGAGACTTCGAATATCCGAACGAAATTGGTCCAGGCGTGTATGACATTCACTCGCCAAATGTACCAAGCGTTGAATGGATAGAAGCGCTGTTGCAGAAGGCGGCTAAGCGTATTCCAGAAGAGCGTCTGTGGGTGAACCCAGATTGCGGCCTGAAAACGCGTGGCTGGACCGAAACGCGCCAAGCGCTGGCGAACATGGTCACAGCAGCGAAAAACCTGCGTGGTGAAAAAGTGTAAAGGTGTGTTGAGTTGAATCTTTGGGGCGCTCAGGCGCCCCCTTTTTATTGGTTAAGCGGATGGCGCAACACCGTATTGTTTAAACCAGGCCAGCATGCGCGTCCAGCCATCTTTGGCTGACTCTGCGTGGTAGCTGGGTCGATAATCGGCATTAAAAGCATGGCCTGCTTCGGGATAAACGATGATTTCAGCTTTGGCATTTGCAGCATGTATCGCCTGACGCATCTGCTCCACGCTTTCCAGGGGGATGCTCTCATCCTGCCCGCCATATAAACCCAGCACCGGCGCGGAAAGATCGACAGCAATATCAATTGGATGTTTTTGCTGCTTCATGGTTTTGTCTCCCATTACGCGGCCATACCACGCCACGGCGGCACGCAACTGTGGATTATGTGCTGCGTAAAGCCAACTGATACGACCGCCCCAGCAGAAGCCGGTAATGCCCATCCGGCGAATATCACCGCCGTTACGCGCTGCCCAATTGGCCGCGTGATCGAGATCGGCGAGCACTTGTGTGTCGGGCACTTTGCTCACAAGTTCTTTAAATAGCGTGGGAATATCGGTGTACTCGTTCGGGTCGCCTTCGCGAAAATAGAGTTCAGGTGCAACCGCCAGATAACCCTCTAGCGCCAGACGGCGGCAAATATCGCGAATATGTTCATGTACGCCAAAAATTTCCTGCACGACGAGCACGACCGGCAATGGGCCTTCAGCACCTTTGGGTTTGGCAAAAAAAGCAGGCATGTTCTCGCCCTGGCTTGGGACTGAGGTTTCGCCGAATTGAATGTCGGGGCTTTCAGTAAAAATGGTCGTAGAAGCAGTCGGCTGCACTGCAGGTGCAAAGCCGCCTCCCGCTGATTTTTGTGCCATATTATCTTCGGTTTTCATTGTTTTCTCCGTGCAAGCAATAGCGCAATCACGTAACTATAGCCTGGCCAGATTTCGCGCGGACCAGACAAGGGGTAACAGAGTCAGCAACAGATAAAATCACCTACCTCTTTAACATTGCGCTGACTGGCTTCACAGTACAGCTTGTAGCAGTGCGGGATTACTTAAACTCAATGTGTGATATTGATCGCATGTTTTCTGATAAAAAATGTAACTTTCATTTTATGAAGTGAGTGTTATCACATATTTATCGGGCGGGCTGACGTAAAGTGGCGCGCTACTTTCTTTTAATCAGGAGTCTGAAATGACACAGTCTGACGTTTTCCACCTTGGTCTTACCAAAGCCGATCTGCAAGGGGCGACTTTAGCCATTGTGCCCGGCGATCCGGAGCGCGTTAAGAAAATCGCCGGACTGATGGACGATGCGCAGCATCTGGCTTCGCACCGTGAATTTACCTCATGGCTAGCAAAACTGGATGGTAAACCGGTGATTGTTTGCTCAACCGGTATCGGCGGGCCTTCCACTTCCATTGCGGTTGAAGAGCTGGCCCAGCTTGGGGTGCGCACCTTCTTGCGTGTTGGTACCACCGGCGCGATTCAACCGCACATTAATGTAGGTGACGTATTAGTCACAACCGCATCAGTGCGTTTAGATGGTGCCAGCCTGCACTTTGCACCGATGGAATTCCCCGCAGTAGCGGATTTTGCCTGCACGACTGCCTTGGTTGCGGCAGCAGAGGAGTGTGGCGCAGCTACCCATATTGGTATCACGGCATCTTCCGACACCTTTTATCCAGGTCAGGAACGCTATGACACTGTTTCAGGACGCGTCGTCAGCCGCTTTCAAGGTTCAATGAAAGAGTGGCAACAGATGGGTGTTCTCAACTATGAGATGGAATCCGCTACACTGTTAACCATGTGCGCCAGCCAAGGGCTGCGAGCCGGTATGGTGGCGGGCGTTATCGTGAATCGTACGCAGAAAGAGATTCCAGATGCGGCGACCATGAAACAGACCGAAAGCGATGCGGTGAAGATTGTTGTAGAAGCGGCGCGTCGCTTGCTATAACGCGCGCGGCAGCAGGTTTCAAGACCGGGCTTATAAAGGTTAACCTGCTGCTTCCCTTAAGATGCGCGCCATTTCAGCTGAACCTGAGAACTTTCTTATGCGCAATACGATTCCTGTACGTCTACCTTCCTTTGGACCTAATCCCGCTGCGCTGCAAGCGCAAATGGAAAACAGCGCCGCGCGCTTCCGCGTCGCGATGAGCCAGAATAATTTCCAGCAGGCGATGAAATGCTGTGAAGAAGTTCTGCGTTTTATGCCTAATCAAATGCAAGTGCTGAGCGATTATGCGCTCTGCCTGATGCGTCTGGGTCAATACAATAAATCCTACAAAATTTACCAAAAAATCTATCAGGCACCTGCTGCATTGCGTGCCACCGCTTCGGAAACCTGGTTGGATGGCCTGACAGAAGTCTGCGGTTGGTTAGGTAAAAATGAAGAAGTGGCGCGTTATGGCCTGGAATCACTGAATCAGTCAGATGCACGTTTTAGTCAAGGCCAGCGCTACGCTTATCCTGCACCGCAACCCGAACCCATCGATCTTAGCCAGCCTGAACAAAACGTGATTTCGTTTAGCCTTTATGGTGGTCAGCCGCGCTATTGCGAAACGCTGATCAAAAACGTGGAGGTGGCACAAGAGTTCTATCCGGGCTGGGTTTGCCGAGTCTATCTTGACGACACCGTGCCGAAACATGTCTGGCAGCGCCTTGAGCAGCGGCATGTACAGTTAGTAGATATGTCGCATGAAAAAACTATTTTCCCTACGCTTTGGCGTTTCCTGGTGATGGATGATCCTGCGGTAAAACGCTACATCGTGCGTGACGCAGATTCCTTGCTTTCGGAACGTGAAGTGGCGGCGGTTAACGCCTGGCTAGCTTCGCCATACTGGTTCCACCATATGCGTGACTATTATTCACACACCGAATTATTGCTGGCAGGAATGTGGGGCGGCTGTCATGGCGTATTTAACAACGTTGAACAGTCGATGCGTGACTTCATTGCACAATATGAAGGCAGCGAACGCTTTACCGATCAGTACTTCCTGAAAGTCGCCTTATGGCCAACAGTGCGAGAAAGTATTCTCAATCACGATGATATCTTTAATTTTTATCAGGCGCAGCCTTGGCCAGCACATGCACCGATACGTTGGAAAACGGACAGTTTCCATGTAGGCAGCAACGCTGGTTTTGCCAGCATGGCAGGAAAAACCAATGGCGTTGACGGCGAAGAGCAGCAGGTTGAAATCACTTACGGCGGCAATACCTGGAATTATCCGGCGAAAGTTAAAAAAGGAGAATGGGTGCTGCCGATGCCGTTTTTCCTGATTGATGACTGGCAAGCAGGCACGCTGAGCGTCAGAGCGTTATAACGCCTTAACGCCGGGCAGAATTGTCTGGACATTCATACAGTGCGACTCTACCTTTTCCCTCAGCAACGCATCTGGCGAGGGAATCATGGATCAGCACATCATTATCAGCGCCTGCCTGGCGCTGGCAGGCTTGGGCATTGGCTGGATACTGGCGCAACTGCGCGCCAGTCAACAACTCGCCAGTTTTGCTACCGAGCGTCGCTTGCTGGAAGCAGCACAACAGCGCCAGCAGCTGCATATCGACCAACTTCAACAACAATCTCAGCAACGCGAGCAAGAACTTCGTCAACTGCATGGTGCGTTGAGCGGGGCGAATGAGCGTCTGCAACAGTTGGATTATTGGCGCAGCGAAAGCGAGCAGCTGAATCGCGAGTTGCGTAATCAGCTGGAAGTTAATAGTGCTCAGGAAGCTGAGCTGCGTGAAGTCACCATCCGACTGGAAGAGACGCGTTTCGCCACGGAAGAGAAGCAGCGTCTGCTGACCAACAGTGAACAGCGCCTGAGCGCCCAGTTTGAAAATCTCGCTAACCGCATTTTTGAAAACAGCGGGCGGCGCGTCGATGAACAGAACCGCCAAAGTCTAAACAGCCTGATTAGCCCGCTGCGTGAACAGCTGGATGGTTTTCGGCGTCAGGTTCATGAAAGTTTTGGCCTTGAGGCGCGCGAACGCCATACGCTCACACATGAAATTCGTCAGCTCCAGCAGCTGAATGCCCAGATGGCGCAGGAAGCGGTTAACCTTACTAAAGCGCTGAAAGGCGATAATAAAATCCAGGGAAACTGGGGCGAAGTGGTGTTGAGCCGGGTGCTGGAAGCATCAGGTCTGCGCGAAGGCTACGAATATGAAACTCAAGTCAGCATTCAGTCGGAACAGCAGGGCAGGATGCAACCGGATGTGATCGTTCGTTTACCGCAAGATAAGGATGTGGTGATTGACGCTAAAATGACGCTGGTTGCCTATGAACGCTACTTCAACGCGGAAGATGAAGTTGATCGCGAGCAGGCGATTCAGGAACATATCAGCGCAATGCGCGGACACATTCGCTTGCTCGGGCGCAAAGATTATCAACAATTGCCGGGTTTACGATCGCTGGATTATGTGTTGATGTTCATTCCGGTTGAGCCAGCCTTTTTGTTGGCTATTGATCGCCAGCCAGAACTGATCAGTGAAGCGCTACAGCAGAACATCATGCTCGTTAGCCCAACCACGCTGCTGGTGGCGCTACGTACCATCAATAATCTGTGGCGTTATGAACATCAAAGCCGCAATGCACAGCGTATCGCCGAGCGTGCGGCAAAACTGTATGACAAGATGCGGCTGTTTGTGGATGACATGAGCGGGATTGGCGTCAATCTGGATAAAGCGCAAAACAGCTATCGCGAGGCGATGAAGAAGCTGGCAGAAGGGCGCGGAAATCTCATTGCGCAAAGCGAAGGTTTTCGGGACCTTGGGGTTGAAGTGAAGCGCTCAATCAATCCTTTGCTGGTGGAACGTGCAAAGCCAGAAAGCGATGCTGAAGATGAGTTAGAAGATGAAAACGAAGCGGATGACAGCGACTTACGTGTGAGACGCCTCCATGAATAACATGGGCGCTGCGTGCCTGACTTCCGTGACTCTGATACACTTCGTGAAGAATTGTTTGTGGAGCAGGTAAAACCGATGGCAGATGAATCACAGCAGGAAACTACCCATTTTGGCTTTCAGACGGTCGCTAAAAGCGAGAAGGCTGACAAAGTCGCGGACGTGTTTCATTCCGTAGCGGCAAAATATGACGTGATGAATGACTTAATGTCGTTTGGCGTTCATCGCATCTGGAAGCGTTTTACCATTGACAGCAGCGGCGTGCGCCGTGGTCAACGTGTATTAGATTTGGCGGGCGGAACCGGTGATTTAACCGCAAAGTTCTCTCGTTTGGTTGGTGAAACGGGTCAGGTTGTACTGGCTGACATCAACAGTTCCATGCTGAAAATGGGTCGCGAAAAACTGCGCAATCTCGGCGTGGTTGGCAACGTCAATTACGTGCAGGCAAATGCCGAAGCGCTGCCGTTCCCGGATAACTACTTTGACTGCATCACCATCTCTTTTGGTCTGCGTAACGTGACCGAAAAAGAGAAAGCGCTGGCGTCGATGTTTCGCGTATTAAAGCCGGGCGGACGTTTACTGGTGTTGGAGTTTTCTAAGCCGATGCTTGAGCCATTAAGCAAAGCTTACGATGCGTATTCTTTCCACATCCTGCCGCGTATTGGCCAGTTGGTGGCACAAGACGCAGAAAGCTATCGCTATCTGGCCGAGTCAATCCGTATGCATCCCGATCAGGAAACCCTGAAGGCGATGATGAACGATGTTGGATTTGAAAATACCACCTACTCCAATATGACCGGCGGCATCGTTGCGCTGCACCGTGGATTTAAGTTCTAAACGACTATGGTGATGACCTTAACGCCCCTAATCACTGCCGGACTTGAGAGTGCACTGAACCGTGTGCTGTATCGCGACCGCGGCCTGAAAGCTGCGCGCCAACGTTTGGCAGGTAAAGTACTGACGCTGCGTTTGAGCGAATTTTCCAATCCTTTAGTGCTGGTGTTCAGCGAGCAACAGCTGGATGTGTTGGGTGATTGGCAGGATGTCAGCGATTGCACGGTGATCACCCAGCTAAAAACATTGCCGAAACTGCGCGATCGTCAACAGCTCACCAGCCTGATCCGCAGCGGTGAACTGGAGGTTGAAGGCGACTTGCAGGTGGTGCAGCAATTTTCTGCACTTATGGATCTGGCTGAGCTGGATCCCGCCGAATATTTGGCACCCTGGATCGGTGATATCGCGGCCCAAGGCATTAGCCAAGGCGCACAGCGTGCTTTGCGTTTTGTAAAAGGCGAAGTGCAACGGCGCCAAGATTATTTAGGTCAGGCGATTACTGAAGAGTGGCGCGTTGCACCCGGCGCGCTGGAGTTAGCCTGGTTTTCCGAAGAGGTAGACGCGATGGAACGTTCGCTTGATGCGCTCACTGCGCGTTTAGCGCAGCTGGAGGCGAAATGAGTTTTGGTGAGATCCGCCGCTTGTATTTCATTATCAAGGTTTTTTTAACTTACGGCCTTGATGAATTAATCCCTCAAATGCGCATTACCCTTCCGCTTCGTCTGTGGCGTCGCTGCGTTTTCTGGATTCCCAATAAGCACGTTGAAGAGCCGATTGGTGCGCGTTTGCGTATGGCCATGGAGCAGCTTGGGCCAGTGTGGATTAAATTTGGCCAGATGCTATCAACGCGTCGCGATCTATTCCCGCCAATGATTGCTGACCAACTGGCTATTTTGCAGGACCGTGTTGCGCCTTTTGATGGCGTCAAAGCGAAAGCGCAGATTGAAGCCTCGATGGGTGCACCGATTGAAACCTGGTTTGATGATTTTGATATCAAACCGCTGGCGTCGGCCTCGATAGCGCAAGTTCACACCGCGACGCTGAAATCCAATGGTAAGAAAATCGTTATCAAGGTGATCCGCCCAGACATCCTGCCTGTGATCAAAGCAGATATGCAGCTGATCTATCGCTTAGCGCGTTGGGTGCCGCGCTTGCTGCCAGATGGTCGCCGTTTGCGCCCGCTTGAAGTGGTGCGTGATTATGAAAAAACCTTGATTGATGAATTGAATTTGCTGCGTGAAGCGGCGAATGCTATTCAGCTGCGTCGTAACTTTGAAGATAGCCGCATGCTGTATGTGCCTGAGATTTATTCAGACTACTGCAGCGAAACAATGCTGGTGATGGAGCGCATTTATGGCATCCCTATCTCAGATGTAGTGACGCTTGAACAACACGGCGTGAACATGAAATTGCTCGCCGAGCGCGGCGTTCAGGTGTTCTTCACTCAGGTTTTTCGCGACAGCTTTTTCCATGCAGACATGCATCCCGGCAATATCTTCGTGAGCTACGATCATCCAGAAGATCCGCAATATATCGGCATCGACTGCGGCATTGTGGGCTCGCTTAACAAAGAAGATAAACGCTATTTAGCTGAAAATTTCATCGCCTTTTTTAACCGTGATTACAAAAAGGTCGCTGAATTACACGTCGACTCTGGTTGGGTTCCGCCAGATACGAATGTTGAAGATTTTGAATTTGCTATCCGTACCGTCTGCGAACCGATTTTTGAGAAGCCGCTGGCTGAGATTTCTTTTGGTCACGTGCTGCTGAATCTGTTTAATACGGCACGTCGCTTCAATATGGAAGTACAGCCGCAGCTGGTTTTGCTGCAAAAAACGCTACTCTATGTAGAAGGGATTGGACGTCAGCTCTATCCGCAACTGGATTTGTGGAAGACGGCAAAACCTTTCCTTGAAGACTGGATCAAGGATCAGATCGGTATCCCGGCAATCATTCGTGCGGTGAAAGAAAAAGCGCCATTCTGGGCAGAAAAATTGCCTGAACTGCCGGAACTGTTTTACGACAGCATGCGTCAGCATAAGCTTTTGCGGCATAGCGTCGATAAGTTAGTGGGCGATCTCAATGCGCAGCGTACCCGCCATCATCAGGCGAAGTATCTGTTTGGCGTCGGTGCCACGCTGTTGTTAAGCGGCACGGCGGTACTCTTGAGTCGACCGGAATGGGACTTCTTTCCTGCCGTGTTAATGGCAGCGGGGATTGTCTCTTGGTTAATTGGCTGGCGTAAGACAAACTGATTGTCACTCCAGCACAAAACGCGGTAATGTCGCTGGCTCAGGCCTGAATTTATACAGGCTCTCTGTGGTGCATTATTCAACAGTTTTTCACAGAATATTAGAGGCTATCCCATGGGCGGTATCAGTATTTGGCAATTGTTAATTATTGCCGTGATTGTTGTACTTCTTTTCGGTACCAATAAATTACGCAATCTGGGTTCGGATTTGGGCTCCTCAATTCGTGGCTTCAAAAAAGCCATGGGTGATGAGGACAATAAAAAGGATCACCCGAACGAGCAGGACGCTGACTTCAACGCCAAAACGCTGGCGGACAAACAGCAAACCTCGGCTAACAAAGAAGAAGCCAAGAACGACAAGCAGGTGTAAACCGTGTTCGATATTGGTTTTAGTGAACTGGTATTGGTGTTCGTTATCGGGCTGATTGTTCTCGGCCCGCAACGTTTACCGGTTGCGGTGAAAACCGTAGTCGGCTGGATCAGGGCGATACGTTCGCTGGCAGCCAATGTGCAAAACGAGCTGGCGCAAGAGCTGAAACTGCAAGAGTTGCAAGACAGCCTGAAGAAGGTCGAAGAAGCGGGCCGCGGCACGCTTTCGCCTGAGCTAAAAGACTCAATGGAAGAGCTGCGTAAAACGGCGGATTCGATGAAGCGCTCCTATCAACAGAGCATTGATATCGAAAAAGAGGAAGACGAAGCGAACACCATTCATGCTCCGCAGCAGAAACCTGTCGAGTCAGCGCAGGTTTCTCATCCTGTGACGCCGGCGACAGCGGAAGGCCAGGCCAGCGCGCCTGCCCAGGCTCCCGGTAGCGTCGAAGCCACGCCAGCGGTGAAACTTGAAAAGTCAGCCACCGCCCACAGCACAGCAACAACCTCTTCTGCAAGTGATGAACGATAATGGCCGTTGAAGATACCCAACCGCTCATCAGCCATCTGATTGAGCTGCGCAAGCGCCTGCTGAACTGTATCATCGCCGTTTTGGTGATCTTCCTGGCGCTGATTTACTTTGCTAACGATATCTATCATCTGGTTGCCTCGCCGCTGATTAGTCAGATGCCGGCCGGCGCTAGCATGATCGCAACGGATGTCGCATCACCGTTTTTTACGCCGATAAAGCTGACTATTATTGTGTCGGTATTTTTCGCAGTGCCGGTGATTCTGTATCAGGTTTGGGCCTTTATAGCGCCAGCGTTATATCGTCATGAACGCAAGCTGGTCATGCCGCTGCTGTTCTCCAGTACGCTGCTGTTTTATATCGGTGTAGCTTTTGCCTACTTCATTGTGTTTCCGCTGGCCTTTGGCTTTTTTGCCAAAACGGCACCGCAGGGCGTTACCATCGCGACCGATATCACCAACTATCTCGATTTCGTCATGACGTTATTTATGGCGTTTGGTGTAGCGTTTGAGGTGCCGGTAGCGATTGTGCTGCTTTGCTGGACTGGTATCACTAATCCAGATGATTTAAGAAAAAAACGCCCTTATATTTTGGTGGGTGCCTTTGTCGTTGGCATGCTGCTGACGCCGCCGGACGTTTTTTCCCAAACTTTGCTCGCTATTCCGATGTACTGCCTGTTTGAAGTCGGCGTATTCTTCTCACGTTACTATGTGGGGAAAGGCCGCCGAGAGCAGGATGAGGAACAGAACACCGAATCCTGATGTCTCTATTAAGAGCGCCCCGCATCGGCGGGATAAAGTTGAATCCAAACCGCCTTCTGGGCGGTTTTTGTTTATATCTCTCTTACAAATGGGAAAAAGTATGTTTGATATCGGTGTAAACCTGACCAGCACGCAATTCGCCTCCGACCGGGAAAAGGTGGTTAAACGCGCGCGCGAAGCGGGCGTCACCGGCATGCTGATTACCGGCACCAATGCGCTGGAAAGCCAGCAAGCGCAGCGGCTTGCGGCGGGCCAGCCAAACTTCTGCTGGTCTACGGCAGGCGTACATCCGCATCATGCCAGCGAATGGTCAGCTGAAATCGCCAGCTCAATACGCCGTTTGGCGGGAAAACCCGAAGTGGTGGCGATTGGTGAATGCGGGCTCGACTTCAATCGCAATTTATCGGCGCATCAACAGCAGGAATATGCTTTTGATGCTCAGTTGGCTTTAGCGGCGGAATTGAATATGCCGGTTTTCCTGCACTGCCGTGAAGCGCACGATCGCTTCGTTGCGGTACTGGAGCCTTGGTTGCCTAAACTGCCCGGCGCGGTGTTGCACTGTTTTACCGGCACGCGTGACGAACTGGAGGCTTGCCTGAGTTTAGGCTTGTCGGTAGGCATTACTGGTTGGGTATGCGACGAACGTCGAGGACTGGAACTGCGTGAGATGCTGCCGTTGATTCCAGCGGATCGTCTGCTGCTGGAAACCGACTCGCCTTATTTGTTGCCGCGTGATATGCGGCCACGTCCGACTTCCCGTCGCAATGAGCCCTGTTTTTTACCGCATATTGTTCAACAGGTTGCTACCTGGCGAGGAGAGGATGTTAAGGCGTTGACTGCGCGCGTCGATCACAATGCGCGAACGCTATTTCGTCTGCTTTAAGCCTTGCGAAACTGTTTGTTATCTACGCTACGCATGACCTGCTTGTTGAGCAGGTTTAGCAGCAATATAGAACGCGTTTCTCCATCTGGTTCCGCAAAAATAGCGCGCAGACCTTCAAAAGTGCCTTCGATGATGATGACTTCGTCACCGATTTGCGGCGTCTCTGGGTCGAGCAAAATTTGCGGTGCATCGGTTTGCAGCGCTTCGATAACAGCAGAAGGGACGGTTGCGGGTGTTGTGCCAAAACGCACAAAGTGGCTGACGCCGCGTGTGCTGCTAATGGTCGTAGTATGAATGGCTTCTGGATCAAATTCGATAAACAAATAGTTAGGGAACAGCGGTTCACTTACTGTAGTGCGTTTGCCGCGCACAATTTTTTCCAGCGCGATCATCGGGCTGAGGCAATTGACTTCTTGCCGCTCCAGGTGTTCCTTAGCGCGCAAGAGCTGTCCACGTTTGCAATAAAGTAAGTACCAGGATTCCATAACTGCTCCCATCGAATGGACGCTAAGAATACCAAACCTGCTGCCAGAGTTATAGCGCATCGAAACGCTGAAAGGGGTGAGACGCTAAAATAAACTGAGACTTTTCTTAACATGCGGAATGGCTTCAGAAAAGCGGATTGGAAATTGACGTCCCGCTATCCTCTGTATCAGACTCGATGCCCATTACCTATGCGAAAAGGATCACCTGATGGAACTGTTTCTGTTGAGCAATGGCAAGTTAGCGGATGATGCACCGCTGTTGGGTTATGCGCAGCCTCAGCTGCACGCGATGATTGCCCAGCGCGGTATCACTTCTGCTGTGCTTATTCCCTATGCGATTATTCGCGGCGACCAGCAACAGCGTGCCGTCGATCTTAGCGTTTCGCTGGGAATTTCAGTGCGCTCTATCCAGGATTTTTCATCCGCTGTTGAGGCGATTGAACAGGCAGAACTGATTCTGGTCAGTGGCGGAAACACCTGGTTTTTGAATCAGATGCTGCATGAAAAAGGGCTGGTTGTGCCGATTCAGCGCGCAGTCCGTGAGCGTAACGTGCCTTACGTCGGTTGGAGCGCGGGTTGTAACGTGGCGACACCGTCGATCCGCACCACCAATGACATGCCAGTTCGCAGCACTGTGGTGTTGCCTGCGCTAGGTTTGTTCCCGGTTCAAATCAATCCTCATTATATTGACGCCCACGTCAGCGGTCACATGGGTGAAACGCGTGATGAGCGGCTGGCAGAGTTCTGCGCCGTTAATCCTGATGAATCCGTAATAGCGCTGCGTGAAGGCAGTTTTCTGCACGTCAGCGAAGATCGTCTCAATTACTTCAGCGTGCGTGATGAAGATTTTAAACTGTTCCGTCACAACCAGCCGATTCAGCATTGTTACGATGTCAGCGCACTGCAATCGCTGGTTCCTTTTCGCTGCGATTAAGGTTGCCGCATAAACCTCAACATACCAAGATATTCGGCCTTATAATGGCCGCTTCACTCTGGCCGGAAAGCTAAAGCCGCATGAAATATCATGATTTAAGAGACTTCCTCGCGCTGTTAGAGCAGCGTGGTGAATTAAAGCGCATCACCCAAGAGATCGATCCCATACTGGAAATGACGGAGGTTGCCGACCGTACCTTACGTGCTGGCGGGCCTGCATTGTTGTTTGAAAACCCAAAAGGGTATGACATGCCGGTACTGTGCAACCTGTTTGGCACACCAAAACGTGTGGCGATGGGCATGGGACAGGAAGAGGTGAGCGCCCTGCGTGAAGTTGGCAAATTGCTGGCATTTTTAAAAGAACCTGAGCCGCCTAAAGGGTTCCGCGATCTGTTCGACAAGATGCCGCAGTTCAAACAAGTGCTGAACATGCCGACTAAACGTCTGCGCAATGCGCCTTGTCAGGAAGTGGTGTTCAGCGGTGATGAAGTGGATTTATCGCGTATCCCGGTAATGAAATGTTGGCCTGGTGATGCCGCGCCGCTTATTACCTGGGGGTTAACCGTGACGCGTGGCCCTCATAAAGAGCGTCAAAATCTGGGCATTTATCGCCAGCAGGTCATCGGCAAAAATCGGTTGATCATGCGCTGGCTTTCGCATCGCGGTGGCGCACTCGACTTTCAGGAGTGGAGTAAAGCGCATCCGGGTGAGCGCTTTCTGGTTTCTGTCGCGCTGGGTGCGGATCCTGCTACCATCCTTGGTGCAGTGACACCGGTGCCTGATACGTTGTCTGAATATGCCTTTGCCGGCTTACTTCGTGGCAATAAGACCGAAGTCGTGAAATGCCTCTCCAACGATCTTGAAGTTCCGGCCAGCGCGGAAATCGTTTTGGAGGGCTATATCGAACCTGGCGACATGGCACCTGAAGGCCCTTACGGCGACCACACTGGCTACTACAATGAAGTAGACAGTTTCCCGGTATTTACCGTGACGCATATAACGCAGCGTCATCAAGCGATCTATCATTCAACCTATACCGGACGCCCACCAGATGAACCTGCGGTTTTAGGTGTGGCGCTGAATGAAGTACTGGTACCGATCCTTATCAAGCAGTTCCCGGAGATTGTTGATTTCTATTTACCGCCTGAAGGCTGCTCATATCGCCTGGCAGTAGTCACGATCAAAAAACAGTACGCGGGACATGCTAAACGGGTAATGTTTGGCGTCTGGTCATTCCTACGGCAGTTCATGTACACCAAATTTGTTATTGTGTGTGACGACGACGTTAATGCGCGTGACTGGAACGATGTGATTTGGGCGATTACAACCCGTATGGACCCCGCGCGTGATACGGTATTAGTTGAGAATACGCCGATCGATTACCTCGATTTCGCCTCACCGGTTTCCGGTTTGGGATCGAAAATGGGACTTGATGCGACCAACAAATGGCCGGGTGAAACGCAGCGTGAATGGGGAACGCCCATTGAGAAAGATCCTGCGGTCACGGCGCGCATTGACGCCATCTGGGATGAGTTAGGTATTTTCGATCAGCCGCCACAACGCTGACGGTGAGCACAACCATAAAGACGACCCGACAGAGGGAACGCATGACAACGTTAAGCTGTAAAGTAACTTCAGTTGAAGCGATTACCGACACGGTGTATCGCGTTCGTCTGATTCCAGAAGCGGATTTTAATTTTCGCGCGGGACAGTATTTGATGGTGGTGATGGACGAACGCGATAAGCGCCCGTTTTCGCTGGCATCGACGCCGATGGAAAAAGAAATTATTGAGCTGCATATCGGGGCTTCCGACCTGAACCTGTATGCAATGGCCGTGATGGATCGTATTCGTGACGATCGCCAAATTACTGTGGATATTCCGCATGGTGATGCCTGGCTGCGTGAAGAGAGTACTAAGCCGGTAATTTTGATCGCAGGTGGAACAGGCTTCTCTTATGCGCGTTCTATTCTGCTTACCGCACTGGCGCAGCAGCCGAACCGCGATATTGCCATTTACTGGGGCGGCCGTGAGTTGAAACACTTGTACGATTTGGAAGAGCTCAATGCGCTGTCAGTTAAGCATCCTAATCTCAAAGTGATCCCGGTCGTTGAACAGCCAGAACAGGGCTGGCAAGGTCGATCCGGCACGGTGCTTACCGCGGTAATGCAGGATTTCAGTACGCTGAGCGAGCATGAAATTTATATTGCCGGCCGTTTTGAGATGGCGAAAATTGCCCGCGATCGCTTCTGTGCCGAACGCGGCGCGGTTGAAGCACAAATGTACGGTGATGCTTTCGCCTTCATTTGATAACGCATTGGCAAACAGAAAAAACCCGCCTCTGACAGGCGGGTAAAAACAGCCAGGTTGAGACTCAACGTATTAAAGACGTTCGAATACGGTAGCGATGCCCTGACCTAAGCCGATGCACATTGTTGCAAGGCCAAATTGGGCATCGCGTCGTTCCATGATGTTCAGTAATGTGGTGCTGATACGTGCGCCTGAACAACCCAGCGGATGTCCGAGTGCAATAGCGCCGCCATTCAAATTGATTTTGTCATCCATCTGCTCCAACAATCCCAAATCTTTAATGCACGGCAGCGTTTGCGCTGCAAATGCTTCATTCAACTCAAAAATATCGATATCGCTGATGCTTAGCCCGGCGCGTTTTAATGCCAACTTGCTGGCAGGAACCGGACCATAACCCATGATAGAAGGATCGCAACCCACCACCGCCATGCTTCTTATACGTGCACGTGGCGTCAGGCCCAGTTCACGCGCGCGGCTTTCGCTCATCACCAACATGGCCGCTGCGCCATCTGATAATGCAGATGATGTGCCTGCTGTGACGGTACCATTTACCGGATCGAACGCCGGTTTCAGTGCTGCCAGCCCTTCAAGACTGGTCTCTTCACGAATCACTTCATCAAAGTCATAGCGCTTCAAGACACCATCAACATCGTGGCCGTAAGTAGCGACAATCTCGCGCTGAAAATCGCCACGTTGTGTGGCTTGCCATGCGCGCTGATGTGAGCGTAGCGCGAAAGCATCTTGCTGCTCACGGCTGATGTGATGCATGTGTGCCAGCATTTCGGCAGTTAATCCCATCATACCTGCGGCTTTCGCCACCGTGCGGCCTAATCCGGGATGAAAATCTACGCCGTGGCTCATGGGCACATGCCCCATATGCTCAACGCCGCCAATCAGGCAACTGTGGGCATCGCCAACCATAATGGTGCGTGCCGCATCGTGTAATGCCTGCATAGAAGAACCGCATAAACGATTGACGGTTGTTGCCGGCACGCGGTGCGGAATCTCTGCCAACAGCGCCGCATTACGAGCAATATTAAAACCTTGCTCCAGCGTTTGTTGAACGCAGCCCCAGATAATGTCATCCAGTGTAGAGGCATTTACCGCGGGATTGCGACTCAGCAATTCACGCATCAGGTGTGCCGAAAGATCCTCGGCGCGTATATGGCGGAACGCGCCGCCTTTCGAGCGGCCCATTGGTGTACGCACCGCATCAATAATCACCACATTTTCCATATTCTTTACCTCAGGCGCTTTTCAGCGCAGCTTCATCAATGGGTTTGGCGGCGGGGTACCAGCTTTCATGCTGGTGAGCTTTCTGCAGCAGCAACGCGGGCAGCTCGTAGAGAGCACCGAGCGAGGTATAACGTTTCGCTTGATCAACCACATTGCTATTGCCCAGCGTATCGAGATAGCGCAACGCGCCACCACGGAATGGTGGGAAGCCCAAGCCATAAACCAAGGCCATGTCCGCTTCGGCAGGTGAGGCGACAATCTGTTCTTCCAGGCAGCGCACCACTTCGTTCAGCATCGGCAGCATCATGCGGTTAAGAATCTCTTCATCCGTGAACTCGCGTTTCGGCTGGCAAACCTGTTGCAGCAGCGTATCCACTTCCGCATCTGCCACTTTTTTCAGCTTTCCTTTCTTATCTTCTTCCCAATGCCAGAAACCTTTGCCGTTCTTTTGGCCGTAACGATTGGCATCAAACAGGACATCGATGGCATCGCGATAATTTTTCTTCATGCGCTGTGGAAAACCATCGGCCATGACGCTTTGCGCATGATGTGCAGTATCAATGCCGACCACATCCAGCAGCCACGCTGGGCCCATCGGCCAACCGAACTGTTTTTCCATGACTTTATCAATGTGACGGAAGTCCGCTCCATCGCGTAGCAGCAAGCTAAAAGCGGCGAAGTAGGGGAACAATACGCGGTTGACGAAAAAACCGGGGCAATCATTTACCACAATCGGCGTTTTACCCATTTTGCTGGCCCAGGCCACCACTTTACCGATCGTCGCTTCGCTGGTTTTCTCACCACGCACGACTTCAACCAGTGGCATACGCGGCACGGGATTAAAGAAGTGCATCCCGCAGAAATTCTCGGGACGTTGCAGCGCTTGTGCCAGTTGGCTGATAGGGATGGTGGAGGTGTTTGAGGCCAGAATGGCGTCCTGACGCAGATGAAGTTCGGTTTCAGCCAGTACCTTAGCTTTAACCAGCGGATTTTCTACCACGGCTTCCACCACGATATCGGCCTGCTCAAAGCCAGAGTAATCCAATGTCGGTTGGATGGTAGCAATGACGCTCGCCAGTTTGCTGCCATCAATTTTTCCGCGCTCCAGCAGCTTATTAAGCAACTTGCTGGCTTCATTCATGCCAAGTGTTAGCGCCTGCGGATTGATGTCTTTCATTTTAACCGGCACGCCTTTCCACGCTGACTGGTAGCTAATGCCGCCACCCATAATGCCCGCGCCCAGAACCGCAGCCTGTGATGGCGCACCGCTTTCACTACTGCGTTTTTTTGCCAACGCTTTGACATATTGATCGTTAAGGAAGATACCGACTAAAGCACGAGCTTCATCAGATTGCGCCAGCGGTACAAACGCAGCCGTTTCCAGCTTTAGCGCATCGTTACGATCCAGCGCAGCAGCGGCTTCAATGGTTTTAACTGCAGTCAGCGGTGCAGGATAATGTTTTCCGGCAGTTTGCATCACCATGCTTTTGGCAATAGTGAAACTCATCGCTGCTTCAATCGGGCTGAGTTTCAAGGGGGCCAGCTTTGGCGCGCGGCGTTGACGCCAGCTATTATTCACCGCAGCCTCTTTGACCATAGTGATTGCAGCCTGGCGCAGCTTGTCGCTTTCAACCACCGCGTCCACTAAACCGAGTTTCAGTGCGCTCAAACCATCAACATCTTTACCTGCCGCAATAATTTCTAAGGCGCTGTCGGCACCGAGCAAGCGGGGTAAACGTACGCTACCGCCAAAACCTGGCATGATGCCCAGTTTGGTTTCGGGTAAGCCAATACGTGCGGTGGGCGTGGCGACACGGAGATCGGTGGCCAGAATACATTCACAGCCGCCACCTAAGGCATAACCGTCAATAGCGGCAATGGTTGGAACCGGTAAATCCTCGAGTCGATTAAATATGCTGTTTGCAAAAGTTAGCCACTGGCTGAGCTTTTCGGTCGGCGCATCAAATAGTGACAGAAATTCCGTGATATCTGCGCCCACAATAAACGCTGGTTTTGCCGAGCTCAGCACCAGACCACGTAAAGTTGGTTGCTGTTCCAGTACGGCGATGGCTTCGCCCAAACTTGCCACCGTTTTTGTGTCGAGTTTATTTACCGAACCGGGTGCATCAAAAACCAGCTCGGCGATGCCTTCGTCCAGCCAGTGAAGAGAAAGATTTGCGCCTTGGTAGAGCATGTGCGTCTCCTGAAACCACGAAAGGTGATCTGGTCATACCAGATGATCGTGAGTGTGGAAGTGATGTTAATTTTTTGCAAACGGCTCTTCAGGTATTTGCTAACAAGATCACAACCTCCCGGAACACGGCATCCACTTTGCGGCTGTGCTAAACTGCGGCGATTTCGCGACTCTGGAGAAACGGCCATGGATTCACTGAAAACCCTGTATCACGCGCATATCGCTACGTTGCAAAAACGGGCACAGCAGGTGCTGGCGCACAATAAGCTTGATGCAATGCTGATTCACTCCGGCGAATTGCTGACGGTATTTCTGGATGATCACAGTTATCCCTTCAAAGTGAATCCACAGTTCAAAGCCTGGGTTCCTGTCACTCAAGTTCCTAACTGTTGGCTTTGGATTGATGGCGTAAATAAACCCAAGCTCTGGTTTTATTCTCCGGTTGATTACTGGCACAACGTCGAGCCGCTGCCGAACAGTTTTTGGACTGATGACGTTGAAGTTATTGGTCTGAAAAAAGCGGATGAGATTGGACAACTGCTGCCCGCGCAGCGCGATAACGTTGCGTATATCGGCCCGGTTATTGAGCGAGCTGGGCAGTTGGGTATTTCTTCGGGCAATGTGAACCCTAAAGCGGTGATCGATTTCCTGCATTATCATCGCAGCATCAAAACCGAATATGAGTTGGCCTGCATGCGTCAGGCGCAAAAAGTGGCGATTGCGGGGCATCGTGCGGCAAAAGAAGCCTTTTCTGCTGGTCTCAGCGAGTTTGACATCAATCAGTCTTACCTGACGGCAACGGGCCATCGCGATACCGATGTGCCTTACGGTAATATTATCGCCTTAAATGAACATGCTGCGGTGTTGCATTACACCAAGTTGGATCATCAACCACCGGCGAAACGCCACAGCTTTTTGATTGATGCTGGCGCTGAATATCTTGGTTACGCTGCTGATCTAACCCGTAGCTATGCAGCGCAAAGCGGATCGCTCTATGCCAGCTTAGTAGAAGCGATGAATGCAGAAGAACTGGCGCTGATTGCTACTTTGAAAGCAGGTGTGCGTTATACCGACTACCATCTGCAAATGCACCAGCGTATTGCCAAACTGCTGCTGAAGTTCGATTTAGTTCAGGGGCTCAGTGAAGAAGCGCTGGTGGCTGAAGATATTACTGGGCCATTTATGCCGCACGGCTTGGGCCATCCGCTGGGATTACAGGTGCATGATGTGGCTGGTTTTATGCAGGATGATCACGGCACTCATCTTGCAGCACCTTCGCAATATCCTTATCTCCGTTGTACTCGCGTGCTGGAGCCGGGCATGGTGATCACTATTGAGCCGGGTTTCTATATCATTGACTCTCTGCTTGCTTCGTTGCGTGCCGGTAAGTTTAGCCAGCACATTAACTGGCAAGCCATTGATGCGCTGAAGCCGTTTGGGGGCGTGCGCATCGAAGATAATGTAGTGATTCATGCCAATCGTATTGAAAACATGACGCGCGATTTGAATCTTGCCTGATGAACGCCTTCGACATTCCCGCTGACGCGGTAAACGTCAGTGAGGAGACGATTAAAAAAAGCCGCTTTATTACTCTGTTAGCTCATACCGACGGGGTAGAAGCGGCACGTGCCTTTGTTCAGCAGGTCAGAAATGAACATCCCGGTGCGCGTCATCATTGTTGGGCTTGGGTTGCTGGTGCTCCCAATGACTCGCAGCAGCTGGGTTTCTCCGATGATGGCGAGCCTTCCGGAACGGCGGGTAAACCGATGCTGGCACAGCTGATGGGTGCAAACATCGGTGAAATTACTGCCGTCGTGGTGCGCTATTACGGCGGCATTATGTTGGGTACTGGTGGATTAGTAAAAGCCTATGGCGGCGGCGTACAGCAAGGTTTGAAACAGCTGACGCGCACCCTAAAGGTGCCAATGAAACTCTTTTCGCTTCAGTGTGATTACGCACAACTCAGTGATATTGAACGTCTGTTGCTTCGCTTTGAGGGCAAGATCGCAGAGAGTCATTATCAAGATCGCATTTCCCTGACGCTGGCCTTACCTTATGGACAAATTGATGGATTCAGACAAAATCTGTCAGACTTTAGTCGAGGCGCGTTGACGCTTTTCTCGCTCACACCTTGATCTGTTTACTCTCTTTTTAAAGGAACGGCTGAATGCATTTTCGCGCCATTACCCGCATTGTCGGTCTGCTGGTGATCCTCTTTTCGGTCACGATGATCTTGCCAGGTTTGGTCGCGCTGATCTATCGCGACGGTGCCGGTCGTGCTTTTAGTCAGACGTTTATGATGGCATTAGTTATTGGTTCACTGCTGTGGTGGCCAAACCGCAAACAGAAGACCGAGCTAAAACCACGAGAAGGGTTTCTTATTGTGGTGCTGTTTTGGACGGTGCTGGGCAGCGTGGGTGCGATGCCGTTCATTTTTGCCGAGCAACCCCATCTTTCTATTACTGATGCGTTCTTTGAATCCTTCTCTGGATTGACCACTACCGGCGCAACCACGCTGGTGGGATTAGATTCTCTTCCTAAAGCGATTCTCTTCTATCGCCAAATGCTGCAATGGCTCGGCGGGATGGGAATCATTGTTTTAGCCGTGGCGATTCTGCCTATTTTGGGCGTAGGCGGAATGCAGTTATATCGTGCTGAAATGCCCGGTCCCCTGAAAGATAACAAAATGCGGCCACGTATCGCTGAAACGGCCAAAACGTTGTGGTTAATCTATGTGTTATTAACTATTGCCTGTGCAATCGCGCTTTGGTTGGCGGGTATGCCCGTATTTGATGCTATCGGCCACAGTTTTTCGACCATCGCTATCGGCGGCTTTTCTACACATGATGCCAGCCTCGGTTACTTTAATAGTGGAACTATCAACACTATCGTGGCGGTATTTTTGCTGATCTCAGGCTGTAATTATGGTTTGCACTTTTCACTGCTAAGTGGACGCAACTTACGTGTTTACTGGCGTGACCCTGAATTTCGCATGTTTATTGGTGTGCAGCTCACGTTGGTTATGATTTGTACGCTGGTGCTGTGGTTTCATAATGTTTATGCCAGCGGCTGGCAAACGTTGAACCAGGCTTTCTTTCAGGTCGTTTCTATGGCGACAACCGCTGGCTTTACTACTGATAGCATTGCGCGGTGGCCACTGTTTTTACCAGTGCTGCTGCTTTGCTCTGCTTTTATCGGTGGCTGTGCGGGCTCAACGGGCGGTGGGTTAAAGGTCATTCGTATCCTGTTGCTGTGTAAGCAGGGCAATCGCGAATTGAAGCGTCTCGTCCATCCCAATGCGGTTTATACCATCAAGCTGGGTAACCGCGCGTTGCCGGAACGTATTCTTGAAGCGGTTTGGGGATTCTTTTCTGCGTATGCGCTGGTGTTCCTGATCAGCATGCTAGCAATTATCGCCACAGGCGTAGACGACTTCTCAGCATTTGCGGCAGTCGCCGCAACGCTGAATAATCTAGGCCCGGGCTTGGGGGTGGTGGCAGATAACTTCACCTCAATGAATGATGTGGCTAAATGGATTTTGATCTCCACGATGCTGTTTGGTCGTCTCGAAGTATTCACGCTGTTGGTGCTGTTTACGCCAACTTTCTGGCGTGAGTAATAAATAAGGATACTAACAATGAAAGCACTGATTCTTTTTTCCAGCCGCGATGGGCAAACGCAACTCATCGCTTCTTCTATAGCGAAAGAGCTGGAAGGAAAGCAGGCATGCGATGTGCTGAATATTTTGGATACGACCAATGTTGAATGGACACAGTATGATCGCGTGCTGATTGGGGCCTCAATTCGCTATGGGCATTTTCATCCGGCAGTAGCAGAGTTTGTTAAGCGCCATCAGCGTGAACTACAGCAACGTTCCAGTGGCTTCTTCTCCGTAAACCTAACTGCGCGCAAACCAGAGAAACGCTCGCCTGAAACAAATGCGTATACCGCTAAGTTTCTTAATCAGTCTCCTTGGCAACCAGATTGCTGTGCTGTGTTTGCTGGCGCGTTACGTTATCCGCGTTATCGCTGGTTCGATCGCATTATGATTCAGCTTATTATGCGAATGACCGGTGGCGAAACTGATTCAAGTAAAGAAGTTGAATACACTGACTGGCAACAAGTGACGCGTTTCGCCCAAGAATTTGCACGTTTACCAGGCAAGACGAGTTAAAAAAACACGATTTGTTGAAAATTAAATCGAACAATAATTTATTTGAAATAAACTCTTGTCAGCCCGGAAGAACTCCCTATAATGCGCCTCCACTGACACGGCAAACCGGCAACGGGATGGCGGTTCAGGAG